>JAIESR010000075.1 GCA_019745775.1 Xanthobacteraceae bacterium | reverse complement strand
GGCGCAAATACAACCGGCGTCACTCTCGGCACGAGCGCTAAGGGATCAGCACGATCGAACCGGTGGTCTTGCGCGCTTCGAGATCGGCATGGGCCTGCGGTGCATCGCGCAGCGCATAGGTGTGGCCGAGCTCGATCGTCACCTTGCCGGTGATCACCATCGCAAACAGGTCGCTGCTCGTGTTCAGGAGGTCGGCGCGGGTCGCGGTGTAATCGGGCAGGCTCGGATGGGTGAGGAAGATCGAGCCCATGTGCCCGAGCTTGCGCGGCGGCACCGGCTCGGGATCGCCGGACGCCTCGCCGTAGGACGCGAGCACGCCGCGCCGGCGCAGGCAGCGCATCGACCCGTCGAAGGTCGTGCGCCCGACCGAGTCGTAGACCACCGCCACGCCCTCGCCGCTTGTGATCTCCTGCACGCGGGCGACGAAGTCCTCGCGCGTGTAGACGATCGGATGGTCGCAACCGTAGCCGCGCGCCGTCGCCGCCTTTTCGTCGGTCGACACCGTGCCGATCACGGTGGCGCCGAGATGCTTCGCCCATTGGCAGAGGATCAGTCCGACGCCACCGGCCGCCGCATGCACCAGAATCGCGTCGCCGCGCTTCACCGCGTAGGTGTCATGCAGCAGATAGCGCGCGGTCATGCCACGGATCATCATCGCCGCCGCCGTGCGCTCGCCGATCGCGTCCGGCAGCTTGACGATGCGCGCCGCCGGCACGTTGCGCACTTCAGCGTAGGCGCCGTCCGGCCCGGCCACGCAGGCGATGCGGTCGCCGACGGCGACGTCTGTCACGCCGGGGCCGATCGCCTCGACCACGCCGGCGCTCTCGAGCCCGATGCCGGAGGGGAACGCCTTCACCTCGTGGCTGCCGCGGCGGATCAGCACGTCGCGGTAGTTCACGGCGACCGCGGTGTTGCGCATGCGCACCTCCTCGGCGGCGGGCGGCAGGACGTCCACATCCTCCCACTGCATCACCTCAGGACCACCGTGCTGGTAGAAGCGGAACGCCCTGCCCATCATTTCCCTCGTCGCCGCGCAACCTACGGGGCCGACTTGGCGCCCGCAAGCTGCCCGGCCCTTGCGCGGGCAGGGCTATCGCATATGGCGGCAAGCGCGGCGTGCATGACTGAGCCCTCTCCCCTTGCGGGAGAGGGCGGCGAGGTGTCACCGCGCAACGAAATGGGTGAGGGGTATGCGTCGGCGGCGCGATACCCCTCACCCGCCCCCTATTGTTGCAACGCTGCGGCTGCCCTCTCCCGCAAGGGGAGAGGGCGCAATAATGACCGCCCCGCACCGCTGCAAGGACCAAATGCTATTGCCCTGCTTGCGCGGGGGTGGCCCGCCTCTATTGTGCGCGGACAGTCACCGCGTACCCGGCCACGCCAACCTTCGCATGAGCATCAGGATCGGCAGCGACGTCCGGCGGAAGGAGGACTTGCGCCTCGTCACCGGCGCGGGTTGCTTCAGCGACGACGTCGACCTGCCGGGCCAGGTCTATGCGGTGATGGTGCGCTCGCCGCATGCGCATGCGCGCATCCGCGCGATCGCCACGGAAGATGCGCGCGCCATCGACGGCGTGCTGGCGGTGCTCACCGGCGCCGAGCTTTTGGCCGACGGCCTGCGACCGATCCCGCACCGCCCGCTGATGCGCGGCCCGCCCGATATCACGCTGCGCAATCGCGACGGCAGCGACGTGACGATCACGCCGCACTATCCCCTGCCCGCGGACAAGGTCCGTTTCGCCGGCGAAGCAGTGGCGATGGTGGTCGCCACATCCGTCGCCGCCGCCAAACTGGGCACCGAACGCGTTACCGTGGACTATGAGCCGGTCGATGCGGTCATGCGCGCGATGATCTCGGCGCAATCAAGCGCGCCGCCCGTATTCAAGGACGGCCCCAACATCTGCGTCGATGCCGAGCTCGGCGATGCCGCCGCCACCGAGACCGCCTTCAAGCGCGCCGCGCATGTCGTCACGATAGACACGCAGGTGCAGCGGGTCACCGGCGTGCCGATGGAGCCGCGCGCCGCGGTCGGCGTCTACGACGCCCGCAGCGGCCGCTACACGCTGCACGCCGGGAGCGGCGGCGTGGTGCGGCAGAAGACCGAGCTCGCGGGCGTCCTCGGCGTCGCGGAGAATAGGGTACGCGTGATCGCGTACGACGTCGGTGGCAATTTCGGCACCCGCAACCCGTTCTATCCGGAGTTCGCGCTGGTGTGCTGGGCGGCGCGCAGGCTCGCGCGGCCGGTGAAGTGGACCTGCGAACGCTCGGAATCGTTCTTGAGCGACTACCAGGGCCGCGACCTCGCGGTGCAGGCCGAGCTTGCGCTCGATGCCGACGGCCATTTCCTGGCGCTGCGCGGTGTCAACACCAGCAACGTTGGCGCTCACACCGTGAGCTTCGTCGCGCTCAGTAAGGGCGTCGAGCTGATGTCGAGCGTCTACAAGATTCCGGCCGCGCATTTCCGCGCCCGCGCGGTTCTTTCGAACACGCCGCCGACCAATTCCTATCGCAGCGCCGGCCGGCCCGAGGCGATGTTCGTGATCGAACGGCTGATCGACATCGCCGCGGCGCAATGCGGTTACGACCGGGTGTCGCTGCGGCGGCGCAACCTGGTGCCGGAGCGGCCCCGCACGTTCGTCAATCCGCTCGGGCTGACCTGCGACGGCGGCGGCTACAAGAAGGCGATGGACGCCGCGCTCGCCCTCGCCGATTGGCGGGGCTTTGCCAAGCGCAAGCGCGAGTCACGGCGCAACGGCAGGCTGCGCGGCATCGGCGTCGCCAACTACATCGAGCTGACCAGCGGCGCGCCGCGCGAGCGCACCGAGATCACGGTGACGCTCAACGGTTTCGTCGACGTGGTGATCGGCACCCTGTCGAGCGGCCAGGGCCACGAGACGAGCTTCGCACAGCTCGTCACCGAATGGCTCGGCGTCCCGTTCGAGCGCGTGCGGCTGATCACCGGCGATACCGACACGGTGGCGGCCGGCGGCGGCTCGCATTCCGGGCGCTCGATGCGGATGGCGGGCATCGTTATTGGCAACGCTACGAACGACATCGTAGCGAGGGCGAGGCGCATCGTTGCGCATGTTGCCGAGTGCGACGCCAAGGACGTCGCGTTCAAGGACGGCCGCTTCACCGCCAACGGCCGCTCGCTCGATCTGTTCGAGGTGGCGAATGCGGCGATCACCCGAAACGATCTGCCCGACGACCTGCGCGGGCCGCTGACGGCCATGTCGGACGTGACCTTCACCGGCGGCGGCTTCCCGTTCGGCACCCATGTCTGCGAGGTCGAGATCGATCCCGATACCGGCGCGGTGGCACTGGTGCGCTATGCCGCCGTCGACGATGTCGGCCGCGCGGTCAATCCGCTGATCCTGCACGGGCAGGCGCATGGCGGCATCGCGCAGGGCGTCGGGCAGGCGCTGTGGGAGGAATGCTGCTACGACCCGGCCAGCGGGCAGCTTCTCTCCGGCTCGTTCATGGACTACACCATGCCGCGCGCCGACATGCTGCCGTCGTTCGCCACCGAGATCGGCGAGACCCCCTCACCGCTCAACCCCCTCGGCATCCGCTCCGGCGGCGAAGGCGGCACGACACCGGCGCTGGCGGTGGTAGTCAACGCTATCGTCGATGCGCTATCGGAGTTCGGGGTGACCCATATCGAGATGCCCGCCACATCGGAACGCGTCTGGCGCGCGATCCGCGACGCACGCAAACCCTAGACGAATATCTCTGCAAGGAAAGGGACACAGCATGAGCGAAGACATTCTGGTCAAGCAGGACGGACCGATCCTGCGCATCACCCTCAATCGCCCCGAACACGGCAATGGCGCAACCGATCCGATGGCGGTGACGTTGACCGAGGCGTTGCTCAAAGCCGCGGAAACCTCGCGGCTGGTGGTGCTGAACGCCAACGGCAAGGATTTCTGTGTCGGCCGCGCCAGCATGGGCCAGCGGCCCGCGACCCTTCCGGAAGCGATCCTGCGCCGGCGGCAGTCCGAGGTGATCTTCAACACCTACGCGGCGTTCCGCTCCGCGGGGGTCCCCACCATTGCCGTCGTGCGCGGGCTCGCCGCCGGCTTCGGCTGCGCCATCGCCGGCGTCGCCGACATCACGATCGCGGCGGAAAGCGCGACGTTCCAGATCCCGGAGATGGCGCACAACATCATGCCGACCATGGTGATGTCGGCGCTGGTGGACCGGGTCTCGCGCAAGGATCTCTTCTATCTGACCTATTCCACGGCGATCATCAGCGCCGCACGGGCGCGCGAAGCCGGCATCGTTAGCGAGATCGTCCCGGATGGCGAGCTCGACAATTTCGTCGCGGCGCTCTGCAAACGCATCATCGACACTCCCAAGCTCGCCACCGACAACGCCAAGGAGTACCTGCGGCGCGCCTTCACCATGGACGTGCCGAGCGCCGTCGACTACGCGCGCAACATCCATGCGGTGATCAATTCGTCGAAGGAGATGTGGGATTAGCTGCCGCCACCGCCGTAGGGTGGGCAAAGGCGCAGTCTAGGCACGGGAGCGTGCAACGCGCTCATTATCGCGCCGTGCCCACCGCGGACAATAATGGTGGGCACGGCGCTGCACTGTGAATTTGGATAGATTGCGCGCAGGATCGCGCCTTTGCCCACCCTACGGCGCTACGATTGGGGAGCGACCGGCAACGGCTGCTCCTCGAGCATCGACACGATCACCGCCCGCGTAGTCTCGGGATCGAGGCCGTGCCGGATCGCGAGGTCGCGGCAGTCGGCCGCAATTGCGTCGGCGTCGTTCATCATTTTGAGACGCTTGTACTTGTCGTCGCGGCGCAAGCCCATGCTGGCGCCGACGATTTCGAGCATGTTCAATATCTGGAACGGCCGCACCGCCTCGTGCGCGCAAAGCTCGCGGTGATCGGCGTGGTAGACCGCGACCAGGGCGTCGATGCCGGCCGCCTCCGCCGCATCGAGTTCCTTCTGCTGTAGCTCGCGGCGCAGCGCCGGCAGCGCGCGGAAATAATTGCTCATCGCGCCGACGGCGGGCTGCTTGAGATCGACAAGCTCGACGCCCGGCACCGCGCGCAGGATGTCTTCCGCCGCTTCCACGACGCCGTGGACGCCGGGATGCTTGTGCAAGGCGATCCGCATCGGCACACGATCGCGCAGATGCGGGCGCAGGCGATCGAGATTGGCGCGCAGATAGAGCATGAACGGCGTCATCTCGAACGGCTTTGCGCCGCGCACCTTCTCGACGGTCGGCAGCGTCGTCTCGGTGAACTGGATGTGGCAGCTTGGGCACCACGACACGACCTGGCCGGACTTGCTGCCCGCGAGCTTGTCCATGGTGGCCTGCGCGAATCGCCCCGAGGTCTCGACGTCGCCGGTGCGGATCTGCACCACGCCGCAGCAATGGCTCGGGCCGCCCATCACCTGATAGGTGGCGCCGATCGTGTCCATGACGTCGAGCGCCAGCAATGCGATATGCGGCGTCTTGAGCACATTGCAGCCGGTGTAGAACACGAAATCCGGCCGCGCGTCGCTCGGCGGCGCATCGGCCTTCTGGCCGAGCCGCGCCAGCAACTGGTCGTCGAGCTGCATGCGCGAAATGTGCGTCACATCGCGCGCTACCTTGCGGAAATCCTGAACGCCCTGCCGGCGCTGCTCGCGTGGATCGTTCCTGGCGCGCGCCATGGTGCTGCGCGCCATCGCCAGCATGAAGCGCGGATTGACGCCGTAGTCGCAGGCCTTGATGCACTCGCCCGAGAGAACGCAAGCGTTGGCCCATTTGCGCGCCGCCTCGTTGCCGTCGCCGAGGCGCAGGATATCGACGACGCCGGCGAGCACTTCGCGCGGTCTGGCGTCGGCCACGCCGGCGGCCTCGGTAATCGGGCACACCTCGAAGCACTTGCCGCACTGCGTGCAGGCGTCCGCCATCGCGCGGACACGCTCGGACAAGGCCGATTCGAATGTGACGCCGGGTTGATCGCTCATGAACTGGCGTGCCCTGGAACCATAGCAGGCGACCTTATCGCGATTCAGGCGTTGGTGTCGCGGGCCAAAATCAACCAGCGGCCATGCGCTCCCGGACGAAAGCCTTGATGACCTCAAGCGCTTCCTTTGACGCGGGTATCGCCGGCGCCTTGGTGATGAAAGTGTGCGGCTGGCCGTCGAATTTGCGCAGGTCGACGGAACCGCCGGCCCTGCGATAGGCCGCCGCGAATTTGTCGGCCATGTCGGTCGGCAGGATCACGTCGCCGGTTCCCTGGATCACCAGCGCCGGCGGCAGTTCCACGCGCTCGCCGCGATCGAGGATCATCTGCGGATTGCCCTCGGCCTGCGCCGCCTCGTCCGGCCAATAGGCATGATGCGCCGCGACGTGGTCGTCCATGCCTTTCGCCTTCGCCATCCTGTAGCGCGCGAGCGGATCGAGCACCGGCCAGCAGGCAATGACATACGCCAGCGACGCGTCGACGCCGTCGGGACCCGGCAGCGCCGCATAGCGCGGATCGCGCGGGCGCAAGGCCGAGAGCGAGATCTGATGGCCGCCGCTCGAGGTGCCGATGCCACCGACGCGGTCGGGCGCGCCGAGCATGCGCGCGTAGACCTTGAGCCATCGGATCGCATAGTTGATATCCGCGACGCAGTCGGGATAGCGCGCAACCGGCGGCATGCGGATGTCGAGCGCCATGACCAGCGCGCCGTCACGTGCCAGCGCCTCGTCGATCACCGCGTTGGTGAGCCGCGTCTCGCGCGTCCAGCGCCCGCCATGCATCGAGACCAGCGCGGCGCGTGGCCTGCCCTCCTTCGGCCGGTAGATGCGCGCGAGCAGCGGGCCGCTGGGATGGCGCAGATATTCGATGTCCTCGACATGGATATCGGCGAGCGCCTCGACGCTCATTACTTCACTCCCCGGCGCTCATTTGGCGGTGATCCCCGCCTCGCGGATGATGGTACCCCAGCGCGTGACGTCGTTGCGGATCAGCGCCCCGAGTTCCTCCGGCGTCGAGGTCTCGACCACCACGCCCTGCTTGTCGAGCGCCGCACGCGTCTCCGGGGCGTTCACCACGGCGATCACCTCCCGGTTGATCCGCGCCACCACCGCCGGCGGCGCCTTGGCCGGCAGCACGAACGCCGACCACAGGCCGGCCTCGTAACCTGCGAGCCCCGACTCGGCGACGGTCGGCACCTCGGGCAGTTGCGCATTGCGCTTGGCACCGGTGGTCGCGAGTGCGCGCATCTTGCCGTCGCGGATATGCGCGAGCGACGGCGCGATCGTACCCATCAGCAGCTCGATGCGGCCTTCCATGAGATCGATCACCGACTGCGCGGTGCCGCGATAGGGCACGTGGGTCATTCGGACATTGCCCATCTTCTCCAGCAGCGCGCCGGTCAGGTGCGCCATGCTGCCGGGGCCCGCTGATGCATAGTTGAGCGCGCCGGGCTTCGCCTTCGCGAGTGCAAGCAGTTCCTGGATATTCTGCGCGGCGAGTTTTGGCGTCGCCAGGATCACCATCGGCGAACTGCCGATCAGCACGACCGGGGTGAAATCCTTGACCGGGTCGTAGGCCGGCTTGGCCTGGAGCGCGACGGCAGACGCATGCGTGGTCGTGTTGGCGAGGCCCATGGTGTAGCCGTCGGGATCGGCGCGCGCGACCGCCTCGCTGCCGAGCGTGGCGCTCGCGCCGACGCGGTTGTCAACCACGATCTGCTGGCCGAGCCGTTCGGCGAGACGCTGGCTGACGATACGGGCGATGACGTCGGAGCTGCTGCCGGGCTGGAACGGCACGATCAGGCGGATCGGACGCTCTGCCGGCCATTTGGCATCGATGGCCGGCTGCGCCGACGCGGCGCCGGCCGCAAGCAATCCCGCAACAAGTACAAACGTAAACTTGGTCATGACCGGTAGTCTCCACGAAGCGCGGCATCTCTCCTGTTTCAATCAAGAACCATGCCACGCTGCGGAGCCTTCCGGGCGCGACCTTCCGTCACTGGATCTGATCGGCCTCGCGGATGCTGTCGATCAATGACGAGCGCAACAGGAACGCGCGCGCGAGTTTCGGGTCCTCCGACGTGCGGCGCAGCTGCTCGTGATTCTTCCTGCGCACGGCGGGGTCCTTCTCGGCCAGCACGCGCTTGTTGCGGATGGTGTCGGCCTGGCTGTGCTGGATAGCGACATGGCGGCGCTGGCGCTCGTACCGGTCGAGTACACCGTCGTCCACTTGGCCACGGAAGATCGCGGCAAGCTTGTCGGCGAGATTGAATGCGTCGTGCACGCCTGAATTCATGCCCATGGCACCGATCGGCGAATTCACATGCGCGGAATCGCCGGCGAGGATCGCGCGGCCGGAACGGAACTTCTGCGCGACCCGCTGATGCACGGTGTAGACGTTGCTGCCGACGATCTCGAAATCCTTGCCGATCGGCAGGAACGCCTGCAGCTTCTGCTGCAATACCTCGGGCCGCTGCACTTCCTCGTCGGTCTCGTTTTCCTTGGTCGGGAAATGCACGCGCCAGCGGTCGGGCGGCCCGAGCCAGTGGAACAGGTTCGACCACTCGTCCGGGTCGGAGATGTAGTTGCGCTCGGTGTAGCCGTGCTGGCGGAAGTCGTAAGCGACCTCGATGTTGAGCGTGCGATCCGAATAGGTGAAGCCCTCGAACTCGATGCCGAGGTCCTTGCGGATGATGCTGCGCGCACCCTCACCGCTGACGATGAAGCGCCCGCGTATTGTCTCGGTCTCGCCGGCCGGATTGACGACGGTCGCGGTCACGCCGTCGGCATCCTGCGTGAAGCCGGTGAAATTGGTCGACAACCGCAGATCGATATCGGGATGCACCTTGGCGAGCTTCATCGCCTCTTCGACGATCTTGATGCGCTCACACTGCAAGACATAAGGAAACGGTGTGTCGTCCTTGAGATGCTTGTGGTCGAACTCGGCGATCAGCTTACCTTCATGGCGGTCCCAGTATTGGAGTTTCGGGGCGATGATGCCGCGCGGTTCCAAGAGCTTGTAGAGACCGATGCGGTCGAACAGCTCGAGCGTCGCCGGGTGATTGGTGCCGGCGCGCGGCACCTGTTCCAGGAAATTGTCGTCGTTGAGCGCCTCGATCAGTGTCACCCTCACGCTCTGCTGCGCCAGCGCAAGCGAAAGGCAGAGCCCGACGGGCCCTGCCCCGATGACGATCACGCGTTCCGACGATTTATCCGACATGGGCTTGCTACTTCGCCACCACTTCCTTGACAGCGCCGGTCCAGCCCTTGTGGGTCAGGTCGAAGACGATGCCGAGCGGATCACGGTACTTGCACTCATAGAACGAGTTCGGCGAGGTCGGGCGGCCTTCGAGATAGGTGGCGCCGGCCTGCTGCGCTTTCTTTTCGGCCTCGTCGAGATCGTCGACCCACATGCCGAAATGATAGAGGCCGACCTTCTCGTTGCCCTCCTGCTTGAGCAGCGCCACGTTGATTGTGCCGTCCGACATATAGACGCCGCGGCGCGCGCGGCCGGCGATCTTCATGTCAAAAGCGTCTTCGAAGAACTTGGCCGCTTTGTCGGGGTCGGGAACGATCAGAGCGACGTGCCGGAGCTTGGCCATGGGGAAATGCCTCTGGTTGGAGTTCGCTGGCCGCAGGCTAGCAAAGCCTGCCGGCCGAACGCAATTTTTCAGGTGTGTGTACAACGCAGTGGACCATTGCACGTGTGAACGGGATTCCTTCCGAAACAGCCCGAAATCGCCGCTGGTCGGTTGAGCGGCCGGAAACGTTCGGCCAAAATGCCGCAATGCCGGAGACCGCAAAGGCCCGCGACGGCGCGGCCAACTTCGACACGTTCCGCCTGCGGAATTTTGCCGCGCGCCTGGTGGCGATTGGCGAGGCCGAGATCCATGCCAAGCCGATCGCGATGGCCGACCTCGCGGCCGCCATCGCCGAGACGCCCAAGGCGGTGGTGTTCCAGGATGCAGGGCCCGAGCATTTCGAGATCGTTGCCGCGGCCGGCGGCAGCCGCCGGCGTCTCGCCGAGGCTCTTGGCGTCAGCGAGCGCGACGCCGGCCGCGAATATCTCGATCGCCTCGGCAAGCCGCAGCCCGTGATCGAGGTCGCGTCCGACGTAGCGCCGGTGCATCAGGTCGTGCGCCAGGGCGCCGACGTCGATCTCACCCGCCTGCCGTTCCACCTGCAGCATGAGCTCGACGGCGGCGTCTATATCTCCGCCTCGATCGACTATGCGGTCGACCCGGCGACCGGCAAACGCAATGTCGGCTGCCGCCGGTTGATGCTGCGCAGCCGCGACACCATGCGCGCAAACCTCACCGACGCCTCCGACCTCAAGCTCATGTATCTCGAATGTCTCAAACGTCGTGAGCGGCTGCCGGTGAGCTATGTAATCGGCTCGCATCCGCTCGACTACCTCGCCGCCACCCAGAAGCAGCCGGTCGATGAATTCGCGCTGGTCGGCACCGTACGCGGCGAGCCGGTGCCGATGGTGCGCGGCGTGACGAACGGCATCCATGTGCCGGCCGACGCCGAGGCGGTGATCGAGGGCTATTTCGACGAGCTCGGCTACCGCGAGATGGAAGGGCCTTACGGCGAGTTCTACGGCTATTACGGCTCGATGCACGTCGATCCGGTATTCCACGCCACCGCGATCACCATGCGCCGCGACGCCATGTTCCAGACCGTGCTGCATGCGGGACGCTTCGTCGGCCGGATGGATTCCGCGAACCTCGCCTCGCTCAACGCCGAGGTGAACGCCTGGCGCGCGCTGCGCGCGGTCGGGATCGAGCCGGTCGCGATCAATTTCGTGCTTGCAAGCAACGGCCGCCAGCACTGCCGCGTCTCGCTCAAGCGGGGCGTTCCCGGCGTCGCGCGCCTCGCGATCGCGACGCTGTTCGCGCTGCCGACCGTCAAGCACGCCTTCATCGTCGACGAGGACGTCGACGTATTCTCCGACGAGGAGGTCGAATGGGCGATGGCGACCCGCTTCTCGGCCGAGCGCGACATCGTGGTCTCGACCGGGCAGCGCGGATTCTACGCGGATCCGATGGCCGACAAGCACGGGCTGGTCGCGAAGGCAGGCTTCGACTGCACCGCACCCTTCGATCCATCCGACAAGATCGAATATCGCCGCGCCGTCGCGCCGAAGGCATCGACCGGCATGCTCAGCAACCGCGGCGTGGCCGAAGCACTGCAGACCCGACCTATGCATTTCGGCGAGTTGGTCGCCGCGCTCGGCAGCGCTGACGGCCGCGAGATTGCTCTGGCCCTCGACGTGCTGCGCGAGCAAGACCTGGTGACCCGGCTCGGCAACGGCGAGTGGGCGCTGAAGGAGAAGAAGTAAGCTACTTCTGCTTCGCCGCCCGCTCGGCGCGGCCCTTGGCCGAGCGCGGCCCCATCGGCTCGGGCTGGAACGGCCCGTCGCGCCGTTCGAGATAGGCCTTGGTGCCCTGCGTGCGCTGGATATTGTAGAGCTCCTCGCGGAATTCGTTGTGCGAGGAATGCGCCAGCGCGCCGTAGGTGCCTTCGAGCAGCAATGCAGCGTGCAGGCCCGACGCCAGCATGCCTTGCATGGCGATCGCCTTGTTGAGCCGCAGCGACGGCTCCGGTACCAGCGCCAGCCGCTTCGCCAGCGCGTAGGTATGCTCCATCAGCTTGTCGTGCGGCACCACCTCGTTGACCATCCCGATACGGAGCGCCTCCTGCGCGTCGAAGTGATCGCCGGTCAGGCCCCACCGGTTGGCGTGCTTCCATCCGCACAGCGCCGTCATCAGGAAGCTCGTGTTCGAGATGTGGCGCACTTCCGGCTGGGCGAAAACGGCCTTGTCCGACGCGATCGTGATATCGGCGGCGAGCTGGTACCAGAAGCCGCCGCCCATCGCCCAGCCGTTGACCGCGGCGATGATCGGGGTGCCGAGCCGCCACATGTGCTCCCACTGACCGATGCGCTCGCCGTCGCGCTGATGCCAGTACTTGATGAACTCCGCATACGACTTGCCGGTGGGGTCGCCGCCGCGCTGCTCGCCCGGCTTGCCCTGCTGGTCGAAGCCGGCGCAGAAGGCGGCGCCCGCCCCGGTCAGGATCACGACCTTCACCTGTGGATCCGCGTCGGCCTCGTCGAAAGCCCGATGCAACTCGGCTTCGAGATTGCGCGACAGCGCGTTCATGCGGTCGGGCCGGTTGAGCGTGATGGTCGCGATCTGGTCGGCGACGCTGTAGATCAAATCCTGGTAGCTCATGGCACACTCCCCGCTTCGGTGGCGGCGAGAGCTTCGACCGCGATATCGACCGCGACCACGCCCTCGCCGTTCGGCTTCACGATAATCGGATTGAGATCGAGCGCACGGAAGCGCCCGGCACTGGTTGCCGCGAAGCGGCTCAGATTGACCAGGCACTTGGCCAGCGCGGCGACGTCACCCGGCGGCCGTCCGCGCGCGCCGGTGAGGATTTGCGCGCCCTTGACGCGCCCAATCATGCGCATCGCATCATCCGTCGTCAGCGGCGCCATCTCGGTGACGGTTTCGCGCAGGATCTCGATGAAGATGCCGCCGAGGCCGAAGACGATCGCCGGCCCGTAGAGCGCATCGCCGATGATGCCGGCGAAGCATTCCGCGACGCCCGAGACCATCGGCTGCACGAGCGCGCCGCCCGGCTTGAAGCCCGCAGCCTTGGCATTGGCCACCACGGCGTCGTAGCCGGCAGCGACCTCGCTCTCGGTCCGGCAATCGAGCTTCACGCAGCCGAGATCGCTCTTGTGCAGCAGCCCCGCCGCCTCGGCCTTGAGCGCCACCGGCTGGCCGAGCCGGCGCGCGATCGCCACCGCATCCTGAGCGGACGACGCAAGCTCGGCCTCCACGACCGGGACATCTGCTTCTGTCAGCGCCTTTCGTAGCGACAGGAAATCCTGCGGCATTGGCTGCGGGTTCGGGGGAGGCTTCGCATCGTCAACCGGCACGCCCGCCGCACGCAATCCGAAATCGCGCCTTTGCTTGAGCTGCTTCAGCGCGCCCATCGCGTTCTGGATGCCGAGCAGAAGCGGCACGTTCGCCGCATGCAGCGTACGGACGATCTCATCGTCGAGCGGGCCGAGCGGGCTCGACTGGTAGGCGACGATGGTGCGGCCGGACGTGCGCGCGGCGTCCGCAACGGCTCCGGCGATGCGGCGCAAGCGATCGACCGGCGCGACGTTTACGGTTCCGGCGATGATCGGCCGGCCCGGCTGCGCGAAGATCGCCTCGAACAGCGCCGGCAGCAGCGCAGGATCGTCGTAGACCACGCCGGTGGCATCAATCGGATTGGATGGGCTCGCGAACTCCGGCAGAATCGCGCGGAGCTTCTCGCGGGTCACGGCGTCGAGCGTTGCGAGCTGCATCTCGGCGGCATCGAGGCAGTCGGACGCGACCGCGGCCGCGCCGCCGCTGCCCGACACCAGCACGACCTCGTCGCCGATAGTCAGATCGAACGGCGCGTTCGCCAGGAGCTCGACGGTCTCAACGAACTGATCGTAGCTGTCCGCCTGCACGATCCCGCATCGGCGCAGGAACGCGCGCAGCACCTCGGTATTGCCCGCGAGCGCGCCGGTGTGGGAGCGGATCATGGCCTGGCCGGTTGCCGACGTGCCGACCTGGAAGAACACCAGCGATTTCCTCAGCGCATGCGCCCTGCGTGCCGCACGCGCGAGCTTGTCGGGCTTCTTCAGCGCCTCGATCACGCAGGCGATCACCGTCACCGCCGGATCGTCGACCAGCGCCTCGACATAGTCCTCGACCGTGGTGCCGATCTGGTTGCCGCAGGAGATGAAGTGGCTGAATCCGAGCTTGCGGTCGCGCACCAGCGGACCGAATGCGAAATTGCCGAGGCTGCCGCTCTGCGAGATCAGCGCGACGTTGCCAGGCGCCATCGCCTTCGGCGCCACGCCGGAGAACGCGGCGGCACCGGAACGTACGTTGATGAGACCGAAACAGTTCGGCCCGCAGATCGCCATGCCCTTGTCGGCGACCGCGCGCACGCGCTCGGCGCGGGTGTCACGCCCGTTGCCCTCGCCGAAGCCCGCCGACAGCACCACAGCCGCCGGTATGCCACGTGCCTGGCCCGCTTCCAGCACGCCGCAGGCGGTCTCGGCCGCGACCGCAACCACCAGGCAGTCGACCTCCTTCGGCAGCTCGGCGACGCTGGCGAAGCACCTGTAGCCGAGCACGTCCGGGTAGCGCGGATTGACGCCGAAGATGCCGCCCTTGAAGCCGGCGTCGCGCAGGTTAGCGATCACCCGCGCGCTCGGACCGGGACGCGGCGACGCGCCGACCACCGCAATCGCCTTGGGATCAAGCAACGCCCGCAACGCAGTCATCGAATGACCTTTGGTCGCATCCGCTATCGATATCGCCTTCTAGTGTTGGCATGCAAACTGCTTGATACTTATGGGAATGCCCACGCGGCTCGCCGCCGCGCCGATATATGTCGGCGACACATATGGAGACACAGGTGCTCTTGCAGAGCAAATTTAGGATCGCCGCGGCGTTGATCGCCGCGCTCGCAGCGGTCCCGGTTATCGGGGGCCTTGCCGCAGCGCAGGATTATCCGGCACGCGCCATCACTATCATCGTTCCGTTCACCGCCGGCGGCCCGAACGACGTGGCGGCACGTGTCTACGCCGATGGACTGCGCAGGCATTTCGGTTCGTCAGCGACCATCGTGATCGAAAACCGCGCGGGCGGCGCCGGCATTCCGGGCACCGAGGCTGCTCTGCAAGGCGATCATGACGGCTATACGCTGTTAATGGGCGGCATTGCGCCGCTGACGTTGATCCCGCCGGTCCAGAAGGTCCGCTACAATACCGAGAAGGATTTCGCGCCACTCGGGTTGATGTGGCGTTCGCCGCAGGTATTCGCGGTGCATCCGGGGACCGGCGTCAAGAGCGTCGCCGAGTTCGTGGCCAAGGCGAAAGCCAATCCCGGCAAGCTCACGATTGGATCGGCCGGGCTCGGCACCGTGACGCATCTTGCGAACGAGCTGTTCCGCCGCGAAGCCAAAGTCGACTTCACCCATGTTCCCTACAAGAGCACGGCCAATTCGCTCAACGACCTGCTTGGCGGCCACATCGACGCGATCTTCGGGGACGTAGCATTGGTGAATCCACAGGCGCAGGCCGGCAAGCTCATTGCGCTCGCGGTGACCGGCGCCAACCGCTCGCCGCTGATGCCCGATCTCGCCACCACTGCCGAGGTGGGCTTCCCTGCCGTGCAGACCGAAGTCTGGTACGGCGCGCTGATCTCAGCGAAGGCGCCTGCGCCGATCATCGCCCGGCTGCAGGCCGCGACCCTTGCCGTGCAGAACGATCCGGCGACGCAGAAAATGTTGCGCCAGCATGGCGTCGTGCTGGGCGAGCCCGGCGCCCAAGCGTTTGCGACATTCATCCGTCAGGAGATCGAGCGCTGGACGCCGATCGTCACCACCATCAAGATGCAGTGACGCCTACCGGTCAACGGCGACGAGCGGGCGGCGCGCGGCCTTGCGAAGTTTCGCCGGATATTCCTCGCAGGCGCCGGACTTTGCAAAGTACTGCTTGAGGACCGTAACGAACGCCTGCGCGGCCGGCGAGAACTGGTATTCGCGGCGCGTGATCAGACCGAGTTCGCGGGAAATTCGCGGCGATTTCAGCTCGACGGCGACGATGCGCGCGCTCGACAGGCTGCCCACGGCGCTGCGCGGCAGCAATGTCACGCCCAGCCCGGCCTCGACCATCTTGCCGACCGACAGATGATGTACCAGCTCGAACGCCGGCTGCACGGACTGATGGAGCTCGTGCAGCGCACGTTCAAGTACCGTGCGGGCGTTGGTGTTGCGTGTCGTCGTGATGATCGGATAAGCCGCCAGCTCCTTGAGGCTGATCGCCTCGCGCCCGGCCAGCGGATGGTCTTGCGGAACGGCGGCCACAAAGTCGTCCCGATCGAGACGGGTGAATGTCACCTGCGTGCCGCTCGGACGCGGGCCGATGCCGAAATCCGCCTCACCGCTTGTGATCAGCGCATCGAGGTGTGCCGACAGGACGTCGCGGATTTCAATTTCCAATCCCGGGTGCAGTTTAGCGACGCGCTTGATGACGGTGGGAACGACCGTCGCCATCATCGGCACGATGCATGCCACGACGACACGGCCGCGATGGACGGCGGCGAGCTCGCGAAGGTCCTGACTTGCGATTTGCAACTCGTCGAGCGCGCGCCGGGCTCGGGCGGCGAACGCCTTGCCCTCATTGGTAAGCGAGACATGGCGCGTGGTCCGATGCACCAGCGCAACCCCGACCTGACGTTCGAGCTGGCGGATGTGCGCGCTCACCGCCGGCTGGGACAGGCGCAGACGTTCGGCCGCCCGCCGGAAACTCTGGGTGTCGGCGAGACAAACGAAGGTGGCGACCTGGCGCAAGGGCAGATTGATCATGTTTCCTGATCAATTCAATTCATTATTCTATTTGTTGCACCAAATTTCGCGTGGTTCAATAGGCACAAGGGGCGCAACGACCACAGGTTTAGAAATACCATCTGGAGGGAAACCAGGATGCGGCTCGATCCGGAGGCCATCCGCGCGCTCGTTCACCGCGACCGGGTTCACCGTTCGCTCTACCTCGATCAGGAAGTCTTCGACCTGGAGATGCACAAGATCTTCGGGTCGGCGTGGGTCTATGTCGGCCACGAAAGCCTGGTGCCGAAGCCCGGCGACTACATCACCACCCGCATCGGCAGGCATCCGGTCGTGCTGTCGCGGCATGCCGACGGCAAAGTCTACGTCATCCACAACAGCTGCGGCCACCGCGGCGCGATCGTCTGCAACGAAGAAAAGGGCAACGCCCAGCTCTTCCGCTGCTGCTATCACGGCTGGACGTTCAAGACGAACGGCGACCTCGACGCCGTGGCGATGCCGCGCGGCTACGGCAAGGATTTCGATTTCAACAACCCGGCGCTCGGCATGGGCCGCCTCCCCCGGGTCGGCGTCTATCGCGGCTTTGTGTTCGCGAGCCTCTCGGCGAAAGGCCCAAGCCTCGACGAACATCTGGGGTTCGCCAAGGAATCGATCGACGAACTCTGTGACCGCGCGCCCGACGGCGAGATCATTCTCGGCGGCGGCGTGCACAAGTACCTGTTCCGCGGCAACTGGAAACTTCAGCTCGAAAATTCCGTCGACATGTACCACGTGCCGTTCTCGCATGAATCGACGGTGCGCCGCTCCGGCAAGCAGTTCGGCCGCCGCGCCGGCGAGGACTCTGCCTCGGCGATCAGCGATCGCGGCAGCGCGGCGCAGCGCTGGGAGCAGCGCTCGGCCTGGGGCGCCCGCTCCAGCGGTCACAGCTACAACGGCCACCAGCCGATCGCGGAAGAGCTTCCCGACGATCCACTGTTCAACGCCTATCGCGCGTTGCTGGAAAAGCGACACGGAGCCAGGCGCACCAGGGAAATCCTGACGCCGAAGCGGCACAACACCGCGTTCTATCCCAACATGACGCTGCAGGCGCTCAACCAGCATGTGCGGGTCATCGTCCCGGTTGCGGTCGACCGTACCGAGGTGCACGTCTATCCGGTGATGTTCAAGGGTGCACCGGACGAGATGAACAAGAGCTTCGTGCGCCACATCAACATGACGCACTCGGCGGCATCGCTGATCCAGACCGACGACCTCGAGTGCTTCCGACGCTGCCAGGATGGCATGAACGCTCCCGGCTCCGACTGGGTATGGTTCGCGCGCGGCATCGACACCGACAAGGAGGATGAGCGCGGCGACTACACCAATGTTGGCTCCGGCGAAATCCAGCAGCGGGCGCAATACACCGCCTGGCTGCGTCTGATGAGTGCGGAGGGCTGACGCCATGCTGGACAAAGTCACCGCCGCGGTGGCCGCCCCGCTCGGCGACCTGCGCACGATCGAGAAGTTTCTCTTCAACGAGGTGCAGTTGCTCGACGAGCGGCGCTTCGAGGAATGGCGCGACCTGTTCGCGGAGGACGGCGCCTATTGGGTGCCGCTCGAGCCCGATCAGGTGAGCCCTGAGGGCCGCGCGTCGTTGTTCTATGACGACAAGCGCATGATGGATATCCGTTTCGAGCGGCTGCGCCACCCGAACATCCATTCGCAGTCGCCGCCGCATCGCACCTGCCATGTGATCGGCAATATCATCGTCGAGACCATCGACGAGAACCTGGGCGAGTGCACGGTCATATCAAACATGATCATGACCGATTATCGCATGCGCAATCAGCGGCTATTTTCCGGCCGCGTGCAGCACCGGCTGCGTCAAGACGGGGACGGCTACAAAATCGTGCTCAAGCGCGTCGATTTGATCAATTGCGACGATGTCTTTGAATTGATAGCGGTTCCCTTCTGAATGACCTTAACCGCGCGGTACAGCGCGGAGCACCGCAGGAAGGGAACAAGGCCATGCCCCGTGCCATGGTCGGACGCGTCTTTGCCGCGACCGCGCTGGCCATGCTCGCGCTGCCGCCCGCCGCCCGCGCGCAGTATCCCGACAAGAACATCGACCTGATCGTGCCCTACGGGCCGGGCGGCGGCTTCGATATCTACGCCCGCGCGGTCGCCAAGGCGATGGAGAACCACCTGCCGAAGCATGTCCGCGTGGTCGTGCGCAACATCCCGGGCGCCGGCAGCGTCAATGGCATCGCCACGATGTATCGCGCGGCACCCGACGGCTACACCATGGGCATCGTCGACCTGCCAGGCGCGGTCGCGCCGCAGATCATGGGTGAGCAACTCCCCTACGACCTCGACAAGGCCACCTGGCTCGGCACCGTCAACATCGGCATCTATTCGCTGGTGGTCGGTAAGAATACGGCGTTCGCGACGCTCGAGGCATTCCAGAAGCCCGCCGGCCGCCCGCCGTTCTTCGCGACCACCGGCAGCAACGACCTCGCGATGGCAAAGATCGCTGCCGCCGTGCTCGGCATCAAAGGCCAGTTCGTCACCTCCTACACCGGCGGGCCTGCGACACATCTCGCGATCATCCGCGGAGAAGCCGATGCGGGGCTCGGCATCGACGTCGCAATCGCGCGGCACTTGGCTTCAGGCGATCTGCGGCAGCTCGTATGGTTCGCCAAGAAGGGGGCGCGCGGCACCCCAGACGGTGTCGCGACCGCCGACGATGTCGGCCATCCCGAGCTCGCCAACCTCAGCCTCAACCGGGTGTTCGCGGCGCCGCCGGGCCTGCCCGAGCTAGTGCGGATGCGACTGGTCGAAGCCGTGCAGAAGGCGCTGAAGGATCCGGAGCTGGTGGCGTGGGCGGCGAAGACGAACTTCCCGCTCGACGTCGGCACACCGGAGCAGACCCGCAAGCTCTACGCCGACCAGCGGGTGTTTCTGACGAGCTACCGGCACCTGCTGAAGGAATGATGTCAACGGGAACGGCGTTTGTTTTTGCGTCCTCAGATCGCCTGCGGCTGCGGCCAGCGCACCAGCGCGGCGGCGCCATCCGAGGTGAGCCGGTAGACGCCGCGCTCGACGCGGAGGAACCAGCCATAGACGTTGTTCAGCAGGATCTTCGGCCCATCTGGGACCGCCGCTTTGACGTGCGATGTCGGGCGCGGGCCGTCTTGCAGGATCGCCGCGCAGATGAGCGCCTGCTGCCGGTACGCGGTCATGATCGGCACGCGGGTCATACCGCCGGACGCCGGGTCGCCGTTGCGACGAGTGTGTTCGCGGATCAGGCGCGCGCGGCGCTTGCGATCGGAACGCGGCTTCCATGGCCGCGGTTCGACCAGCGCTTCGACGCGGCCGCTCGAGAACACGCCGAGCAGTCCGAAGCCGAGCAGACGACAGAGCTTGCGCACGCGGCGATCGTTCTCGCGGCCGCCGCGCGCGGCGACCCGCACCGCGAGCCAGACCTCGTCGCAGGCGGTGCTGCGTTCGACGCCTTGCAGCACGAGCTCAAGATTGAACTTGAGCTTGAGCTCGCCGACCACGACGATCGGCGGCTCGTCGCCGCGCAACGCCACGAGATCGCAGCCGCAGACCTCGCCCTTTACGGTGAAGCCTTGCGCCTCCAGGAAACGCTTCACCGGCGCATAAAGCGCGGTCTCGGTTTCAAGCCTCCGCTTGGGCATGGACCGATGTTAGGCGCTGAGAATTGCGAAAGTGCTAAGACTCCGGCGGCGCCTCGCCGGCAACTGGCTCCCGTCCCTTGCAAGGGCAGGCGCGGTCCGCTCTATATGCGCCCGCACCCAAAGCGCATGTTCCGTCAGAGCGAACGAGGATAACCAATGGCGTCCAGCGATACTCCCGTCACCATTCCCGTGCTGCAGCAGATGAAGCGCGACGGGAAGAAAAGCGTCGGGTTCGTCGCCTGGGACTACCAGATCGCGCTGATCGCGGAGCGCGCCGGCGCCGACTTCGTGTCGGTCGGCGACAGCGTCGGCGTGAACCTGTGGGGCCACTCCAATCCCCTGGAAGTGACCGTCGACGAGATCCTGGTGTGCTGCAAGGCGGTGCGGCGCGGCCTGTCGCGTGCGCTCTTGAGTTGCGACATTCCGTTCGGGCCGGTGCAAGAAGGTATCGACAGCGCGCTGCGGGCGGCGATCCGCATCGTCAAGGAAGGCGGCGCCGACATGGTGAAGGTCGACGCCGCCGCCGACTTCCCCGAGGTGGTCACCGCGCTGACGCGCGCCGGCATTCCGGTGTTCGCGCAGTTCGGGCTCACGCCGCAGACCGCCCTCAAATACGGCATCCCCTACAGCTCGCAAAGTTCGTCGAACGCGATGGCGACCGAGGAAGCCGCGGCGCGACTGGTCGAGGAAGCGAAGGTGCTGGAAGCCGCCGGCGCGGTCGCGCTCGACTTCACCAATTCCGGACCGGTCGCGGGCGCGGCTGTCGTGAAGGCGGTGAAGATCCCCGTCATCGGCGGCTTCGGCGGCGGCCCGTGGCTCGACGGCCGTGTGCGGCTGGCGCACACCGCGATCGGCTACGCGGCGCGCTGGATCGACTCCAAGGCCGACACTTATTTCAACGGTGCGAAGGCGACCCTCGCCGCCTTCGAGGCGCTGATCGCGGACGCGCGCGCCGGCAAGCAGATCAAAGGCTGACGATCGATGCCCACGGCGACCATCGACGGAATCTCGACGCGTTACGAGGTGACGGGTTCCGGCCCGGCGATCCTGATGTATTCGCCGGCGGGCTTCGACGCCACGCTCGACAAGTGGCGCACGCAGGGCGTCTACGCCAAGATCAAGCTGCTCGACCACCTGCCGAAGAAATATACCTGCATCACCTTCGACCGCCGCGAGACCGGACAGTCGGGCGGACGGGTCGAGCGTATCTCCTGGGCCGACTATGTCGCGCAGGGCATCGGCCTGCTCGATCATCTCAAGATCGAGCGCGCGCACATCATGGGCGGCTGTATGGGCTGCTGTCCGGTGGCGGCGTTCGGCACCCTATACCCCGAGCGCGCCCTGAGCCTGATCCTCTATTGGCCGGTCGGCGGCGCGAAGTACCGTCTCTCCAGCCACCAGCGCTTCGCGACCCATCTCGGCTATCTCGCCGCGCACAGCCTCGCCGACGTGGTCGCGCTGGCACAGGCATCCGGCAAATCGTTCGGCGAGGACCCGCGCGGCGGCCCCTGGGCGGCGGTTCTCCGTCACGATCGCGCCTTCGCGGAGGCCTACGCCAATCAGGATCTCGAACGCTACAAGCTCATCGTCGCCGGCATGGCCCGCACCTTGTTCGACCGCGACACCGCCCCCGGGGCCGAACCCGAGGATCTGATGCGTGTCGACCTGCCCGCGTTCATCGTCCCCGGCCGGGATGCCGCCCATGCCACCTCGGCGGCGCGGTACCTGGAGGAGTGCCTGCCGAAGTCGGATTATTGGGATGTCCCGGTCGCCGGCCAGACCGAGGAAACGACCCCATCCAGGCTCCTGCAATTCCTGCAAAAATGTGATTAGACTGTTGGCCGGGATACTGTTTTTTTCCCTTTCTCCACGAACTCGCCAGGGAGGCGTTGCTTGATCACTGTTCGTCGCGTCATTGAGTTCGCAGCCGCATTGAGCGTCGTCGCGCTCGCGTTCCATGCCGGGGCCCAAGAGGCGTCCGGCGCATCGAAAAAGCCGTTCGAGCCGGTCCCCGGCATGCCCGGCAAGGACTCGGTCTGGGTTCCGACCCCGTTCGTCACGCTCGAGAAGATGTACGACCTCGCCAAGCTGACGAAGAATGACTTCGTGATGGACCTCGGCTCCGGCGACGGCCGCGCGATCATCGTCGCCGCCAAGCGCGGCGCCCCCGGTCTTGGCATCGAGTGGAACCAGGATCTCGTCGACCTCTCGAATAAGCTCGCCGCGCAGGCCGGCGTTTCGCATCTCGCGAAGTTCGAGCGCGGCGATATGTTCGCGGCCGACATCTCGAAGGCCTCGGTGCTCGGCCTGTTCATGCTACCCGACCAGCTCGCCAAGCTCACGCCGAAGTTCCTTGCCATGAAGCCGGGCTCGCGCATCGCGGTGAACGGTTTCGGCATCCCGGGCTGGACCATCGACCAGACCGAGAAGGCGACCGGCGATTGCGGTTCCTGGTGCACCGCGCACCTCTACATCGTGCCGGCACCGGTCGCGGGCACATGGCGGCTTGGCGATGGCGAACTCGCGCTCACGCAGAGCTTCCAGATGCTCACCGGCACCCTCACCGCGGGCGGTAAATCGATGCCGATCACCGGCAGGCTCAACGGCGAGGAGATCACCTTCACCGCCGGCGACGCCCAGTACAACGGCCGGGTGGCCGGCAATTCGATGAGCGGCCAGGTCGGTGGCAAGCCGTGGAGCGCGACCAAGAAATAGCGGCCGCCAACGTAAACGGCGGGCGGCTCGCATCCTGCGTAATTTCCTTGTAAATCGAGGACGTTACGGGCGCGATCGAAGGCTGGATATTGTCTGAGGAATGGGGAATAAACGGCGGTACAACGCCGTTATTCCGTCATCATCGACGCCGTCCCTATCGGCCCGTCACCTTTTGTCCAGGAGGCCCGCTTGAAAGCCCTTCGTCGCGTGTTGCAGTCGTTCGTGGTCCTGAGCTTCGCCGTCGTCGCCGCCGCGTCGCTGGCGCAGGAGAAGAAGCCCTTCGAGCCGGTGGTCGGACAGTCGGGCAAGGACGTGGTGTGGGTGCCGACGCCGGCGGCCACGGTCGAAAAGATGCTCGACCTGGCAAAGGTAACGCCGCAGGATTTCGTGATGGACCTCGGCTCCGGCGACGGCCGCAACATCATCGCCGCCGCCAAGCGCGGCGCGCACGGCAAGGGCGTCGAGTGGAATGAGAACATGGTCGAGCTGTCGCAGCGCCTTGCGCGCGAGGCCGGCGTCGCCGACAAGGCCGAGTTCGTCCAGGGCGACATGTACGCGGCCGACATCTCCAAGGCCAACGTCATGGCGATGTTCCTGCTGACCGAGAATCTCGACAAGCTGATGCCGAAATTCCTCGACCTGAAGCCCGGCTCGCGCATCGTCATCAACGGCTTCGGCATCACCGGCTGGACGCCCGATGTCACCGAGCGCGCGAACGGCGATTGCGGCAGCTGGTGCACCGTGCACCTGTTCCATGTCCCGGCCAAGGTCGACGGCACCTGGCAGATGCCGGGCGGCCAGCTCACCCTCAAGCAGAGCTTCCAGAAGGTCACCGGCACGCTCGCGACCGGCGGCAACTCGACGCCGATCGAAGGCAGCCTCAAGGGCGATGAGATCACCTTCACTGCCGGCAATGCGACCTACACCGGCCGCGTCAACGGCACCGCCATGAGCGGCGACGTGAAGGGCGGCCCGGGCGGCAAGTGGAGCGCGACGAAGAAATAGCGGAGCGTGCAACGGGCCGAAGCCCTGGTAGTGTGGGCAAAGCGAAGCGTGCCCACCTCTTCGTTTTGACTCAGCCGCTCATGTCTCGGTGGGCACGGCGCGAAGACGCGCCTTTGCCCACCCTACGCGTTGTCCGGGAAACGCGGTCCGTCAGACCTTCGCCCGCTTCTTCTTTTCGACCGCGACCGCCTTGCCTTCGGAGCGGATCATCAGGAATTTTCCCGACGTCCCGTCGCCGATGCGCCAGCGACCTTCGATCTCGGTGGCCTCGCCTTGAGCACGCCTTCGTAGCTGACCGGGTAGTAGTGCTGGCGCTCCCCGGCCGCGTCATAGGTTTTGACGAAGGTGATCGCGCTCTCCTTGCGACCGCCCGAGAGCAGCGCCGTCAGCATGCTGCCGGGGCTATTGCCCAGCACGTTCGGCTCATGCGTCGTACCCGACAATACGCGGCCGCTGTCGATCAGCGTCGCCACGAACGATACCGACAGGCCCGAGGAATAGCTGTACAGGCCGCTCCACACGCCGGTCAGATTCTTCTTCTTTGGTCCTGCAAGTTCGTTCATGTCGCGCTCCGTCTCCGCCGACGGCGCATAGATAGTACGACGCCTCCGGTCCGCTAGACCTTGATGCCGAGCAATTTGGCGGCGCTGCCGCCGAGCATAGCGCGCTTGTCGTCGTCGCTGAGCCCTGGCGTGTTTAGGATGATATCAGCCGTCGCCCCGGCCTTCGACCACGGGAACGGATAGTCGGTGCCGAGCATGATCTGGCTCGTGCCCACCCGCGACGCCAGATAGCGCAGCGCCTCCGGGTTGAAGATGATGGTGTCGTAGTAGAGGTCCTTGAGATACTCGGTCGGCTTCTTCTTCAGCGTCACCGCCTTGCAGCGGTCCGGGAAGGTGATGCAGCCGGCGTCGGAGCGGTCGCTGTAGGACGCGAGGTAGCCGCCGGCGTGCGACGCGCACAGCTTCAGCCCCGGGAAGCGATCGAGCGTACCCTCGAAGATCATGTGGGTGAGCGCGATGGTGGTATCGAGCGGGTTGCCGATAATGTTGACGAGCCCGCCATTACCGGCGAAACGCTTTTCGAACGGCGCATAGGCGATCGGGTGCATGTACACCAACAGGCCGAGCTCCTCGCACTTCTGCCAGATCGGGTGGAATTTCGGATTGGAGAGCTCCTCGCCCTCCACATGGGTGCCGACCGACATGCCGCGCAGACCGAGCTTCTTGACGCCGTATTCGAGCTGCTGCACCGCCAGATCGGGGTGCTGCATCGCGACCGTGGCGAAGGCCACAAAGCGATCCGGGTTGGCGGCGACGACTTCGGCAAGCTTCTCGTTCTGGATCCGGATCAGCTTTTCCGCGACGTCGCGGTTGGCGCCGTACCAGAACGGATTGATGCTGAGCGCCTGGAAGTCGATGCCCTGCCCGTCCATCCACGTAATCCGTTGGGCCATGTCGCTGAGTGTCGCCGGGGCGATCTTCACGCCCAACAGATTGTTGGCCTCGGGAAACGCACAATGCGCATGGATGTCGACGGTCCTCACCCGTTTGCCGCTGACCACGATCTCGCGACGCGCGCCCTCGGCATGGGCGTGGCGATGATCGAGAAGGTCGCAACTGGTGAAGATGACGGCCCCGGCCGCGCTGGCTGCACCCCGGATGAAATCGCGTCGCGTCTGCATGGTAGCCTCCCTGTTTCGCGCTCTTTGTCGCTGTCAGGGCCCAAGCATCCGCAAAATCGGTGGCCGTAACAAGGCCATGCGCGCACGATTTGCGCAGTGCACTACTGCGCAGTGATCCCGGCGGTCTTCACCACCTTCCCCCACTTGGCCATCTCGTTGTCCATGTATGCTCCGAATTCGGCGGGCGACATCCGCATGATCTCGGACCCGTCGGCAGCGATCTGCTTCTGGATATCCGGCAGGTCGAGCATCGCCGAGATTTCCTTGTGCAGCCGGTTGACGATGGCCGCAGGCGTCCCGGCCGGCGCCGCGATTCCGATCCAATTGCCGGCGTCGTAGCCCGGCACCCCGCCCTCCTCGATGGTCGGAACCTCCGGCAGCACGTCGCTGCGCTTCTTGCCGCTGACGCCGATGGCACGCAGCTTGCCGCCGCGGATGTGCGGCGACAATGTCGAGATGGTGGCGTTGATCGCCTTGGTATGGCCGCCGACCACGTCGATGACGGCGGGACCGGCGCCGCGGAACGGCACGTGCAGCAGGTCGACCCCGGCGGTGATCTTGAACAGCTCCATCGCCAGATGCAGCGAGCCGCCGATGCCGCCTGACGCATATTGAATCTTGCCGGGCTGCTGCTTGGCGAGCGCGAGGAAGTCCTTGAGCGACTTGACCGGCAGGTCGAGATTGACCGCGAGCGCATTCTGGCTCGACAGGATCGGCGCGACCGGCGCGAACGACTTCGACGGATCATAGTTGAGCTTGTAGAGCCAGGGATTGACCGCATGCGCGATCGAGACGACCAGCAGCGTGTGGCCGTCCTTCGGCGAATTCGCCACCAGCTCGGTGCCGACGACGCCGCCGGCGCCGGTGCGGTTCTCGACGATCACCTGCCGGCCGAATTTCTCGGTCAGGTGCTGCGCCAGCATGCGCCCGACCAGGTCGTTGAGCCCGCCGGGCGCGAACGGCACGATGATCCGCACCTGCTTGGTCGGGTAGTCCTGCGCGGCTGCGGGAGCCACGAGCGCGAGCACGGAACCCGCGATAGCGAACAAAGGCGCATGCAGTCTGGTCATGCGGTCACTCCCGCTGTGATGCCGGCGTAAGCATCCGATGCTTCAGCTACGAGAGCAAGCGTCTCAGGCGCCGCAGACATTCCCTCTCCGCTCATGCCCGCGCAAGCGGGCATCCAGGCTTTGTTGGTTTCTGGGTCCCCGCTTCCGCGGGGACGAACGGAGAGAATCTCAGAACTGGCGGGCGTCGGCGAGCGCCGCCAGTGCCGCTTTCGCGACCTCGACGTCCTGCTCGATCTTGGCGCCGCCGGCGGCGACCGCGCCGATCACCTCCCCGCCGACCTCGATCGGGAACCCGCCGGGCACATTGGTGAAGTCGCCCATGCGCACCGACATGCTGAGGGCGTTCTCCTCCGGCGCGTAGCCGGTCGGCATGCGCTGCGACGCCGAGGTGATCGCCTTGCGTTGCGTGGTGATGATCGAGAAATGCCGCGCGCCGTCCATCATCAGGAACGCGATCATCCGGCAGCTCGCGTCCACCACCGCGATCGAGACCTTGCAGCCGAGCGCGTTCGCCTTGGCGACGCCGGCCTGAAGCATCTTCAGGCTCGCCTCCTCGGTCAGGCGGTGGGTGGGGACGGTGTCCGGCATGACGCGCGCTACGCCACCAGCCCGCGCGTCGAGGGCGTGAACAGATCGTCGACCGCGACCGGGATGGTGATGATGCCTTGCGTGGTGGCGTGGCGCAGCAGCTCCTCGATCACCTTGCGGTTCGGCGCCACGCCATACGGCAAGGGATCGCCGGTGATCGCCATCACCTGCTGATGCAGCTTGTCGACCGCGGTCGGATTTTCGATCTGGCCGGCCTTCAGCTTGGCGAGATATTGGCGCTTCGACTCCGCGAAGGTGTTGAAGACGTCGACCGCAAGGTCGGGATATTTCGCGAGCAGCTCGTCCTTGATCACGATGCAATGATTGATCGGATAGTGGCCGCGGTCGCGCAGCGCCTTGAGGCCCGCTTCCTGCGCGTTGGGGATCAGCGGCGCGACGTCGGGCGACTTCGACTCGATGCCGATGGCGGCGGCAAGCTCGCCAGAGGCGAGCATTTCGGCCATGTCCTTGCCCTTCTCGATCGGCACCACGTTGCCCGGCGCCTTGTATTCGGCGACGTGCTCGTCGCCCGACAGCACCCAGGTGATCTTGGATAGATCGACGCCGTGCTCATCCTGGAGGATGCCGCGCGCCCACACGCCGGTGGTGACAGTGTAGCCGCGGTTGACGCCGACCTTCTTGCCTTCGAGGTCCTTCGGCGAACGCACCACCTTGGTGTTGGCGAGGATCGCACCGTGGTGGAACGCGCGCACGATGAAGACCGGCACCGCCGTCATCGGCTTGCCGTGTTCCTTGGCGCAGATATAGGTCGTGATCGCCATCTCGCAGATGTCGAACTCGTTGCCGCGCACCATGCGCCGGAACGCGGCGATGATCGGATCGACCTCCTCGAACGCGAACTCGAAGGTCTTCGGCTTCACCGCGCCGTCCTTGAGCGGCTTGTTGTTGCCTTGCGTGCGGGTTGCGGTCTTCAGCTTGAGGCCGGCCATGGGACGCTTCGCTCCACGTGGTTGTCGCGTCCATCAAGCGGACACGGCGAAGGGTGTCAACAGCAGTCGAGATCGGCGTCCTCGGCCACCATCAGCGCGCTCTTGAGCCAGGCCGGCGGGATGTCGTCCTCGGCCACCTCCTCCACGCGCTTGAACACCTTGAACTGGTGGCGCTGGCCGTCGTCGGTCCAGAACGCGACCACCGTCTCGAGCGGCGGGCAGCCCGGCAGCTTGCAGGCGACCTCGACCGCCATCACCGAGGCATCCTCGGGCAGCTTGAAGCGGGAGCGCGTCCAGTTGCGCACCTGCTCGAGCGCGGCGACATGCTCGGGGCTGCGCTTCAGGGCCGGCCTGATCCGGAACCCTTCAGGCATGCCACCCGCGTCGCCGGCCTCGTTGCGGCCGCTCTGCCAGGCCCTCAATGCGGTGTAATAGTCGCTCATCGTCCTCGTCGCGGCGTTGTAGGTCGGGTTAGCGCGGCCTCGGGTGTACCTTTATATAGACGGCTTGCAATCCGCGCGTAACCCGACATGGGCCCGCGTCGGGTTACGCGCGGAGCGCCGATTCCCCGACACATGGGGCGCTCCGGCCGCGCTAACCCGACCTACAAGGCTTGACGCGGGGCCGTCCGGACCTATGGTGCCCGCGGATTTCAACAAGAAACGGAGACTTCTTCAGTGGCCGAGAAAGTGCTGGCGGCGGTCCGGGTCGGCCCGGGCAAGACCGAGATCCGCGAATACCCCATGCCGGACGTGCCGGCCGACGCAGCCCTGATGAAAATGGAAGTCGCCGGCATCTGCGGCACCGACGTGCGCCTCTACCAGGAGCCGCCGAACAACAAGCCCACCATCATGGGCCACGAGAACATCGGCTATATCGCCAAGGCCGGCCGCGAATTCACCCAGCGCAAGGGCTTCAAGGAAGGCGACCTCGTCTTCGTCGAGCACTATGTGAGCTGCGGCAAGTGCGAGTGGTGCCACCTCGGCCAGTATCGCCACTGCGAGAACACCAACTGGCGCACCAATCCGGACGCGATCCGCTATGGCTACACCTCGGACGAAAAGCCGCCGCACCTGTGGGGCGGATTCTCGCAATATGTCTACCTGCCGTGGAATTCGGTGATCCATCATGTGCCGAAGGGCGTGACGCCCGAGCTCGCCGGCCTCGTCACGCCGATGGCGAACGGCGTCGAGTGGTCGCTGTTCGACGGCCAGGTCGGCTACAACTCGACGGTGCTGATCCAGGGACCCGGCCAGCAGGGCCTCTCGCAGACCGTGATCTGCAAGCAGGCCGGCGCGTCGCTCATCATCGTCACCGGCACCGCCAAGGACGGCGCGCGCCTCAAGGTCGCCAAGGAGCTCGGCGCCGATTACGTGATCGACGTCACCAAGGAAGATCCCCTCGCCCGCATCATGGAGATCACCGGCGGCAAGGGCGTCGATGTTTCTCTCGATTGCACGGCAGGTGCCGGCACGATCCCGATCCTGCTCGGCATCGAGGCGCTCAAGCGCAAGGCCGGCATCATCGTCGCGCAAGGCGAGATGGCGCAGTTCCCGAATTTCCCGCTGGAGAAATTCACGGTGAAGTTCATCACCATGAAGAGCGCGCGCGGCCACAGCTTCAAGGCCTGCGAGCTGGCGCTTGAGCAGATCGCCTCCAAGCGCTTCCCGCTGGAGAAGATCACCACGCATCGCTTCGGCTTGAAGGACGTCGACCTCGCCATCCGCTCGGTCGGCGGCAAGGGCGTACCGGACGTGATCCATGCCTCATTGATGCCTTGGGAATAGAGCCGCCTTGCGTCTCCGGGCGCAGCGCACCGCTTCGCAAGAGCTCGCGCTGCAACGCGTCCGACACACGAGAGAACTGCGGTTTTACAAGAATTCCTTCGGGATCGGCGTCCAGACCTTGCGGCGGCCCGGATAGAACAGCGGCTTCTTGCCGTATCTGTCGCGATACGCGAGATAGCGCGCGCGCACGCCGTCGACGTATCGCTGCGAAAATTTGATTCGGGTGTGCGGCACGTCGACCAGCGTTCTTTCGACCACCCACATATTCCGCCGCGCAAAGCGCCAGTCGTATTCGCCGAGCTCGCGCAGGTCGTACGATCCGAAGCCTTCGATGCAGCCGGTCGGATCGACGTACTCGTCGAAATAGCTCATGGTGAGCGCGCGAAGCGTCTTGAATACCGGCTTGCGCCCGTGCAGCCCGGGATCGCGCGAGCGCGCCACCGTGCCCCAGCGCCCGTCGCGCCGGTAGAGAAACAGCACGTGGTCGAGATAGTCGACCGACTCGAAGGTCAAGAGCAGCGGCGGATGGCCGTGCTGCTCGAGCACGCAGGCGGCGAAAAGTGCCGCTTCGAGGCAGTGCGCGGTCTTGTGCCGGACCACCTGGCGGAAGCTCCGCAGCGTGTCGCCGCGCCGCTCGGCATTGTAGGGCAACCGGTTGAGATAGCCCTGCACGGCCTCGGGCGTGCGCAGCCGCGCAATCAGGCGGCGCTCGGCGGGCGTGAAGGCCTCGAGCGGAGGAGAACCGGTCTTGTTCAAGCGCGCCCTGCTCTCTATTCGTGCCTTTGACGCGCCGTTGGCGCCCTCCGAACCAGGACCATAGAATACGCCATGGCATCCGACAAACCGCTCATCGCGATCGCGACCGGCGACCCCGCCGGCATCGGGCCCGAGATCAGCCTGAAAGCGGCGCTTGATCCGGCGGTGCGGGCGGCCTGCCGTCCGGTCCTGGTGAGCGACGCCGCCATCCTGCGCCGCCACGCCGAGGCCTGCGGCCTCAACGTGGAGCTCTGTCCGGTAGCCCGGGTCGAAGACGCCGGCGCCGCCGGCGACAAGATCCCCGTGCTCGACTGCCCGCAAGGCGAGGCCATCCCGATCGGGGCGACCAGCGCCGCCGCCGGGCGGGCGTCGATCGCGTTCTGCGGAGCGGCCGTGAAGGCGGCGCTGGCAGGCAAGGTCGCGGCCGTCGTCGCCGCCCCGCAGAACGAGACCTCGATCGCGATGGCCGGCATTCCATTCGACGGCCACCCGTCGTTTGTAGCGCGCGAGACCGGCACGCCCGCGGACGACGTCTTCATGATGCTGTGCTTCGGCGACACGAAGATCGCGCACGCGACCCTGCACCAGAGCGTGCGGCAGGCGCTCGATGCGATCACGCGCGAGCGCGTGAGCAAGGTCATCGGCGAAACCGCGCGCACGTTGCAGCGGATGGGCATCGCCGCGCCGCGCATCGCCGTCAGCGGCCTCAACCCCCATGCCGGCGAAGGCGGGCTGTTCGGACGCGAGGAAATCGATATCATCAAGCCCGCGATCGACGCCGCGGTGGCGCAGGGCCTGAGCATCGCCGGCCCGTTCGGCGCCGATACGATGTTTCACATGCAAGGATACGACGCGTTCGTCGTGATGCTGCACGACCAGGGCCACATCGCCGCCAAGGTCATGGCCGAGCACGCCGCCGCCGCGCTCGCGATCGGCACGCCGATCCTGTTCTCGTCGGTCGCGCACGGCAGCGCCCACGACATCGCCGGCAAGGGCGTCGCCGATCCGAACGCGATGATCGAGGCGGTGCTGCGCATGGCCCGATGACTTAATTCGGGGCTTTTCCCGGCCTCCCGAAACATCCTAAACTCGCAAGAAACCAGTTCAGGTCCAGGGAGGATGCTCCGTATGAAGCGACTGATGACGCGCCGCACCGCCGGCAAGCTCGGCCTCGCCGCCTTGGCGGCTCCGGCATTCTCAACGACGGTGATCGGGCAGACCGCCCCGATCAAGATCGGCTCCAGCATGGCGATGACCGGCGGCCTTGGGCCGAACGGCAAGTCGTCGCTCCTCGCAATCAAGCTTTGGGAAGAGGACGTCAATGCGCGCGGCGGATTGCTCGGCCGCAAGGTGCAGGTGATCTTCCGCGACGACCAGAGCAATCCCTCGACCATCCCCGGCATCTACACCCAGCTGCTCGATGTCGAGAAAGTCGATCTGATCATGGGCGGTTACGCCACGGTGCCGCTGGCGCCGACGCTGCCGATCGCCATGCAGCGCAAGAAGCTGCTCATCGGCCTGCTCGGGCTGGGCGTCAATTCGGAGTTCCACTATCCGAACTATTTCGTGATCATCCCGTCCGGTCCGGACCCGAAGCCGTCCTTCACCAAGGGTTTCATCGATCTGGCGATGAAGCAGAATCCGCGGCCCACCACCGTTGCCATCGTCGCGGCGGATGCCGAGTTCTCGCTCAACGCCGCGGACGGGGCGCGCGAGAACGCCAAGAAAGCCGGCCTAAAGATCGTCTACGATCGACGCTATCCGCCCAACACCACCGATTACGCGCCGATCGTGCGCGCGATCGCGGCCACCAATCCGGATCTCGTGGTCGTCTGCTCCTACCCGCCGGATTCGGTCGGCATCGTCCGCGCCGTCAACGAGATCAATTTCCGTCCGAAGATGATCGGCGGCGCCATGGTCGGCCCGCAGAACACCTCGATCAAGGCGCAGCTCGGCCCGCTGCTGAACGGCTGGGTCAACTACGACTTCTGGCTGCCGGTGCCGAAGATGAACTACCCCGGCATCAACGAGATGCTGGCCCAGTACCAGAAGCGCGCGCCCGCCGAAGGCATCGACCCGTTCGGCTACTACATGGCGCCGCCGGCCTACGCCCAGTACCAAGTGCTGGAGCAGGCGATCACGGCCACCAAGGGCCTCAACGACGCCGCGCTCGGCGAGTACATCCGCAAGAACACGTTTAAGACGGTGTACGGCGACATCAGGTTCGGCAAGGACGGCGAGTGGGCGGAGTCGCGGGTACTGCAGGTTCAGTTCCGCGGCATCAAGAACAACGATCCCTCCCAGTTCAAGGGAATCGAAAACCAGGTCGTGGTCGATCCGTCCGACTATGCCGCGGGCAGCGTGATCTACCCCTACGAAAAGGCGAGAGCATAAAGATCCGACGCCGGGTTCGGATCGGCGCCGCGCGGGAGGCCGCGCGGCGCTTTTTCTTGTTCCGCGCGCCAAAACTGTAGGGTGGGTTAGCGCCCGCAAGAACGTTGACGCTTATCTCCGACGGGTGATGGGCGCGTAACCCACCATCTAAACGTGCCGCAAAGCTCTTGGTGGGTTACGCGCCCATCGGCCGTCGAGAATGAACGCGAACGCTCTCAGGGCGCTAACCCACCCTACACGGCTACACCGTCGCCACTTGCGGCACTTTGCGTTTCAGCGTTCCGTAGGGTGGGTTAGGCGCACAGCGCCGTAACCCACCGCAGAACTTGCGGCACATTCAGCCGGTGGGTTTCGCTTCCGCTCAACCCACCCTACACGGCTACTTTCTGCCGCAGCTTGCGCGCCAGGAAATCGGCAAAGATCGCCGCGATCTTGTCGGCCATCTTGTACCATTCCTCGGCCGGAACGATGTCGACGTCCTGATCCACGAGCCCGAGGCTCGCTACCTCGCAATCCGGCATGAGCCGAGCGGCGTGCTCGCCGGTCTTGCTGTCGTGGGTAAGATCATTGCCCGGGATGATGCAGGTCGGCACGCGGATCGAGCGCAAGTCGCTCTCGCTGGTGCCGATCAGCGGCAGCTCCGCGCCGGCGACGAACGGCGCGCGCCAGGCCCGCATGATCCGGATGAACTCGTTGGGATCATAGGCCATCAGCTTGTCGCGGTTCACCGGCCGCTTGCGGATCAGCTCGGCGAAATGCTCCTCGGCGCAGACCGCCGCCATGCCGCCCTCGCCCGCCAGGCGCACATACTGGTCGTAGTAACGCTCGGCGAGCCGCTTCACCGCGAAGCCGCCGCCGGTGACGCGCCACAGGATCAGCGCGCGCAGCGACTTCGGGTGGCGCAGCGCAAAGGTCAGCGCGAGCCGTGCCCCCGACGAGCTGCCGCCGATGATCGCCGGCGCCATGTCGAACTGCCTGAGCAGTTCGTCGAGATCGTCGGCCCACACCTCGTATTCCGAGCGCGTCGCATCAAACGACACGTCCGACGCGCCGCAATTGCGCCGGTCGTGCAGCAGCACGCGATAGCCGTTCGCCGCCATCTCCTTGGCGATCGGCATGATGTGCTGATATGGATTGCGCCCGCCGGGCGAAAGCGCCATCGCCGGACCGGAACCGGGACCGAGGATTTCGTAGTTGAGGGCGACGCCGCCGACATTTGCATAAGGCATGGGTTGCACCTTTTTCTTTGAAGATCAGTTCGGTTCGATACCGGCGGCCTTCACCGCCTCGCCCATATTCGCGACTTCCTGGCGGAAGAATGCCGCCGTCTGCGCGGCGGTCCGCCCGTCGGGAATGTAGCCCGATTTCTCGACCACATTGGAGACCGCCGGCACCGTCAACGCATGCCGGATCGCGCCGTTGAGCTTGTCCACGATCGGCGTGGGCGTTTTTGCCGGCGCGAAGAAGATGCCCCACGTGCTCGACGGGGGATTGGAGGGCACCGACGCGCTGACCAGGGGCACGTCCGGCAGTTCGGGAAACGGCCTGCGGCCATTGAACCCGATCGCGCGCAGCTTGCCTTCCTGGATCAGCGCGACGGTGGTTGCCGGCGTCAGGAATGCGACCTGAATGCTACCCTGCAACAAGGCGTTGATGACATCCGACGCGCCGCGATACGGCACATGCTCCAGCTTGATGCCGGCCCTGAGGTTGAACAGCTCCGTCACGATGTGAAGCAGATTGCCGACGCCGGGCGAGCCGTAGAGCACGCGGTTGGCCTTGGCATAGGCAATCAGGTCGGGCACCGACTTGATCGGCAACGCTGGATTGACCACCAGCACGTAGCCGTCGAGGATCCCGCCGGTTGCGATAGGCGTGAAATCGCGCAGCACGTCGAACGCGGCCTTCCGATAGATGTACGGCGTGGTCGCGAACCCGGAGCTGGTGTAGAGCAGCGTATAGCCGTCGGGCGCTGCATCCGCGACCGCCTTCGCCGCGATCGTGCCGTTGGCGCCCAGACGGTTCTCGACAAAGAAATTATGCCCGAGGTCGCTACCGAGCTGCGCGCCGACGGCGCGCGCGATGATATCGGGGCCGCTGCCGGCGGCGAAGCCGACCACCAGGCGCACCGGCTTGCTGGGATATTGTTGGGCCGGCGCCGCACCGGCGAACGCAACGGCAGCGGCCAGCAAAAGCAGAATTGTTGTTATCGAACGCTTCATCGGCGTCTTCCCTCTTCCCTCTCTTTGTCATTCCGGGGCCGGCCATCCATGGATGGCCGGCGCCTGGAATCCATCTCTCGGAACCATGGATTCCGGACAGCTGCTTCGCAGCTTCCGGAATGACGATGGAGAGATTTGTTATAGCCCGAGATAAAACCTCTTGATCAGATCGTTGTTGTTGAGCTCATCGACCGAGCGGCCCTCGAATGCGATCTGGCCATGCACGATCACATAGCCGCGGTCGGCGATGCGCAGCGCCTGCGGGAAGTTCTGCTCCGCCATCAGCACCGTGAGCTTGTACCGGTCCTTGAGCTCCTTGATCTTCTCGATGGTGCGGCTCACCAGCACCGGCGCCAGCCCGACCGACGGCTCGTCGATCAGAAGGAGCCGCGGCGCCAGCATCAGCGCGCGCGCAAGCGCGAGCATCTGCTGCTCGCCGCCGCTCATCGAGCCGGCGAGCTGCGATTTTCGCTCGGCGAGCCGCGGGAAGCATTCGAAGCAGAACGCGAGATTGGTGTTGATCTCGGCGCGCGCCTTGCGGCGGAACGCGCCGAGCAAGAGGTTCTCCTCGACCGTCAGCCGCGGGAACAGCCGCCTCCCCTCCGGCACCAGCGCGATGCCGAGATCGACGATCTGCTCGGTCGCCATGCCGGCGAGATCGTGCTTCTCGCCGTCGATCTCGACGACGATGCGGCCGCTCTTCGGCCGCACGATCCCCATCACGCATTTCATCAGCGTCGACTTGCCGTTGCCATTGGTGCCGAGCAGCACCACGGTCTCGCCGGCGTTGACGGTCATCGAGACGCCCTCGAGCACGCGCACCGAGCCGTAGGCGGCGTCGACGTTCTCGATGGTCAGGCTACTGGCCAAGATACGCCCTCTCCACCTCGGGGTTGGCGATCACGACGTCGGGCTTGCCGTCGGCGATCTTCTTGCCCGACACCAGCACCACCAGCCGCTGCGAGAAGCTCATCACCGCGCGCATGATGTGCTCGATCAGGATGATGGTGATGCCGCGCTTGTTGAGGTCGATCAGCAGCGCGACGATGTCAGCGACCTCGGCCTGCGACAGCCCGGCCATGGCTTCGTCGGCGATCAGGAGTTTTGGCTCCGCCGCCATCGCCCGCGCCAGCTCGAGCTTGCGCATCTCGACCTGCGTGAGGTCGCGCGAGAAATGGTCCGCCTTCTCGGCCAGGCCGACAAGCTGGAGGAGCTCCGCACAGCGCGCGTCCATCTCCGCGTTGGAGAGATGCGTGCCGCGCCGCGCGTTGACGGTATAGACCAGCGGCACCCGCAGATTGCCGGCGACGGTCAGGCTCGTAAACGGCCGCGGCAGCTGGAAGCTGCGCGCCAGGCCGCGATGGGTGCGCTGGTGCGCCTGCAGGCCGCTCATGGATTCACCGGCGAAGCGGACGCTGCCGACTTCATTGGTGAGGGTGCCGCAGATGCAGTTGACGAGCGTCGACTTGCCGGAGCCGTTCGGGCCGATCAATCCGACGCGCTCGCCCTCGGCGACCGCAAGATCGATCCCGTCGAGCGCGACAAAGCCGCCGAAGCGCTTGCCGAGACCTGAGATTTCGAGCAGCGGCGCGGTCATTCTCAAACCTTCCCTCGCCGCCAGCCTTCGACCAGGCCCACGATGCCCTTGGGCGCCAGCACCACGAACACGACCAGCAGCACGCCGACGAACAGCACGCCGAGCTCCGAGGAGAACTTCACCGTCGCCCATTGCTGCAACGACGCCAGCAGGATCGCCCCGATCAGCGGGCCGACCCAGCTCGTAGTGCCGCCGATCATCGGCATCGCGATCGAGTTCACCGCATATTCGAGACCGAACACCGTGCCCGGCTGCACATAGCCGAGATAATACGGGAACGGCGCGCCGGCCATGCCCATCAACGCGCCGGAGATCGTCGTGGCGATCAGCTTGAGCTTTAGGGTGGGCACGCCGGAGGCTTCGGCGGCCAGCTCGTCGTCGCGGATCGTCGCGAAGCCGTAGCCGAGCTGCGAGTGCTCGATGCCGCGCGCGACCATGATCGCGATCACCGCCAACCCCAGCATCAGGAGAAACAGATATTGCACATACGGCCCGACCAACGCGATTTCGTCCGGCCGGATGACATAGGCGCCGCGCGAGCCGCCGAGATAGGTCCAGTTGGTGATGATGGTCTGTAAGACGACTGCGAGCGCCAGCGTGCCGATGGCGAAGAAGGCGCCGCGCAGCCGCAACGTCAGATAGCCCATGCCGAGGCCGACCAGGCCGGCGAAGACCCCGCCGATCACGATCAGCACCGGGATCGGCAGCGGAAAGGTCTTGTGGAAGAAGATCGACGAATAGGCGCCGACCGCGAAGAACGCCGCTGATCCGAAGTTCACGTAGCCGGTGTAGCCGCCGAGGATGTTCCAGGCGGTTGCCAGCACGATGAACTGCAACACCACATAGCCGGCGAAGAACAGGTATTCGTTGCCGTACCAGCGCAATGCCGCAAAGACGAGCGCAGCGACCACGACGCAGACCAAGGCGAATGTCGATGATTTCACGGGCCGCCGTCCTATCGTCCGAACAGGCCGGACGGCCTGAATGCCAGAACCAACAGCAGCACGCCGAACGCGACCGCCGGCGCCCAGGATGGCCCGTAGAAGGTCGACGTGAAGCTCTCGAGGATGCCGAGCATCATCGCGCCGATCAGCGTGCCGGGAAGACTGCCGAGCCCGCCGAGCACGCAGATCGCAAACACCCGCCCGATATATTCCCGGCCGACCGAGGGCTCGACCGGCTGGATGATGATGAGCAAAGCGCCGGCGATGGCACAGGTGGCGATCGAGATCGCGAACGCCGTGCGCTTGATGCGCGTCGGCGACGCCGCCATCAGCTGCAAGGCGAGCTGATCCTGCGCCACGCCCATGATGGCACGGCCGATGAAGGTCTTGGTGAGGAAGACCTGCAGCGCCGCGACCAGCGCGAGCGCGACCAGGCACGGCACCAGCATGCGCAGCGGCAGGTCGACGATGCCGATGTTCCAGCTCGGGCCGATGTAGGACGCGTGCACGTAGCGGTAGTCGACGCCGAACACCAGCACCAGCACGATCTCGGTGACGAACAGGAGCCCGAAGAAGAACGCCAGGCCGCGCAGCGCATCCTGCCCGCGCTTTTCGAACGACTGGTAGTAGACCTGATAGACCAGGGCGCCGAGCGCATAGAACACCGGCAGCATCAGCAGGCTGGCCACGATCGGATCGAGCCCGAGCCGCGCATTGATGATGTAGGCGAGATAGGAGCCGAGGATGATGAAGCCGGGATGCGCGATGTTGACGATGTCGAGGATGCCGAACGAGATCGAGACCCCGACCGTCACCGCCGCATAGAACGCGCCGAGCAGCAGGCCTGCGACCAGCGCGTTGACAATCAGGTCGTATGGAATGTCCACCATTCCCCCCGGATGGCTGCGCTACGACGCGTATTTTTATTGCCGGCGCAGCGTCGCGGCTGCGCCGGTTGCAGCAGGCAGGCTTACTTGACGCGCACCGAGTCCGGCACCGGCAGCGGCTTGTTGGCGCTGTCGAGGAACTCGACCGTAATGAAGTTGAGGTCGCTGTCGCCGATATTGGCGAGGTCGTGCACCTTGAAGTGGCCCGCACCGTGGCTCTCATGCCGCGTCTCGCCGGCTTTATAGGTGTGCTCCACCATCGAGCCGTCGCTCACATAGGCGCGCGCCTTGCCGTCGGTCAGCACCGACCAGAAATAGTCGAGCACATGGCGGTGAAAGCCGAAACGCTGGCCGGGCTTGAGCCGGATCTCCCAGACCCGCACGCGATCGGTCTCCGATAGCAGCCGCTGGCCGACGCAGCCGTTGGGGTTCTGCTTTTCGCGCTCGAACTCGGCCGCGATCTCCGGCGGCCAGGCCGTCTTTTCCGCCTTGACCGGCTGTTTGTCCAACATGGTCAGCGACATGGCATTCCTCCACTGTTAGCTCGTGGCATTATAGGGGGGCCGCCACCGAAACGCAGCAAGATTTCAGCCACTTACAATGTCTGATTGACGGCCGTTGCGGATCGCCGCGCGGCGGGTAAGCTTTCCCGGAACCGCGGGAAAGCCCGCGAAAATCCCTGAACCCTTCCCTCCCGCGCTTGCGGGGGAGGGTTAGGGAGGGGAGCTTCAGGGGGAGAACATGGGCTCGACACGACACGGCATCAATCGCCGCACGCTGGTGAAGGGTGGCGCCGCCGCAATTGCCGCCCCTGCCCTGCTTGGCCCGGGCGCCGCCCGCGGCCAGGGGCCCGTCATCAAGATCGGTCACGTCAGTCCGCGTACCGGGCCGCTCGCCGGCTTCGGCGAGGCCGACAATTTCATCATCGATCAGGTGCGCGCCCTTCTGAAGAAGGGTATCCAGATCGGCGGCCGCGACTATCAGGTGCAGATCGTCTCGAAGGACAGCCAGTCGACTGGCAGCCGCGCCGCCGAAGTCGCATCCGAACTGATCCTGAGCGACAAGGTCGATCTCCTGATAGCCGCCGGCACGCCCGACACCACCAATCCGGTCTCCGACCAGGCCGAGGTCAACGAGGTCCCCTGCGTCTGCACCAACTGCCCGTGGCAGCCTTATTTCTTCGGCCGCAAGGGCGACCCGAAGAAGGGCTTCACCTGGACCTACCTGTTCTTCTGGGGGCTGGAGGACGTGATCGCCGCGTTCCTCGCGCTGTGGGACGGCGCGCCGACCAACAAGGTCGTCGCCGGCCTCTTCCCCAACGATGCCGACGGCAATGCCTGGGGCGATCCGAAGCTCGGCCTGCCGCCCGCGCTTGCGGCCGCCGGCTACAAGCTGATCGACCCGGGCCGCTACCAGGTAATGAACAACGACTTTTCCGCGCAGATCGCGGCGTTCAAGGCGGCGAATGCGGAGATCGTCACCGGCAACATGATCCCGCCCGACTTCGCGACCTTCTGGTCGCAGGCGGCGCAGCAGGGCTTCCGGCCGAAGATCGTGACCATCGGCAAGGCCCTGTTGTTCCCGTCGGTGATCAATTCGCTCGGCGCGCGCGGCAACGGCCTCACCACCGAAGTGTGGTGGACGCCGAACCATCCGTTCAAGTCCGGCCTCACCGGGCAGAGCGCGGGCGATCTCGCCGAGGCCTACGTGAAGGCCACCAAGCGGCCGTGGTCGCAGCCGATTGGCTTCCAGCATGCGCTGTTTGAAGTCGCGATCGACGTGCTCAAACGCGCCAAGGCGCCGGAGCCGAAGGCGATCCTGGATTCGATCATCGCCACCAACTACAACTCGATCGTCGGGCATGTGCAGTGGACCGGCAGGCCGGTGAAGAACGTCACCAAGACGCCGCTGGTCGCCGGCCAGTGGCAGCGCAAGGGCGACCGTTTCGAGCTGGTGATCACCGCCAACCGGCCGGCGCCGGACATTCCGGTCGGCGGCAAGCTGGAACTGCTGTCGTAACTTTCCGCGCACGCTTATTCTCTATCCGTCACCCTGAGGTGGCCGCCGCAGGCGGCCCTCGAAGGGCGACGGCCCGTCCATTGCCGCGAGTCGGTGGCCGTGCATCCTTCGAGGCTCGCTTACGCTCGCACCTCAGGATGACGGCGAGAGAGCGGTGCGCGAGTAAACGAAATGACCTCGTCCATCCTCACCCTCTCGAAAATCTCAAAACGCTTCGGCGCCGTCGTGATCGCCGACGGCATCGACCTCGCGCTCGCGCAAGGCGAGGCGCTCGGCATCATCGGCCCGAACGGCGCCGGCAAGACCACGCTGTTCGGCATCATGACCGGCACCGTGCCGCCCGACGCCGGCCAGGTGTTCTTCGACGGGGCCGACATCACGCGCACGACGCCGGAGCGGCGCTGCCGCATGGGGATCGCGCGCTCGTTCCAGATCCCGCAGCCGTTCGGCGGCATGACCGTGTTCGAGAATCTCGTCGTGGCCGCGGCCTTCGGCGGCGGCAAGCGCGAACGCGACGTCTATGCCCGCTGCGCAGCGCTACTGGAACAATGCGGCCTTGCGGACAGGGCGAACCGCCAGGCCGGCAGCCTCACGCTCCTCGACCGCAAGCGGCTCGAGCTGGCGCGGGCGCTCGCGACGTCGCCGCGCGTGCTGCTGCTCGACGAAGTCGCGGGCGGGCTGATCGAGCACGAGACGGCGGCGTTGGTGGCGCTGGTCAAGGAGGTGCGCGCGTCCGGCGTGTCGATCATCTGGATCGAGCACGTCGTGCATGCGCTGATCGCCGCTGTCGACCGGCTGGTGGTGCTGCATGGCGGCGCGCTGATCGCCGAAGGTGCGCCGGCCGAGGTGATCCGGCGGCCGCAGGTCGCGGAAATCTATATGGGCATGGAAGATTTGGGGATCGAGGCCGATGCCTGATCACCTTTTGGAAGTGCGCGCGCTCGACGCCCACTACGGCGACTTCCAGGCGTTGTTCGGCATCTCCATCGGTGTTTCCCAGGGCGAAGTGGTGGCGGTGATCGGCGCCAACGGCGCGGGCAAATCGACGCTGCTCAAGTGCATCGCGGGCGCCATGCCGGCGCGTGGCGATGCCATCGTGTTCGACCGCGCGCCGATTGGCGGTCTTCCCGCGCATGTGGTGGTGGCGCGCGGGATCGCGCTGGTGCCGGAAGGCCGGCGGCTGTTTCCCTCGCTCAGCGTTGAAGAAAACTTGCTGGTGGGCGGGCAGCTCGGCCGTCCCGGGCCCTGGACGCTTAAGCGCGTCTACGACCTGTTTCCGATCCTCGCCGAGCGCGCGCGGCAACCATCCACGTCGCTTTCCGGCGGCCAGCAGCAGATGGTCGCCATCGGCCGCGCGCTGATGTCCAATCCGCGCCTCCTCCTCTGCGACGAGATCAGCCTCGGCCTCGCGCCGATCGTGATCCGCGACATCTACGCCCGCCTGCCCGCAATCGTTGCCGAAGGCATCTCGGTCGTGATCGTCGAGCAGGACATCGTGCAGGCGCTCAAGGTCGCAAACCATGTGTATTGCCTGCAGGAAGGTCGCGTCGCGCTTTCGGGCGAAGCACGGGCGATGACCCGCGAGAAAATCGCCGCCGCGTATTTCGGGGTGTAAAGGATGGAGCGGAATTCTCTCGTTCGTCATGGCCGCGCTTGTCCCGGCCATCCACGCCCTCCTCGTAACCACGACGTGGATGCCCGGCATAAAGCCGGGCATGACGACGGAGAGGACGGGGTGTGACGTGGAATGGCTGAACACCATCCTGCAAGGCGTGCTGCTGGGCGGCCTCTACGCCATGTTCGCGGCCGGGCTGTCGCTGATCTTCGGCGTCATGCGGCTGGTCAACATCGCGCATGGCGATCTCATCGTCCTGGCGGCCTATGTGGCGCTGGTGACGGTGGAGACGCTCGGCATCAATCCTCTTACCTCGCTGGTGATCGTGGTGCCGGTGATGGCGGCGCTCGGCTACATCCTTCAGCGCGTGCTGCTCAACCGCACGCTCGGCGACGACCTGTTGCCGCCGCTGCTGGTGACGTTCGGCCTGTCGGTCATCATCCAGAACGCGCTCTTGCAATTCTTCACCGCCGACAGTCGCAAGCTCAACGCCGGCGATATCGAGATCGCCAGCATCCAGATCGGCGGCGGGCTCGCCGTCGGGGTGCTGCCGCTCCTTCAGTTCGCGCTCGCGGTCGCGGTCATCGCCGGCCTGCAATGGCTGTTCTACCGCACCGCGCTCGGCCGCGCCTTCCGCGCCACCTCCGACGACCAGCCGGTGGCGCAACTGATGGGCTTGAACAACGCGCACGTTTTCGCGCTGGCGATGGCGCTGTCGCTCGCGGTCGTCGCGCTGGCCGGCGTATTGCTGGCGGTGCGCGCCAATTTCGATCCCTCGATCGGACCGGCGCGGCTGATCTTCGGCTTCGAGGCGGTCATTATCGGCGGGCTCGGCAGCCTGTGGGGCACGCTCGCCGGCGGCGTCATCATCGGCGTCGCGCAGGCGATCGGCGCCAAGCTCGATCCGGGCTGGAACCTGCTCGCCGGCCACATCGCCTTCCTGATCGTGCTGGCGCTGCGCCCGCAGGGCCTGTTCCCCAAGGTGCAAGGGTAGGCCCATGAGCGACGCAACATCAATCCGCGTCGAGCATTCGAACCGGGCAAGCCGCATCGGCCTCGCCATCGTGTCGGGCGCGGTGATCGCGCTCGCCGCCGCGCCGTGGTGGGCGGACCGCGCCAGCCTGCGGCTCCTTTCCGAGATCTACGCTTACGTGGCACTCGCGAGCCTGTGGAACCTGCTCGCCGGCTATGCCGGCCTCGTCTCGGTCGGGCAGCACGCTTATGTGGGCCTCGGCGCCTATGTCCTGTTCGCGCTGGCGATGCTCGCGGGCGTGCATCCGCTGGTCGCGATCCCGATCGCCGGCTTCGCCGCGGCCATCATCTCGGTGCCGGTGGCGCTCTTGATGTTCCGGCTGCGCGGGCACTACTTCGCGATCGGCACCTGGGTGATGGCGGAGGTGTTCCGGCTCTCCGCTGCGCAGGTCTCGGCGCTCGACGGCGGCTCCGGCACGAGCCTACCCGCCGCCGTGATTCTCTCCATAGCCGGCACGCGGCAGATGCGCGAGTTCGTGGTCTACTGGATTGCGCTGGCGCTCGCCGTCGCCATCCTCGCCGCCATCGTGATGCTCCTGCGCTCACGCTACGGCCTGGCGCTGACTGCCATCCGCGACAACGAGCTCGGCGCACGCTCGAACGGCGTCGACGTCGCGCGCGTCAAATACCTGGTCTATGTCGCGGTGGCGTTCGGCACCGCCATGGTCGGTGCGCTCATCTTCCTGCAGAAGATCCGCATCTCGCCGGACACCGCGTTTTCCGTGAACGACTGGACCGCCTTCGTCATCTTCATCACCGTGATCGGCGGCATCGGCCGCATCGAGGGGCCGATCATCGGCACCCTCGTGTTCTTCGTGCTGCGGCAGACGCTCGCCGACCTCGGCGCGATCTACCTGCTGATCCTCGGCGCGGTCGCGATCGTGGTGATGCTGAAAGCCCCGAAGGGGTTATGGGGCCTGGTCGCCGACCGCTTCGGCTGGCAGCTATTCCCGCTGGAGCGGCGGCTGGTCATCGGCGGCAAGCAACCGTCATAACGAAGGAGGACAAGCATGGCCGGCTCCATCCGCCGCGTCGTCACCGGACACGACAAAGACGGCCGCGCGGTCGTGGTGTCCGACGGCCCGGCGCCGTTCGTGCACCACAACCCCCTGCTGCCGGGCTGGCAGTCGACCGATATCTGGCGCACCGACGCCACGCCGGCTGCGATCCATGCGACGCCCGGCGAGACGACGCTCGGCCCGCGCCGCCAGTTGCCGACCAGGAACGCGACGGTGCTGCGCATCAACCACTTCCCGCCCGAGACCGAGGCGATCCGCACCATGAGCGTCGAGGAAGCGCGCAAGGCCTTCGCGGCGCTCGGCAACGAGCAGGCGGCGACCTTCGGCAAGGGCGGCCGCCATCCGCGCATGCACCGCACCGAGACCATCGACTACGCGATCGTGCTCGCGGGCGAGATCACCATGCTGCTCGACGACCAGGACGTGGTGCTCAAGGCCGGCGATATTCTCGTGCAGTGCGGCACCAACCACGCCTGGTGTAACCGGTCGAACGCACCGGCGGTGGTGGCGTTTGTCCTGATCGACGGGGAATTCGAGCCTGAGTTGAAGGAGCGATTTGGCGACGCGTCGCACCCCTAGCAGCGATCGCGAATCTCTACCCGTCATCCTGAGGTGGCTCGCCGTAGGCGGGCCCTCGAAGGACGACGGCCCTGCTTTTGCAACACCGCGGCCGTGCATCCTTCGAGGGCCGCCATAGCGCGTCGCAGACGCGCGTCACCGCGCTTACGGCGGCCACCTCAGGATGACGGAGATAGCGTTGCGCGTGCGGAGGGCCAGCCTCAATCGCTCTGAATCCCGATCTGCTTGGCGATCGCGGTCCACTTCTCCATCTCGCGGCGCACCTCGTCGGCGAGGTGCTCCGGCGTTCCCGCACCCAATTCCGCGCCGAGCTTGAGGTACCAGGCCTTTGCTTCCGGCTGCGCAACGATGTCGTGCACCGCCCGGTTGAGCTTTCCCGCGATGTCAGGCGCGACGGCCGCCGGGGCGAAAATGCCGTGCCAGAACGTCGTCTCCGCCTGCACGCCCGACTCGACCAGGGTCGGGACATCCGGCAGCGCCACCGAGCGCGTCGGCCCGGCGACCGCGAGCGCGCGGATTTTCCCCGACTGGATGAACGGCAGCGCGCTCGGCATCGAAGCGAGCCAGAGCTGCACACGCCCGTCGATCAGGTCGGTATAGGCCTGCGTGGTCTGCTTGTACGGCACCTGCTGCACCGTGATCCCCGCCGCCGAGCGGAACAGCTCCATCGACAGATGCGGCGACGAGCCCGGCCCCAGCGACACGTAGTTGAGCGCGCCTGGCTTCTGCTTCGCGAGCGCGACCAACTCCGCCACCGACTTGACGGGCAGCGACATCGGCACCACCAGCACGTTCTGCACCGCCAGGAGCGACGAGATCGGCCGGAAGTCCTTGACCGGATCGTACGGCGACTTGGTGCGCAGCGCCGCGTTCACCGCGATCGACGAGGTCCCGTAGACCAGCGTGTAGCCGTCGGCCGGCGCCCGCGCGACGGTGGTGTAGGCGATGGTGCCGGCGGCGGCCGCCATGTTCTCGATGACGACGGTCGCCTTCCACCGCTCGGCGAGCTTCTGGCCGAAATAGCGCGCCATCACGTCCGACGCGCCGCCCGCCCCATACGGCACGATCAGGCGGATCGAGCGGCTCGGGTAGGCTTCCTCGGCGCGGGCGCCATGCATGGGTACAAGCAACGCAGCGCCCAGCGCCACCACCGCCGATCGAAACCGCATGGACGCCTCCCTGGCTCTTCTTGCTACAGCGTCACACCAACTGACCGTCGCTGAGCGGGATGTCCCGCATTGTACTTGGAGCAAAGAGTTCGTCGAGCTTGATGCGGCGGTCGGTCAAGCCGTGCTCGTGGGTGTATTGCAGCAGCGCTTCGATGGTCTCGCGGTTCTTCTCGATGCCGTAGGGATACCAGTCCGGACCGATGATCTCCTGCTCTTCTTCCAGCAACGGCTGGAGCCAGGCGAGCGAGGCCTTCGGTGAACCCGCGTCCTCCAACATGCGGTAGGACAGGTCCTTGGCCCGGCAGAGCGCCTTGTAGAGGCTCAGCGCCACCCAGGGATCGCGCTCGTAGACGTCGCGGCGGATCACCACCGTGTGCATGATCGGATAGATCCTGGTGCGCCGGAAATAGTCCTTCTCCAGCTCCGCATAGTTCGGAAACAGTCGCTTCACCTTGCCGGAGCCGCGGCGGAACGACAGCGGATTGTTCGCCGTCATCATGAAATCGATCTCGCCGCGTTCCAGCATGTCGCCAAGCTCGGTGCCGGCCGGCGCTTGTGTCAGCTTGATCCCAGGCGGGAGCTTGCGGCCGAGCCGGTCGGCGCGGCCCTGCACCCATTCGACGTCGGCAGGCTTCACCCCGTATTCGTGCTCCAAGAGCCCGCGCATATAGACCGCCGCCGTCATCGAATATTCCGGCACGCCGCCGCGCTTGCCCTTGAGGTCCTTCGGGCCCTCGATGCCCTTGTCGGTGTTGATGAAGAAGTAGCCGTGGCGGAACACGCGCGAGGGAAATGCCGGAATCGCGATGAACGGCGCGTTGCCGCCGTTCACCAGCGTGGTATAGTTCGACAGCGACATCTCCGACGCGTCGAACTCCCTGTATTGCAGCATGCGCCAGAAGATCTCGGCCGGCTGCAGCGTCACGTAGTTGAGGTCGATCCCCTCGGGCTTGATGGTGCCGTCCCGCAGCACCTGGGTCCGGTCGTAGGGCCCGCAGGCGAAAGTCAAACGTAGATTGGTCATTTCGCTAAACCCCCTTTAGTATCGCTGGCTAGACTGTCATGACCGGATGGCGTCATGTCAACGAACGGCGGAGTTGCGCAATCGTCGCAGCACCAAGACATGCCAAGAAATGTCCCGGATTGAGCACGGTGAAATCCAGAGGTACGCTGCGAGACGCTCCGAAGTCAGGAGGCGCTCGCGTGGAAGGACTGAGCATCGAAACCGGCCTGAGCTCGGACTATGGGCCCTGTTCCTGCTGCGGCGATATGAGCCGCAAAGTATCCGGCTATGTCTACGCCGATAGCAATGCCCACGCGATGCACTTCGTGCATTGGACGTTGGGCCAACTGCCCAAGCATGGCGCTCACATCGATATCATCATCGGGCTATGGGGCGATGGAACAACCGCCCAGGACCGTAGCGCGGTGAGCTTGGAGTATCGCATTGGCGATACAGGTCCATCGGTCATGGTCATTGACGCCCACGGCCGCTACCACGCCGACGGCACGCTGGCCAAGCGAGCCCTGCGCCGCGAGGACGTGATTGGAACGCAGGTGGGTGAGCAAGTGTTCGCGATCTGCGACGCGATATTGCTGTTGGATGAGCGACTCGTCGAAATCCCGTGGGGACAGGAATGATGGAGACGATCATGATGCTTAGCCGAGACCGATCACAACTGTTTCCGCAAGTCGGTGGCGTCCGTCAGTCCAAATACGAATCCGATTCGTTGCAAACGGTACGCCCATTTCAAACACCTTTTCACCTGGCACGATCTCCAGAATCACTTTCCGACTTGGTGTATCCAACGTGCCGTCAAACAGCAATTTTCGATCTGGCTTAACTTGGTTCGCCGCGCCGATGGTGATGCTGGTTTCCCCCTCACTATCCACCAAACACTGGATCATGATGCACGTAGGCATCGACCAACACGACGCCGTTTCATCGTCCAAATTCGGAATGTTCAAGTTTTTTGAATCTCTGACGAAAAGCAAACCGTTCGGAACGGCAATTTTCATGGATGTCGATTTCATCGTCGTAGTCCCCTGTTGCGCATAATCCACCAGCCTTGACGCGCACTACAAGTTGCGTCGCACCTCATGGCCCACTTGGCGACGTTGCTGTGATGCCCTACTATTTTGGTGGGGTGGTGATACCATGAGCAAGTTGCACGGGCTCCATATGCGCGAGCTAAGCATCGAACCTGCCGAGAGCAGAGATTTCGGGCCCTGCCCCTGTTGCGGTGATATGAGTCGCTGTGTGTGGGGCTACGTGTATGCAGGCGACGCGGCTTATGCCGCCTACTTTGTACATTGGACGCTGGGGCAGATTCCAAAGCACGGCGCACACATCGATCTCATCGTTGGACGGTGGGGTGACGGAACAAACGCATCCCATCGCAGCGCCGTCAGTCTAGAATATCGCATTGGCGATTCCGGCCCATCCGTGATGGTAATCGATGCCCACGGTCGCGATCACGCGAATGGCAAACTGGCCAAGCGCGCGCTCAGGCGCGAGGATGTCATTGGAAAGCCAATTGCCAGGAAAGTATTCGCGCTTTGTGATGCGGTCCTGCTGCAGGACAAAAGGGTGGCAGAGATTCCATGGGCCAAGCCTGAGTTCAGCACAAGGCCCGGGCCCCTAAGTCTACTCTAGTCCAATAACGATCCTGTCCGGTTCGCTCCGAGCATTGGTCCAAATTCGCACGCGCGTGATCTTCTTTGATACGTCCGCCTGAAGCACTAGTTCGCCTTCTGCCGTTTCGACATTGACCTTTCGATTTGGCGTGTCCAAGAGCCCATCGAATATCGGACGCCCAGGAAGATTCATTTCGCGCGCCTGCCCAAGGGTCACCTGAGTATCGCCATCCTGATACATCAGACAACCTACGGCGATACAAGATGGCGTTGCCCAATATGGCGCAGGCGGACTGCATTCGGGCGTTGTTCCGCCTTCGGGATCAGAAATAAAGATCAGGGAATACGGTGGTGTGATCTTCATGGTGTGTACCATGTCATAGTCCCCGCTTCTTCATAAGTGCTCGGATTTTTCCGCCTTGCACATTGCTGCAATGCAGACACTGAGGATATAGACGCTGAGGTCTACCCAACTGGTTCAACGCAGTTGGCTGTTGATGATCGCCCACGTGATTGCCACTGCTAGTACCCGGATCTAATCTACCGCATATGTGGCAGCCCCTTATCCGTCCAATGTCGTTGATTTCGCGCTGTTCGCTTCGACGCGCGCGACCGGTATTGGTCGACGGAATCGATTCAGCGGCAAACCTTCCTGGCCCAGATAGATAGGTCAGTTCGATAAGTCTCGCATTCGCCTCTTGCGCCTCTGCTTGGTAAGTACGAATTCTTCCCTCGACACTCTGATGTTCACTCGGACGCGGCCGCCAATTCGGATCGATTTCTTGCACCCTGCGTATTGCATCTCTTGCTTGGGCTTCCGCCTCTGCAAGCCGCGAAGCTTGCTGCACTGTCGGATAAACCGGGCGTCCGTTGATAATGACGGGGCCCCGTGGCGGGCGCCTGGCCACCGCATATCGCGCGCCGGAAACAACGTCGCCCCCTACATCGCTTATGATTGTCCCTTCGGAATGGCGCGCATCAAGTAAACGCGTCGGAGCAGCGTCGTGACCGCCCTTACTTGTCCATTGCCCGCCATCCGTATGACCGGCCGGCACGGGTGGCTGATTGGGATCGTAGCGGTGGCCGTGCGCGCCGACTCCATCGTGTGACGTCTCGTCGAGAGGTACACCACGAAGGAGCTCGTCGATCGACAGGCGGTCAATGTGCTGCTTTAGGCGATTCCATTCGTGAACCGTCCTAGGCCTTCGAAAAAATGGTTCGGTCATATATCGGCCCTGAGAATGATAATAGGAATATCATTCTAGGCCAAATTTCCGACCGATGCAAGAATTTTTTCCTACAACTACAAGAGCCGTCGTGCTTGCGCAAGCGCAATCAGCACCCGGCAACTTCTGTCGCTCAAGCCACCCGTTTCCGCGCCATCTCCCACACCCGCGTCGGGGTCAGCGGCAGCTCGCGCAGGTCGGGCTTGAATTCCTGCAACGCGTTGGCGACCGCGTTGGCGATCACGCCGCCGGCACCGACCATGCCGCCCTCGCCCGCTCCTTTTGCACCCAATGGATTAATGGGCGACGGATGCTTATCCATCACGAAAGCGCGCAGGTTCGGGAAGTCGGACGCGGTCGGAAGGAGATAATCGGCGAGCGAGCCGGTGAGGAGCTGGCCCTCGTCGTCATAAACGAGATGCTCGAGGAACGCGCCGCCGAGCCCCTGCACCAGCGAGCCGATCACCTGGCCCTTGAGTGTCAGCGGGTTGATGATGCGGCCGGCGTCCTGCACCACCACGTAATCGATCAGCTCGACGTGGCCAATTTTGGGATCAACGGCGACATGCGCGGCCTGCGCGCCATAGCTGTACGTGTGCTTCTTGTTCAGGAACGCACCTTCCCTGGTGAGCCCCGCGAAATCGGCGAGCGAGAGCGATTTTCCGCCCGCCCCGGTCACCTTGTCCTCGCCGAGCGTGATCTCCGACGCCTTGCAGCCGAGGCGCTTCGCGGCCTCTTCGAACAGCGCCGCCTTGAAATTGTTGGCGGCGTCGAGCAGCGCCGAGCCGCCCATCACCACCGAGCGCGAGTGATAGGCGCCGTAGCCGTCGCTCACCGTGCTGGTCGAACCGTGATACACCCAGCGGATGCGGTCCATCGGGATCTCGAGCGCGTCGGCGGCGATCTGCGCGAACACGGTTTCGACGCCCTGCCCGACCGCCGCCGAACCCATGAAAACCGAGATGGTGCCGTCGTCGTTGATCGCGACCCGCGCCATCTCCTTCGGGCCGGCGGCGCCGCCCTCGATGAAGCAGCCGATGGCGAGGCCGTGGTAGCGGCCATCGATGAGCTTGCCCATCAGCTTCGATTTTTCCGTCCAGCGGATTTCCATGAGGCAACGATCGAGGGTCTCCTGGTAGTCGCCGCTGTCGAGCTCGTCCTCGTGCGGATAAGGCGCAATGCCCGCGAGCCGATACGGCATCTCCGAATGGGCCACGAGGTTCTTGCGGCGGAACGCGACGCGGTCGATGCCGAGATCCTGCGCCACCATGTCGAGCAGCCGCTCGCGGAAGAAATCGGTCTCGAAGCGCCCCGGTCCACGATACGTGCCGACCGGCGTCTTATTGGTCATCCAGAGCGACACGTCGAGCTTGACGTCGGCGATGCGATAGGGCCCCGACATGAACTGCGCGATGTTGCGCGCGCCGACCGCGCCGTTGGTGCGCATATAGGCGCCCATGTTGACGTGGGCGTGGCCGCGCAGCGCCAGGATTTTTCCGTCGCGCGTGCAGGCGATCTCGACGTCGACCTCGGCCTCGCGCGCGTGGTTCATCGCCATCAGGTTCTCGCGGCGGTCCTCGGTCCACTTCACCGGCCGGTCGAGATGGCGCGCCGCGAACGGGATCAGGAAATCCTCCGGATAGAACTCGCCGCGCGCGCCGAATCCGCCGCCGACGTCGTTCTCGATCATGTCGATCGCGTCTTCCGGCAGGCCGATCTGCTTCGCCAGGATGCGGCGGTTGAAGAACGGCACCTTGGCGGCGCCCGAGATCGTGAGCCGGCCCTTGACGGCGTCCCACTCCGCCATCACGCCGCGCGGCTCCATGGTGAGGCCGTAGTGGCGGCCGGTACGCAAGGTTTCGCGCCGTGTATAGGGTGCCTTGGCGAACACCGCGTCGGCGTCGCCGCGCACCGCATGGAAGGTGAGCGAGCGGTTGCTGCCCGGCCCTTCGAACAGCAGGCTCTGGTCGCGCTTGGCGTCGTGCCAATCGGCGACCGCCGGCAGCGATTCGATCCGCACGTCGATCGCTTCGAGCGCGTCCTCGCCGATCGCGACGCTGTCGGCGATCACCACCGCCATCGGCTCGCCGACATAGCGCACCTTGTCGTAAGCGATCACCGGCTGCTCGAACGGCTTGAACTCGGGCAGCGGCTGGAGCCGCATCGGCACGATCGGCGGCGTCGGCGGCATGTCCTTGGCGGTAATGACCGCGTGCACGCCGGGAATCTTCAGCGCCGCCCTGGTGTCGATCGAGACGATGCGCCCGTGCGCCACGGAGCTGCGCAGGATCACCGCGTAGACGAGGCCGTTCGGAAGCAGGTCGTCGACGTATTCGCCGCGGCCGCGCAGGAAGCGAAGATCCTCCCGCCGCTCGATGGCGCTGCCGATGAAGGCGTTCTTCATGACTTCTTGTAGGCCGAGCGGGCGTCGAGCACCGCTTCGACGATCGAGATGTAGCCGGTGCAGCGGCAGAGGTTGCCGGAGAGCACCTCGCGCACGCGGTCGGCGTCGCAGTCCGGCTCCTCGCTGAGCAGCGCATGCGCGGTGGTGATCATTCCAGGCGTGCAGAAGCCGCATTGCAACGCGTGATGCTTGCGGAACGAGGCTTGCAAGGGCGTCAGCGCATCGTCGTCGGAAAGCCCCTCGACCGTCACCACCTTGGTGCCTTCCGCCTGCGCGGTCAGCATCAGGCAGGCGCGCACCGCATAGCCGTCGACGATCACGGTGCAGGCGCCGCAGACGCCGTGCTCGCAGCCGACATGCGTGCCGGTGAGCCGCAGGTGATGCCGCAGGCAGTCGGCCAGCGTGGTGCGCGCCTCGACATTGACGCTGACCCGGTTGCCGTTGACTTCGAAATTGGTGGGCATGAGCTCCTGGCGCCTCTTGTTGCTTATTGTTTGCTTATTGCCTTTGGGCGGCGTCCCTCAGGGCGCGTTCGACCATGGTGCCGGCGAGCGAGCGGCGATACTCGGCGCTGGCGTGGATGTCCGCCTGCGCCTCGACGTTCGCGGACGTGACCTCGGCGGCACGCTCCATCAACGCCTCGTCGACAGTCTGGCCGTCGATCGCAGCCTCGACTTCGGGAATCCGGCGCGGCCGGTCGCCGAGCCCGATGATGCCGACGTGGGCGTTCGTTGCCTTGCCGCTCGCATCCTGGTCGTAGAACAGCGCCGCCCCCGCCATCGCGAAATCGCCGCGCCGGCGCGAGAACTCGCGGAAACCGAAGCGGCGCTTTGCCGGCCAGGCCGGCAGCTTGATCTCGGTGATGATCTCTTCGGGCTCAAGCGACGTCGTCAGCGCTCCGACAAAGAAGTCGTCGGCTTGGATCGTGCGCGCGCCGTTTGAGCCCATGACTGTTATCTCGGCGTCGCAGGTGACGCAGATCCCGGGCATCTCCGCCGCCGGATCGGCATGGGCGATGCTGCCGCCCACGGTGCCGCGATTGCGGATCTGATAATGCGCGACGTGCTCGACCGCGGCCTTCAGGAGCGGATGCGCCGTAACCAGCCGCGCGTCGTCCTCGATGTCGCGCCAGCGCACCAGCGCGCCGAGCCGCACGCCGTCGGCGGCGATCTTGATCTCTTTCAGTTCGGTGAGCTTGCGCAGGTCGACGAGAAGCGCCGGCGCCACCACCCGGAACGCCAGCATCGGCATCAGGCTCTGCCCGCCGGCGATCGCCCGTGCGTCTCCATTGCGGGACGCAAGCAGCTTCACGGCTTCGGAGAGGCTGGTCGGACAGGCATATTCGAGCGGCGGCAGCTTCATGGAACCGACTGTTCGACTCGAAATACTCGGAGGAAGTCGCTTTCGGTTAACTACATCCTGCCGTGTTTTTGGTCAACGCCGGACCCTGCGGCACCAACGTCACTGTCCGAAGTTTCCGGTAAACGCGTCCGGTCGCCTCCAGCTTAATGCCACGTTATCCAACCCGTGCAGATTCCCCTGAAATTTATCGGAAACTCAATTTACACAAGCAAAGATGCCGCAAACCAAGATAGGGCATCGTCGCCGTCCATGAAGCTCCACCTGGCCCAGCTCCCGCGACTTATCGCCGAGCGCCGAAGCACGGCGATCTTTGGCCTGGCGATCATCGCCCTGCTGTGGGGCGGCATCTGTCTGAAATACGTCCAAGACCTTCGCGGCGACGAGCGCGAAGCGGAACGCTCCAACCGCAATTTCGCGATGGTGTTCGAGGAGAACGTGCTGCGCTCGATCGGCGAGATCGACAAGTCGCTGCTCTATCTCCGGCGCACCATCGAGACCCGGCAGGACACGACCGATTTCCACACCATCGTGAATACCACGGATCTCCTGAGCGAGATTATCGTACAAGTTGCGATCATCGATGCGACAGGCATCATGCGGGCGTCGAACGCCGGTCCGCAGCCGGCGCCGGCCACCGACCTCAGCGACCGGGAGCACTATCTGGTGCACGTCGGCACATCCGACGACCGCCTGTTCATCAGCACGCCGGTGATCGGCCGCATCAGCCGGCAGTGGTCGGTACAGTTCACGCGCCGGTTCTCGACCCGCGACGGAAGTTTTGGCGGCGTGGTGGTGACGTCGCTCAACCCCGCGCACCTGACCAACTTCTACAACCGGATCGACTTCGGTGCGTCGACCTCGATCGCTTTGATCGGACAGGACGGCATCGTCCGCTCCGCCGGCGGCGACGGTATGTTCGAACTGAGCCAGGACCTCAGCAAGACGCCGATGTTCCAGCACGCGCTGACATCGGCGAACTCGATGTTCGAGCACACCGACCCGAAGACCGGAGAGACCCGACTCGTCACCTTCCGCCAGGTGCGCGGCCATCCGCTGCTCGTCGCCGTCAGCCTCGACAAGAACGAAATCTTCCGGGGTTCGCGGGCCGACTTCCGGCTCAATGCGCTCGCCGGCCTGATCATGACGCTGATCCTGCTTGCAGCCATGGAGCTCGTTCTGGCCAGCGAAGCGAAGGCCCGCCAGAAAGCCGAGCAGTTGCAGCTCACGCTCGAAAATATGAGTCAGGGCATCATCCTGGTCACCAGCGACCGGAAGATTCCGGTTATCAACTCCAAATGCGCCGAGCTTCTCGATCTGCCGCCGGACTTCATCAAGAATCCGCCGCACTTCGAGGTGCTCCAGAAGTATCAAGGTGCCGTCGCCAAGCCGCTGGCGTCGGCAGACGCCGCCGAGCCGTCGCCGGGCCAGCCGGGCGTCAAAGAATGCATCATGCCGAACGGCAGAATTATCGAAATCCGCCGCAACGAGCTGCCGGACGGCAGTTTCGTGAAGACCTTCACCGACATCACCCAGCGTCGCGAAGCCGAAGCGCGCGTGGCGCGACTGGCGTCGGAAGACCCGCTGACCGGCCTGCCCAACCGCCGCGTGTTTCGTGCGACGCTCGACGACCTGTGCCGCCGCTACCGCAACCAATGGACCGGCAGCGAGCGTGCGGCATTCGCGGTCCTGTTTCTCGACGTCGATCGCTTCAAGGTCATCAACGACACGCTCGGCCACCGCGTCGGCGACATGCTGCTGCAAGAGGTGGCAAAGCGGCTGGAGACGTCGCTCCCGAAATCGAACATCCTCGCACGCCTTGGCGGCGATGAATTCGCCGTGGTGGTACCCGCCGCCGGCTCGTTGGCTGAGCTCGAAACGTTGGCCAAGCAGATCGTCGAGACGGTCGTCCGACCGTATGAGATAGACGGCTACCAGATCCGCTCCAGTGCCAGCGTCGGCATCGCGGTCGGGCCGCGCGACGGCGACGACGTCGACGAGCTGTTGGTGGCCGCGGACCTTGCGCTCTATGCGGTCAAGGCGGACGGCCGCGGCGCCTACAGGTTCTACAACCGTTCAATGAATTCCGATCTCAACGACCGGCGCGAGCTCGAAATGAGCCTGCGCGACGCGATCGAGCGCGACGAGCTCGAGTTGCACTACCAGCCGGTTATCGACCTCAAGCGCAACGTCATCACCGGGTTCGAGGCGCTGGCGCGCTGGTGCCACCCGGAGAAGGGCATGGTGCCGCCGGCGCTGTTCATCCCGGTGGCGGAAGACTCCGGCCTGATCGTCCCGATCGGCGAATGGGCGCTCAAGGAGGCTTGCCGGCAGGCCGTCCATTGGCCGAACGACCTGCGCGTCGCCGTCAACCTGTCGCCGGTGCAGATCCTGGCGCCGAACCTGCCACAGATCGTGCAGGCGGCGCTCACGGAATCGGGACTGGCGCCGCAGCGTCTGGAGATCGAGATCACCGAACGCATCATCATGCAGGATACCGAGCGCACGCTGTCGAATCTGCGCAAGCTCAAGGAGCTTGGCTTGCGCATCGCCATGGATGATTTCGGCACCGGCTATTCGTCGCTCAGCTATTTGCGGCGCTTCCCGTTCGACAAGATCAAGGTCGACCGCAGTTTCGTGTCCGACCTCGCGGAAGGCACCGAGCAGGTGGTGATCGTGCAGGCGGTGGCGAGCATCGCTCGCTCGCTCGGCCTGACCACCACCGCCGAAGGCGTCGAGATCGGCTTCCAGCGCGACTTTCTCACGGCGCTCGGCTACGACGAGGCGCAGGGCTACCTGTTCTCGCCGGCGGTGCCGATCGAGCAGGTGCCTGCGGTCATCGCCGAGTGGACAAGAAGCGAAGCCCCGATCGCGGCGTGAGCCACGCGCGGATCGAGGCCTCGCGCCCTCCCGGTGCTTCGTGTGCCTGCTCAACGCGCCCGCTTCGCTTCGTGCCATAGCAGGAACAGCCCGGACGCGATCACGATCGCCGATCCGATGATCAGCGCCGTGGTCGGTATGTCGCCCCACACGACGAATCCGATCACCATCGCCCACACCAGCATCAGGTAGTAGAACGGCGACACCGCGCTGGTGGGCGCGAGCAGCAGCGCCTTGGTCCATGCGTATTGCGCGGCTGCATTGGCGATACCGCCGAACGCCATCATCGCCGCATCGGCTGCGGTCGGCCAGCGGAAGCCGAACAGCAGCAGAAGGCTGTGGCAGAGCGTCATCGTCACCATCTGCCACATCAACAGCGTGGGAGGCGTTTCGGTGGCGGTCATGCCGCGCACTGCGACGGTGACGCTGCCATACATGATGGCATTGCCGAGCGCGAACAGCGCACCGATCTGGAACGCGTCGGCGCCGGGATTTGTGACGATGATGACGCCGCTGAAGCCGGTCAGCAGCACCATCCAGCGCACCGGGCCGGCGCGCTCCTTGAGCCACAGGATCGAAAGCAGCGCCGCCCACAGCGGCGCCGAGAAGCTGATCGCGACCGCGCCCGCGAGCGGCATCAGGCTGACAGCAACGACCGTGAGTGTCTGCGAGATCGCCTGGGAAACGCCGCGCGCGACGTGCGCGCCGGGCCGCTTGGTCGCGAACACCGCAAAGCCCGACATCGGCAGGATGATCGCAGCGCAGACGACGAGCCCGGCAAAGGAGCGGATGAACATCACTTCGCCGACCGGATAGAACTCGGTCTGCCACTTGGCGACCGCCGCCGCGACCGCGAGCAGCACGGTCGCGCCGATCATCCAGATGATGCCGAGCGGCACGTTGTCGGTGGGCTTGGCCAACGGCAAAGGAGCAGGCTCAGCCGGCCGTTCCGGGATCACCCAGCCGGTCACGCGCCCATCCGGGTGGCAAGTGGGGGTCATCATCATCAGGCCGCCGCGTCGATGAACCCGGAAACGAGGTTACACCTCAGGAGCTGCGGCTCGATGTCGGAACCACTGCGGCGCAGTGGAACGATCTGCTCCCGCATCGCCGCGAGTTCGGCGACATGCTCGCGATAAGCATTCTGTGCCGTCTCGATCGTCACCGCCTCGAACGAAACCTTCGAACCGACCGGCAGCCGCGCCAGCGCCGGCAGGTCTGCTGCGATCACCGTGGCGATCTTCGGATAGCCGCCGGTGGTCTGGCGGTCGGCGAGCAGCACGATCGGCGCGCCGTTGCCCGGCACCTGGATCGAGCCCGGCGCGATGCCGTCGGACGCGATGTCGAAGCCGCGGCTGTGCTTGAGGGCCCGGCCGGTAAGTCGCATCCCCATGCGATCGGCGCTCGGCCCCACCGTGTATTCGCTGTCGAGGAAGGCCGCGACCTCGCTGACCGGGAAGTGATCATCCTGGGGGCCCTTGATCACGCGGACGCGCGGCCGCGGGCTGGCGGAGAAACCTCCAAGGCAAAGCTCGCCGCGCGCGGCGGCGTTGGCCTGGCGCAGCGGCAGGCGATCGCCGGCGGCGAGCGCGCGGCCGTGCCAGCCGCCAAGGCCGCCACGGATATCGGTCGACACGCTGCCGAGCACCGGCGCGATGTCGAAGCTGCCCTCGACCGCCACGTACAGCACGGTCGCGCCGGTGAGCGCGCCGATGCGCAACGCCTCGCCACGGCGCAGACAGAAGCTTTGCAGCGGCGCGACGCGCTGGCCTGCGGTCGCCGTGGCGTCGGGCAGGATCTCGATCGTGGCGTTGGCGCCTGCCACCGCAAGGCGGACGCTGTCGGCTTCGGCGACCAGCGTCGGGCCCACGCAGGCGACCTCGAGCGCGCCGGCGTCGGGGGGATTGCCGACCAGAAGGTTCGCCGCCTGCAAGCTGACGGGATCGAGCGCGCCGCTCACCGGCACGCCGAGATTCTGGTAGCCGACACGGCCGCGGTCCTGGATCGTGGTCAACAGGCCCGGCGCCGCGACATGCACAAACGACGTCATGCCGCGGCATCCTTGATTTCGTTGGAGGGCGCCACGACCAGGTCGCCGCCCGCCGCCCGTGCGAGCAGGCTTTCGTATTCACGCAGCGACACCGGCGTGAAGCCGACCGTGTCGCCCGGCGCGAGCAACGGGGACGCGGCACCGCGTGCAAGATCCCACATCGGCACCGGGCAACGCCCGATGAGATGCCAGCCGCAGGGCGTCTCCGCTGGGAAAATGCACGTCATCCGCATCGCGATCGCAACCGACCCGGCCGGGATCTTCAAGCGCGGCGATTGCCGCCGTGGCAGCGCGAGTTCGCTTGCGACGTCGCCGAGATAGGGCTGGCCCGGCAGGAAGCCGAGCATATAGACGTGATAGCTCGCCGCGCTGTGAAGCTCGACGACCTGCGCCGGCGTGAGATTGGTGCGCGATGCGACGTCGGCGAGATCGGGCGCCACGCTCTCGTCGTAGCAGACCGGCAGGCGCCAGGACCGCCCCGCCGTTTCGCCCGCGCGCAGATCCTGCGCCAGCTTGGCGATGCGCGCCGCCAGCGCCGCGTACGGCAGCAAGAGCGGATCGTAGTAGATCGTCAACGAACGGAACGTCGGCACGCACTCGACGATGCCGGGAACCTCCGCTTCAGCGATGCGTTGCGCCAGCGCCAGCACCCGCGCGCTGATCCGGCGATCGACACCGTCGCCGAACTCGACGCTGAGCGCCGTATCACCCGCCGGAAGCAACCTGTAGTCGGTCACGGCTGTGGTCCCAGATGACACGCGGCAATCCTTCGGCGGAGCGCCGGCTCACTCCGCCGTAATGCATGCCTAGGCCGCCGGTGCCAGCGGCTTTGGCATGAACCAAGGCTTCACGCCCATGCCGCGCCGCAGCGAGTACATGTAGAAAATCGGCATACGGTCGGGGAACAGGCTGCGATATTCGCTGCCGTTGAAGGTGATGAAGATCGAGCGCGGGAAGGCGAACTGCACCGCGCGTTTCTCCACCATGTTCATCTTGAGATAGCGCGCGGCGCCCTCCTCGATCGTGCCCTCGCCGCGGAACCACTTGGCGGCACAGGCGCCGAGCCGTTCCAGCATCTCCGCCGGACACTCTTCGTCGGCAAGATCGATCGCATCGGCGGCTTCGGCCGCGAACACCAGTTCGCTCAGCCAGCAGCTATCGAACCCGCGTTCGCGCGCGGCGCGCTCGACCGCATCGAAATAGGCTTTCATCGGCTGCGGCTGGTGGCCGTTCAGCGTCGCATGGGTGTCGGTGAAGATCAGCTTGAATGACGCGCCCGGCTCATAGACCTTGCGCACGCGCGATCCGAGCGACGCCAGATAGTCGAGACAGGCCGTGTCGGGCTCCGCAAGCTCGTGGCGCGGCCCCTTGCCCCAATACAGGACGAACGATAGCGGACGGCCGAGCTGGGCGGCACCGGTGATGGCATGCAGCAGCAAGGCGGCGCTATCGGGCTGCTCGCGCTTGAACGCCCAGGTGTTGAACGCATGCAGGATCTTTTCCGGCGTCACCGTCGGCCGCAGCGCCGGCTTGGCCGGCCGCCCGGTATGGATGGTCGCCCCGCCATTTTCCGGCACGCGGCGGAAGGCACTTCCGGACGTGGGGGCGTGTAAACGGGACGCGTTATGCGTGGCCGGCACGTTGGTGCCGGTCGCTTGCAATTTCTGGTTCAACACGTGGCCCCACGCTTTACTGATTACTGGATTATTAATATTGGTTAAGAGGGGCTTAAGTCAATTATGTATTAGTACTTTCCGAGTTTAGGGGAGTATTAAGGTTAATTATGAGCCATATTACAGGACGCATCACAGTTGATTATGGACCATCAACGCCACACGCCCTGGTTGATCGCTGGGTGCAAATACTGCCCCCGACCTCTGCGCTCACCAGATGAGAGACGAGAAGCTCAGAACACGCCCGGGTAGGCGCCGCCGTCGATGGTGATGTTCTGCCCGGTGATGAAGCCCGCCTGCGCCGAGCACAGGAACGCGCAGGTGGCGCCGAAGCCTTCGAGATCGCCAAGGCGCTTCGCGGGGATGCTGGCGATGCGGTTGGTGCGCGCGTCCTCATAGGTCTTGCCCTGCCGCTTGGCGGCGGCGCCGAGCACGGTCTTGAGCCGGTCGGTCTCGTAGGCACCGGGCAGCAGGTTGTTGATGGTGACGTTGCTGGCGGCCACGGTCCGCCCGACACCCGCCAGGAAGATGGTCAGGCCGCCGCGCGCGGCCGACGAGAGGTCGAGCCCCGCTTGCGGCAGCTTCACCGTGCCCGAGGTGATGTTGACGATGCGGCCGAACTTCTTCGCCGTCATCGGCCCGATCGCCTTCTGCACCAGCTCGATTGCGATCACCATGTTGGCGGTCACGCCGTCAAGCATCTGCTGGCGCGTCAGTTCGCGGAAATCGCGCGGCGGCGGGCCGGCATTATTGTTGACAAGGATGTCGGGTTCAGGCGCCGCCGCAAACAGCGCCGCCTGCCCTTCCGGCGTCGCCACGTCAGCCGCCACCGCCGTCACCTTGGCGCCGGTCTTGGCCTTGATCTCGTCGGCGGTCGCCTGCACCACGGTGGCGTCGCGGCCGTTGACGATGACGTGGCATCCCGCCTCCGCCAGCGCGGTTGCGCAGGCGCGCCCGAGCCCGCGGCTCGACGCGCAAACGATGGCGGTGCGTCCGGCGATACCCAGGTCCATTGCCTTGCCTCTTGCTGCGATTTTTTTGTCGCAGGCGATCTATCGCAATTACGCGGGCCTGGCAATCAGTGCGGCTTAGTGCTTGTGCCCGTGGTGCATGTCAGGTGTGTGCGGGTGCTCATGCGTCATCGGACGATGTCGGTGAGTATGGGTATGGGGCTCGTCGGCGGAAACGGAAGGTGCATGAGAATGCTGGTGGTGGGCATCATGAACATGAGGGTGAGCGTGTTCGATTTCTCGATGCAGATGCATATGTTCGTGCCGCTCGGTGAGGTGAAGCCATACGCCCGCACCCATCAGCAGGCCCGACACACCAAGCTGCACAGTCAATGGTTCGCGGAGCGCGATTACTGCGCCTAGTGCACCGATGAATGGGGCCGTCGAATAATAGGCGCTGGCACGCGCTGTCCCGAGATCGCGCATAGCCAGGATGAACAAAACAAGGCTAAGTCCGTAACATACAAACCCCACGGCGCTCGCGGCCAACGCAATCCCCAAGCCTGGGACAGCGCCGCCGGCTAACAGACCCAGGACCAGATTGATGGGCCCCGCAACCAGTCCTTTGATCTCGACGATTTGCAACGGGTCGGCCAGCGACACCTTGCGTGTCAGATTGTTGTCGATAGCCCACGCAATACAGGCTCCAATGATAGCCAGTGGCCCCCAAGCAACATCCAGAGTGGGCGTGCCCGACCATGCCAATACGACAGCGCCGGCAACAAGAAAGCCCGCGCCAATCACCAGACGAGCCCCGTAATGCTCTCGAAAAAGAAGCCACGCCAGTAGTGCCGTCGCAGCGCCTTCAAATGTAAGCAGCAGGGATGCCGTCGTCGCCTGGGTGTATGAAAGCCCGATCAACAGCAGCAATGGGCCAACCAACCCCCCGCAAAACACGGCGCCGGCGAGCCATGGCAGATCATGCTTCCCGAGCGAGACGTCGGCGGCCGGCGACTTTCGTCGCGCTTGGACGCGGCGAAGTAGCGCGACCCCGACGCCCGCGCCGCAGTAAAAGAGGCCGGCGAGTACCGCGGGATGGACCGAGGCAAGTAAGGCCTTGCCCGCCGGAGTGGATACCCCGAAAAGCGCCGCAGAAGCGAAAGCGAAGATGACCGCCTGGTTCATGGCACGGCCTTACCCGGAATATAGTGACTAGCGCCAAGGGACGTCAGGCTCGCCTGCTGTCTCGTACAAGTCTGAAAAGTGCGAGAACCGCGTCGGAAAAGTCCTTCGCAGGTCTTTGCGCGCAGTACTCACGCAGGACCTCAAGCTGCTTCACCGGCGGCATCGAAGGGGCAACAGGTCGATCCTTTTCATTTGACCCGAGGCGGCGCACCAAGAAGCAGCCGCTCATGAGTCCCATTGCCCACGCCAATTATTCACGTTGCTCCCCGGTGTTTTTCGAGACTTCAGTCCGCGCAGAGAGCTCTGGCATGTGTCGAGCAGGAGCTTGCTGAGCCAACCGCTGCGCCTAGGCGGTTCCACTACGGCGTCACGAACCGCGCCTGCAGGTTATGGCCTTCGAACACGCTCGAGAACACGACGCGCGCCTTGGGACCAAGCGGCGCGGCGAGCTTGCCGACAAACCGGTTCGGCTCCGCCGGCGACAGATTGACCGTCGTGGTCTTGCCGCCGACCTGCACGACCGCGCGCGCCTTCAGGCCCTTGGTCGGCATCGGCTTGCCGTCATGGTCGCCGACAAAGAAGACAATCTCCTGATCGTTGAATACGAACTCGACCGGATGGTCGTCGGCCCTCACCACCATGCCGCCGTTCGGTCCCTTGGTTTCCGCGCCCGCGCTCGCGACCAGCGTGAAGCTGACGGCTGCAATCATCAGGGTTCGCAAGATCATATCGATGTCTCCTTGTGTGGTGGGTTGCGATCAGTAGGCCTCGGCCGTGGCTGCGCCATCGAGCCGGACTTTTTCGGTCAGGCGTTCGAGCGGCTTGCGGCCGAAGACGAGGAACAGGAGCGGGGTCAGCAGCGTGTCGAGCGCGGTGGCGCTGAGGAGCCCGCCGAAGATCGTCACCGCGACCGGATGCAGGATCTCGCGGCCGGCTTCATCGGCGCCGAACAGGAGCGGGATCAGCGCCAGGCCCGCCGACAGCGCCGTCATCAGCACCGGCGTGAGGCGCTCGAGCGAGCCGCGCACGATCAGCGCGCGGCCGAACTGCTCGCCTTCATGCAGCACGAGATTGATGTAGTGCGAGATCTTCAGAATGCCGTTGCGCGCCGAGATGCCGGCGAGCGTGATGAAGCCGATCATCGAGGCGATCGAAAGCGGCTGACCGGCGACATAGAGCGCGATCACACTGCCGATCAGGGCAAGCGGAATGTTCGCCATGATGATCAGCACGAGCGCGGTCGAGTTGTAGCGGCTGTAGAGGACGATAAAGATCAGCGCGAGCGAGAGCAGGGAAAGCATGCCGATCCTCAGCGAGGCCTCCTCCTGCGCCTGGAAGGTGCCTTCGAGCTGCGTGGTGTAGCCCTGCGGCAAGTTCGCGTCCGCCACGACGCGGCGGATGTCGGCGATGATCGCCGCCATATCTCGCCTGCCGTCGCCGTTGCCGAACACGGCGATGCGGCGTTGCGCATTCTCACGCTGGATCTGGTTAGGCCCGTCGCCTTCCTCGACCTCCGCCAGCAGGCGCAGCGGCACACGGCCCGATGGCGTCGCGATCAGGAGATCGCCGAGCCCGGTGGTCGAGCGGTCCTGGTCGGCGAGCCGCATCACCACATCGAAGCGGCGGTTACCCTCGACGATCTGCGACACCCGGCGGCCGTTCGACATCGCTTCGAGCGCCTGGTTGACCGCGGCCGGCGTCATGCCGTAGAGCGCGGCGCGCTCGTAGTCCAGATGGACACGGACCTGCGGGATCAGGACCTGCTTCTCGACCTGCAGATCGACCAGCCCGGCGACCCTTGCGAGGCGCTCGCGTAGCGTCTCCGCCAGCCGCCGCAGCGTGTCGAGATCGTCGCCATAGACCTTGAGCGCGATCTGCGCCCGCACGCCCGACAGCATGTGGTCGAGCCGATGCGCGATCGGCTGGCCGATATTGATCGATACCGGCAGCACCGCAAGCCGCGACCGGATGTCGGCGAACACGTCGTCCTTGCTGCGCGCGGAACGAGCGAGATCGACGTCGAGCTCGCTGACATGGACGCCTTCGGCATGCTCGTCTAGCTCCGCGCGCCCGGTGCGGCGGCCGACCGAGCGCACCTCCGGCACCTGCGCGATGATCTTCTCGGCGACGAAACCCAGCCGGTGCGATTCCGCGAGCGAGATGCCGGGATTGTACTGGACGCCGATCACGAGCGTGCCTTCGTTGAACGGCGGCAGGAAGGCGCGCGGCAGGAAGAAGGCGGCGATGCCGGCGACGACGACCGCGGCCGCGATCGAGGTAAACACCGCGGAGCGATGCTCGAACGCCCAACGCAGCAGAGCTTCGTTGGCGCGCTTGAGATGCCGCACCACGAAGCCATCGCGCCGGTGGGCGTGGCTGCGGCCCGCAAGCAGATAATACGAAAGCACCGGCGTGACGGTGATCGAGGTGACCAGCGACGCGAAGATCGAAACGATGTAAGCAATACCGAGAGGTGCAAATAACCGTCCTTCGATGCCCGACAGCGCAAACAGCGGCACGAACACCAGGACGATGATCATGGTGGCGTAGATAATGCCGGAACGCACCTCCTGGCTCGCCGCGATGACCACCTCGATCACCGGACGCGGGTTCGGCAAGGCGGCGTTCTGGCCGAGTCGCCGCAGGATGTTTTCCACGTCCACCACGGCATCGTCGACCAGCTCGCCGATCGCGATCGCGAGCCCGCCGAGCGTCATGGTGTTGATGGTCAGGTCGAAGGCGCGGAACACGAGCACCGTGATCAGGATCGAGATCGGAATCGCGGCCAGCGAGATGACGGTGGCGCGCACGTTCATCAGGAACACGAACAGCACGATCGCCACCACGATCGCGGCTTCGAGCAGTACGCGTTGCACGTTGCCGATTGACGTTTCGATGAAGGTCGCCTGCCGGAATTGGATGTTGGTCGCCGTCACGCCCGGCGGCAGCGTCTTCTGGATGTCGTTGAGCGCGGCTTCGATCCGGCGCGTGAGCGAGACGGTATCGGCGCTGGGCTGCTTCTGGATGCCGACAATGACGGCGGGCTCGCCCTGGTAGCCGGCATCGCCGCGCTTGACCCGCGCGGCGAACTCGACGGCTGCGACCTGCTTGAGCACCACCGGCTGATTGTTACGATAGACGACCACCGTATTGGCGAGGTCCTCGAGACGTTTGGTCAGGCCGACATTGCGGATCAGGTATTCGCGGCCGCTCTGGTCGACAAAACCGCCGCCGGTATTGGTGCCGAAGCGGGTGATCGCCTGCTCGATCTGCTCGTGGGTGACGTCGAGCGCCTGCATGGTGGCGATGTTCGGCGTCACGCGATACTGGCGTACCTCGCCCCCGATCGGGATCACCTGCGCGACGCCGCTGATGGCGAGGAGCTGCGGGCGGATGATGAAATCGGCGATCTCGCGCACCTCCATCGGCGAGGCGCGGCCGTCCGAGGTGAGCGCCACCAGCATGATCTCGCCCATGATCGACGTAATCGGGCCCATCTGCGGATTGAGGCCCCGCGGGAGCTGCTCGCGGATTAGCGCGAGCCGCTCGGACACGAGCTGGCGGGCGCGAAAGATATCGGTGCCCCAGTCGAATTCCACATAGACGACGGAGAGGCCGACGCCCGACACCGAGCGCACCCGGATCACGCCGGGCATGCCGTTCATCGAGGTCTCGAGCGGATAGGTGACCAGCTGCTCGACCTCCTGCGGCGCCAGGCCTTCGGCCTCGGTGAGCAGCGTCACGGTCGGGCGGTTGAGATCCGGGAATACGTCGACCGGGATGCGCGGCAGCATGAAGGCGCCATAGCCCACAAGGATCAGCGCCGCCGCGAGCACGAACAGCCGGTTGCGCAGGCTGGCCGAGACCAGGATGTTGAACATGGTCCCGCCCCTAGCGCACCTGGTTCACGAGATCGGAGGCGCGGATCACCACGCGGTCGCCCTTGGCGGCGCCGGCGGCGATGATCACGCGCGTCGCGTCGAACGGCGCGGTGCGCACCGGCCGCGGCTCGAACAGCTCGGGCGCCTCGTGCCGCCACAGGATCGCTTCGCCATTGGCGCTGCGCACCACCGCGTCCTTGGGCACGATCAGCGCCGTCACCGGCTCGCCGCTGGTCGCAATGACATTGACCGGCAGGCCGATGCCGAGATTGGGTGGCGGGTCCTCGACCACGAACTGCACGATCGAGGCATGCTGCTGCAGCGCGTGGCTGAAGCCCTGGAAGCGCAGCTTCAATGGTGGCCGGCCGGAGACCGTCGCGGTGGCGTGGCCGAGACCGGCAGGATCGATCTCGCCGTAAACCAGTGCCTCGACCCACAGGCTCTTGGGATCGACGACCTGGAACAGCACGTCCTGCGCCTGCACCACCTGCCCCGGCACGACCCGTGCCGCGGCGATCACGCCCGAGGTCTGCGCGCGCAGCGCTTCCGGCTCGACGCGGATTTCGAGCAGCACCTGCCGGCGCTTGCGCAGGCCTTCCATCTCGGCTTCGGCGTCGACGAGCTGGCTCTGCGGCGCCACCGCCTTTTCGACGAGAGCGCGGATGCGGCGCAGCCGCGCCTCCGCCACCGCGATCAGCTGTTCGACCTCGCCGAGCTTCTCCAGGATGGTGGTGCGATCGGCCTGCGGCAATGTCGGCTCAATACGTGCCAAGAGGTCACCCTTCCGCACCGCCTGCCCGATGCGCGGCAGGCCGCCATCCGGCGCCATCACGCGGCCGCCATTGATGCTCTGCACCAGGCTGGTGCTGTTCGGATCGGCGATGATGCGCCCGATCAGGCTGACGGCGCGCTGCGCCGTCTGCGGCGCCAGCTGCTCGGTGCGCACGTCGAGCAGGCGTTGCGTCGGCTTCGGCACGAACGCGTGACCGTCCGGCTGCCGGCGCGGCGAATCGATGATCGTGGCTCCGCTTGCAGCGGGTCGCACGGCAGGATCGCTGCCGGCGCCGCGCGCGGTCTCGAACAGGAGACCGCCGCCCGCGACCGCCATCAGCGCGAACGCCGTCGCTTGCGCGAAATAGCGTCGCAGCAGGAAGTAGGTGCCGTACAGGGCGAGCCCGGCGGTCGCGATCGCGAGCAGCACCATCTGCCACATGGGCGAGACGAGCGACGTCAGCCAGGTGCGCAGCGTGCCGATGGTGGAACCGCCCGGCGCCGCGGCCGCCTCGCCTGGCACCGTCAGCGTGCCTGCGAGCAGATCCTCGCCGGCGTCGCCGGTGATCGAGAACACGAGCTCGATCGGACCCGCAGTTTTGAACTGCGGCGATGTCAGCGCATAGGTGCCGTCCGCCCCCCACTCGGTATTCACCGGATCGGCCGCGTCGCCGATCGTCACCGCGATGTCGGCGGTGGTGACGGGCTCGTTGGTCGCGGCGCGATCCAGATAGATGACCAGCCGGTCGCCGCGCAGGATGCCGACGAGATCGAAGATATCGGAGCGCGCGGCGACGCGCGGCGCGAGTGCGCCCGCGATGGTCTCGCCCGACCCGTGGTCATGGCCCTCATGCGCCTGTGCACCGGGCATGGACGACGCAAGAAGAAGCGCGCCGGCGATACCCGCGGCGGCGACGCGGGCGCTGAAACGTGAGCCACCAAAGGCTCGGAAGAATCCGAAGGGAAACATCTGCAACCCCTAAATGCTGCGATCCGCGTCGCAGCCGAGGAGCTGCGCGCGGTCAGGCGATGCTGAGGGGTCTTGGCGGCCTGCGCAGGCCTTCCGGCACGAAGCCGTCGCCGTGGCGGCGATGGGCAAGGGCCAGGGTCTGCGCCACCAGGAACGGCGCCGACTGCCCGTTCGACGACGGCAGCAAGACCGCCGCGCAACAGGCGCAGGCAGAGCAGCAATTGGCGTCCGCATCCGGAGCGGACGTCGGGAACGACGCGTGATGATCGGCGGTGACGGTCACAACGTCGTTGCTGACGATCTGGTGATCGGAGACACCCGGTGCGTGGCCGTGGGCGTCCGCCTGGCTGTGAGCGTGCGCATGGACGTGACCGACATGCGCCGACGCGGCCGGCACGAGATGACTGCCGCCGAGCGCGCCATCGATCGCGAAGGCAAGCACCGACATCACCGCGAGGGCGGTCGCGACACGTCTGCACATCGATAGGGCGGAACGAATCACCGCACACCTGAATTGCGTTACGTCCGCCGATTCTAATCGGCGAATTGCGCTCAGTCCAGATTGATGAGGTATCAGGCGCCGAAACTGCGCGGATTTAATGGCATTCGGTAAAATTCTCCCTGATGAAACCGGCGACGGGCCCAAACCGTTAAGCAACCGACACCGCTGCTTGTCGATTGAACATCTCGAAATATGGCCTCAATCAAGGTCTTGCCGCATTAGAATGTGAGGCCCCGGCCCCGCATTAATCTTCATACCGAAGCGTGATTATGACCCTGCCCGACCTGAGCGACTCCGAACGCATTGCCCTGTTTCTGGACTTCGACGGGACGCTGGTCGCGATCGCGGATCGTCCTGACGAGGTGCAGCTCGACCTCTCGACCCGCAAGGCACTCATGCATCTCGACACGCTGCTGGGTGGCGCGATCGCCATCGTCACTGGGCGCGAGATCGCCGCGGTCGATCGCTTCCTCGATCCGCTGCGGTTGTCGGTGGCCGGCGTTCACGGCCTCACACGCCGCGACGCGCAGGGTCACATGCACACGCCTGACAACATCAACGGCGGATTCGCCGCCGCGATCGAGCGGGCGGCGTGGCCGATCATGCAAGAGTACCCTGCTCTCTTCCTGGAATATAAATACGGCGCCGTCGCGCTGCACTACCGCTCGCACCCCGAGCTCGAGCAGGCCTGCATTGCGCTGATGGAGGCCGCGGTCGACGCGCTGCCGGGCGTTGAACTCAAACGCGGCAAAATGGTTGTCGAAGCCAAGGCCGTTGGTGGCAACAAGGGGGCGGCCATCGCCGATTACCTGAACGAGAAGCCGTTCGCCGGCCGGCGGGCGGTTTTTGCAGGAGACGACGTAACCGACGAGGATGCCTTCATTCTCGTCAACGCGCGGGACGGCGTATCGATCAAGGTCGGCCCGGGCGAGACCCACGCCACCTATCGCGCCGCCGGCACCGGCGAATTCCTGGCCTGGCTGCGGCAGCTGCCGGCAAAACTCGGAGGATGACGGACCGTTGCAGACACTCGATCTCGGACTGATCGGAAATTGCAGCATCAGCGCGCTGATCGATCGCGAAGCGCGCATCGTGTGGTGCTGCCTGCCGCGCTTCGACGGCGACCCGATCTTTCACGCGCTGCTCGGCCATCCCAGAGCGGCGCCCGACGACGGCATTTTTTCGATCGAGGTCGAAAACCAATCCGGCAGCGTCCAGAGCTACATCCCCAACACGGCGGTGCTGAAGACCATCCTGCGCGGCGATACCGGCGCCGTCGAGATCACCGATTTCTGCCCGCGCTTCTACACCCGCAACCGCGCGTTCCGGCCGCAGATGCTGATCCGCCAGATCGTGCCGGTCGAAGGCAATCCACGGGTGAGGATCCGCGTTCGCCCGCGCTTCGACTACGGCGCCAAGGCCCCGACCGTCACCTACGGCTCCAACCACATCCGCTTTGTCGGCGACAAATTCACGGTGCGGCTCACCACCGACGCGCCGATCGACTACCTGCTCGAAGAGACCGCGTTCAAGGTGACCGAGCCGATCCATCTGGTGCTCGGTCCCGACGAGACGTTGCCGGAAGGCTCCGCCGAGATCGGCGAGACGTTTCTCAAGAACACCACCAACTACTGGCGCACCTGGACGCACCGCCTCGCCGTGCCGGTCGAATGGCAGGACGCGGTGATCCGCGCCGCCATCACGCTCAAGATGTGCAGCTACGAGCCGACCGGCGCGATCGTCGCGGCGATGACCACCAGCATTCCGGAGGCGCCGGGCAGCGCGCGCAACTGGGACTACCGCTATTGCTGGGTGCGCGACGCATTCTTCGTGGTGCGGGCGCTCAACAGCCTGGCCGCCGTCCGCACGCTCGAGAACTATTTCCGCTGGATCATGAACATCGTCGACGACGTCAATGCCGGGCACATCCAGCCGGTGTTCGGCATCACGCTCGAGCGGAAGCTCACCGAACGCATCGTCGATCAGTTGCCCGGCTATCGCGGCATGGGGCCGGTGCGGGTCGGCAACCAGGCGCACGAGCATTTCCAGCACGACACCTACGGCAACCTGATCATGGCGGCGGCGCCCGCGTTCTTCGATTCGCGTCTGTTCATGACGCCAGGCGCGTCGGAATTCACCAAGCTCGAGGTGATCGGCGAGCGCGCCTTCCAGCTCTACGACAAGCCCGACGCCGGCATCTGGGAGCTGCGCTCGCGCGCGCGTGTGCACACCTCGTCGAGCCTGATGTGCTGGGCCGCCTGCGACCGGCTGGCCAAGATCGCGGACCGCCTGGGCGACGCGGGGCGCGCGCAATTCTGGAGCACGCGCGCCGCGACGATCCGCGATACGATCCTCGCGCGCGCCTGGTCGGAGAAGCGCAAGGCGTTCGTGGAGAGCTTCGACGGCGCGATGCTCGATGCCAGCGTGCTTCGGATGAGCGAGGTCGGCTTCATCGCCGCCGACGACCCGCGCTTCATCCAGACCGTCGAGCGCATCCAGGAGGTATTGGGAACCGGCCCTCACCTCCTGCGTTACGAGGATGCCGACGATTTCGGCAAGCCTGAGACTGCTTTCAATGTTTGCGCCTTCTGGCACGTCGACGCTTTGGCTAGGATTGGCCGTCGCGATGAAGCCCGGGAGAAGTTCGAAGAATTGCTGCGTGCCCGCAACCACCTCGGCCTGATGTCGGAAGATACCGCGCCCCATAGCGGTGAAGCCTGGGGCAATTTCCCGCAGACCTATTCCATGGTCGGCATCATCAACGGTGCGATACGGTTGTCGCGTTCTTGGGAAACGGTCGTATGAGCAGGCTCGTCGTCGTTTCGAACCGCGTGGCCGATCTCGAATCCGGCGCCCAGTCCGGCGGACTGGCCGTCGCGGTCTCCTCGATGCTCGAGGAGACCGGCGGCCTGTGGTTCGGATGGGACGGCAACATCGTCGATGACGACGCCGATCGAGCGCCGACCGTCGTCAAGCACAATCGTGCGACCGTAGCGACCATTCCGCTCAGCCGCCACGAATACGAGTCGTACTACCTTGGCTATTCCAACAAGGTGCTTTGGCCGTCGTTCCACTACCGGCTTGGCCTGCTCGACTACGAGTCGTCCTTCATCGAAGGCTACCGGCGCGTCAATGCGATGCTCGCCGACCACCTGGCGAAGATGATCATGCCGTCCGACCTGGTGTGGATCCACGACTATCACCTCATCCCGCTCGCGGCGGAGCTGCGCATCCGCGGTGTCAAATCGCGCATCGGCTTCTTCCTGCACATCCCGTTCCCGCCGCCGGACGTGGTGGTCGCGGTGCCGGATCACGCCTGGCTGATCGAGTCGTTGTTCGCCTACGACGTGGTGGGGTTCCAGACCGCCTCGGACGCCACCAACTTCCAGCGCTACGTGCTCGAACAGGCCGACGGCGTGATGAAAGCGGGCGGACAGATCTCGGCCTTCGGCCGCAGCATCGTGGTGCGCCATTTCCCGATCGGCATCGACGTCGACGCCATCAAGAACATGGCGCACACGCCGGAAGCCGACGCGAGCATCAAGCTGCTCGCCCAACGCACGCTCAACCGCGCCCAGATCATCGGCGTCGATCGGCTCGACTACACCAAGGGCCTGCCCGACCGCTTCCGCGCCTTCCGCCGCCTGCTCGAGCTTTATCCCGAGCATATGAAGCGCGTCATCCTGATGCAGATCGCGCCGCCGACCCGCGAGGAGGTGGCGGCCTATGTGGAGATCCGCGAGGAGCTCGAAGGCCTTTCCGGCAACATAAACGGCGAGTTCGGCGACTTCGACTGGACGCCGCTGCGCTACATCCATCGCTCGATCCCGCGCGATATTCTCGCCGCGCTGTTCCGCGGCAGCAAGGCCGGGCTGGTGACGCCGTTGCGCGACGGCATGAACCTCGTCGCCAAGGAATACATCGCGGCGCAGGACGACGACGATCCCGGCGTGCTGATCCTGTCGCGCTTCGCGGGCGCTGCTGAGGACCTCGAAGAGGCGCTGATCGTCAATCCCTACGACACCGACGACGTCGCCACCGCCATGCAACGCGCACTGAAGATGCCGGTCGGCGAGCGCGTGGAGCGCCATCGCGCCCTGCTCGAGCGCGTGCGCGCCCGCGACGTCACCCATTGGCGCGAGCAGTTCCTGGCGGCGTTGTCGAACTCGCAGCAGCGGTACGCGGCATGAGCGCCCGGCGGCTGGTGGCCGACGTCGGCGGCACCAATGTCCGCTTCGCGCTTGCGGATGCGTGGGGCAATCTCGATCGCGTGAAAATATTCCTGACCGCCGACTTCCCGACATTCCTCGATGCCTTCGACGCCTATCGCACGTACACCGGCGGGTCCAAGGAGGTCAACGCAGCCGTGATCGCTGCGGCTGGTCCGGTCGACGGCAACATAGTCAAGCTCACCAACAATGAATGGGTTGTCGACCGCATGAAGCTCTCGGCGCTGATGGGCGACGTGCCTGTCTTGCTGGTGAACGACCTTGAAGCGGTCGCGGCGTCGCTGTCGCACCTCACAGGCGACGACCTGACCACGCTTGGGCCGGTCGCACCAGTACCGCCGCCGCACCGCCGCACCATGCTCGCGGTCAATGTCGGTACCGGCTTCGGCGCCGCGAGTGCGATCCGCAGCGGTTTGGCTACTTGCCCGAGCGAAGCCGGGCACATGACCCTCGGTCCCGTCGAAGGCACCACCCTGCCCGCGGACACCAGCGTCGAGGACGTCCTTTCGGGTGCCGGCCTCGTCCGGCTCTATCGGAGCCTCGGTGGTGGTCCGGACTCCCGGCCGGCGTCGGACATCTTCGCGCTGGCGGCAACCGACGCCGCGGCCGCCCGCGCGCTCGATATCTTCACGACCGTCCTGGGCCGTGTCGCCGGCAACCTGGCGCTCGCCACCTGCGCGTGGAGCGGCGTCTATCTTTGCGGCAGCGTTGCGACCGCATGGGCCGGCGTCGCGGACATCGGGCAGTTTCGGGCCGAATTCATCCGCAAGGGTCCCATGCGCAGCCGCATGCAGAACGTCCCGACAGCGCTGATCCGGCGCGACAATGCCGCCCTTTTTGGGCTCGCCGTGTTGCCGATGTCACTAGGGCGATGAAGATGAGCGAACCGGAATCGCACCCGTGCGTTATGCAAGATGGTTGGGAATACGACTCGTTAGCGGTATCGTTGCGTTCGGCCGATAACAAATCGACTGACAGGCCTTCGCCATGAAAAGTCTCACCGTCGGCGGCGCCACCATCGACACGATCGCGATCATCGCCAGCGACCGGATCGAGCGCATGAGCATGCTGAACGCGGACTCCTCGTTCCTGCTGCTCAAGGAAGGCTCGAAGACCGAGGCCGCCGAGGTCTCGACCCATACCGGCGGCGGCGCGGTGAACTCCGCCGTCGGCATGGCGCGGCTCGGGCTCGACGTCAGCGCGCTGGTCAAGCTCGGCAAGGACCAGCGCGCCGAGACGGTGCTGGCGCGGCTGCTCTCGGAAGGCATCTCGACGCGCTGGGCGGTGCGCGACGGGCGCGCGCCGACCGGCGCCTCGGTGATGGTGTCGTCGCACGATCACAACGCGGCGGTGTTCACGTTCCGCGGCGCCAACACCTTGCTGGAGTCGCCGGATCTCAAGCCCGAGGCGTTCGCCGTCGATCTCGTGCACGTCGCCTCGCTGTCGAATGAATCCGCCGAGCGGTTTCCGGAGATCATCGAGAAGGCAAGTGCAGCGGGCGCGATGATCACCGCCAATCCGGGACCACGCCAGCTCGCCTCCCGCGGCCGTGCGTTCGAGGATTGCCTGGGCAAGATCGACATCCTCTCGATCAACCGCTCGGAGGCGGAGGTGATGCTGCCGTCGCTGATTTCCCGGTTCGGCGAAGGCGGGCCGAAGATCGAAGGCCCGGATCTGCCGCGGCTCGCCGGGCGCGGGCTCACGGGCGGCGGGTTCCACATGACGTTGCGGGCATTCATGGCCGCCGTCGGCTCGCTCGGCCCGGACTACGTCCTGGTTACCGACGGGCTGGACGGCGCCTATGTCGGCACCAGCGAGGGGATTCTGTTCGGTCCGGCGCTGAAGGTGCATGTCGCCGGCACGGCCGGCGCCGGCGACGCCTTCACCTCGACCTTCGCGACCTTCATTGCGCTCGGCAGCAAGCCCGAGCACGCACTGCACGCCGCCACCGTCAATGCCGCGAGCGTGGTGAGCTATGTCGACACCCAGACCGGATTGCTGCCGCGGACCGAAGTCGAGAAGCGCGTCGCTGCGCACGCGAGCGAGCTGCCGGTGCAGCGCTGGGAGTTCGCGGCGCTGAAGCCCCGCCGCTCGGCGACGCGCTAGACTAGTTGAAGCATAGCGCTCTCTCCGTCACCTCTCCCCGCTTGCGGGGAGAGGTCGGATTGCGAAGCAATCCGGG
>JAIESR010000081.1 GCA_019745775.1 Xanthobacteraceae bacterium | reverse complement strand
ATCGCCTGGTCCTGCAGGTCGCACTCGCCGCCCTGGTCGCAGATCGGGCAGTCGAGCGGATGGTTGATCAGCAGGAACTCCATCACGCCTTCGCGCGCCTTCTTCACCATCGGCGTACGGGTGTTGAGGATCTTCGGCGTGCCGTCGCGGTTGGGCGGCAGGTCCTTGACGGCCATGGCGCAGGACGCCTGCGGCTTTGGCATGCCGACGACCTCGATCAGGCACATGCGGCAATTGCCGGCGATCGACAGCCGCTCATGGAAGCAGAAGCGCGGGATTTCCGCGCCCGCGGCCTCGCACGCCTGGAGCAGCGTGTACTCCGGCGGAACGTCGATTTCCTTGCCGTCGACGATGAGTTTCGTCATTGCGTTATCGTCACTGTGACGGTTCAACCAGGTCCAGGCGACGCTCGATACGCTCGACCCGCTGATCGAGCCGGTCCATGCGCCTGTTCACGCCAGCGAGGCCTTCTTCCACGTGAGTCAGAGGCACTTTGAGATCGTGAATATCTTCACTCATCCGTTCCGTGCGTTGATCAATGCGACGAAGCATCACCAAAATGACGCTCTCGGGGTCATCGGCCATGGCGCGGGCCCTCCATCAAACTGCCGGTCAACATTCTATCGCTCCGTCCATTAGCGTGTTCGCCGTTTCGAGGCGCCGGCCAGATGCCAGAGTGCCATGGCGGGGAACAGGGTCAGCACCGGGTAGATCGTGAGCAGCATGGTGTAGACGTTGGAATTGCGCACCGGCATGAAGTGCGGCCACAGCATCAGCGTGACCAGCGCCAGGAGCGGCAGGCAGAAGAAGATCGGCGCGAGGACGCCCAAGCGCGCCCGCGTCGCCGCCATGCAGTAGGCGACGCAGGCGATCAGCGCCGCGACCGCCGGCAGGAAACGTGCGACCCACTGCAACGGAGCCGACACCGCGCCGGCGGAAACGCCGATCACCGACAGGATGGCGATGCCGAGCACGACGACGGCGAGGATGAGATACCAGAGGGTCATGGGAAGCCCCTCTTTATCAGCTCAAGGATCGTTCCTGGCACAGCGAGGAACTTGGCGAACGTCGATGTCCCCCATTCGGCGTAAAATCCAACGCCGATGCCCAGGAGGCCACCAAGCGCCGCAAAGATTGGGATTCGATCTTCGAACCTTGGCATCAGCATTGCGGATGCAACAGCAATGCATGCTCCGATGACCACCCAAGCAAAAACGGCATAACCAAATGCGCCAGCTCTCCTTCCGGCGCGGATATCTGTGAGGAATCCCATGGGCCCCCCTACTCCGCGGCCTGCGCGGCCGGCACCGCCTGCGTATGACGCGTATATTCGTCGATCCGCCGCTCGATCTCCGGGCGGAAGTGCCGCAGCAGGCCCTGCACCGGCCAGGCGGCGCCGTCGCCGAAGGCGCAGATGGTGTGGCCCTCGATCTGCTGGGTGACCTGCATCAGCCCGTCGATCTCGCTCTTGTGCGCGCGGCCATCGGCCATGCGGTTGAGCACGCGCCACATCCAGCCCATGCCCTCGCGGCAGGGCGTGCACTGGCCGCAGCTCTCGTGCTTGTAGAAATAGGAGATGCGCGCCATCGCCTTCACGATGTCGGTGGACTTGTCCATGACGATCACGGCGGCGGTGCCGAGCGCGGATTTCTTGTCGCGGCAGCCGTCGAAATCCATCAGCAGTGAATCGCACTGATCCGGGCCGGCGGGAATGAGCGGCATCGACGAGCCGCCGGGAATCACGGCGAGCAGATTACCCCAGCCGCCGCGCACGCCGCCGGCGTGGCGCTCGATGAGCTCTCGCAGCGGAATTCCCATCTCCTCTTCCACGTTGCACGGCCGCTCGACATGGCCGGAGATGCAGAAGAGTTTTGTGCCGGTGTTGTTCGCCCGGCCGATGCCGGCGAACCAGGCCGCGCCGCGGCGCAGGATGTCGGGCACCTGCGCGATCGTCTCCACATTGTTGACGGTGGTCGGGCAGCCATAGAGGCCCATGTTCGCCGGGAACGGCGGCTTGAGCCGCGGCTGCCCCTTCTTGCCTTCGAGGCTTTCGAGCAGCGCGGTCTCCTCGCCGCAGATATAGGCGCCGGCGCCGTGATGCAGGTAGAGGTCGAAATCCCAGCCGTGGACGTTGTTCTTGCCGATCAGCCTGGCCTCGTAGGCCTGATCGATCGCGGCCTGGAGGCGCTCGCGCTCGCGCACGAATTCGCCGCGGATATAGATGTAGCCCGCGTGCGCGGCCATTGCCGCGCCGGCATAGAGGCAGCCCTCGATGAGCAGATGCGGATCGTGCCGCATGATCTCGCGGTCCTTGCAGGTGCCGGGCTCGGACTCGTCGGCATTGACCACGAGATAGTGCGGCCGCTCGCCGACCTGCTTGGGCATGAACGACCACTTCAGCCCGGTCGCGAAGCCGGCGCCGCCGCGCCCGCGTTGGCCGGATTCCTTCACCTCGTTGACCAGCCAGTCGCGGCCCTTCTCGATGAAGCCCTTGGTGCCGTCCCAGGCGCCGCGCTTGCGCGCGCCGTCGAGGCCCCAGTCGCCCTGGCCGTAGAGATTGCGGAAGATGCGGTCCTTGTCCTGGAGCATCGCGGTCCTACGTCGTCTCTTTGAGCGTCGTCGCGCCGCCGATCGGCGCCGACATCTGCCGGTCGACCTGCGGGCCCGGCTTCGGCGTGCGGCCGGCGGCCATCTCGTCGAGGATCTTCTCGAAGCTCTCGGGGGTGAGGTCCTCGTAGTAGTCGACGTTGATCTGGGCCATCGGCGCGTTGACGCAGGCGCCCAGGCACTCGACCTCGACCCACGAGAATTTTCCGTCGGCGGTCACCTCATGCTGGTGACCGATGCGGCGGCTGCAGATGTCGATGAGCGCGTCCGCGCCGCGCAGCCTGCACGGCGTGGTGCCGCACATCTGCACGTGGAATTTCCCGACCGGCGCGAGGTTGAACATCGTGTAGAAGGTCGCGACCTCGAGCACGCGGATGTTCGCCATGCCGAGCACGCCCGCGACGTGCTCGATCGCCTTCTGCGGCAGCCAGCCGCCGGCCTGCTCCTGCGCGCGCCAGAGCAGCGGGATCACCGCCGACTGCTGGCGGCCTTGCGGATATTTCGCGATCTGCTGCTTCGCCCAGGCGAGATTCGCGTCGGTGAACGCGAAGCTTTCGGGCTGGAGATGCGGTTCGGCGAGGCGGCGGACGGCCATCAGCGATCAACCTCCCCAAACACGATGTCGAGCGAACCGAGGATGGCGGAAACATCGGCGAGCATGTGGCCCTTGCAGAGGAAATCCATCGCCGAGAGATGCGGGAAGCCTGGCGCGCGGATCTTGCACTTGTAGGGCTTGTTGGTGCCGTCGGCGATGAGATAGACGCCGAACTCGCCCTTGGGCGCCTCGACCGCGGCGTAGACCTCGCCGGCCGGCACATGGAAGCCCTCGGTGTAGAGCTTGAAGTGATGGATCAGCGCCTCCATCGTCTTCTTCATCTCGCCGCGGCGCGGCGGCGTGATCTTGTTGTCGTCGACCACCACGCGCCCCTGCCCTTCGGGCTCGCGCAGCTTCGCGATGCACTGCTTCATGATGCGCACCGATTGCCGCATCTCTTCCATGCGGATGCAGTAGCGGTCGTAGCAGTCGCCGTTCTTGCCGATCGGGATGTCGAAATCCATCTCGGCGTAGCACTCATAGGGCTGCGCCTTGCGCAGGTCCCAGGCCGCGCCCGAGCCGCGCACCATCACGCCGGAGAAGCCCCACTTCCAGGCGTCATCGAGCGACACCACGCCGATATCGACATTGCGCTGCTTGAAGATGCGGTTGCCGGTGAGCAGCCGCTCGAGATCGTCGCAGACCGTCAGGAACGGATCGCAGAACGCCTCGATGTCGTCGATCAGCTTTCCCGGCAGGTCCTGGTGCACGCCGCCGACGCGGAAGTAGGCCGCGTGCATGCGCGAGCCCGAGGCGCGCTCGTAGAACACCATCAGCTTCTCGCGCTCTTCGAAGCCCCACAGCGGCGGGGTGAGCGCGCCGACGTCCATCGCCTGCGTGGTGACGTTGAGGAGGTGAGAGAGAAGCCGCCCGATCTCGCAAAACAGCACCCGGATGAGCTGCGCGCGGCGCGGCACGGTGAGCCCGAGGAGCTTTTCCGCCGCCAGGCAGAAAGCGTGCTCCTGGTTCATCGGCGCGACGTAGTCGAGCCGGTCGAAATACGGGATCGCCTGGAGATAGGTCTTCTGCTCGATAAGCTTCTCCGTGCCCCGGTGCAGCAGCCCGATATGCGGATCGACGCGCTCCACCACCTCGCCATCGAGCTCCACCACCAGGCGCAAAACGCCGTGGGCCGCCGGATGCTGCGGCCCGAAATTCATGGTGAAGTTGCGAAGGTTCTGCTCGTTCACGCGCCGTCTCTATTCGCTATTCGCTATTCGCCATTCGCTACTTGCTGTTCGCCTTCTCGTCGCCGGGGAGCGTGTAGTCGGTGCCTTCCCAGGGCGAGAGGAAATCGAAATTGCGGAACTCCTGCGCCAGCCGCACCTTGTCGTAGACGACGCGCTTCTGCTGGTCGTCGTAGCGCACCTCGACGAAGCCGGTGAGCGGAAAATCCTTGCGCAGCGGGTGGCCCTCGAAGCCGTAGTCGGTGAGGATGCGGCGCATGTCGGGATGGCCGACGAACGGGATGCCGTAGAGGTCGTAGGTCTCGCGCTCGAACCAGTCGGCGCCCGGGAAGATGCCGATGATCGTGTCGACGGTGTCGTCCTCGCCGACCTCGATCTTCACGCGGATGCGCCGGTTCGAATAAGGCGAAAGCAGATGATAGACGACGTCGAAGCGGCGCTCGCGGCCGGGCCAGTCGACCGCGGTCACGTCGATGAAGCTCACGAAGCGCTGCTCATCGCGTAGATAGCGGATGACGTCGACGATGTCCGACGGCTTCGCCGTCACGGTCAGCTCGCCATAGGCGATCGCGTGTCCGGTCACGGCACCTGGCAGCGCCGCGGTGAGCGTTTCGGCCAGCGCTTGCAGGGCTTCGCTCATGCGTCAGCGCTCGATCGTTCCGGTGCGGCGGATCTTCTTCTGGAGCAGCAGCACGCCGTAGAGCAGCGCCTCCGCGGTCGGCGGACAGCCCGGCACGTAGATGTCGACCGGCACGATGCGGTCGCAGCCGCGCACCACCGAATAGGAATAGTGATAATAGCCGCCGCCGTTGGCGCACGATCCCATCGAGATGACGTAGCGCGGCTCCGGCATCTGGTCGTAGACCTTGCGCAGCGCCGGCGCCATCTTGTTGGTCAGCGTGCCGGCGACGATCATCACGTCGGACTGCCGCGGCGAGGCGCGCGGCGCGAAGCCGAAGCGCTCGGCGTCGTAGCGCGGCATCGACATCTGCATCATCTCGACCGCGCAGCAGGCGAGGCCGAACGTCATCCACATCAGCGAGCCGGTGCGCGCCCAGGTGATCAGGTCGTCCGTGGCGGTGACCAGGAACCCTTTGTCCGCGAGTTCGTCGTTGAGGCCGACGAAGAAAGCATCGTCGGAACCGACCGGCTTGCCGGTGCGAGGATCGAGAATGCCCGCGGCGGCCGGTGCGACGACCGCGGAGCGCTGCGGCGTCAGTCCCATTCGAGCGCTCCTTTCCGCCATTCATATATGAAGCCGATGGTGAGAACGCCAAGGAAAACCATCATCGACCAGAAGCCGAACAGCCCGAGTTCGCCGAACGCCACCGCCCACGGGAACAGGAAGCTCACTTCCAGGTCGAAGATGATGAACAGGATGGCGACGAGATAGAAGCGCACGTCGAATTTCATGCGCGCGTCGTCGAAGGCGTTGAAGCCGCACTCGTAGGCGGAGAGTTTTTCAGGGTCGGGCTGCTTGTAGGCGACCAGGAACGGAACCACCAGAAGCGCGACACCGACCACCATCGCGACCGCGATGAAGATCACGAGGGGCAGGTAATCAAGTAGCAGCTCGCTCATCGGCGACCCTCAGCTCGAAGCCCCTCGCCCCATCGGAAACCCGCCCTCGAACCCCGGCCGCCGGTCGCGGCGCCGCAGGCTCAAATCGCCCCTGAAACAGTTCGGATTCGTTCCAAGAACGGGATTTGTGCTGGCTTAGCGCAGTGCACAATGCGAGGCAAGCCGGGCGGAACCGGGCCTGTGGTTGACTGAGAGGCGGTGTCCAGCGCCTGCTTGCGGGCGGCCTTTGGCTGGGGTTCCATAGCGCGTCAAAGTCAAAGACGCGCGTGAACGCGCTTGTGGACGCATCGAAGACGCGCGGAAGCGCGCCTGGCACTTGTGCCTTGGCTCGGGGAGTGTGACGGCCATGCAACGTAAGGTGATCATTTCCTGCGCGGTGACCGGATCGGCCGACTCGCCCGGGAAGAATCCGGCGGTTCCGGTGACGCCGGAGCAGATCGCCAATTCCTGCGTCGACGCAGCCAAGGCCGGCGCGGCGGTCGTCCACATTCACGTGCGCGACCCCAAGACCACCAAGCCGAGCATGGACGGCGCGCTTTATCGCGAGGTGGTCGAGCGCATCCGTTCGAGCGGCACCGACGTGCTGATCAACCTCACCACCGGCCCGGGCGCGCGCTTCGAGCACGACCCCAACGATCCCACCAAGGCCGGCCCGGCGTCGACCCTGCGCGGGCCGCAGGATCGCGTCCGCCATATCCAGGAGCTGCGGCCCGATATCTGCAGCCTCGACATGGGCAGCCTGAATATGGGCAACCGCGTGTTCATCAACACGCCCGCCCATCTCCAGACCATGGCGCTCGCGATCAAAGAGGCCGGCGTGACGCCCGAGCTCGAAGTGTTCGAGACCGGCCATCTCCTCCTCGCCAAGAAGTTCCTCGACGCCGGCTACGTGAAGGGCCAGGGCATGTTCCAGATCTGCCTCGGCATCTCCTGGGGCCAGCCGGCGACGCCTGAGGCGATGATGTATATGCGCAACCTATTGCCCGCCGGCTCGCCGTGGTTTGCGTTCGGCATCTCGCTGCATCAGTTCCCGATGGTGGCGCAGACCGTGCTTCTCGGCGGCCATGTCCGGGTCGGGCTCGAGGACAATCTCTATCTCGAGAAGGGCAAGCTTGCGCCGAGCAACGCCGCGCTGGTCGAGAAGGCCGGCCGCATCATCCAGGAACTCGGCGACGTGGTGGCGACGCCGAATGACGCGCGCGAGATTTTGGGGCTGTCGGCGGCGAGGAATTGACGGGATTTCGTGTCCCTGGCGCAACGCAGTAGGGCGGATTAGCGAAGCGTAATCCGCCGGCGGGCTTTGCGGCGGATTACGCCCTGCGGGCTAATCCGCCCTACACATCCTATTCCTGCGCGAACGCGACGATACAGCCGCCGCACGGGCCGCCCTTGGCGGTGGTTGCGACGTAGACCTTGCCGGTCGCCAGATTGACGCCGAGCGAACGGGCGCCTTTTCCCGTTGGCACTTTCTCAACGAGCTGCCTTGTCTTGACATCGACCACGACCAGCGCGCCGCTGGTGGTGGCGTGATAGTACTGCCCGCGCTTGAGATCGACGGTCGAGCCGCCATTGCCGCCCCAGCCCGCGCCATAGCTCTCGATCTTGCCGCTCGCGATGTCGAACACCGCCATGTCGCCGCCGGGCTTGCGGTTCGGGCCATGCGCCGTGCTGCAACCAAGGAAGATCGTGGTGTCGGACACGATCGAAAGACTATGCGGATGGCAACGCTCGAGCGCGTGCAGCTTGACGACGGCGCCGCTCTTCGGGTCGGTCTGAGCCAGCAGGCCCTTGCTATTGTCGGCGCTCGACACCGGGATCGCGGTGTAGAACATGCCGCTTGGCGCATGCCAGGCGGAGCGCTCCAGGTTCTCCGCCGACTGCGGCACCGGCAGGTTTGCCACGATTCTGTTCCCGGGCTCGGCCGAGATCAGGCTGAAGAATGGGACTTCGTCGTTGGAATTGGCGACGATCACCATCCTACGGTTGGGATCAAAGGCCATGGCGTTGGCGCGCAGCTTGCCGCCGGTCGCGAACGTGGCCGTGATCGCGTTCGTCTTGAGGTCGACCACCTTGATGGTTGAATCGCCGTCGCTCACCCACAGCTCGGCGCCGCCCTGCACGATCACCACGCCGTTCGGACCCGACGTGTTGCCATTGCGCGTCTGGCCGACGAAGCCGCCAATGCGGGTGACGTATTTGTCGGTCCTGGTATCGAACACGACGACCGCTTTGTTGTCCTTGTCGGCGAGATAGCCGAGCCCGGTCGCCTGATCGATCGCGAGCACGCCGTAGTTCTCGATCGGCGTGCCCGGGATGTCGATGCGCGCGACCTGCTTGAAGGCCTGGGCCTGCGTTTGGATTGGGGCCGACGCGGCGAAGGCCAGCGCGACGGTTGCAAGCAACAATAGCTTCGGAACAGACATGCGCGCCCCCGACCGGCCCACATGCTGAGGAGGCGCGCAAGCGCCGTCTCGGAGCATGGGGCCGCCCCCATCCTTCGAGACGCCCGCTTCGCGGGCCCTCAGGATGAGGGCGGAACAACGGTTAGCGATCGTCAATCCAGCGGCTCGACCTTGACGATCGATCCGCCGTGATTGCTGCCGATCCACAGATGGCCGGGGTTGCTGCGGTCGTCGACGAAGACGCGGCGGATATTGGTCGGACGCGGCAGCGTGTACTCGGTCACCTGCCCGGTCTCGACGTCGAGCCGCGCGACCCGGTCGGTGACCATCGAGCCGGTCCAGGCGTGGCCATGCCGGCTGAACACCGCGTCATACGGCGCGCTCCACTCCGTCGGCACCTTCCACTCGACGATCTGCGCCGTCTTCGGGTCGAGCATGCCGATGCGGTCGGCCCGGTACTCGGCGAACCAGACGCGGCCTTCGCCGTCGACGCGGCCGCGGCGGGGCGTCGAGTTCGGCGACGGCGTCAGGTAGACCGTGGTCACCCTGGTCTTGGCGTCGATCTTGACGATGTTGCCGGCCGCGAAGTCGAGCAGGTATGCGTCGTTGGTGGCGGTGTCGGCATGGATGCCGTAGGTGCCGATGCGCCGCTTGGTGCGCGGATCGCTCGGCGCGCCAAGGTCTTCCCACTTCTCGGTCGCGAGATCGAGCCGGTAGATCTTGGTGCCGTCCGAGTTCTTCACCCACACCTTGCCGTCGACATGGGTGCCGTTCACGGCCAGATGGCCGAACTGCGCACCTTCCGAATCCCATTCCTTCGGGATCGAATACATCTTGAAGGTCTCGGTCTTCTGGTCGAAGCGCGCGATCGAGGCCTGGTACATCATGCCGAGCCAGATGTTGTCGTCGCGGTCGATCTCGAGATCGAGCGAGCCGAGCGGCCAGCCGGGCTTGGTGATCGGGATCGGGTACTGCGTCACCTTGCCGGTGACCGCGTCCATTTTGCCGAGGAACATCTGGCCGAAGTCCGAGTACCAGACGTTGCCTTTGCTATCCATGATCACGTCGTGCGGCTGGATATGCGCCTCCGGCAGATCGTATTCGGTGAAGATCACCTTCGTCGATTTGCCGGTCGGTCGCGGCAGCGTCTTGAGCGGGAACTGCCAGGTGTCCTGCCGACTCAGGTTGATCGTCTCCAGCCAATCCACGATCGGCTTCACGTTGCCGCGGTCGCGCATGCGCTGGAAGTTGCCGGCGAGGCGCTGCGGACGCAGCGGCGTGGTGCCGGGGTAATAGGTCGCCATCCGGTTGATGACGTCGGTCATGCCCTCGGCGTCGTAGGACGACTTCATGATGCGTTCGAGGGTGTGGCAGCCGATGCAGTTGAGCAGGAACTTCTTTTGCTGCTCGGTGCCGGGCATGCTGTGCATCCACTCGGCATTGGTGAGATGCGCCGACAGGCTGCGCAGCTTGCTCATCTTGAGATCGGCCTTGGCCTCCTGCCCGGCGCTGACTTGCGCGGTCGGCGCACCGGGAAGCTGGAAGCCCGAGGCCCGCAGCTTCAGCGCGTACTTGCCGGGCTCGAGCCGCGACGCCGGGAACGCATAGCGGCCCTGCGCGTCGGTCACGACGCTGATGGTGATGGTCGAGCCGTCGCGCCTAGCGCTGACGACCACGCCCTCCATCGCGCCTTCTTCGGCGGAGGTGACCTGGCCGCTCAAGGCCACGGCGGATTGCGCCTGCGGCTTGCCGGGTTCGAGCGCGAACGCAACAAAAAGCGTGAACGCGACAAGCAGTGCCGCTGGGATGCGCATGGCGTGGTCTCCCCTGAGTTAGTCGAGCGGTTCAAGTTTGATTATCGAGGCGCCATGGTTCGACCCCACCCAGAACGTCACCGGGTTGGTGGTGTTGTCGACATAGACGCGCCGGATATTGGTGGTGCGCGGCAACAGGTATTCGACCATCTCATCGGTCTTGGTATTGAGCCGCGTGACCTGGTCGGTGATCATCGAGCCGGTCCACAACTCCTCATTGCGGTCGAGCACGACGTCATAGGGCGACGCCCACTTGGTCGGCATCAGCCATTCCTTGAACGTCTCGGTGCGCGTGTTGAACAGGCCGACGCGGTCGGCCCGGTACATGCCGAACCAGAGCCGGTCCTGCTCATCCATGTAGCCGCGACGCGGCGCCGACCGCGGGGTCAGCGCCGCATAGAGCTTCACCTCGCCGGTCTTGGCGTCGATCCGGCCGATGTGGAAGTTGCGGAAGTCGGTGAAGTAGACGTTGTTCTGCGAGTCCGGAATGACGTCATAGATGTTGTGCGGCACCTTCGACGTCTTGAACGGCTCGTAGGTCTCGATCTTGCCGGTAGAAAGGTCGAGACGATGGACAGCGGCGAAGCCGTTGTTCTGCGACCACACCTTGCCGTCCACGTGCGAGCTTTCCGGCCGCACCATGTTCACCTGCGAAGCGTCGATGTTGTATTCCGGCGGCATCGGCCAGGCGGTGAACCGCTCGGTCTTCGGATCGAACTTGACGATCGCGGCCTGGTACATGTTGCCGAGCCACCAGTTGCCGGCCCGGTCGGCGCGCAGACCGAGCGAGCCCCTCGGGAAGTCCGGCTTGTGCAGCGGCATCGCATATTCCTTGACCGCGCCGGTCTTCGGGTCGAGCCGGCCGAAGAATTGCTCGCCGAAGCTCGAGTACCAGGCGATGCCGTCCTTATCGAGCACGACATCATGCGGCGAGATGGTGTCGCGCGGAAGATCATATTCGGTGTAGATCACCTGCGTCGCACGGCCCTTCGGGCGCGGCAGGCGCTTGAGATCGAATGCCCAGGTCGACTTGCCGCCGCTGAGATTGATAGTGCCGAGAAACTCGGCGACGTTACGGAAGACCTGAACCCGCTGATCGCCCCGCTCCTCCATCAGCCGCGCGCCGCGGCGCAGCTGTGGGTTCTGCGGGATGCTCTGGTTCACATAGCCCTGCATGCGCGGCAGCGTGATTTCCATCAGCGTCTTGGAATCATGCGACGAGCGCATGAAGCGCTCCAGCGTGTGGCAACCGACACAGCTCAGCAGCAATCCCTTCTGCTGATCGGTGCCGGGGACGCTGTGCAGCCACTCGCCGTTCGACATCTGCGCGGCAAGGTCTTCGGTCTTCTTGAGCGTCAGATTGTGAGTGGTGGTCCGCGGCCCGACTTCGACGGTCTTGGAATTGTCCAAGTCGTAGCCGATCGCGCGGATGCTCAGCGCGTACTGGCCGGGCGCAAGCTTGCTGGCGGGGAAGCTGTAGCGGCCCTGCGCATCGCTCACCACCGTGATCGTGATGGTGCCCTTCCTGGCGTTGACCAGAACGCCTTCCATCGCGCCTTCCTCGGTCGACGTGACCTGGCCGGTCAGGGCGACGGCGTTCTGGGCGTTGGCGGTGTCGAGGGGAAGGAGCGATGGGGCAAGTGATAGAAAAGCAAGACGCAGTGCCGCTGCGAGCCGCATGGTCGTCGTCTCCCACCATATCGACCCGCCGGTTCCCAGCGAGTCTTTGTTTGTTCCGGCAAGCCTAGACCTGCGACACTTTGGCTTCAAGGCACCCAACGGCTGTGCGCAAACGGCGCCGTCATGGGCCAGACACGCTTCATGCTCGGTGGCCGTCGGACTCAGGTCAGAGCGCAAAGTGTAGCGTTTTCGCCGCCTGCGCCGATTGGAGGATGCACGTCCGGCTTTTGGTTACCTACGGCAACGGCTGCGTCCGAACCGCCGCCAAATTGTTCCCTACAAACTTGAATCTATATTTGTGCAATCCTCGTTTCCGGCGGAAACCGAGATTTTAGAGAGGCTTGCGACGGTGCACCGCGCATCGACGCGAGGCGTCGCGATGCTTTCGGCACGCGATGCGCACGAGGTCATGACTGGACTGGAGCTTCCTTCATGCAGCGTACAATCAGCATGCTCGTCGCCGACGATAGTCATTTCATCCAGCAAATCCTGACCGAAGCCGGCCGCGCGTCGAACCTGCAATTGCGTGTGAGTTCGACCGATAACGGGCGCGACTGCCTGACCTTGCTCAGCGGCGGCAACATCGACCTCGCCTTCATCGACGTTCACATGCCCGAACTCAACGGCACCGAAGCGTTCTGGGCGGCGCGCAAGCAAGGCATCCAGACCTTCGTGACATTGATGTCGAATCCGCCGTCGACCAAAGCGGTCGAAATGGCGCGCAAGCTCAAGGCCTACGAATTCCTGTTCAAGCCGTTCAAGCCCGAAGACGCGATCGCGATCATGCATACCTTCGATCGCATCACCTCGCCCACCAGGGTGCTGATCGTCGATGACTCGCTGACCGTGCGCCAGATCGTGCAGAAGGTGGTCAAAGGCAGCATGTTCAATTGCGACATCGCGGAAGCCGCCGACGGCGAGACCGCGCTGGCGCTCTGCCGGTGCTCGGAATTCGACGTGATCTTCCTCGACTGCAATATGCCGGGCCTGAGCGGCGTCGAGACCATGAAACGCCTGACCGCGATGGACCCGCTGCCGCGCGTGGTCATGATCTCGAGCGAGCGCAACCCCGTCACCGAGCGCGCCGCGATGGCGTTTGGCGCGCGGGCCTTCCTGCACAAGCCGTTCGATTCGGCGGACGTCGACCGCGTGATGCACGGCCTCTATGGCCTGCGATGTCCGACCTTCAGCGTGAAGAGCGACGAACCCGACTTCGACGTGGCGATCGAAGGCAGCACCATCCGCCTCGCGCACAAGATCACGGGCCATATCTTCGAATATCTCTGGTTCGAACGGCCGCCGCATCTGCGTAATGCCGTCGTCCACCCGGCGAGCGCCTGCGGCTTGGCCGCGACCCACTTCGCGCAGGTCGCCGAGCGCGCCGCGCTGCTACAGCTGAACGAGAATCATCTATTGCTCGCCGCCTGACGGCCCAGGTCGCCGCGAGAAATTGCTGCCAGTGCTGCATGGCCTAGATGAGGTGCACACCTCCAACAAACGCCTTGCGACGCGCCGAAAGAATTGAAAATATGGCCTTGAGGATCAGGCGCCGCGACCGGACATGCCGCGACCGGACATAGGGAGATAGCGATGAAGTGGGGCAAGCTGGCTTTGGTCGCGATGGCGGCCCTTTCGGCCACGTCGACGACGGGCTTCGCGCAACTACAGGAACGGCCGCAGATTCCGCGTGAGTGGTATTCGGAAGTCGTGCTCTGGAACTACGGCGAGAACCGCCCCGAGCGATACGCCGAAGGCTGCCTGCGCTGGGGCCCGCACACCCGCACCTGGTACGACATCTGCCGGAACGCGCCGCGCCGCGAGACCGTCTCCGTCAGGTACTAAGGGCGCACGCACGGCGCCTTGCGCCGCCGCCGGCTATTGCGCGCCGCGGCTCCCTCCCGCCGCGATCTGCAATAGACCGATCTTCACCAGCCAGTGCAGCGCCCGCACCACCAGGGGGCGGATCGGCTCGGCGAATTGCTGGGCGATCGCCTCGATCGTGCGCGGCCCGCCGTCGGAGAAGATCGCGCGCAGCGCGTTGAATTCGGCAGCCCGCACCAGCGTGTGCGTGTTGACGACGGTACCGGGCATCTTCACGAGTTCCTCCCACAATTCGAAATGCGGGCCGCGCGTCAGGCTCGTGCCCCCATGCATCCGGTGCGAGGGATAGCTGGCAAAGGCGAGCGCGGGGTCGTAGTTGCGCCATGCGATCGAGGGCTTGGTGCCGGCCGCCCGCGCTTTGTCGAGGACCGCCAGTTGCTCGTCCCAAAGCGCCCGGTACCGCGGCAGCACGGCACTCCAGTCGTAGGTTTTCAGAACCGACTGGCGCGCGGCGCCGCCGAGCTTGCGGCGCAATGCCGGATCCGCCGCCAGCGTCGCGATCCAATGCGCGGTCTGCTCGACGTCGACGACACAGAACTGGCTGACCGCTCCGATGTAGGAATCGTAGCTGTCAAGCCCGCTCAAATAGCGGAACGCGACGTCGGCAAGGGAAATCGCCGGCATGTAACTGTCGACCAGCACGCCCGTGACGCCGTGCTGGATCGCATCGCGGTAGCCGTCCCAGTTGGCCGCCACCGTCGGCAACTCGGCCGCCATCGCCTCGATGACCGTGAGCCCGAAGCTCTCCTGGATGTTGTCGGAGAGAGAACAAAAGATGTCGGCCGCCGACCAGATCGAGAAGCGCGCATCCGCCTTGCGGCCATCGACGTGATGAAACCGCACCGAAGGTGCCATCGCCTTGGCCGTGGTCATGAAAGCTTTTTGCTGGAAGTCATCGGAGAAATAGCCGCACCAGATCATCTCGAGGCGCGCGCCCTTGGACGCCGCAAGCTCCAATGCCTGCGCCAGTTGAAACGGCGACGCCTTGGCGTGGACGCTGAGCCGGCCGAAAAACATGACGACGACGGCGTCGTCGGCGATGCCGAGCTTGGCTCTCCAGCGGCTGCGTGCCGACTCGATGCGGGTAAAGCGGCGCGCATGGATGCCAAGCGGAACGACCGGCATCAGCGGGCGGACGAAAGTGGTGGCGCCGAGCCGCGCGCGCAGCTGGTCCTCGGTGTTCGCAAGGATGCCGCTGAGGACCGAATGGACGGCTTGCGACGTGCAAATCAACGCGTCCCAGGGCTGCACCGGAGCCGTGACAAACTGCGCGACGGTCTCGATCACGGCGCGCGACGAAACGGTGTGGGCGACTCCGCAGATGGCATAGGTGTCGTCGCCCAGGAACGAACGCAGCCTTGCCTCCTCGGCCAGGCCGGGTGTCGGAAGATGCAGCAGGCTGCGTTCGCGCAGCGCCTTGATGTCCTGGCGGGCGACCCGGCGCGCCGTCAGCGGCCGCTTGGCGTCTTTGACGGCCTTTTCAAAGGCGGCGAAGTGATCGTCCCGGCCGGTGACCGCGAGGGCTTCCGGCTGGCGGGCGGTCGCCAGGAAAGCCGACAGGAAGCTCTCGCCGGCCGAATGGCGACCTTTGAGATCGTCGCGCGCCACCTCGTACGCATCAGGATGATAGGCGATGACCGGTTCGGCCGGGCTCACCCGCGCGGCCGATGCCGGCGGGACGCCGGCTTCGGGCGGTTGGGCGGCCGGTTCGCTGGCGGCGGGTTTTGCGGTCGCGTCGGGCATTGGTGTCACAGGCGTCCAGGACAACAACGCCCTCAATATACATGCCCGCTCAATAGCAAGGTGAACGCTCCCTCAACAGGAGGGGTGAACACTCCCTCAACAGCAGCCTCAACGGCACCCGGCAAACGCCAGCGAGGTACCCATTTTGTAGCGGTGGCGCCTCGCCAACCGTTTGCCTGGGAATATCGGGGATCGAATCCACGCGTCATCACCCTGCCTGACTGGCGGCCACAAAAAGCTCGAATCGGAACCAGTGAATGTTAACGGGTGCCGGATATCGTATCCGGCAAAGGGGGCTGTCATGGATACGATTCATCGCTCTGCGCGAGCGCGATGTGCTGTCGTAGGCGTTGCGTCCTTTGTCGTTTTTGCGTCCGCGTCGGCCAGGGCTGAGACGATCGAAACGCCGCAATTCCGTAAGGGACTTTGGAGCTTCGAGCGCACCCTTGAACGCATACGAGAAGCGCCGCATCTGAATCAGTTGCTGGTCCACGAAACAGTGACGCGCTGCGTCGATCCGAGCCTGGCGATGAAGCACATCTTTGCATCTCCCAGCATCGGCAACTGCAACTCGTCCCGGCCTGAACTGGTCGACAATCGATATATCTTTTCGAAGCGATGCGATTTCATGGGGCCGGTTCGGACCGAGATCATCGTCGAGAGCGACGAGTCGTACACCGAACTGAATGTGCTGACCGTCGGGAATTTTCCGCGTCAGGACATGGTCATCGCCAAGCGCATCGGCGATTGCGACACCGCAGCCGGGTATGCGCCCTCGACCACGAGTGACGGATTCCAACTGTCGAGTTCCAGATCGCGGCCGGTACGGCAGTAAGCGCTGCCCGCCGCCGCCCACGAGTTCCGTCGCCGGCCCTCGCCAACAGGCCATATCGCACGACTTTGGGAGTTTGAACCCAATTTCGTGTCTTGTGTCCTATGCAGCGCGCCCGGACCGCGGCTGTTGGCGCTGAAGGGAATTTTCCCTAAGACGATGGTAAGATTGGCATATTAGGCTATGCAGAATGTGGGTTGTGACCTTCGGGCCACACGCGCGGATTTCCACAAATCTGGGCGCCGGAATGGCGTCTCTGTGGCTTGTTCCTCTCGGGAATGATTGATAAAAATTCGCTGATGGTGTCCCGGGGGGGACTGGGCAAAGATGCGTCACATCCGATCCTTATGCGTCGTCGCCGCGGCGACCTTGGTCGCGGGCTCGCTGGCCGTCGCGAACGACGCCTTCACAATCGTTGACGCCATCAACCAGGCCGTCACAACCCATCCGGGCGTTGGCGAGGCCGCCGCCAACCGGCGCGCAACCGAAGCCGAAATGCGGCAGGTCCAGGGCACGCTGCTGCCGCAGGTTCGCCTGGAGGCAAAGGTAGGCCGCCACCGGTTCAATCAGCAGGACGTCGTGCCGCCCCCCACGAACAACAATTCGTGGCTCAGGACGCACGAGACGTCCATCGCGGTTCGTCAGATCCTGTTCGACGGTCTCACCTCCATCAATGAAATCTGGCGCCAGGCGGCCCGAGTCGATGCTGCGGCCTATCGCGTCCGTGAGCGCACCGAATTGATCGCGCTCGATGCGGCCGAGGCTTATATCGACGTCGTGCGCTTCACCCACCTCGTGGGCCTGGCGAACGAAAACATCGCGGCACATCGCCGGATCCTCGCCAACGTCGAAGCGCGCTTCCAAGGCGGACGCGCCGGCGAAGGCGACCTCGAGCAGGTCCGTGAACGCGTTGAAGCGGCGATCGCCGTACGGGCGCAATTCGTTCAGCAGCTCGACGAAGCGCGCGCGGTGTACCGCCGGGTCGTGGGCATCGAGCCGTATAACCTGCGGATTCCCGGCCGCCTGCGCGGCTTGCCGGCGTCGAAGGACTCGTCGCTCGCCATCACCTTGCGCCACAACCCCACCATCCAGGCCGGCGAGGCCGACAGGCTGGCGGCGCGCCACGGTTTCAATGCGACCACCGGTTCGTTCCTGCCCAATGTTGCGTTCGAAGGCCGCGCTACGCGCGGACGCAACATCGGGACCGTGGCTGGTGACCAGACCGAGGCCAGCGCACTGGTCGTCGCCAGCTGGGACATCTTCCGCGGCGGGCAGAATGCTTGGCGACGCGCCGAATTCGCGGAGCGCTACGAAGAGCAGACGATGCGCCACGCCCGCCTCCAGCGGGAAGCGTTCGAGCTGATCGACAAGGCGTGGGCTGCGCGCACGATCACCAACGACCGCATCGCGGCTCTCACCCGGCAGATCGCCGCCGACCGCCGGGTCATCGAGGCGTACACGAAAGAGTATGAATTGGGTCAGCGTTCGCTGATCGACTTGTTGAACGCTTACAACCAGCTGTTCAACGCGCGGGTCTCGCTGGAGTCGACGCGCGGCACCGCCGTGTTCGCCGACTACCAGCTCCTGGCGGCCATGGGACAGCTGACGGCCTATCTGAAGCAGCCGACGTCGGTCGATGCCGAGCCCTTGCAAACGGTGCCGCTCGGCATCCTGCCGATGAAGCTGCCGCCGGTCCTCATCAAGCTTCCCGAGCCCGGCCCCGAGCCGCTGAACATTTCAGCATCGGGCGCGCCGGTCCGTGACGGCGTTGCGGCCCGCGGCGGATTGCGCATCTATGCGGCGGCGCCCCATCAGGCCGGCCCCGCGCCCGATGCGGTGCAGGAAGGCAGCTTTACGCGCCGATGGCCGGCGGAACAAAGCTTCTCCTGGTTCGAGGCGTTCTTCCGCCGCGCTCCGGCCGAGCAGCGACCGGCCGCTCCGGAGCCCGCCCCGACGGCGGCGACTCATCCAACCCCGGGCCCCCTGGATTTGGGACCCAATACATCGGCTTTTGCCCCGGAGACGCGGTCGCAGCCGGCCTGGCTGTCCACCGTCAGGATCAACTAGAGCCGTGCGGGCCGACCGGCGGGCCAATGAGACCCTAGGGCGGGTTCCGTCGCCAAAATAACCCTAAAATTACAGTAATTTGGCTGGTTCGACTGTCTTGCGGTATAAGGGGGCGTCCGATGGCGGACGGTCCCGAAACAGGCCCATTGCCCGTGAACGCCCTGCAAGGAATGGCGGCGCCGCGCGTCAGGCAGCCCGAACAAGCGGAGTCCGTTTCGGACCCGCTTTCCGACAGCCTTTTGTATCTTGCCGCGCATCACGGCCGTGCCCTGACGCATCAAGCGCTGCTCGCCGGCCTTCCCATCACCGACGGCAGGCTGCCGGTCGCCCTTTACGAGCGTGCCGCCTCCCGGGCGGGCCTCGAGGTCGAAGTCGTCAAGCGCAAGATCGCCGACATCCCGGCGCTCGTGCTGCCTGCCGTGCTCATCTTGCGCGACGGCAGCACGCGAATTCTGCTCGAGGCTAGTCTCGACCCGGCGCTGGCTAAGGTCATCGACCCGTCGAAGCCGAACACCAGACCGTCGCCGCTCGGGCCGGCGGCGGCCGAGTATCTCGGATACGCGTTCCTGGTGAGGCCGGCGATTGTCGCCGGCGCGCACGTCGCCGCGGCAAACGAAGTGCCGCGCACCCACTGGTTCTGGTCGGTGGTCAAGCGGTTCTGGCCGAACTACATGCATGTCGCCACCGCGGCGCTGCTGGTGAACATCCTGGCGCTGGCGTCGCCCCTCTTCGTGATGAACGTCTATGATCGTGTCGTGCCGAACGGCGCGATTCCGTCGCTGATCGCGCTCTCCATCGGACTTGTCATCGCCATCGTCTTCGACTTCGTCTTGCGCACGGTCCGCAGCCGCATCATCGACATGACGGGCAAGAAGCTCGACGTCGTGCTTGCGAGCAAGATCTACGAGCACACGCTCGCGATCAAGATGAACAAGCGTCCCGGCTCGGTCGGCGTCCTTGCCAACCAGCTGCGCGACTTCGACTCGGTGCGCGATTTCTTCACCTCCGGCAGCGTCGTATCGGCGATCGACCTGGCTTTTGCGCTCCTGTTCATCGCTGTCCTGTTTATGATCGCAGGTCCGCTCGCCTGGATCCCGCTCGCGGTCCTGCCGATCATGATCCTGATTGGCCTGGTGATCCAGCGCCCGCTCGACCGGGCCATGAAGCGCCTGCAATCGGAGTCGGCCGCGCGCCACGGCGTGCTGATCGAATCGCTGAACGGCCTCGATACCGTCCGCGCGACCGGCGCCGAGGCCCGCATGCAGACCGCCTGGGAACGCTCGGTGGCCGCCGCGGCGCGGACCGGCGAGGACGTTCACTTCTGGTCGTCGTTCGCCATGAACAGCGCCGCGTCCGCCCAGCAGATCACGACCTTGTTGATGGTGGTGGTGGGTGTCTTTCTGATCATCGACGGCAAGCTGTCGGTCGGCGCTCTGGTGGCCGCGACGATGCTGGCGGGACGCGTTCTGGGGCCGCTGGCGGGGATCGCGGCCGTGATCACCCGCGCCAGCCAGAGCTTCACCGCGTTGAAGGCGATCGACGGCGTCATGTCGCTTGAACGCGAACGCCCGCCGGAACGCATGTTCATCGCCCGGACGATCGACAAAGGGGGCGTGGTCTTCGGGAGCGTGACCTTCAAATATCCCAACGCGCCGATGAACGCGCTCGAGAAGGTCTCATTCAACATCGAGCCCGGCGAACGCGTCGGCATCATCGGCCGCATCGGATCGGGCAAGACCACCGTCGGCCGCCTCCTCACCGGCTTCTACGACCCGGACGAGGGCCACATCCTGGTCGACGGCGTCGATCTCCGGCAATACGACCCGGCGGACCTGCGTTCCGGCGTCGGCTTCCTGCTGCAGGACACCGACCTCTTTCTCGGCAAGCTGCGCGACAACATCACGCTCGGGCGGCCGAACGCATCGGACGCGGACGTTCTGGCCGCGGCGCGGCTCGCCGGCGTCGAGAGCTTCGTCGCGAGCCACCCGCAGGGCTATGACATGCCCATCTCGGAAGGCGGACGGAGCCTTTCGGGCGGTCAGAAACAAGCCATCGGGCTGGCGCGCGTTCTCATCCGCAATCCGAAGATCCTGTTTCTGGATGAGCCGACCGCGCATTTCGACGTGAAGAGCGAGGCCGAGTTCCTGGAACGGCTCAAGGAACTCGCGCAGCGCGACATGACGATCATCATCTCGACGCACCGGATGTCGCTCCTCGCCTTCGTCGATCGCCTGCTGGTGTTCGACAAGGGCCGCCTGGTGGCCGACGGACCGCGCGACAAGGTCCTCAACATGCTTCAAAGCAATGCCAAGGCGGCACAAGCAGCGGCTACGCCGCAGACGCCGGGCGCGGAGCCGATCCATCGCAACGTGCTGTCGTCGGTAGGCAGAAGCAATGCAGCACTCTGATTTCGCGTTCGCAAACGACATCAAGGCCGCCGTCGAATTGCGCACCCCGCGGACGTCGCGGATGCTCCTGCTTGCGACCATCGCCATGATCGTCGTTGGGCTGATATGGGCTCACTTTGCGATCCTCGAGGAGGTCACACGCGGCAACGGCAAGGTCGTGCCCTCGCGACTGACGCAATTCGTTCAGTCGCTGGAGGGCGGCATCGTCAACGAAATCCTGGTTCAGGAGGGCGTGATCGTCCAGCAGGGCCAGCCGCTGATGCGTATCAGCGACGTTAAATTCGCCTCGGAGCTGGGTGAGGTTCGTGAACGGCGCGGCGCGATGGCGGCCCGCGTCGCGCGCCTGGACGCCGAGGCGCAGGGGCGTACCAGCGTCGTCTTCCCGGACGATCTCGCGCCGGAAAACACGGCACCCGAATTGAGCGTCTTCGAGGCGCGCGCCCGCAGGCTTGCGCAGGACCTCGACGTGATGCGCCAGCAGGAGATCAGGCTCACCGAGACGCTCGGGATCCTGACCAAGGAAGTGAACCTGACGCGCAACCTCTACAAGCAGAAGGTCGTGCCCGAAATCGAAATGCTCCGGCTGGAGCGCCAGTCGAGCGAAATGCGCGGCCAGCTGGCCGAAATACGCGCCAAGCTCGAGCACGCGACCGCCGCCTTCCGGTCGCAGGCCGAGGAAGACCTGGTCAAATCGCGCGGCGACCTCGCGGTACTCGATGAGACGATCAAGTCCGCGCAGGACCGGGTTCGCCGCACCGAGCTCCGGGCGCCCGTCTACGGCATCGTCAACCGGCTCAACGTGACGACCGTGGGATCGGTGGTGCAGCCGGCCGCCAACGTCATGGAGATCGTGCCGCTCGACGACACGCTGCTGGTCGAGGGCCGGATCCGTCCGCAGGACATCGGCTTCATCCGCCCGAACCAGGACGCGGTCGTGAAGCTCACCGCCTACGACCCGTCCGTCTATGGTTCGCTGAAGGGCAAGGTCGAGCGCATCAGCGCGGACGCCATCGTCGATGAAAAGGAACGGGCCCAGGAAAAGGGCGAGACGTTCTATCGGGTGATGATACGCACCGACAAAAACTATCTCGGAACACCTGAGAAACAGCTCCCGATCATCCCGGGCATGGTGACGACGGTGGAAATCCTGACCGGCGAGAAGTCGGTGCTCGACTATCTCCTGAAGCCGGCGCGGATGCTGCGCGAGAGCGCCTTGCGCGAACGCTGATCGCGGTATCGTTCAAATTTTAGTCGACCTTTAGGCGTCCTTTAGTCGCTCTTTAATCGTTGCGTTGAGGGCCGATTTGGCAATCCTCCAAGACCGGCGATCTTCCCGGGCACTTGCATAAAATTGAGCGTATCGCTTTGAGCCCGAAGCAAGCGCGGCTCGACCACATTCGCGCCCTTACGGCGGGCGTTTTCCGGGTCATCAGAATGCTGACCGGCGTCCCACCGCATTGGGCGTCGAACGATGTCAGTGCTTCGTTGGCCGCGCGGCGGCATGCTCCTGCTCGCGCTGGTACTTGCCGCTGCTGCGACAACGTCCGCGGTCGCGCGTCAGAACACCAAGAAGGCGGTACGGCCGCCCGAGGCGGCGCAGGGGATCAACGTCCCGACGACCGCCCACGCCCGCTTTTTCACGATCAATCAGGTCCTGGCGAACCGTGACGGCCAGCGCCCCGGCGCTCCCGGCCTGCAGCTGGCCGCCACCACCATGACGCTGACGGACGAGCCGGCGGCGGCGCCGCGTTTGCTGCCGCCGAGCGAGCCGTTCGGCCTCGCGACGTTCCGCGCCCCGGAAGGCCTCTTGTGGGTGAAGTGGCGGGAGGTCGAGCGTCGGATGCAGGCCGAGGCCTGGGAGATCGCGCTTTGCCAGACCGACCGTGAGGCGTGTTCGCCGCATGCGCTGTTCTTCCTGCGGATCGTGGACAGCGCGCAGGCGCGCGGCGGCCGGGCCCGCCTCGAGGTGGTCAACCGCGCGGTCAATGCCGCGATCCGATATACGTCCGACTATGCGCAGCACGGCGTCGCCGACCTCTGGACGCCGCCGCTCGCGACGCTCGCCTCCGGTCGCGGCGATTGCGAGGACTACGCCATCGCCAAGTATGCGCTCCTGCGCGCCGCCGGCATCGCCGACGACGACCTGCGGCTCCTGCTGGTGCGTGATCGCGCGGTCCGCCAGGACCACGCCGTCCTCGCCGTGCGCGAGGATGGCCAGTGGCTGGTGCTCGACAACAGGCATTCCATGCTCGCCGAGCCCAACAGGCTGCCGCAGTTCGCGCCGCTGTTCGCCATCGACCACAATGGCGTGAGCCTGTTTGCGGCGCCCTATGCGCAAGGCCCGGCGCCGGCCGTGCGGCCGGCGGCGGTGACGGCACCACCGGCGGCCGATCCGAAGAAACAAGGCGCGCCTGATGTCAATGCGGCCGCCCATGACCGGGCGGCAAGGTTGCCGCCGTCGACGAGCGACCTGCTCTGACGCCGCCCCGCACAGGGCAATCGCATTTGGTCCTTACAGCGGTGCGCGGCGGTCATTATTGCGCCCTCTCCCTCTTGTGGGGAGAGGGCGCAGTCATGCACGCCGCGCTCGCGGCCAAATACGATTGCCCTGCGGCGCCGCGGACGCGCCGTTGCCGACGCCCTTCCCCACCCCGGCGGGTCTGCTAGGGTCGCGGCGCGAATCTGCACCACGTTCACCCCCGGAGGGACCGCCGCCATGGCGAGGATCCTGTTGGCGACGCCGGCCTATGGCGACATGTTCTACACGCCCTATGTGAGCAGCGTGATCCGCCTTCAGCGGCTGCTGGCGCGCGACAAGCACGAGCTGATCTTCGCCGCGATCAGCTATGCCGACATCGTCGAGAGCCGCAACTTCCTGCTGACGCACTGGTACGACAAGACGGACGCCAGCCACATGCTGTTCGTCGACGCCGACATGGGCTACGACGCCCGACTGATCGCCGACATGATCATGCTGAAGAAGCCGCTGGTCGGCGTGGTGGCCCCCAAGCGCCAGGTCGACCTCAACCGCCTCGCGGGCCTCGCCGCGAGGGGCGAGAAGGCCGAGCGCGCCATCGCCCGCTCCCATTCCTTCCTGGTCCGCCCGGTGGCGCGGGCCGGCAAGCCGCGCATCGCCAACGGCTTCATGGAGGTCGAAGGCTGCGGCGCCGGCATCATGCTGATCGAGCGCCGCCTGGTCAAAACCATGCTGGAGAAGCTGCCGGAGGTGAACGACACCGGCGCCAAGAAGACCTCTCCGCTGGCCAAGAACCTCGACCGGCTGATCCGCGCCTTCGACCCGGTGACCGTGAAGGGCGCGCGGCTGTCGGAGGACTATTCGTTCTGCCACCGCTGGCGCACGGGCTGCGGCGGCGAGGTCTGGGCCAACATCTCGCACCCGATCACCCATGTCGGCCTGCACCGCTATTCCGGCCGCTATCAGGACGCGATGCCGCGCGGCCCGCGCATCAGGCTCGGCCCCCCGGCCGGCGAGCGCGAAGCAGGCCGGCCGGCCACCGTCGCGGCGTCCGGGCCGACCGCGGCAAGCGCCGCGGCCTCGGTTACGGTCAAGGAAGGGGGGCCCAGGCGACCCGGAACGGCCGCGGGCGGCGCCGGCGCGCCGCGCCCGATCATCAGGCGCATGACCGGCGCGCTGCCCCGTAAGCCCAACGGCAAGTAGCCGGGAAGAGAGCGCGGACGGCGCGGCTCGCGCCGACGCGCCTTTCCAGTCGCAAAAAGAGGGGCCTGAGCGGGCCCCTCTTCGTTGTCAGTTCCGTGGCGGACCCGGTCAGGCCGAAAGCTGCTGGGTCTGGTTCTCGAACGCCACCCGCACGATATCGGCGTTCGAGGTGCCGTACCCGGCCAGCACCGCCACGTCGACGAAGTTCGCGCCGCCGCTCGGTCCGCTGGTATCGACCTGCACCTTGATATCGGCGCCGTCCTGCTCGAGCCGGACGAAATCGTCGACATTGTCGCCGTCGGCGAAATTGGCGTCGAGCAGCGCCGAGAGGTCGAGGCGGTCGCCGTTCACGAAGCCCTCGATCGTCAGCGGCGCCTGGGTCTGGTCGGCCCCGATGACGTAGATCTCGCCATCGGCCGGCGCCGGCATGCACGGTCCCGAATTGCCCGTGACCGCCTCGCCGAGCTCGGTATCGAAGGCGACCTCGACGAAGCTGCCGGACGAGCCGTCGGCGTAGGTGAAGCTGCCCTCCGACAGGAGCTGCTGGCCGTTGACGTAACCGTCGACCGGCGTGGCGCCGAGGTTGATCCCGGTGATGCCGAGCGCCGCGAGGCTCGTCAGCTCGCCGGCGTCGCTGACGCCGTCGTGGTCGAGGTCCTGCCAGACCTTGAGGCTGCCATAGGCGGAGTCGCCCGTGTCGATCAGCCCGTCGGCGTTGTCGTCGAGCGTGGCGAGCGCCGCCAGGCTGCCGGCGTGCTCCCCGCCGGCGAAGCTCGGCGAGAAGATTTCGGTGCCGTTATCGATGGTGCCGTTGCCGTCGACATCGAGCGCGAGGATGCCGTCCTCGCCCACCGTCCAGGCCATCCGGTCCGGCAGCCCGTCGGCGTTGATGTCGAAGCTGACGCCGTCGGCGACGCCGGAGAGCGCGATGCCGGATGCGCCGAGATCGAGGATCAGGGGATCGGCCGCGTTGTTGTAGACCACGAAGTCGGATGCAGTGATCGCCGTGAGGCCACTAAGGCTTGTAACGCTGTCCAGCGTTGCGACCAGCACGCGGCCTGTCGTGTTCTCCCAGTTTGCGTCGAACCAGATTTGCCCGCGCCCCGCGGATGAATTGAACACCAAGACATAGTTGTTATCCGGACTTCCACCGCCGCCGATGACGGTCGTAGTTATTTCAGTGTTGGTCTGCGCGCTGGTGATCTGGATGACTTTGTTATCGTCACCATTTCCTATTGCAGACACCGTCGAGCGGGTGATGAAGTCGCCGCCAGCTTGAAGCTGTGCGCCGGCCGCGATCCCAGTGACGACGAAGTCGACCGCCCCCGCACCAGCGCCCTCAAGCAAGCCGATCTTGTCGACGCCAGCAACGTAGTCGGCAACGACGTCACCGCCGGTAGTGCCACTGCTGCCGGCGTTGGTCGCGAGCCTGAATTGATCGATGCCGAGGCCGCCAACCATCAGGTCGTTGCCCGTCTCGCCCTTCAGGATGTCGTTGCCACCATTGCCGAACAGCAAGTCATTGCCGCTGCCACCGAGTAGCGTTTGGCTGCCAGCCGTACCGGCAATGATGTCGTTGCCGCTGCCGCCGGCAAAGTCGGGATCAAGATTGAACGTAGTCCCATTGAGAGAGAACCCAGCAAAGCTGCTCGTCCCATTGAACTCGAATGTCGCAAACGCCGAACCGCCAAACTGGTTGATAGCGGTGACGATCCGCTGCTGGGTTCCTCCGTCCCAATAAACCTCGAGATTGTTGTCCGAACCCAGGAAGTTGAGCGACGTGAATGTGGTACCGGAGCCAATCACCCCGATTCCCGACGAAGATGCATCGTCGACGATCGAACGGATTGGATCCACTGACGTCAGCCCAAACAACGTTGTGCCCGCTGATGCCGTCGTTTCCGGCAGGTTCGCGCCCATCGAGAGATTCATCGTATTCGGCGTCGGGTCCATGCTGCCGAGGCTGTCCTGCACCTGGAAGGTGAAGCTCGTGGTGCCGGCGGCGCCGAAAACGTTGTCGGCAGGCGCCCAGGTCAGCATCCCCGCCGCTATTTCGGCGGCGCTGATGAACTGGCCGATCGTAACCGCGACGTTGCCGAGCATCAGCTTGCCCGCAGTTGCCAGCCCCGGAAGCGTGGTGATGACCACGCCGCCGAAGGCGTCGCCTTGCGGGTCGGTGAAGCCGAACTGGCTCGCCTGGAAGACGTGGGTGACGTCCTCAGTCAGGTTGATCGTGTTATTGGCACCGGACGGAGGCGGCGGCTCCAGGCTGATCGTCAGCGAGTCCTGGATGCCGTCGCCGTCCTGGTCGGTGCCGAGAAGCGGCAGCAAAATGTCGAACGGCGCCAGGGCGTTCTCGGTCCGGACGCCGATGTTGCCGAGATCGAACGTGGCGCCGCCGCCGTGCGACACTTCGAGCGCCTCGAAAGTCAAGTCCGAGACGATCTCATACCACCACCCTTGCTGCATTCCCGCGATGGTAACGACGCCGGCGGCTTCTGAAATGGTCAAGCCGTTGGTGCCGCTCAATACCTGGACCGCGCCGGGGAGCGAGGGGTCGCCGGTGTAAACCTTCACTTCCGCGGCAGTCAGCGGAACCAGAACCTCGTTGTCGGTGTCGAGGATAAGGACGTCATCCTCGTCGGAGTTGAAGGCACGGAGCACCAGCGTGGTTGGATTGTTCGCCAGGGTCTGCACGACCTGCTGGGCGACCGAGCTGGTCGCCGTATGGGCGTCATAGTCGAATCCGCTCTGGGTGATCGGAGCGACAAGATCCTTCGTGATGTTGGTCACGAAGTCGAACCGGATCTTTTCTCCAGCACCGATGGACTGCGCATTGCCCACCGCAAGCCGCCCGCTGCTGGTATTGATGGAATCCTGGACCGCACCATTTGCGCCGGTGATGATGATGCCATCCGAGGGCAGCGTGGCCGATTTTGTCAGCGCATAGCCGTCGGTATTGCCACCCTGGATGCCGTTGGTGGCCACGGAGAAGGTGAACTGCGCACTGTTGCGGACTGCACCCTCGAGATCGACCGTATAGGTGTCGGTCGCCGTGTTGAGCGTGACGGTGAACGCGACATCGCCGTCCGCAGTCTTGGCAGTCAGGGTATGGCCGTCAACGCTGCTGAACAGGAAGAGCTGTTCGCCACCCATCGAGAGCTGATTGCCGTTCGTGTCCTTCGCCGCAACGCCTTGCGACGCCAGATTGAAGACGACGTTTCCGGTCTGATCGGCGCCGACCGCCTCGGGGAAGAAATTGAGCGCAAAGCTCTGGGCGTCGGAATTTCCGACAACCCCCGGATTGCTCATCTCGGCCGTGGCTGGGTTGAACGGAACCGGCGTATCGTCGTCGATCATGACCTGGAACGAACCGGTGGCGAAATCGTCGTCGTTGTCGGTCACGCGATAGGTTAGCGACAGCGTGAGGTTGTCCTCGTAGCTGATCTCGACCGTGCCGGTGGTGGACGGATCATCCTCGATCGGATGGTCGACCTGCTGCCAGAGCTTGACGCTGTAGTCGCCGTCGGCCTCAAGCACGATGGTGAAGACCTTGGTGGCCTGCGCGTTGGCGAGCTTGGCGGCGTCATTCGCGCCGCTCACATTGGTCGAGCCGTAGAGCGTGCCAGTGGCCGCATCCCAGAAATAGAAGACAGCGTTGCTATTCGACGTGAGCGGAATCGTGGCGTTGTTCTGATTGAGCACCGACACCGCGCCGGTATTGAGCGCAAGGTCGAGCGACTTGACGCCGTCGCTGCCGCCGCTGAACAGGCCGGCGAGCGTGCCAATATTGGTCGATTCGTTGTTGTCGAGATCGGTGTTCGGGACGACGGCGTCGCCGAGACCCCCCGCGATGCCGAGCGGGAGGCCGTCCTCGTCGACGGTCACGATCGTCTCGGAGTTGCCCGCGTTCGGACCGTCGTCCTCGAAGCGGACTTGGCCGCCGATGTCGACCGTGTGACGGTCGAAGTCGCCATCGTTGTCGGTGACGGTCTGCGTCAGGAACAGCTTGCCCGCCAGCGACTGGATCAACGCCGCGTCGTCCAGTGCCGCGTCGTCGGTCGGGTCATTGCCTTCGTCATGATCGTTGACGTCGTCGTGCTCGATCGCAAGGTGCTGCCAGACCGACAGAGTCGTCCCGCTGAGCTGGATCACGAACGCGATCGCGCCGGTATCGTTGCCGACACGGCCGACCACATTGCCGCCTTCACTGAACAGGAAGATCGACTGGTTGCTCGCCGCATCGTCCAGACCGGAGTCGATGCCGACATCGCCGGCAGCGCCGGTGTTGATCGGGAACCCGGCGCCGCTCGCGCTGGATGTCAGAGCATAGGTGGTGGCGCCACCGTCGGAGCCGGCGTCGGCCGTCGACGTGATCAGGGTGGCAAGGCCAGCCGTGGCATAGCCGATAATGGCAAGGCCAGCCGGGCTCGCCGGAGCGCCGGATTCATCATTGGGCAGCCGGTTGCCGTTCTCGTCCTTGTTCGAGCCATCGGTGCCGACCGACTCGTCCAGCACCATCGTTGCGGTCGTCAGCGTGAACGCCGCATCCGGACCGTCGTCCTCGAATACGAACCGGCCGCCTATGTCGACAGTATGGCTGTCGAAGTCGCCGTCACCGTCGGTGACCGTCTGGGTCAGGAACAGCTTGCCCGCCAGCGACTGGATCAACGCCGCGTCGTCCACGGCCGCATCGTCGGTCGGATCGTTGCCCTCGTCGTGGTCGTTGATGTCGTCGTGCTCGATCGCGAGGAACTGCCAAGCGGACAGAGTCGTCCCGTTGAGCTGGATCACGAACGCTATTGCGCCGGTGTCGTTGCCGACGCGGCCGACCACGTTGCCGCCTTCGCTGAACAGGAAGATCGATGCGTTGGTCGCTGCGTCGTCCAGGCCGGAGTCGATGCCGACATCGCCGGCAGCGCCGGTGTTGACCGGGAACCCGGCGCCGCTAACGCTCGACGTCAGGGCGTAAGTCGTCGTCCCGCCATCCGAGCCCGCATCCGAGCTGTCGGTGATCAGGCTCGCAAGCCCGATCGTGGCGTAGCCGATCACCGTCCCGGCGACCGGCGCCGCCGGCGCGCCGGACTCGTCATTGGGAATCCGGTTGCCGTCCTCGTCCTTGCTCGAGCCAGCCGTACCGACCGACTCGTCCAGCACCAGGTTCGCGCTCGTCGCGGTCGACAAGGTGAACAGCGCGTCCGGGCCATCGTCTTCGAACCGGATCTGGCCGCCAATATCGGTGGTCTGGCTGTCGAAGTCGCCGTCACCGTCGGTAACGGTCTGGGTCAGGAAAATCTTGCCCGCCAGCGACTGGATCAGCGCGGCGTCGTCCACCGCCGAATCGTCGGTCGGGTCGTTGCCCTCGTCGTGGTCGTTGATGTCGTCGTGCTCGATCGCACGGTGCTGCCAGACCGACAGCGTCGTCCCGCTGAGCTGGATCACGAACGCGATTGCGCCGGTGTCGTTGCCGACACGGCCGACAATGTTGCCGCCTTCGCTGAACAGGAAGATCGATGCGTTGGTCGCTGCGTCGTCCAGACCGGAGTCGATGCCGACATCGCCGGCAGCGCCGGTGTTGATCGGGAACCCGGCGCCGCTCGCGCTGGATGTCAGAGCATAGGTGGTGGTGCCGCCGTCGGAGCCGGCGTCGGCCGTCGACGTGATCAGGGTGGCAAGTCCGGCCGTTGCATAGCCGATGATGGCCAGGCCAGCCGGGCTCGCCGGCGCGCCGGATTCATCGTTGGGAATCCGGTTGCCGTTCTCGTCCTTGCTCGAGCCGGCGGTGCCGACCGACTCGTCCAGCACCATCGTCGCGGTCGTCAGCGTGAACGCCGCATCCGGGCCGTCGTCCTCGAACACGAACCGGCCGCCGATATCGACCGTGTGGCGGTCGAAGTCGCCGTCGCCATCGGTGACGGTCTGGGTCAGGAACAGCTTGCCCGCCAGCGACTGGATCAGCGCCGCGTCGTCCACGGCCGCATCGTCGGTCGGATCGTTGCCCTCGTCGTGGTCGTTGATGTCGTCGTGCTCGATCGCGAGGAACTGCCAAGCGGACAGAGTCGTCCCGTTGAGCTGGATCACGAACGCTATTGCGCCGGTGTCGTTGCCGACGCGGCCGACCACGTTGCCGCCTTCGCTGAACAGGAAGATCGATGCGTTGGTCGCTGCGTCGTCCAGGCCGGAGTCGATGCCGACATCGCCGGCAGCGCCGGTGTTGACCGGGAACCCGGCGCCGCTAACGCTCGACGTCAGGGCGTAAGTCGTCGTCCCGCCATCCGAGCCCGCATCCGAGCTGTCGGTGATCAGGCTCGCAAGCCCGATCGTGGCGTAGCCGATCACCGTCCCGGCGACCGGCGCCGCCGGCGCGCCGGCTTCGTCATTGGGTATCCGGTTGCCGTTCTCGTCCTTGCTCGAGCCGGCCGTGCCGACGGACTCGTCCAGCACCAAAGTCGCGTTCGTTGCGGTCGACAAGGCAAACAGCGCGTCCGGGCCGTCGTCCTCGAACACGAACCGGCCGCCGATGTCGACCGTGTGACGGTCGAAGTCGCCGTCACCGTCGGTAACGGTCTGGGTCAGGAACAGCTTGCCCGCCAGCGACTGGATCAGCGCCGCGTCGTCGACCGCCGCATCGTCGGTCGGGTCGTTGCCCTCGTCATGGTCGTTGATGTCGTCGTGCTCGATCGCAAGGTGCTGCCAAACCGACAGAGTCGTGCCGCTGAGCTGGATCACGAACGCGATTGCGCCGGTGTCGTTGCCGACACGGCCGACCACATTGCCGCCTTCGCTGAACAGGAAGATCGACGCGTTGGTCGCCGCATCGTCGAGACCGGAGTCGATGCCGACCTGCGTACCCGCGCCATTGACAGGGAATCCGGCGCCGCTCGAGCTGGACGTCAGCGCGTAAGTAGTCGTGCCACCGTCCGTACCGGTCGACGAGTTGTCCGTGATCAGGCTGCTCAGCGCAATGCTGGCATGGCCGATCACCGTGCCGCCCGCCGGGCTTGCCGGCGCGCCAGACTCGTCGTTGGGCACGCGGTTGCCGTTCTCGTCCTTGCTTGAGCCGGCCGTGCCGACCGACTCGTCCAGCACCAGCGTCGCGCTCGTCGCGGTCGACAAGGTGAACGCCGCATCCGGACCGTCGTCCTCGAACTTGAACCGGCCGCCGATGTCGACCGTGTGGCTGTCGAAGTCGCCGTCGTTGTCGGTGACGGTCTGGGTCAGGAAAATCTTGCCCGCCAGCGACTGGATCAGCGCCGCGTCGTCGACCGCCGAATCGTCGGTCGGATCGTTGCCTTCGTCGTGGTCGTTGACGTCGTCGTGCTCGATCGCGATGAACTGCCAGACGGACAGAGTCGTCCCACTGAGCTGAATCACGAAGGCGATTGAACCCGTGTCACTGCCGACACGGCCGACAACGTTGCCGCCTTCGCTGAACAGGAAGATCGACGTGTTGGTCGCCGCGTCGTCGAGACCGGAGTCGATACCGACCTGCGTGCCCGCACCATTGACAGGGAATCCGGCGCCGCTCGAGCTCGAAGTCAGAGCGTAGGTCGTGGTCCCGCCGTCCGAGCCAGTGCTGGAATTATCGTCGATCAGGCTGGACAGCGAAATACTGTCGTAACCGATCACCGTACCGGCGACCGGAGCCGCCGGGGCGCCAACCTCATCGTCGTTATCGGCGTCCCCGCTACCCTCATCCTTGGTCGACCCGCCGGTTCCCAGCGACTCGTCCAGTTCCAGGTACTTGCCGCTTTCGAGCGTGAACGACGCGTCCGGACCGTCGTCTTCGAACACGAACCGGTCACCGATTCCGACCGTATGGCGGTCGAAGTCGCCGTCGTTGTCGGTAACGGTCTGGGTCAGGAAAATCTTGCCCGCCAGCGACTGGATCAGCGCGGCGTCATCCACGGCCGAATCATCGGTCGGGTCATTGCCCTCGTCGTGGTCGTTGATGTCGTCGTGCTCGATCGCACGGTGCTGCCAGATCGACAGAGTCGTCCCGGTGACCTGAATCACAAACGCGATTGAACCCGTGTCACTGCCGACACGGCCGACCACATTGCCGCCTTCGCTGAACAAGAAGATCGACGCATTGGTCGCCGCATCATCGAGGCCGGAATCGATGCCGACCTGCGTCCCAGAACCGTTGACCGGGAATCCGGTCCCGTTCGCATCCGACGACAGACTGTAGGTGATTGTACCGCCGTCGGAACCAGCGTCTGCCGTCGACGTAATCAGACTCGATAGCGCGATGCTGGCGTGGCCGATCACGCCTCCGCCAGCCGGGCTCGAGGGCGCACCGGATTCGTCATTGGGAATCCGGTTGCCGTTCTCGTCCTTGGTCGAGCCGCTCGTACCGACCGACTCGTCCATCACCAGCGTTGCAGACGCGTTCACGGTGAACGCCGCATCCGGGCCGTCGTCCTCGAACACGAAGCGGCCACCGATATCGGCCGTGTGCTTATCGAAGTCGCCATCACCGTCGGTGACGGTCTGAGTCAGGAACAGCTTGCCCGCCAGCGACTGGATCAGCGCCGCGTCATCCACGGCTGAATCGTCGGTGGGATCGTTGCCCTCGTCGTGGTCGTTGACGTCGTCGTGCTCGATCGCACGATGCTGCCAAACGGACAGGCTCGTCCCACTGAGCTGGATCACGAAGGCGATCGCGCCCGTGTCGCTGCCGACCCGGCCAACTACGTTGCCGCCTTCGCTGAACAGCATAATGCTCTGATTGGTCTGCGCGTCGTCGAGACCGGAATCGATCCCGACCTGCGTGCCCGCGCCATTGACCGGAAATCCGTCCCCGTTGGCGTTCGACGTCAGGGCATAGCTGGTCGTGCCGCCATCCGAGCCGGCATTCGCGTTGTCGGTGAGCAGGCTGGCGAGCGCGATCGTGCCGTAGCCAATCACCGTCCCGCCGACCGGGCTCGCCGGCGCGCCCAACTCGTCATTGGGGATCCGATTGCCGTTCTCGTCCTTGCTCGAGCCGCCGGTGCCGACCGACTCATCGAGGATCACCGACGCGCTCACGTTCAAAGTGAACGCCGCATCCGGACCGTCATCGGAGAATCCAATGCGATCGCCCACATCGACCTGCTGCGACGTCGCCGTGTCGCCGTCGCCGTCCGTCACCGTCACGGTCGCGAAGACCGCGCCCTCGGCGATCCGCGCCACCTCGTCGTAGGTGCCGCCCGAGCCGTTGCCCGGGTCCAGGTGCTTGATCGACAGGTACTGCGCGACGAACAGCTCGCCCGTGGTCGGGTCGGCGGTGAGCGCGAACGCCACCGCGCCCTGAGCGCCGCCCACGCGGCCGAGGATCAGCCCGTCGAGCGATCCGGTGCCGTTATAAAGAAGGATATTGGCGCCTTCGGTAGTCTGCAGGCCAGAGAAGGTGCCATCGACCACGTGCAGATTGTAATCGACCTGCAGCGCGTTGTTCGCGTTCGGGCCGTCGGTGCCGTAATCGGCCGTGTAGGTCAGACCGACATCTTGCGTGCCGCCGCGCGCGAAGCCGATCGCCTGATTGTCCTCCTGCACCTCACTGACGTGCGTGTCCTCGCCCTGGATGCCGGCGGTAACGATAGCGTTGAACAGATCTAGAATCGGCTGCGGAAGGCTGCTGCCGAGCACATCGTTCTGGTCGTTGGTGTTGGTTGCGGGCGTACCAGTCCCCGACTGCACCAGCGGCGTCTCGTCGTGAATGACGATCGGCGGGCAATCATTGTCCGCGCCGGCGAGCGATTCGAGCAGGCTCGCCAGCGCGTCGCCCAGGCCGGTGTTGGTGGTGACGTTCTGCGCGTCATTGCTGTCGATCGCGTCGAGCACGTCCAGGCCGTCGCCGTCCGCGTTGGCGCCGAACGCCTCGATCCCGAACGCCTGGTTCGGGCCGCCGGCGTCGTCGTCCGTCTCGATCGCGAGGATCTCGTTGTTCGACTGGAGGAGCGCATTCGCCGCATTGACGGTGATCACGTCACCGTCGTCCTCGAGCGCGCGGTTCGGCTCGCCGTCCGAGAAGAAGATCACCTTGTTCACGTCGGCGTCGAGCATCGGCCCGGTGCCGATCACGACCGACTCGAGGTCGACGCGGCCGCCTTCGCCGGCGGGCACGGTGAATTCCATGTAGGCGATCAGCTTGCCGGCAGGCGCCGTGATCAGATTGTTGAGCGACGTCGCGCCGTTGAACGGGAGATTGATCAGCCCCGAATCGGTGCCGTCGGTATAGAACACGCGGTAGTTGACGGAGTTGGCGCCGGCGTCGAAGTCGCGCAGCGAGAACGTGGCCGCCGAAATCTCCGAGCCGCGGAATCCTGCCGCCTCGCCGTCCAGGCCGAACTCGCCGGCCCCGTCGAAATCGTTGAACGCCCCGAAGTCGAAGCGGAGCATCTCGTCGGTCTCATCGAGCTCGTCGTCGTCGGTGACGCCGAAGCCGTCGGCGTCGCTGTCGGCGTCGCCGAGCGTGTTGGTGGCGAACGGCTCCCACGCCGACACGACCGCGATGCGCACGCCATTGGCATCGGTCAAAACGAAGGCCTCGTTTTCGCCGCTGTCCGTGTCCGCATCGAATTCGTGCGCATTGGTGACGGCGACCGTGCCGCCTTCGATCCACTCCTTCGCCTGCGAGAGCGCGGCCTCATAGTTGGTGAAGCCGCCGCCGACCATGGCGTTGATCGCGTCGATCGCCGCCTGGACCTGGTCGCCCTTCGCGTCGCCCGCGTCGTCCTGCGGCTCGCCGCCGATGACGATGTCGAAGGTGCCGACCACGCGCGAGTTCGAATCGAAGTCGACGATGTGGATGCGGATGTTCTCGGCGCCGGACGCGGCGGCGTCGTTGATGAAGTCGATGGCGTTCGCCTTGATCAGCGCGAGCTGGCTGCCGTCGACGCTGCCCGACGAATCGAGCACCAGCACGAAGTTGGCGTCCTTGCCGGGGGTCGGCGGGACTTCTTCGCAGGTCGTCTCGGCGGTGACGACCGGGCCGTCGTCGTCGAAGGTGAAGGCCGCGGTCTCGTTGTCGCTGGTCTTGTCGGCGAGCAGGACCTCGGCCGAATCGGTGACCGGATCGCCGTCGCCGTCGGTCGCCGTGACGGTCAGCTTCAGCGTGAGGGTCGGGTTGTCCTCGCCATTGGCGCCGACCAGCGCCAGCGGAATCTGCTCGTCGTGCAGCGATGTGTCGGGGTGCTCGAGCGGGATGATCTGCTCGATCGTCAGCTGGGCGGTGATCGGATCGGTCGGATTCTCGACGTAGATTTTCAGCGCGACGTAGTCGTTGGTCGGATCGGCATCGGCTTGGCCGATGCGGCCGACGATCACACCATCTTCCTCGAACAGGTAGATGACGCGGTTGGCGTCCGAGAGGCCCTCCAGCACCGACCCGTCGACCTTCGTCACGCTCAGCGTGGTCTTGACGCCTGTCGGCGTCTCGCCACTCGCACCGGCGCCGCCGAGCTCGATCGTGAAAAGCTGCGTGAGCGGATCAATAAGCGCGGGCCCGTCGGTGCCGTAATCCACGACCGGCGTGGTGAAAAGGTCGCCGAGGTCGCCTTCATCGCCGCCTGAGCCCGCGGCCGTGGAGAGCTTGCCGAACGCGACTGCGAAATCGACGTCCGTGGTCAGATTGGTCGCGTTGAACGGACTGCCGACGTCGTCCAGGTCGCCGTTGTCATCCTCAGTTTCGCCCGCGACATAGCGATCCTCGCCATCCGGCGGCTGGATATCGAACGTCTCATCGAGATTGAGCTGCGCAAGCTGGAGCGGAACCCGGGAACCCCCGGCACCACTCTCCCCTTCGCTCCCGGTGGTCGTCTCGTTGTCGACATTGGCCTGCGGGCCGTCGTCGTCGAACACGAACGAGCCGACTTCGCTATCGGTGGTAGCCAGCGTGACGGATTCCGAGTCCTCGTTGAAATCCCCGTCGTTGTCTTCGACGCGGACCGTGTAGGTGACGTCGAGACGGGCGCCGTCCTCTTCGTCGCCGCCGAGCGCCAATGCGAGCGTCAGGGACTCGTCAAAGCGCGTGGTGTCGCCGTGCTCGAACGGCAGATATTGCTCGACCGTGATCTGGCCGGTAGCGGCATCGATCAGGAAGCGGACCGCGACATAGTCGTCGGTCGTTTCGGGCGTGTCCTGGCCGATCTTGCCGACGATCTCCGTCGGCGACACCTGGAACAGAAAGATCGTCCGCGCCGCCGGATCGCCCGCGAGGTTTTCGAGCGCCGGGTTGTCGACGCCGGCGACGGCCGTCTCATCCAGGGCGGTGACGCGCAGCGTGGTCTCGACGCCGTCCTCGCCGGCAGGGTCGCCGCTTGGGCCGTAGAGTGACCAGCTATAGGCCTCGGTGCGCGCGCTGTCGTTCTCCAGGTCGGTGCCCGCCACCACGTTGAAGTCGAACAGGCTCGCAATCGACCCGTTGCCATCGGTCGGAGTCGACTTGATGCCGATCGCGAAATCTCCGTCGGCAGTAAGATCGGCAGCGAGCAGCAGCGACGGCTCGGTCACGCCATCGACGTCGTCGTGATCACCGTTGTCGTCCTGCGCTTCGCCGGTCGCGTAAGTGTCCTCGCCCGTCGGCGGATCGTCGAATCCGTCATTTGCCGAATCGATAGACTCGTCGAGCTCGATGGTCGGCGGATCGATCTGGAAAGTCCCGCTCCCCTCGCCTTCCCCTTCAACGCGGAACACGTCGACGAAGATGCCGTCGTCCTCGAAGTTGAAGTGCGAACCGATGTCGATGGTGTCGTTCGCGGCGTCCTCGTCGCCGTCAGTCACATGAACGCCGACGCCGACGATGCCTTCCGCCATCGCGGTCGGCTCGTCCTGATCGGGGGTGCCGAAGTCCCCGGCCGTGGGGTGCTCGACCGGCTTGTATTGGACGAGCGTGATCTCGCCGCTGCCGGAATCGATCGAGAATTCGAACACCTTGTTGGCGGAATCGAACGCAGGATCGTTCGGCGAAACGGCGCCGATGTAGCCGACAATGTTTCCGTTCGCGAGCTGCGCCAGCAGAATAGGCGCATTGGTCACCGAATAGAGCAGGCCGGAATTGGTGCCGTTGAGCACCAGCGAATAGGTCCTGCTATCAGGCAGGTCGGCGCCGGGGAGAGAATTGTCGGCGTAGATGGAGCCGAGCGAAGCTTGTACGAAGCCGATCGCCCCAAGGGGAGCGTCCGGGTGGCTTTCGTCGGCGAAGTTGGCGCCGTCGTCGAACGTCGGGTCGATGGTCTCGTCGACCGCGACCGCTGAAATTTGGCCCGGGTCGAGATCCGCAATCGGCGTGTCGTCGATGACGCCGACGCTGAACACCGGCTCGTCGCTGAAATCGCCGATAATCGCGGTTTGCCCGACGCTGTCGGTGACCCGCACCAGGTCCGAGAAATCGATGAACAGCGTCTCTTCCTGCGTGCCGTCGCCGTTGCCGGTGGTCGCGTCCGGATGGTCGATCGTATCGACGAGCGTGAAGGTGAAGGTGCCGTCCTGATTCAGCTCGAGCGTGAAGACGTGGCGCGACGGTTCGAGTTCGCCGTTGGGCACGGTCCAACCTTCGATCGACGCCGGCGGGCCGGCGACGAAATTACGGTAGACGACCGGGTCCTGGATCGACGTGATCGGATTGCCGTCGTTGTCGAGGACCGGATCGTTCTCCAGGTCCTCGAGCGAGAAGCTGTACGGCGGCACGCCGCCGCCGATGATCGTGGCCAGGTCCCCCGTCGTGACCAGCGTGATGATGTTGAAGTCGCCGGGGGTGTCGGTGTCGAAACCGGAGGCGTCGTTGATGTCTTCGTTACCGATGCCGGCGTCGGAGAACTGGGTCGGTCCAACGAGGAACTGTTCCTCTTCCACCATCCCGGTGAGCGGGCCCAGGAGCTCCAGCGCGGGGAAATCGTTGACCTCCGCGCCTTCGATCCGCGTGAAAACAATATTCGGCAGTTCCTCCGGTCCGAGCAGCGGCAGCGGGTTCGGGCTGAGCAGCGGATCGACGCTGGCATTGGAGAAGTTCGCACCGGATGCCGGCGTTCCGGCGCCGTCGCCGGCGGCCGGCAACACCGACTGGTCGGTGGTGATCGGGAACGTCGACGCGAATTCGGTGCTGCTGAATTCCTTGCCGTTCGACTCGATCGAGATGTTCGCCAGCGGCACGCCCATCGAGTCGAAGAACGGCACGATGGTGACGGTGGACTGATTGTCGAACAGAATGATGAGAGTTTCGCCGACGTGGACGAGCGTGATCTTCTCGTTGGCGATCGCACCGAAGTCGATCTTGACGGTCCCGTCATAGCTCGCCTCGGCGGTGACGGCCTGGCCGCTCGCGGGCTTTTCGATTTTCAGAATGCGGACGGGTTTGGAACCAGAAGCTGCACCGCCAACCTGCGCAACTCGAATAGGCGCGTTCATTCACCGCTCTCCCGCGTGCCAAACATTGCAGGCGGGCGCTCCAGGGCCCCGCCTGATTTAATAATTTATTAGGCCTGATAATCCCTTACGTCCGCCCCGGAAGCAAGAAAGTACCACCGCCAATTGCGTTTATCTTGGAACGGTGGTTAAGTTGCCACAATCGCCCGTAATCCTCTGTATTAACTAGACTTTTTAAGCGCCACCGAATGCAAACCGGGGCGAAATTACGACATTTTTTCGGTGACAATTCTGGGGGCGGCGGGAGAGACTCTTGTTTGCCCGCCGGTAGCCCGTTAGCATCTCATTAATCGAGGGGAGCGGGGCGCTCATGACCATGTTTCGCAACTGTCTGGCCGCTGGTGGCGTGGCGGCTCTTTCGCTGTTTGGTGCGATGCCGACTGCGTTCGCTGGCGGCGTCTGCCCCGGACTTACCCTCGCCTGCGAGGACGGCCGCTCCTATCCGTTGTGCCCGATTGCGGTCAGCATCGAGGGCGAGATCGTGACCGGCCGGCTCGGCCTTGCACCCGGACGTGGCGTGCACGTTCGACTGGTTCCGATGGGAGTGGGTTACCGCTATATCGGCCGCAACGTCTGGTTTGACGGCGTGCGGAGCGACGCTGTCCTGTACCTGGGAAAGCATCGGGCCGTTGCCTGCACCGTGCACCGCGACTGAAGACGTCGCAGGCAGTCCAAGAAATTCCGAGTTCTGTGATCGCCAGCGCCTGCGCGATCTGCTGCGCGCAAGACAGTCATCACGACAGCGACGGAGCATGAGCTCCGCGGCGACACGCGAGGCCGCCGGCGGCAGGCGTCAGCTATGTCCCCACGACGCGAATATCCGATCGATCGAGGCCTGACCCGTTGCGCCCTTCTCGATGGCCAGGATACCGCGGGTTCTGTCCTTCATGACGATGGGAATATCCAGCCAGGGTCTTTCCTTCAGCAGTTTCAGATTTCTACCGAGGTCCGGCGCGGCGCCGGAAAGTCCCATCAGGAATATGCCGCGATGAACCCTCGTCACTTTGCCGGCCAATTCGATCCCCGGGGACAGTTCGTCGTTCTTCATGAGGATGCCGAGCACGTTGTCGACCACATCGGATGCTGAACCGTCCGGGTTCAAGAAATTGAATTCGACGAAGTGACTGATAGCCCCTCCGCCATCAGGTGCCCGTCGGATCGATACTTTCAGGAGGAGCTTCTTTTGCGGGACCTCGGCGTCGATGGACAACACGGCTTCCGGCCCGCTGCCAGTTCCGGAACCCGCCTGGCCGCGCCAGACGGCACGACCGCTGAACGTGTGCCCCGTGGCGGTTGCCGAATTCTCCTCGTAGTAGACCGCGCGCTGGGCCGGTCCACGGGGAACCATCGGCGGCCGCCGCCCAAAGAGATTGCCGACGGAAAGTGCAGCCTCCGTCAATTGCGCTTGCCACGACACTGACCCGCCATCACGCGCCGACCGTTCCGCGGATGCTGCATCGATCACGAGATAGGCAAGCCCAACGGCGGCGAGCACGACGCATGCGAACGCCATTCGCGCGACGATTCGGCCCGAGACCGACCGTTTCGAGCGCCGCTTCTCTTGAGGCGTCTTCTCTTGAGGTACCCTGTCTTGAGGTGCGCTCTCTTGGGGTAGCTGCCTGGCCGGCGCCTGGCCGGCCGGCGTCACCGCCAGCCGCTCTCCAAATTCGATTCTTCTGACCGCCGACAGAAATGCCGCGCGTTCCGCGGCCAGGTTCCCAGCCGAGGCTTGGCCTTCCTTCCGCAGCCGCTCGCAAACGATCCCCCACAGACGGTCGTAGACGACCCCGCGCGCCTCGAACGAGTCCTCTTCGACTTGGGCGATCGACCCAGCCAGCACCTCGAAATATCTTGCCTCGTTACTCATCGCTCGCGGAGCTATGCGGAATCATCGGCCGACCGGCTGCGACCGCGCTGTACGCTTGGCAGCGATCCGCACTGTAAATCATATCGATTGCCAAATCACCCCGGGTTACCTCTTCTGACAAGATAAGCGGCCTGATTCCCCCTGGTGATGAACGCGTCAGCGATCGGCCCAGCAATGACGGCAAGAAGAGCCCTCGCCCGAATTCGATACGAGTTCCTTTCGTTGCTCTTGGAAAGCGTCTTTGCCGTTGCCCTGCTTGCGGCGCTGACGGCGGCGATCCCGTTGGCGGTGATTGTTGCAGCGCAATTGAACGGATTCGCGACGACAGGACAGTGGCGGGGATTTCCGGTGTCCGAATTTCTCGATGTACTCGGTGTCGACGCCGACCACGTCGCGGCGACTTCCGGACAAGCTGCCGGCTATCTCATCTCACTACCAGCCGCATTGGTCTTGTCCACAATCGTGCTGTTTCTCGCCGTGCTTGCCGGACTTCTTCATCGACTAAGCCGCCGCGAGCGCGCACGATTTCTTGGCGTGCAGCAACGCGTTTTGATCAAAGACATCGAACGCGAACTGGAGATGCAACGATCCGGCGAGCGCTAGGCGCGGCTCGTCCGAAACACGGAGCAAGCCATGTCGATCAGGATGATCTTGTTACCGGTCTTTGTTCACGTCGCATTGACGTTTGTGCTGCTGGGCTGGGCGAGCCGAGGAAGCAGTACGCGCACGGAGCGCCCCGCTGCCTGGCGGGATGAGTTGCAACTGGGGTGCCTGTTCTATGTGCTGACGATCATCGCCTGGCAAACCAAATTTGCGGATCTTCTGTTTCTCCTTCTGGCGTGGGTGTTCGTCGCGCTTCGCGTGTTGCGGGTCGTACGCGATGAGCAGAATGGGGGGCCGCTGCTGATGGCAAGCATCATCGTGCTCGCCATCATGTGGGCGATCTACGCGGTGCGGCTGTTGCTTGCGATATAGCGACGGCAACCGCAGAGAAGCGTGCGACTCATCGGCTCATCGTCCCGGCGCGGTTGAGCCTGCCCGCGCGCGAATGCTAGATTGACCGACACTGGCCGGGGCTGAACGCGAGATCGAAACCCGCGATGAAGTTCGTTGCAGGTATGGCATTTGCGGGAGTCGTCGTCGCGTTGGTCGGTCCCGCGCTGGCGGAAGTCCGGACGAGCGAAAAATCGGCCCGCGCGCAGTCCGGCAAGGACGTCCGCATCGGCGTCTACATCAATGTGCGACCGGATTGCACGTCGGGGCCCCTCCCTGCCATCAAGCTGAACACGCCGCCCGCCAACGGCACGGTTACCGTGCGCAAGGGCAACGTCACCGCCACCAACTACAAGCAGTGCCTGGCTCTGCAAGTTCCGGCGTTCGTCGCGATCTATCGTTCGAGGACCGGTTTCAGCGGGGTTGACGCAGTGGAGCTCGAGGTGAAGTTCCCCAACGGCCGCGTCGAGATTCAGAAATTTGAAATCACCGTCTCACCGTCTCCGGCCTCGCAACCGATCTGACCCCTCATGGCCGCGCGACTATCGTCGTAGCAAGTCTGTGTGCATCGCCGAACGAAGCGATGCGCACGAACAAGCGTAAGATGAGGCGCGAACGCGACCCAAAATTGCACGGCAACCCGAACGGCGTTCGACTCCGCAATTTGGGCCAATCGAGATCATTGATTTCGAAAATGGCGGGAGCGACGGGACTCGAACCCGCGGCCTCCGGCGTGACAGGCCGGCGCTCTAACCAACTGAGCTACGCCCCCTTTTCGGGAGTGACGCGGGACTTAAATGCGCCACCCCCGCAAGTCAAGGCGCGGCGCTTTAAACGCAATGGAATGGGCTCCGGGCGGCGTTTGCGCGCGAATCAGATGCCAGAAACCCGCATAAAACCGGCACTGCCAAGCACAAAAGTCCGAAAAAACCCACATTTTTCGCTATGAACTCCATGGTCAGAACCTGTCCGAATCGTCTATTTCGGCCGGTGTGATGAGTGGCTTTTAGGCCACTTCTGCCAACGAGGAGTGTCATCCATGGCCACGGCACCTGCTGCCAAGAAGTCCGCACCGACTGTTACTCTGAAGCATCTCGCCGCGAGTCTCGCGGACAACCACGAGATGTCGAAAAAGCAGACCGAGGCTGTGCTCGGCGACCTGGTTGGTCTGGTGACCAAACACCTGAAGAAGGGTGACCGCATCCGCATCGGCGGCCTGGGCATCCTGCAAGTGCGCAAGCGCGCCGCCCGCATGGGCCGCAACCCGGCGACCGGCGAGCCGATCCAGATCAAGGCGTCGAAGAAGGTCGCGTTCCGCGCCGCCAAGGAATTGAAGGAAGCGGTCTAACCGCCGACTTCTTAGGTACCCTTCCCCGTGCGATGTCGGCGGCCGCAAGGCCGCTGACTCGCCGGTATTTTTTTGGGCATTCGAGTCTGCGATCGTCCGCCTTCGCTGAAGCTTCGGCGGACACCAACCTCGCGCTGCTTCGCAGCGAAGGTTGGTGGGCGGTGACGGACTCGAACCGCCGACATCCTGCGTGTAAAGCAGGCGCTCTACCAACTGAGCTAACCGCCCTGACCTAGTCTACCGAAACGGCGCCTACCGAACCGTTGCTTTATTGCCGCCGGCCGCCCGGTGGCAAGGTTGCCGCCTTGCGACCCCGGCCAGCCTTCAAGCAGGGATCGGCACCTCACCCACGTCCTTGGGCACCTTATAGCCCTTCTGCACCGCCGGCCGCGCCGCGATGGCGAGGTACCAGCGCTTGACGTTCGGGTACTTGTTCAGATCGACCGTCTGCCACTCGTAGCGCGACACCCACGGCCAGATCGCCATGTCGGCGATCGAGTAGGCGCCGGCGACGTAGTCGCTGGTGGCGAGGCGCTTGTCGAGCACGCCGTAGAGCCGGTGCGCCTCCTTGAGATAGCGCTCCTCCGCGTAGGGCGCCTTGCCGGGATTGTATTTGGTGAAGTGATGCACCTGGCCGAACATCGGCCCCGGTCCGCCCATCTGCCACATCAGCCATTCGATCACGCGGTAGCGGCCCTCGCCTTCCCGCGGCATGAACTTGCCGGTCTTGTCGGCGAGGTAGATCAGGATCGCGCCCGACTCCATCAGCGCGATGCCGGTGTCGCGGTCGACGATTGCCGGGATGCGGTTGTTGGGGCTGACCTTGAGGAACTCCGGCTTGAACTGCTCGTCCTTGCCGATGTCCACCGGATGCACGGTATAGGGCAGCCCGAACTCTTCGAGCGCGATGGAGATCTTGCGGCCGTTGGGGGTGGTCCAGGTGTAGAGATCAATCACGATTGTCATCCTCGCTGACGCACTGGCCGGACGCCCGGCCGGCGCAACTTGCGGGTTTAACGGGGTGCGTCAAGGGCCGCCTTTGCGTCCTGGCTGCCCTAAGACAGCCACCAAGACAGCGGCGCCGGGACGTAGCACAATGGCCCCGCCAATAGGCCGCCGACGCCGACAGGACCGCCGCAGGGGAGGATTTGCGATGCGAGAGTGCGTTCGATCTGCGTTCCGTTTGGCCGTTGTCGGAGCGGCGCTGGGCGCGCTGGCGCCGGCAGCCGCCCTCGCCCAGGCCGACTTCCCCCGCCGCGCGGTCAAATTCGTGGTGCCGGTGCCGCCCGGCAACATGCTCGACTCGATGCCGCGCATCATCGGCGAGAAGCTCTCGGCGCGCTGGGGCCAGCCGGTCGTCATCGAGAATCGCCCGGGCGCCGCGTCGAATCTCGGCACTGAGGCGGTATTCAAGTCTGAGCCCGATGGCTACACGCTGCTCGTCTCGCCGCCCGGCCCGCTGTCGGTCAGCCAGCACGTCTATCCGAAGCTCGGCTTCGATCCGACGGCATTCGTGCCGGTGTCGACGCTGATTCAGTTCCCGTTCATGCTCGTCGTCAATGCGAAAGCGCCGGACACGACGTTGGCCGACTTCATCGCGCGGGCCAAAGCGAACGCGGGCAAGATCAGCTTCGGCTCGCCGGGCGTCAGCTCGACGCCGCATCTCCAGATGGAGCGGTTCGCCGCCGCAGCCGGCGTCAAATTCGTCCACGTTCCCTATCCGGGGCTGGCGCCGGCGATGCGCGACCTGATCGCCGGCCATATCGAGGCGATCTTCGACACCCCCGGCAACGTGCTTCCACATGTCGCCAGCGGTGGCGTGAAGGTGCTGGCGGTGACCGGGCCCAAGCGCATCCCCGAGCTGCCGAATGTACCGGCCATCACCGAGAGCCTGCCGGGCATCGTCCATACCGACTGGTTCGCCGTGGTGGCACCGCCGAAGACACCCTCGGAGCTTGCCACGCGGCTCTCGCAGCAGATCGCCGAAACGCTCAAGCAGCCGGACGTGGCCAAGCGTGTCGCGGACTTCACCGTGACGGCAGTCGGCGGTTCCCCGGCCGAGACGGCGGCGCTCATCAAGCGCGAGTCGGAGCTCTACCGCGGCCTTATCGCGTCGGCCGGGATCAAGATCGAGAAGTAGGACCCCGCATCGCGGTGACAAGGCGATGGCGGCTGCGGGCATCAACCCGAAATAGGAAGCGCGTTGCCTAACGCAGCTTGAGCTCGGCCAACGTCACAGCGAGCGCCGGCGTCGCCGCGGGGACGAGGCGCTGGTTCGAGGCAAAATCGCCGACCGACCGATATCCGTTTGAATCCGGTTGACGATGGATGCGGGTATTGAGCTTGACCGCATCCACCACCCACAGCTCGGTGATCCCAAAGCCGGCATAGAGGCCGGCCTTGCGGCCGAGATCGTAGCCCAGACTCGAGTCGGCGACTTCGACCACCAGCCGCGCGGTTTCGGCGTTGAGCCCGGTCCATCCGCTCGCTTCCGGATAGAAGACGAAATCCGGCTCGAGGTAGGTGTCTTCGGTTAGCCGAAACGTGGTCTCGGTCACGAAGAGCAGGTCGGCGGGCAATGCGCGCGCCCAGTGCAGGTTGAGCGCAGCCTTCAGAATTTCATGGTGGCGGCCTTTGGGCGACATCGGAACGATCTCCCCGCCGATCAGTTCGATACGCTCGTCTTCAAGGAGGATTCCGGCCTCGGTCATGCGATAGAGCTCGTCCACCGTGAAGCGCCGCCGCGGCAAGCCTTCGGCAGCGGTGGTGGTCGGCGGGAGCGTGGGCGTGATGATGTTCATGGCGACAGTATAGAGCACTTGCCGGCGCAAGCGAACCGGCTCTTGGAAGCAGCCCCGTCATGAGCAAACGGCGGCACCGTTGCCGGCGCCGCCGCTCGATTTCAGATGGTTCGCCGCGTCAGTGTGCGGTGAGCGTCGAGGATTCCTCGTCCACCGCCGGCTCGGTCGTCACCGCCGCGCCCGGCTTGGACTCGTCCCACTCGATCGGCTCGGGCGCACGGACCAGCGCCTTGGGCAGCACCTCGTCCATGCGCGACACCGGAATGATCTCCAGACCCTTCTTGATCGACTCGTTGATCTCGACCAGGTCCTTCGCGTTCTCTTCCGGGATCAGCACCGTCTTGATGCCGCCGCGTTGCGCCGCCAGCAGCTTCTCCTTCAAGCCGCCGATCGGAAGCACACGGCCGCGCAGCGTGATCTCGCCCGTCATCGCGACGTCGCGGCGCACCGGGATGCCGGTCATCACCGAGACGATCGCGGTCACCATGGCGACGCCCGCCGACGGGCCGTCCTTCGGGGTCGCCCCCTCCGGCACGTGCACGTGGATGTCCTTCTTGTCGAAGGACGGCGGCTCGATGCCGAAAGCAGTGGCGCGCATGCGCACGTAGGACGCCGCCGCCGAGATCGACTCCTTCATCACGTCGCGCAGGTTGCCCGTGACCGTCATCTTGCCCTTGCCGGGCATCATGGCGGCTTCGATGGTGAGCAGCTCGCCGCCCACATCGGTCCAGGCGAGACCGGTGACGACACCGACCTGGTCCTCGTCCTCGAGCTCGCCGAAGCGGTACTTCGGGACGCCCAGGAAGTCGGACAGGTTCTTGGCGTCGACCACGATCGACTTCTTGTCCGGCGACAGCGTGAGCTCCTTCACCGCCTTGCGGACGAGGTTGGACAGCTCGCGCTCCAGGTTGCGGACGCCCGCTTCCCGCGTGTAGCGGCGGATCAGCAGCAGCAACCCTTCGTCGTTGATCGACCATTCCTTCGCATCGAGGCCGTGCTTGCTGATCGCATTCGGGATCAGGTGCTTGCGCGCGATCTCGACCTTCTCATCCTCGGTGTAGCCGGGGATGCGGATGATCTCCATGCGGTCCATCAAGGGCGGCGGGATGTTGAGCGTATTCGCCGTCGTGATGAACATCACGCTCGAGAGATCGTAGTCGACCTCCAGGTAGTGGTCGTTGAAGGTCGAGTTCTGCTCGGGGTCGAGAACCTCGAGCAGCGCCGACGACGGATCGCCGCGGAAATCGGCGCCCATCTTGTCCACCTCGTCGAGCAGGAACAGCGGGTTCGACGACTTCGCCTTCCGCATCGACTGGATGATCTTGCCGGGCATCGAGCCGATATAGGTCCTGCGGTGACCGCGGATCTCGGCCTCGTCTCGCACGCCGCCGAGCGAGACGCGCACGAAGTCACGGCCGGTCGCCTTCGCGATCGACTTGCCGAGCGAGGTCTTGCCGACGCCGGGCGGTCCGACCAGGCACAGGATCGGGCCGGTCAGCTTGTTGGCGCGCTGCTGCACGGCGAGGTACTCGACGATGCGCTCCTTGACCTTCTCCAGGCCGTAGTGATCCGCGTCGAGGGTCTCCTGGGCCTGCTTGAGGTCCTTCTTGACCTTCGACTTCTTGTTCCACGGGATCGACAACAGCCAGTCGAGGTAGTTGCGCACGACCGTGGCCTCGGCGGACATCGGCGACATCTGGCGGAGCTTCTTGAGCTCGTGGTTCGCCTTGTCGCGCGCCTCCTTCGAGAGCTTGGTGCGCTTGATCTTGTCCTCGAGCTCGGCGAGTTCGTCCTTGCCGTCCTCGTCGCCGAGCTCCTTCTGGATCGCCTTCATCTGCTCGTTGAGGTAATACTCGCGCTGGGTCTTCTCCATCTGGCGCTTGACGCGCGTACGGATGCGCTTCTCGACCTGCAGCACGGAGATTTCACTCTCCATCAGGGCGAGCACCTTCTCGAGCCGCTCGGGAACCGAGGGCGTCTCCAGAATCTGCTGCTTCTCGGGAATCTTCACCGCGAGGTGCGAGGCGACGGTGTCCGCGAGCTTGGCGTAGTCCTCGATCTGCTGGACGACGCCGACCACTTCGGGCGACACCTTCTTGTTGAGCTTCACATAGTTCTCGAACTCGTTGACGACCGAGCGCGCCAGCGCTTCCGCCTCGACCTTCTCGCCGGCGTTGTCGGAGAGGACGATGGCGTCGGCTTCATAGTATTCGGCACGGTCGGTGTAGCGCTCGACCTTGGCGCGCGCGGCGCCCTCGACCAGCACCTTCACGGTGCCGTCGGGCAGCTTGAGCAGCTGGAGCACGCTCGCGAGCGTGCCGGTCTCGTAGATCGAGTCGGGCGCCGGATCGTCGTCGGATGCGTTCTTCTGCGTGGCGAGCAGGATGAACGTGTCGGAGCGCATGACCTCTTCAAGCGCCTTGATCGACTTCTCGCGTCCGACGAAGAGCGGAACGATCATGTGCGGGAACACGACGATGTCCCGCAAAGGCAAAACGGGGTACGCCCGGGTTTCACCCGGGATCAGAGGGGGGCGAGGCTTCGCGCTGGTCATGGCCCAAGTTCCTTGTTGTTGTGCCCCTCGCCCGCAACCCGCGGAGTGCGGCATTGACGGTCGAGTGCCGGAAGGCCGGGGAAGGGAAACACGGCGGCGAGAGAGGGATATGCCGTGTGCCGGAGGGTGGGTACGAAACCCTCCCCGAAAACCTAGAGATTCTTCGTACTATTTCATCGGCACTATTAGGTGGCGATGGCCGGCCGGGGAGTCAAGTAAGCCTGAAAATTCAGGCAAATAACGGGGGCGGAACCGCCCCGGGGACGGCCCCTGGCACGAATCGGAATTATGACGCTGGCGGCGTCATGTCCGGTCCTTACGCGCTGGCGGAGGCGTCGTTCGCCCGGTCGGCCCGGTCGGCGTAGATGTAGAGGGGCCGCGCGGTCTCTTCGACGACCTCCTTCGAGATCACGACTTCCTCGACGCCCTCCAGGCCCGGCAGATCGAACATGGTGTCGAGCAGGATGCGTTCCATGATCGAGCGCAGGCCGCGGGCGCCGGTGTTGCGCTCGAATGCCTTGTCGGCGATGGCGCGCAGCGCCTCGGTCGGAACCGTGAGGTCGACGTTCTCCATCTCGAACAGCCGCTGGAACTGCCGGACGACGGCATTCTTCGGCTTGGTCAGGATTTCGATCAACGCACCCTTGTCGAGGCCTTCCAGCGTCGCGATGACCGGCAGACGGCCGACAAATTCAGGGATCAAGCCGAACTTCAACAGATCCTCCGGCTGGAGACCCTTGAACATGTCGCCGGTGCTCGGCGCCTGCGGGTCCTTCGGATCGCCGAAGAAACCCATGGAACTCTTATTCAGCCGCCGCTCGATGATCTTCTCGAGACCGCCGAACGAGCCGCCGCAGATGAACAGGATGTTGGTGGTGTCGACCTGCAGGAACTCCTGCTGCGGGTGCTTGCGGCCGCCCTGCGGAGGCACCGAGGCGACGGTGCCTTCCATGATCTTCAAGAGCGCCTGCTGCACGCCCTCGCCCGACACGTCGCGCGTGATCGACGGATTGTCGGACTTGCGGCTGATCTTGTCGATTTCGTCGATATAGACGATGCCTCGCTGCGCGCGCTCGACGTTGTAGTCGGCGGACTGCAGGAGCTTCAGGATGATGTTCTCGACGTCCTCGCCGACGTAGCCGGCTTCGGTGAGCGTCGTGGCGTCCGCCATCGTGAACGGCACATCGAGGATGCGCGCCAGGGTCTGCGCGAGCAGCGTCTTGCCGCAACCGGTCGGACCGACGAGCAGGATGTTCGACTTGGTCAGCTCGACGTCGTTATGCTTGGTCTGATGGTTGAGCCGCTTGTAGTGATTATGGACCGCGACAGCGAGCACCTTCTTGGCGTAGTCCTGCCCGATGACATAATCGTCGAGCACCTTGCGGATTTCCTTCGGCGTCGGGATGCCGTCGCGCGACTTCACCAGCGAGGATTTGTTCTCCTCGCGGATGATGTCCATGCACAGTTCGACGCATTCATCGCAGATGAAAACGGTCGGCCCCGCAATCAGCTTGCGGACCTCGTGCTGGCTCTTGCCGCAGAACGAACAGTAGAGCGTGTTCTTGGAATCGCCGCTTCCGACTTTGCTCATTCCCTGTCTCCATCGGCGCGCCGCCGTGGCTGCGAGCCGGTCATTCCAACCATAACAAGGGCGCCCCTAAGAGTCCGTAGCATGGATGCCACACATCCCTAGGTAATTTGCCCTTATCCTGACCATCTCACTGCTAGCGAAGCACGGTAGCCCAGCGATAATCAAGAATCTATTAATGATGAAAATTCAGGCTCATGGCAGCTTTTTGACCCCCGTGACCAGGGAACACTATCCTGCCGCGGCCTGAATCCGCGCTGCGCTATCAGACGACCTTGAGCGCTGCCGGATCGTCGGGCCGCCGCTCAATCACTTTGTCGACCACGCCCCACTCGACCGCCATCTCACCTGTCAGGAAGTAATCGCGCTCGAGCGCATCCTCGATCTTCTTCAGCGTCTGGCCGGTGTGCTTGACGTAGATGTCGTTCAGCCGCTTCTTGATGTTCAGTATCTCCTGCGCGTGCAGCATGATGTCTGTCGCCTGCCCCTGGAACCCGCCGGACGGCTGATGCAGCATGATGCGCGAGTTGGGGAGCGAGAAGCGCATGCCGGCCTTGCCCGCCGCGAGCAACAGCGAACCCATCGACGCCGCCTGCCCGACGCACAGCGTCGAAACCGGCGAGCGGATGAACTGCATGGTGTCGTAGATCGCGAGCCCCGACGTCACGACGCCGCCGGGCGAGTTGATGTACATCGCGATCTCTTTTTTCGGATTATCGGCTTCCAGGAACAGAAGCTGTGCCACGATCAGCGTCGACATGGTGTCGTCGATCGGACCGGGAATGAAGATGATGCGCTCCTTCAGAAGCCGCGAGAAGATGTCGTAGCGGATCGAACCGCGCGCGGTGACCTCCTCGACGCTCGGGATGAAGAAGCTGTTATAGACGTTGAGCGGGTCCCTCATGGACGGTCTGCCTCGTTCGGACGCCTCTTGTCCTTCGGATGTCGCTCCAGGACGTCGAGACACTTGGTTATGCAGTCATCACAGATATGCGCGGACGCGCCGGCGACAAGGCGATCCACCTGGTGGGCATCCCGGCCGCAGAACGAGCACGCGAGCGGCGACCGGAACAGACGCCCGACCCGCGCCAAGGCCGAGCCGGGCCGCAGGTCGGTCATGTCGGGGCTCCTTATCCACGATTCGTCCGGCCAAAGCATTACGCCAGGACCCAACCGGACTGTAACTCGGCAATCAACCTTAAAGTCTGGTCACAGTGAGGCACGCGGTAGGGCACGGCACCGGGCTTACCCAAGGAGCCCCACACGTCCGTAGATATGGTGCGCGGGCGGGTGTCGCACCCCCTACCCTTGGCTAATCCGTGTCGGACCCGTTTTCGGCCGCTTGGCCCTGCTTGCTGGCCCGCGGCCGCTCGCTCTAAGGTCATATATCGGCCAGCAGAACCGCCGGGGCACGCAGCCGAGGGGGATCATGTCCATTCGATCGGATGCGGTGTCGCTTGTCCGGGCCATGGGCGTCGCCTTCACGGTGCTCGGGCTCGCGGTCGATCCGGCGACCCGCGCGCAACCGGCGGACCTCGCGCTGTGCGATCGCGTCGCCGCCGACCCGAGCGATCCGGACAAGCCGGCGAGCGTCGCAGGCGTCCGCGAGATCGCGCCGTCCGACATCCCGACCGCGATTCAATATTGCCGAACCGCCGCCGCCAAATCGCGCCGCGCGATGTATCAGCTCGGCCGCGCGCACGCCGCCAACCGGCAATATCCGGAGGCGGTCGGCGCCTATCGCAAGGCGATCGACAAAGGCAGCACCACCGCCATGGTCGAACTCGGCGTGATGTTCGGCACCGGCACCGGCGTGCCGCAAGACGCGGCGCAGGCGCGTGCGCTGTTCGAGCGCGCGGCGCAGGGCGGCAATCCGCGCGGCGTCACCAATCTCGCGGCGCTGTCGGGCGGCGCACCACCATCCGACCCGCAGTCGCGAGCGCTGTTCACCAAAGCCGCCGAGTCGGGATCCGCTGAAGCGCAATACCAGCTCGGGCTGACGGCATCAGACGACGTCACCGCGCGCGCATGGTTCGAAAAGGCCGCCGCGCAGAACCATGCCGGGGCCCTGGAGCGGCTGGGCGCGTTCGCGCAAAGCGGCCGCGGCGGGCCGCAGGATGCGAGCGCCGCCAAAGCCTATTACGAGCGCGCTGCCGCGCTCGGCAACGAAGACGCCAAGGCCGCGCTTGAAAGCGCCCGCTGTCGCTGGGCGATCCGGGACAAGCAGGGCAAGGTGGTGACCAAACTCTGCTTCTAAGGCGCGGCGGTTGCCGCCGTGCGCAGCCGCTCGACCTCCGCCTGTAACGCCTCGATCCGGCGGTCGCGTTGCGCGATCGCGGCCGCGACGTCTTCTGCTTCGAACCGCTGCGGAATGTGCTGCGGACAATTCGCGTCCCAGGCCGACACCGTGAACAGGATCACCTGCTCGGGCCGCGCCTTGTAGGATTTCGGCATCAATTCCGCCGTCAGCGCATCGTCGCCCTCCACGACACGGGCCTCGCCCCAGATCTTCACACGACGCCGATGCGCGTAGTCGATCAGGAACAGATGCGCCTTCGGATTGTCAGCGAGGTTGCCTTGCGTGATGTACTGGCGGTTGCCGGCAAAGTCGGCGAAGGCGATGGTCTTGTCGTCGAGCACGCGCAGAAAGCCAGCCGGCCCGCCGCGGTGCTGGATATAGGGCTGGCCTTCGGCATTGACGGTGGCGAGGAACACGCTGGTCTGCGCCGCGACGAACGCCGCGAGGTCGGGCGTGATCCGGGTCTGCCAGCCACCGCGCTCCTCGGCACGCGCATAGGCGTCGCGGGAGCCTTTGCGCGCTTGCAGCGCCTTGACCGACGGGGTGAACGCGACGTCGCTCGAAAAGGGGTGGGCGGGATTCATGGTGTCGGCCCTTGGTGCGTGGCCCACGGGGCCCGGCGATCTCCTAACTGGCCCCTTCCGCCGACGGCCGGTAGTCACTAAATCCTGTATCTACCCTTCCATTTTTCGGAAGCCTGATGGACCGCCTCGAATCCATGTCCACCCTGCTTGCGGCGGTCGAAACCGGCAGCCTGTCGGCGGCGTCGCGCAAGCTCGGCATGCCGCTCGCGACGGTCAGCCGGAAGGTCTCGGAACTCGAAGCGCACCTGCGCACCCGGCTCGTGAACCGCACGAGCCGGCGGCTTACCCTGACCGAAGCGGGCCGTGCTTACGTCGCCGCCTGCAAGCGCATCCTCGACGACATCGGCGAGGCCGAGCGGGCAGCGTCAGGCGAATACGCCGCACCGCGCGGCGACCTCGTCATTGCCGCTCCGATCGTGTTCGGGCGGCTGCACGTGCTGCCGGTCGTGATCGCGTTTTTGAAAACCTATCCCGACATCGATGTGCGTCTCACGCTTGCCGACAGCGTGGTCAACCTGCAGGAGCACGACGTCGACCTCGCGGTTCGCATCGGCGAATTGCCCGACTCCAGCCTGGTCGCAACCCGCGTCGGCGCCATCAGGCGCGTGGTGTGCGGGAGCCCGGATTATTTCGCCGCGCGCGGCACACCGAAGCGTCCTGACGACCTGACCAAGCACGACTGCATCACCTTTCACGGGCTGACCGCGCCCGATCACTGGCAATTCCGCGAAGGCAAATCCGCGCTGTCGGTTCCGATCCACTCACGGCTCACCGTCAACACGGCCGAAGCGGCGATCGACGCTGCGATCGCGTCCGTCGGCGTGACGCGCGTGCTCGGCTACCAGGTCGCGGGCGCGCTGCGTTCCGGCACGCTGGCACTGGTGCTGGAGGCGTTCGAGCCGGCGCCTTGGCCGGTCAGCCTGGTCCATGCCGGCCAGGGATTGCTGCCGCTGAAGCTGCGCGCCTTCATCGACTTCGCCGGGCCGCTGCTGAAGGCACAGCTCGCGGCGTAAGGCTCACTGTGGCTTGATGCCGGCCGAGACGATGATCTTGTGCCAGCGCTCGCGTTCTGCTGCGATCTGCTTGGCGGCTTCGGCGGGCGTGTTGCCGATCGGAACGGCCGTCATGTCGCGCAACCGCTTGCTGACGTCGGGCATCCGCACCACCTCGGCGATCGCCGCCGAGAGCTTCGCGACGATGGCGGCGTCGGTTTTCGGCGGCGCCACCACGGCGTTCCAGCTCGTCACCACGTAACCCGGGAACGTCTCCGCCACCGTCGGCGTGTCGGGTAGTTCGAGCATCCGTTTCTCGCTGTCGACCGCGATGCCGCGCAGCCGGCCGCCGGCCATCAGCGGTAACACCGAGACCGCGCCGGCGAACATGAGATCGACGTGGCCGGCGATCACATCGTTCAACGCCGGGCCGGTGCCGTTGTAAGGCACGTGCGTGAGCTTGATGCCGGCGAGCGACTTGAGCCACTCCATGGCGAGGTGCTGCGAACTGCCCAGCCCGGGCGACGCATAGTTGAGCTTGTCGGGATTGGCTTTCGCGAAAGCGATCATGCCGTCGAGCGTCGTGAACGGCGCCTTGTTGCTGACCGCCAGCACGTTCGACAGCGCCGACACGATCGACACCGGCACGAACGCGCGCGGGTCGTAGGAGATCTTGCGGTAGAGGCTCTCGTTGATGACGAGCACGGGCGGCGTCGTCGCCAGCACCGTGTAGCCATCCGGCTCCGCCTTGGCGACCACCTCCGCCCCGACGCCGCCGGTCGCACCGGGCCGGTTCTCGATCACGAAGGCCTGGCCGAAACGCTGCGTGAGCTTCTCGGCCACCAGGCGCGGGATCACGTCGGCGGAGCCGCCGGCGGCGAGCGGCACGATCACCCGGACCGGACGATTGGGGTAGTTGTCCTGCGCGAACAGCGAGGACGGCGCTACGCAGAACAGCGCCGCAAGGATGGTCGATGCGCGAAGCAAAACCGGCATATCGAGAGCTTAGCCTGCAACGGCTAGCCGCGAAATGCGCCCTTTGCCAACAGCCAGCCGGCCGGCATCGTCACTTCCCAGCCATCCGCGAAAAGCATAGCCTTCCGTGGCGGCCGCACGCTTGTACCGACGGCCGGCGTAGTGAGAGGGAGGATCGTATGACCAAGAGACTCGGTGTTTCTTTGTTCGCTGCCGTGGCGGCTGCGGCCGTCGTCGTGGCGGCGTCAGTACACGCCCAGCAGCCCGGCATGACGTTTTTCATCACCAGCGTCGGGCTCGGGAAAGGCGCCGACCTCGGCGGGATCGCGGGCGCCGACGCGCACTGCGCGGCGCTCGCCAAGGCCGCCGGCTCGAAGGAGACCAACTGGAGGGCCTATCTGAGCACGACGCTGCCGAAGGGCGACGCCGGCGAGAACGCGCGCGAACGTATCGGCAAGGGCCCGTGGCACAACGCCAAGGGCGTGATGGTGGCGAAAAGCATCACCGACCTGCACTCGGACAACGTCAACATCAACAAGCAGACGGCGCTGACCGAGAAAGGCGACGTGGTCGGCGGCAGCGGCGACAAGCCCAATCAGCACGACATCCTGACCGGCTCCGACCCGCAGGGCCTGTATTCGACCGCGGGCGGCGACACGACCTGCAACAACTGGACCAGCAGTGGCGAAGGCTCCGCCATCGTCGGCCATCACGACCGCAGCGGCCTGAAGAAGACCACGCGGCATATGACGTCGTGGAATTCGTCGCACGGCTCGCGCGGATGCAGTCAGGACAACCTGATCTCGTCCGGCGGCGCCGGACTGCTCTACTGCTTCGTCGCCAACTGACTTGACCGACGCAAACTTAAAGCGGCGGCCGAGGCTTCCTCGCCGCCGCTTGTTACATTGCGCCTTGTTACATTGCGCCTTGGCAGCCGCTATGCCTTGGCGGTCTCGTCCTCTTCTTCCTCGAACAGCTCTTCCTTGGTCACGGTCTTGTCGGTGACCTTGGCAAGCTCGAGCAGGAAGTCGACCACCTTCTCTTCGTAGATCGGGGCGCGGATGCCGGCCACCGCCTGCGGATTCTTGCGGTAGTAGTCCCAGACCTCCTGCTCGCGGCCGGGGATCTGGCGCGCGCGCTCGACGATCGCGCGCTGGATCTCCTCGTCGGAGACCTTGATGCTGTTCTTGTCGCCGATCTCGGCGAGCAGCAGGCCGAGGCGCACGCGCCGCTCGGCGATCGCGCGGTACTCCTCGCGCGCCTTCTCCTCCGTGGTGCCCTCGTCGGCAAAGGTCCGGTTCTGGCGCTTGAGGTCACCTTCGATGGTGGTCCAGATCGAGTTGAACTCGTCCTCAACCAGGGTCGGGGGCGGGGTGAACTTGTGCATGGCGTCCAGTTGATCAAGCAGTTTGCGCTTGAGCTTCTGCCGGCTCATGGTCGCGTGCTCGCGCGCGATGCGGTCCTTGACGGCATCCTTCACCTTCTCGAGCGACTCGAGACCAAGCGACTTGGCAAACGCGTCGTCGATGGCGACCTCTTTCGGCGCCTCGATCGACTTCGCGGTAACGTCGAACTCGGCGGCTTTGCCGGCGAGCGTTTCGGTCGGATAGCCCTCCGGGAAGGTCACCTTGACGACTTTGGTCTCGCCGACGCCGAGACCGACAAGCTGCTCTTCAAAGCCGGGGATGAACTGGTTCGAGCCGACGGTGACGGCGACGTCATTGCCGGTGCCGCCGGGGAACACCGCCCCATCGACGCGCCCGACGAAGTCGATGACCACGCGGTCGTTGCTCTCGACCTTGGCGCCCTCGCCTTTGGCCTCATATGGCTTGTTCTGCTCGGCGATCTGCTTGAGCGCGTCGTCGACTTCGCTGTCGGCGACCTCGGCGACCAGCTTCTCCAGCTTGATGGTGCTGAAATCGGCGAGCGTGATCGCGGGCAGCACCTCGAACGAAAGCGTATAGGCGAGATCGGCCTTGCCGCTGATGACGCGGTCGACTTCCGTCTCCTCGTTCGGGATCGTCACCTTGGGCTCGCGCGCGAGCCGAAGTCCGCGCTCCTCGACGATCTGCGCGTTGAGCTCGCGGATCACGGTCTCGACGGTCTCCGCCATCACCGAGCGGCCATAGACCTTGCGCAGGTGGTTCACCGGTACCTTGCCGGGCCGGAAGCCGCGTAGCTGCACGCGATCCTTCAGCTCGTTGAGCCGCCCCGCCATCCGGGTTTCGAGATCGGCCGCCGGGACCGTCACCTGGAATTCGCGCTTGAGGCCGTCGGAAACTGTTTCTGTGACTTGCATGGTTCTTCTAAAGACTCTTCGGCCGAAGGGCGGCGCGTTGCGGTTGACGTCAAATCAGGTGCTGCGATGCCCTCTGGATTGGTGCGGGCGGAGGGGCTCGAACCCCCACGTCTTGCGACACGGGAACCTAAATCCCGCGCGTCTACCAATTCCGCCACGCCCGCAGAGGGCACGCCCTGTTCGGGCGGCGCGGTGTATATCACGCAGGAACTGCCCTGCACACGCAAAAATCAGCGCGCCAGGAGCCGTCGATAGACCGCCGGCAGCGCTTCCGGCAGATCCTCCGAAATCAGTCCCGGTCCGACCTCGGTGCCGGCCTCGCCATGCAACCAGACCGCCGCGCAGGCGGCCTCGTATTCCGGCATGTTCTGCGCCAGAAGCCCGGCGCAGAAGCCTGCCAAGACGTCCCCGGAGCCCGCGGTCGCAAGCCAGGACGAGGCATTGCCGGCGATCGCCGCCCGGCCGTCGGGCGCCGCCACCACGGTATCTCCGCCCTTGAGCAGCACGACCGCACCGGTGGCAGCGGCCGCCGCGCGTGCCCGTGCCAGTTTCGACGGCGCCTCAGCGGCCTCCTTCAAACCACTGAACAGGCGGCTGAACTCGCCCTCATGCGGCGTCAAGAGCACCGGCGCCGCCCGACCCCGGATAGCGGCCGTCAGCGCCGGCAAGTCGCCGGCAAAGCTGGTGAGCGCATCGGCGTCGAGCACGAGCGCCGGGCCGGCTTTGAGCGCCGCCAGCACCTGTTCGCGCATCCGCGTGCCGACCCCGCCGCCCGGTCCGAGTACCGCGACATTGCGCCGGGCATCGGCAAGGAATTCCGTGAGCTCGGCGGCGTCATCGACCGGCCGCACCATCACCGCGAGGCTCGCCGCCGCATTGACCGCAAGCGCGTCGCGCGGCGACGCGATCGTCACCAGGCCGGCACCGGCACGCAGTGCACCCCGCGCCGCGAGCCGCGCCGCACCGGTCGATTCGACGGCGCCCGAAAGCACCACCGCGTGGCCGCGCGCGTATTTGTGGCCATCGAGACCCGGCACAGGAAACGTCGCGATCCAGAGTTCGGGCGCGTTGCGGAATGTCGCCGGACGAATTTGCGCGAGGACAGGCGCGGGAATTCCGATGTCGGCCACGTGAATGCGCCCGCAATGCAGCCGCCCCGGCAACAGCAGATGGCCAGGCTTCTCGCGAAAGAACGTGACGGTGTCGCTCGCCTTGACCGCGGCGCCCATGATCGCGCCGGTCGTTCCATTGATGCCGCTTGGCAGGTCGACCGCATGGATCGGACAGCCCGCGGCATTCATCGCGTCGATGATCGCGCGCGCCTCGCCCGCCACCGGCCGATCGAGCCCGGCGCCGAACAGCGCATCGATGATGACATGGGCGCCCGCTATCCGCGCCGGTGTCGCGGGCTCTGTAGCGCCGGTCCAACGTTGCGCGGCGACCGCCGCGTCGCCCCGCAGCGCGCCGGTGCCGACGCGCAGCACTTCGACCACGTAATCGCGCTCGGCGAGCCGCCGCGCGGCGACAAAACCGTCGCCGCCATTGTTGCCGGAACCGGCCACGATCGTAACCCGCGAGCGGGGCGGATGCCGCAACATGAGGCTGTTGGCGACGGCCGTTCCCGCACGCTCCATCAAGTCGATGCCGGGAACGCCGCCGGCGATCGTGAGGCGGTCGGCCTCGCCCATTTCGGCGTTGGTCAGAAGCTCGAGCATGGAGGTCCCAACAGTCAGCGCCACAATGCGTCGAGCAGAGGCAAATTTCAAAGTCGCGGCGGGGAGCTAGCGAGGGCTGGCCACAAATTGTGCAATCTGCTTATAGTTTCATCACAACTGCCTGGGCTGGTGTCGAAAGCGGCTCCGGTAGTGCCTGTAACACATTGGAAATTGACGATCTTTTGGGCCCTGCCGGGCTTGGCATGGAGCCTGCTATCCACAACGCGGTTCGACCCGCCGGAGTACGGCTGCGGCGGGCCTGGAGACGTTCACAATATGAAAAAAATCGAGGCCATCATTAAGCCCTTCAAGCTCGACGAGGTGAAGGAGGCGCTGCAGGAAGTGGGCCTGCAGGGCATCACCGTCACCGAGGCGAAGGGTTTCGGCCGGCAAAAAGGGCATACCGAACTTTACCGTGGCGCCGAATACGTCGTCGATTTTCTACCCAAGGTGAAGATCGAGATTGTTCTCGGCGACGACATGGTCGAAAAAGCCATCGAGGCGATCCGTCGGGCCGCCCAGACCGGGCGGATCGGCGACGGCAAGATCTTCGTCTCCAATATCGAAGAAGCCATCCGGATCAGAACGGGGGAGTCCGGTCTCGACGCAATCTAATGCGCTGGACGCGCAGTTCCCGGCGCGCCCCGCCTTCCAGCGATGCCGCTAGCAACAAGAGGTATGCATTCCATGACGACGGCCAAAGACGTCCTGAAAATGATCAAGGACAACGACGTGAAATACGTCGATTTCCGTTTCACCGACCCGCGGGGCAAGTGGCAGCACGTCACGTTCGACGTTTCTCTCATCGAAGAGGAAACGTTCGCCGAAGGTCAAATGTTCGACGGCTCCTCGATCGCGGGCTGGAAGGCGATCAACGAGTCCGACATGTGCCTGATGCCGGACCCGGTCACCGCCACCATCGATCCGTTCTTCGCCGAGACCACCATGTCGATCGTCTGCGACGTGCTCGAGCCGACCACCGGTGAGCCCTACAACCGCGATCCGCGCGGCATCGCCAAGAAGGCCGAGGGCATGGTGAAGTCGATGGGCATCGGCGACACCATCTTCTTCGGTCCGGAAGCCGAGTTCTTCATCTTCGACGACGTCAAATACGCCGCCGAGCCCTACAACACCGGCTTCAAGCTCGACTCGCTCGAGTTCCCGACCAACTCCGACACCGAGTACGAAGGCGGCAATCTCGGTCACCACGTCGGCACCAAGAAGGGCTACTTCCCGGTGCCGCCGCAGGACACCGCCCAGGACATGCGCTCGGAAATGCTCGGCGCGATGGCGCGCATGGGCTGCGTGGTCGAGAAGCACCACCACGAGGTGGCGTCGGCCCAGCACGAGCTCGGCCTGAAGTTCTCGCCGCTCACGATCATGGCCGACCGCATGCAGATCTATAAGTACTGCATCCAGCAGGTCGCCAACATCTACGGCAAGACCGCGACCTTCATGCCGAAGCCGGTCTACGGCGACAACGGCTCGGGCATGCACTGCCACCAGTCGATCTGGAAGGACGGCAAGCCGGTGTTCGCGGGCAACAAGTATGCCGACCTGTCGGAGACCTGCCTCTCCTACATCGCCGGCATCATCAAGCACGCGAAGGCGATCAACGCCTTCACCAACCCAACCACCAACTCCTACAAGCGCCTGGTCCCCGGCTTCGAAGCGCCGGTGCTGCTCGCCTATTCGGCGCGCAACCGCTCGGCCTCCTGCCGTATCCCGTGGACCAACAATCCGAAGGCCAAGCGCGTCGAGGTCCGCTTCCCGGATCCGATGTGCAACCCGTATCTCGGCTTCGCCGCCATGACGATGGCCGGCCTCGACGGCGTCAAGAACAAGCTCGATCCGGGATCGGCGATGGACAAGGACCTCTACGACCTGCCCAAGGCCGAGCTGAAGAACATCCCGACCGTCTGCGGCTCGCTCCGCCAGGCGCTTGAGGAACTCGACAAGGACCGCGCCTTCCTGAAGGCCGGCGGCGTGTTCGACGACGACTTCATCGACAGCTACATCGAGCTGAAGATGACGGAAGTGATCCGCTTCGAGCACACCCCGCACCCGGTCGAGTTCGAGATGTACTACTCGGCGTAAGCCGACGGGGATCGATGGCAAAATTGGAGGGGGCGTTCTTTGAGCGCCCCCTTTCTTTCGTCTCGACGCGGCCTTGCTGCATTGCAACAACATCGCAATGCCTTATTCGTTGGCAACCATCGCCGGAGTAGTTGCAATCTTGAGTTGTGGTGCGCTTGGTGAGTTGTTGCGTGATGAACGGCGTAGACCCCCTCCACGAGGATTTGGCGTTTGTCGACCGCATGATCGCGGAGTGCCGGTATCACATCACGCGGTTGCAAGAGACGACCGCCGAGATGTCGCGCGACGGACAAAACATCGACCTCGCAAACGACGTGCTTGCAAGCTTCACGGCGGCGCTGGCACGCCACAGTGCGGAGCGCGAGCGCGTCGTGTCCGCTATTGCAGCCAGCAAGTCCATTGCAGACCAGGTTGCAGACTTGGTTGCAGACTTGGATCGATCGCGGCCGCCGGCGGCGAGCATCGCCCGGCGCAAAGCTCCAAAACGAGCGAATGCTCCGACAAACGTGCGGCGCCGGCGCAAGTCGTTGGCCAAGTAGAATAAAGGGGCACTCCACGGAGCGCCCCTAATTATTTGTGACGTCATCAGCGCCGACAGGATTTCAACTAAACCAGAAAAACTTGAACTGATCGTGAGCCAACGCGAGATCGAGACAATCACCGACCCGCGCCCTGGGTTTTTGAGATGGATCAGCTTTGGCGTTTGATTGACTTTGTCGCAGCGAACCCGTTCGCGTCCGCCGTCATCGCATTCGCTATCCTTCTCGTCGGGTCGCTGTTCGCCATGTTCGGCGTCATGCACGCACAGTGGATTTGGCGGTTGCCGATGATCCGCCTGCCGCCTCCAGAGGACCAGGTTCAGCGCGAAAAACAAATTGTGCCGAATGCGATGAACGGGATTGTACTGTTCATCCTCGCGGCGTGTGTCCTCGTTACGGTCTGGGTCTGGAGCGGACAGCCGCGATAGTTCAAATACGCGCTGGGCGCCTATTGAATGTCTGCCGTGTTTTCGGGTTACGACGCAGAGTGGCGTCTATTTCCGCACGCCCGCGCGCATCTTCTCCCACTCCGCGATGCCGGCGCGCGCGGCGGCTTCGTCCTCGCCTTGCGGCAGCCCGGCAACGCCGACCGCGCCGACAAGTTTTCCGTCGATGGCCAGCGGCACGCCGCCGCCGACCAGATAAACCTTGTTGCCGTACATGTTGGTGATGCCGAAGTAGCGGTCGGGCCGCGTCTTGTAGAGCTGGCTCAGCGCCTCGGTGGTGGTCCGATACATCGCCGACGCAAACGCTTTCGCCGCCGCGAACTGGACGTTGCGGCTCGAGCCTTCGTCCATGCGGTCGGCGGAGATGATGTCGCCGCCGACATCGACCACCGCCACGCCCATGCGCATGTTCTTGCCGCGCGAATAGGCGATTGCGCCGCCGATGATCGCGCGCGCTTCCGCCAGCGACAGAAGCTGCGCCGGGGCGGCCGGCGGTTTCTCTTGCGCCGCTGCCGGCCCAAGCAGGATGGCCAACGCGACGATGGCCGGCAGACAAGAAGCGCGCAGTCCGAGCATGACAACCTCCCCTGTCGATTTGTCTTGTTGCCGCGAGCATAGCACGCGCGCGCCGGCGGCGTGCGGCAACCGTCGGCTCGATGGGAAGACCGCGCGGCGCGTGCCGCACCTGTCAGGTCGGGAGATGCGTGCTGGCCGTCGCGGCGGCCGCTGCAGCCAGGACGGCCAGGTACACGGCATAGCGGCGCAGGCGCAGCCACCGGAAGGCGCCGGCCCGCAGGCGGGAACTCAGGACCGCGGCCTCGAATTCAGCCGACGAGGAGAACGAACAGGCCCAGGCGAAACCCGCCCGCTCCGCATCCGTCGGGCGTGTTGCAGTGTGTGCCCCGGGCCGAATCTGCCACATTCCGTGATGATAAGGGCAGCCGGTAAACGGCCCCTTGCGGCCGCCGGTTGGTTGTAAAGTGGGCATGGAACACCCGGCCAGTGTTGATGCGGCGCTCCCGCCCAGACAGGGATTTCCACGTGAAAACAGATACTTGGTGTCGCCCATGACTGCCGATCAGACGCCGCCCTGCATCGGTGGTCCATAATGCATTTAGCGCTCAATTCTTGTGCTGTTAAAGCAGCCGTATCCGAATAAGCTTCCATTTGGCAGTGCAGCAAAACCCTTGCTGCGGCTGTAGCAAAAGGGCCGTCGTGACACTCTTACAGCTGCAAGATCATCCATCTGACACCGAGCGGTCAGCACCGGAGCGCACGATATCGATACCGGTACCAGCCCCGGACGCTCACCTGGGCGCCGCCACAAGTTCAACCCATCCTGGTCGTCACCGGCATGGCCGCCGAGGCCCGGCTGGCATTGGGGCCCGGCGTCACCACTGTCATGGCCGGCGGCAATCCCGCCCGCTTGCGATCGATGCTGCGCGCGCGCGTCGAGCCGGAATGCCGTGCCGTCATCAGCATCGGGATCGCCGGCGGCCTCTGTCCCTCGCTTGTGCCCGGCGACGTCATCGTCGCCACCGGTATCGCCGGTCCGGATCGGCGCCACGTGGCGTCGGCGATCGTCGCCCATCGTCTCGCGGCGCGGCTTTCGGATCACCCCAAGCGCGTGATCATGGCCGACGTCGCGGGCGTCGATAGCGCCGTCGTGTCGCCCGGCGCAAAGCGCGCGCTGCACGGCGCGACCGGCGCACTCGCCGTCGACATGGAATCGCACGTTGCCGCCGCCTTCGCCGCCCGGCACGGATTGCCGTTCGCAGCCGTGCGGGTGGTATGCGATCCCGCTCACCGTTCGCTTCCGGATCTTGTCGCCACCGCGCTGCGCCCCGATGGCGCGGTGAGCTTCGCGGGCGTCGCCAGAAGCCTGTGGCAGCGCCCGTCGCAACTGTTCGGCATGCTGCGCCTGGCCCACGATGCCGCGGAAGGTTTCCGCGGGTTGCGCCGATGCCGCGATCTGCTCGGCCACGGCTTTGGCATGCACGATCTCGGCGAGCTGGCCGGCGAAGTCGAAGCGGCGTTCTGATCGCCTACTTCCCGACCGCGCCGACCGCCGACAGCCAGCTTATCGTATCGGCCAGGGTGTCCTTGATCGCGCGCGTCGCATAGCCGAGCTCGTTGCGCGCCTTGCGGCTGTCGAACGGGCCGGACCGCAGTGCCAGCCGAACCCCCTCCTGCGTCGCCGCCGGTGTCCGCCCGGTCACATGGTCGGCGACGAATTCCGTAACCGCGGCCGACGCAAGCGCAAGCCAGGGCGGCACCGCCCGCTTGGGCATCGGCCGGGCCGATAGCTGCTGCAACAGGGCCAGGAGATCACGCAGCGCCACGTTGTCGCCCCCGAGGATGTAGCGCTCCCCGGCGCGTCCGCGCTCGGCCGCGAGCACCATGCCGGCGGCGACATCGCGCACGTCGACCAGATTGAGCGTGCAATCGAGATAGGCCGGCGACTGTCCCTTGAGGAACATCGACAGCATCGCCGCCGGCGGCGTCAGGTTATGGTCACCAGGGCCAATCGGCACCGTCGGGTTGACGATCAGCGCATTCAGCCCGCTTTGCACGGCGGCGACGACCGCCTGCTCGGCCTTGAGCTTGGAACGCGTGTAAGGACCCGGCATGTCGGAAAGCGCCGGCCGCGCGGTCTCGTCGATGAGCGCATCGCCGCCATGCTTCGGCAGCAGGATCGCTTCGGTCGAGCAATGCACCACGCGCGCGACCCGGTGCGCGGCGGCCGCGCGCAGCACCATGGCGGCGCCCGCGGCGTTGATGCGGTCGAAATCCGCGCGGTCGCGCGACCAGAGCTGGGCGATGCCTGCAAGATGATAGACGTGGCGGACGCCGTCCATCGCGACATCGAGGCGGTGTGCATCGAGGATCGATCCCGGCACGATCTCGGCATCGATGTCGTCGGCGGGCACGAGATCGAGCACGCGCACGGATGTTCCGCGCGCCCGTAACGCCGCCACCACGTGGCGGCCAATGAAGCCGGCACCGCCGGTGACCAGATCAATCGGCACGTCCCGGCTCCTGGGCCCGGCGCGGTAGCAATTCGTAAAGGAACCAGACCGCGAAGCCGGCAGCGACGTAGAGCTGGAAATTGTTCGCCGATATCACGCTCTGGCTGGCGACCAGGTCGGCGGCGACAGCATAGATGCTCCACCACCCCAGTTGCGCCAGCCCGGCGACGACGAAGTAACGCCAGACGCGGGGCGCGCGAAAGTAGCCGAGGATCGCAAAGCCGATCGCCAGCTGGTTGGGATGGAACGCCCCGACCACGAAGGCGGCGAGACCATAGCGATCGATCCAGCCCTGCACCCGATGGAAATAGGCTTCGCCCACCAGCGACGGCAACCGTTGCTGCAACACCCGCCCGAGCACGAGGCTCGCGCCGTAGCCGACGAGCGTGCCCACGCACAGGCCAGCCACCAACGGCAAGGCTTGCGCCAGGTTCGGCTGCATCCCGAGCAGCAGGACGATCACGACCGCGGTGCCGGGCACATAGAAGCAGAGCACGATGGTCGCTTCGACGAAGCCGAGCACCGCCATGCCCATGACCACGCCGGCCTGGTCGAGACCGCGGATGGCGCGGGTGATGTCGTCGATGTGAAATATCTGCCAGACGTTCTGCGCCAGATAGGCGAACAGGAACACGACGATGCCAAGCCCCGGCAGGATCAGGCGCCGGCTGATGTTGAGTCCCGGCGCGCTCACGTTCTGGCATCCATGGTTTTGATGGCGCGGATCGTCTGCGCCGTCAGCAGCTGCGCGCCCCATCCCCGCTTGGGCAGTGTGTGTGCCGCGCGCGGCGTCACTACAAGCCAGAGCGCGGTCACAGTCGGTGGCACGAAGCTTGGCCAGTCGATCGCGACCGGCGTGAGCTCCTCGTAGCTACCGGCATAGGGGCCGCGCCTGGTGAGCAGCCGCCAGCACTCGCGCAGCACGCCGAGACGGCTCCCTTCGCGTGCCGCGCAACCAAGCAAAGCTTGCAGACCAAGATGGGTGCGGACACCCGCTTTGCTGTCGGCCGCGGATGCTGCCGCCTCGCCGCGCGACACTCGCAGCAGCGCGTCAACCAGATTGATGCCTGCGAACAACGCGTTCATCGGCTCGACCAATCGCGGATTGCAGTCGAAATAGCGCGGCGTGCCCGTGCCATGCTCGACGATATAGTCGACCGACAAGGCACCGTGCCATTCCAGGTGTTCACCAATGCGTGAAAGATGCCCACGCACGACCGGATGGTCGACGCTCTCCTTGATTGAAGATCCTCCCCCGCCGCCGCGCGCGACCTGACGGTAGGCATGCGACGCCACCAGCTCGCCATTCGCGAATACCGCCTGCGCCTGCTGCGGTTCGCCCTCGACAACGTCCTGCACGAGCAGCGCATCGTCGAAACCATGCATGGCCTCGATCTCCGCCACGGCTATTTCAAGCGCGGCGTCGTCCGTGACCATCCAGGTGCCGCGGCTGGCGGTGCCGACCGGAACCTTGAGCACCATCGGGAAGCGTTTCGCCGCCATCAGCTCGGCTACACCGCGCACGACGCGGGTCGGCGGCTGCGGCAGGCCAAGCTCGTCGAGGACCTCGCTGAAGCCGAGCTTGTTGTGCGCGCGCAGGTAGCTGTCGAAGCGCGGCAACGCGACCGCCGCGTGACGCCGGATATCGGCCTGCACCTTGGCGAACAGCAACCCTTGCTCGTGGATCGGCAGCAATACGTCGAACTGGCGGCCCGAAATGCGCTCAAGGATGAAAGCGAGATAGCCTTTCGGGTCGGTCCCCAGCGGCGGGCAGCGGTGGAACTTCCGGACGAAGCGGGAAAATCGCCCGAGGCAATGCGGGTCGGGATCGCACACCTCGACATGGTGGCCGGCGAGGCCCAACGCGGTGATGGCTTCACGCGCCGAGGTGCTGGCGCCCTCCGAAAGCAGAATCCGCATGCCGACCTTTATAGCGGCCGGTGACGACGGATTGCTATCGGAACCGGACCGCCCACGGCCGAGCGGCATCGCCCAGCCGTGGACAGGGTCATCGGGTTACGACACCAGCGCCGGTGTGGGGATCGCCCCGGAAGCCGTCGGTGCGTCGAGCCGGTCGTCGCGCGGCGGCGCCGACGGCAATTCGTCCGCCAACTCGGTCCGGTTGCGGCCCGTCGCCTTGGCCCTGTAGAGGGCCATGTCGGCGGCGGCGATCATGGTGTTGATGTCGACGCCGGGCTCACCGCCCGCCACGCCGATGCTCACGGTCGCGCCCACCGGGCAATCGGCGATGGTCACCGCGGCGGCCTCGAACGCGAGGCGCACGCGCTCCGCCGCGACCGCCACATCGAGCGGCGCGCCCGGCAGGATGGCGACGAACTCCTCGCCGCCCATGCGGCCCAGGACGTCGGATGCCCGCATGTTGAGGCCCGCGATCAGCGCGAACAGGCGCAAGGTGTGGTCGCCGACTGTGTGGCCGTAACGATCGTTGATCTTCTTGAAGTGATCGAGATCGAACACCAGGACGCTGATCGGCTCGCCCTTCTTCTCGAAGCGCTCGATGAGAACCTTGGCCGCCGCCATGAAGCCGCGCCGGTTGAGCACGCCGGTCAAGTCGTCGGTCGACGCGGCGTTCTTGTGGATGCGGACCGAACGCTCCTTCGACAGCACCAGCACGATGAAGGCGGTGCCAACGATGTAGAGCATGACTTCGAGCGTGAAGATCGCGATCCATCCGCTGGCGAGCGCGACGATGCCATTGTCGTCCGGCAATACGCTGGCGAGCGGCAGCGGGGACAGGAACACCAGCCCGTGCAGCATCGGCACGAAAATCGCCGGCCAGCGCCGGATCAGATGCTTGCGCCGCTCACGCCAGAGCTCGACTGCGGTCAGGAAGGTATAGCCCGACACGATGAAAGAGCTCAGCACGATCCGCGCCATCGCCGAGGCGGTGAACTCCGGTATCAGACAGGCTGCGAGCCAGATCGTGGCGCCGGCAATCATCGCGCCCCACAGCACGGGACGACCGTGGAACAGCCGCGCCGCACTCCAGATCATGCCGCAGGCGACGAACAGCATCGCATTGGCGGTGCCGACGGGCAGCGGCGGCGAGATGTAACTCTCGATGCTCCAGATCACCACCGACGCGCCGCCGATCAGGTAAGCGGTGCCCCACCAGGCGAGCGCACGGACCCGGTCCTGGGTCCAGGCGAACAGCAGCAGCAATCCGAGCAAGGCGGTAACGCCGATCGCCACCACGAACAGCGTGGTGAAATCCAGCGTGAACGGAATGCTGGGGTGAACGGTAAACATGAACCACTCCTTGGTCTACGACGTGGCCATATCACCGTTGCTTGTCGGCGTGCAGAATCCCTAATGGCAGGCTTTGCGGCCCGTATTGCCAATCGCACAGCTTTTCTGGGAAAGATTCTGAAAACTCTACGGTCCGCGTAAAGGTTCTTGAACCATATGGGGCAGGCTCATCCGAAATGCCTAGAAACCAAGCCTCAGGTGCCGATATTTGGTTGAATCGGCACGAACAGGTCCTCGATCGGGATCGGCTTGGGGATGAAGTGTTGCTCAACCATATATCGCACCAGCGCCTCGAGCGTGGGCCGGTTTGCTTCGACGCCATAGGGGAAAGCGTCGCCGCCGAACACCGTGTCGATCTCCTCGATCTCCGCCAACAGCCATGGCTGCATGGTCGCGAGCGAGCCGCCGTAGCGCATGCGCGCCCGCGCCCGGCGCTTGGCTTCCACGAATGCGTTGTAGAAGCTCGTCGCCAGCCAGCGGTGCTGCTCATAGAGCGAACGCCGGATCGCCACGAGGTGCATGATCGGGAAAATTTTCGCGGTTTGATACAGCTCCCGTTCAAGTGCACGATAATTCGGGAACAACCGCACAACGTTCGGATCGCGGCCGAAGCTCTCGGGCTTGCGTGAGCCGATCAGCGCATCGATCTCGCCGCGCGCCAGCAGCACGCCGAGCGAGTCTTTGCTGGTGTTATGCTCGATATTGGCCGGCTTGAGCAAAGGCGGCGCATGCGGCTTGCCGTGGGTGCCCGCCTCCTCCACCGCCCCCTGCACCCAGCGGATGGTCGACAGATCGATGCCGAACTGATGTGCGAGATGCCCGCGCGCCCACAGCGCCGCGGTCTGGGTGTAAAGCGGCAGGCCGACGCGCTTGCCTTGCAGATCCTTGGGCGAGCGGATTCCTTTGCGCGCGTTGACGAAGATATAGCCGTGCCGGAACACCCGCGACGGAAACACCGGCAGCGCCACGAACGGATTGTTGCCGGTGCCTTGGAGGCTGACGAATTCCGACGCCGACAATTCCGCCACGTCGAATTCCCGCCCGCCGACCATGCGGTCGAACACGTCGCGGCCGGATTTCAGCGTCAAGCAGGTGAGATCGACGCCTTCGACGGTGACGAGACCCTCACGGATCGCCTCCATCCGGTCGTAGCGGCAGCAGGCGAAGGTCAGCGGAAGACGGGGCATTAGGGTCAAAACTCATTAATTTTCCGAGCTGACAATACGATCCTGATTCGTTTTTGGAAGGGGATCGGAGTCATG
>JAIESR010000062.1 GCA_019745775.1 Xanthobacteraceae bacterium | reverse complement strand
TTGGAGAACCCCTTCGGTCCAAAAGTGTTACCCATGTCTCCGGTATGAAACGTAACCTATGTGTCCGGAACGGACCCGGTTATGGATGGCGCGCTCGGAGAGATTCGAACTCCCGACCCCCAGATTCGAAGTCTGGTGCTCTATCCAGCTGAGCTACGAGCGCTTGTTCTGGAAATAACGATCCGGGCGACGCAGGCGGAATCGCCTAGCATCGCCCTGCTGGACAGCATACAGCCGCCCATGCAATTTGGAAGCGCGCTGTTTTTTGGCGCACCGAGCCCTACCCGCCCGCCTTTGCCGCAACCGTTGCGGCCTTGGCCGCCACCCGAGGATCACATGAAAGCCTGGGATGCTTCGCCCTTCATCAAATTTATGGGCGTGAGCGTCCTCACCCGCTCGGCGGAGCGCAGCGAGGCCGAGCTCGTCAACCGGGACGATCTGTGCAATCGCCGCGACGTGATGCACGGCGGCGCGATCATGGCGCTGGCCGACATCATGGGCGGAATGACCGCCTCCGCCTCGCTGGCACCCAACCAGGCCACCGCCACGATCGAGAGCAAGACCAATTTCTTCGCGCCGATCCCGCGCGGCGACACGGTGCGCGCGGTCTGCACCCCGCTGCACTCCGGCCGCACCACCATCGTGCTGCAGACACACATCACCCGCAGCGACGGCCGCCTCGCCGCCATGGTGACCCAGACCCAGATCGTGCTGCCGAAGCAGGGCTGAGCCCCCAGGCGGACAGCGGCGAATTGCCCGTAGACGCCGCCGACGCTGCGCGGGCACACTGTCGCCATGCGGCGGTCGACCTCGATGCTGGCGATGGCGGTTGCGATGGCGGCGGCGCCTGCCGCGACGCCCGCCTGCGCCGATGCGGTCGCCGAGTTTTACACCGGCAAGCAGATCCGCTTCATCATCCGCTCCGGCGTCGGCGGCAGTTACGATTCCTATTCGCGGCTTCTTGGCAAGCATATCGGCAAGCACATTCCTGGCCGGCCCTCGGTCATCCCGATCAACATGCCGGGCGGTGGCGGCATCCGCGCCGCCAACTATGTCGCCAAGATCGCGCCGCAGGATGGCACCATCCTCACCATCGTCAGCCAGGGGTTGCCGGTCGACCAGGCGCTCGCGCTCAATCCGAGCTTCCAGGCCGACCTGCGCGACTTCCATTGGATCGGCAATATCAGCGCGTCGAACCAAGTGCTGGTGACGTGGCACACCTCGCCCACCAAGAGGTTCGCCGACCTGATGAAGCGCGAGACCGTCATCGGCTCGAGCCAAGCCGGTTCGATCTCGGTGCAGATGCCGTCGGTGCTCAACAATATCGTCGGCACCAAGATCAAGATCGTGTTCGGCTATCCGGACGGCCGCGACATCAACCTCGCGATGGAGCGCGGCGAGGTCGAGGGCCGCGCCACCAACCCCTGGGCGAGCTATGTCAGCACCGATCCGCATTATGTGGAGAAGAAGCTGATCGTCCCGATCATCCAGATGGGGCTCGTCAAAGATCCCGACCTCGCCAACGTACCGCTGATGCGCGATCTGGCGCCCGGCGGCGCCGGCCAGGATGTGCTCGACTTCATGTCGAAGGCGGTAACGGTCGGCCGCCCGATCGCCACCACGCCGGGCGTGCCGGCCGAGCGCGTCGCGGCGCTGCGGCGCGCCTTCGACCTGACGCTCAAGGATCCCGACTTCATCAAGGACGCGCGCACCCAGCGCGCCGAGCTGCAGCCGATGACCGGCGCCGAGCTCGAACAGGTGGTGCGCGAAGTGATCGGCGCCTCGGCGGCCCTGCGCGAGCGTGTCAAGGCCGCGATCCAGCCGAAGGACGCCCGCGCCCTGCCCGGCCAGAAGAAGCAGAGCGATTGACGGCAGCCAGCGGCCTTTCTCCACCTCACCCTGAGGAGCGCACGACAAACGCGTTCACGCGCGTCTTCGACGCGCTATGGTGCGCGTCTCGAAGGGCGAGGTGGCCACAAGCCGGGCCTGCATGGTTCGAGACGGTCGGCCTTTCGGCCTCCCTCCTCACCATGAGGATCGACGTTTATAGTCCTGCCACACGATCGCCATGGCGCAGGAGGAATGCAATGGACGTACGCGCGGCGCTTGCAGTCGCGGCCGGCAAGCCGCTCGAAGTCACGACCGTTCAGCTCGAGGGTCCCAAGGCCGGCGAGGTGCTGGTCGAGATCAAGGCCACCGGCATCTGCCACACCGACGAGTTCACGCTCTCGGGCGCCGATCCGGAGGGCCTGTTCCCGGCGATCCTCGGGCACGAGGGCGCCGGCGTGGTGGTTGACGTCGGGCCCGGCGTCACCTCGGTAAAGAAAGGCGACCACGTCATCCCGCTCTACACGCCGGAATGCCGGCAGTGCCCGTCCTGCCTCTCGCGCAAGACCAATCTCTGTACCGCGATCCGCGGCACCCAGGGCCAGGGCGTGATGCCGGACGGCACCTCGCGGTTTTCATTGGGCGGCAAGAAGCTGCACCACTATATGGGCTGCTCGACCTTCGCGAATTTCACCGTGCTGCCGGAGATCGCGGTTGCGAAGATCCGCGAGGACGCGCCGTTCGACAAGGTCTGCTATGTCGGCTGCGGCGTCACCACCGGGATCGGCGCGGTGCTCAACACCGCCAAGGTCGAGCCGGGAGCGAAAGCCGTGGTGTTCGGGCTCGGCGGCATCGGCCTCAACGTGATCCAGGGGCTAAAGCTCGCCGGCGCCGACATGATCATCGGCGTCGACATCAACAACGACAAGAAAGCCTGGGGCGAGCGCTTCGGCATGACCCACTTCGTCAACGCGAAGGAGGCCGGCGCCGACCTCGTCGCCCACCTCGTCAACATGACCAAGAGCGGCGCCGACCAGATCGGCGGCGCCGACTACACTTTCGACTGTACCGGCAATGTCACGGTGATGCGGCAGGCGCTCGAGTGCTCGCACCGCGGCTGGGGTGTCAGCGTCATCATCGGCGTCGCCGGCGCCGGCCAGGAGATCGCCACGCGGCCGTTCCAGCTGGTCACCGGCCGGGTCTGGAAAGGCACCGCGTTCGGCGGCGCGCGCGGCCGCACCGACGTGCCCAAGATCGTCGACTGGTACATGGACGGCAAGATCGAGATCGACCCGATGATCACCCACACGATGCCGCTTGGCGACATCAACAAGGGCTTCGACTTGATGCACGAAGGCAAGAGCATCCGGAGCGTCGTAGTGTATTGAGGGCGCAAGCAGACGATTATGGGTGTCCAGCCGGTGGCGTGACGTCACCCACCGCTGTGAATTCAAGACCGATGCCGAACACGCCAAGGATGTGATGGGCAACCTCCGCGCTGTCCATCGCCGCCCCGCGATCGGCATTATGGCCGGCTGATCCGGCCAACACGGCGAGGCCGCCGGCCCTGTGATCGCCGGTCCGGACGCTCTGTGCTTCCGCCATGATCCGCGTGACGGAGGGAATCTCGAGGCCGGAAAACGGCCGGCTGCGATCCCAGGTCAGCATCAGGTCGGGAAGGCGGTTGCGCATGGGATCGATGCCATAGAGTCTCACTGTCCGCAGCGCCTCGACAAACGCCGGCGATCCATCGTCGGGACGACGCGCCTGCATGAGCACGTCCTGTAGCGCGTCGAGATAGACATCATACTGGTCCAAGGAAACGAGCCCGGCCGGCTCGCGGCCTTCCAGATTGACGCGCACGCCGAGCGCCACTTCGTTGTTCGGCACCACGAACGCCCGATAGTGGGCGCTGCGCGGAAGCTCGGGGGGCAACAGCCGGGCCGCCGGCCCGAGCAAGCTGCGCAGCCGGTTGGCCGCGACGAAGTCGAGCAAGCGGCGCGCGCGCGGAACGGGGCGGCCGGCCGCCACCGCCCGATCGACCTTGCGCAGCAGGCGATTCGCAATATGGCTGCCGTCGAAGTGGGGCCCGATGCCATGGCTGGCGAGCAGAACGATCGCGCAATCCTCGGAACAAGCCTCCAGCAGTTGCCCGACTGCCCGATCGATCGCGCGATAGACGCGCAAGATGGGGTCGTCAGCCGAGAACGGGCTCGCGAGATGCCGGTGGTAGCATTGATGGCCGACGCAATGGCTCTCGCCATATCCGATCGCCACCAGATCGAAATCGCCGGACATGACCAGTTCCCGCGTGAAAACCGTGCGCCATTCGACGCGCGCGAGCATCGCCTCGGTGAAGCGCCCGAGCCCTTCCGGGCTGTGGTCGACCGCATTGCAATGAGGCACCGGATCGAGCCCGAACCGCCGCGCAAGCTCGTCGGCAAGGCCGGCAGGCGCGCTCGCAAATCCTTCGACCGACTTGAAATGGGTCAGCCAGTTGATGACGTGCAAGCCGTTGATGTCGGGATCGAGCTTGCAATGGGGAATGTCGACAATCGCGCATCGATAGCCCGCCCGCGAGAGTGCGGTCCAGAACGAGTCATTCTTGATGTTGCGCTCGTCGCTGAGACGGACCCGGTAGGTTCCCGGCTCGAGATCGGCCCAGCAATAGAGCCCGTGCCGCGAAGGATCGACCCCGGTGTGGACGGTCGCCCAGAGCGAGCCGACATAGGTGCCCGGGTCGGTCGTGGTTTCGCAAATCCGGCCGCGCGACATCAAGCGCGCCAGCGCAGGGAAGTCGCCCCGCCGAACGCCCTCCCGCAACAGGTCGGGATCGAACGCGTCGAGGCCGATGAACAGACAGCGCATCATGCGCTTCTCAATCGACGCGGACCGCCTGCTTGACGCGCTCGATCACTGCCGGCGACGCCGTCGACAGGCGGGCGATGAACTGCTCCACCTCCTCGCCCGTCATCGGCGAGATGTCGATCTGGGTCTTCTGGGCGTCGGCGACGAACTGCGGGTCCTTCATCGTTGCAAGCAGCGCCGCGCGCAGCGCGTTGCGGCGCGCGTCGGGCGTGCCGGGCGGCGAGAGAAAGATCCGGCCGAGCGCCTGCGTGCCGAAGATCAGGCCGTAGATCTGCTTGTCTTCGTCCGATTTGGCGAAGTCATCGACATGCGGGACCGCCTTGAGGTTGTCCTGCTTGCGGCCGGAGAGCTGGATCACCGGGCGGAAGTCGCCCGAATTGTAGACGTCAGCCCAGGCCGAGAGGATGGTCGACATCGGCAGCCCGCAGATGCCGTGGACCTCGTTGCGGGTGATCGCGATCTTGACGCTCGCCGAACCCTTGTAGCCGGACACGATCTTCATCTTGGCGCCGAGCAGATTCTTGACCGCCGCCGCCGACTTCACCAGCGGGCCGGTGGCGCCGGTCGCGCCCCAGATCGTCTCCTTCTTCAGCATGTCATCGAACTTGGCGATGCCCGACGCCTTGGAGATGCCGCAGACCGCGACGCTCTCCTCCATGTTGCCGATCCAAGCGAATTTTGCAGGATCAAATCTTGCCGCGTTATTGCCCATCAGCGGCTCGAACGGGACGGTATGCACGAAGGTCGCCATCACCGTGCCGTCCTTGGGCGCGACGTTGTAGAGCCAGTTGCCGGCGGTGAGCCCGCTGGCGCCGGTCATGTTCTGCACGACGATATTCGGATTGCCCGGAACATGCCGTCCAAGGTGGCGCGCCAGCACGCGCGCATAGACGTCGAAGCCGGTCGCCGGTTCGTGGCCGACCACGATGTTGACGGACTTGCCTTTGTAGAAATCGGCGACCTCGTCGGCGCAGGCGGGAGCGATCGCGCCGAACATCAGCAGGCTGGCGGCAATGGCGTGTGTTGTGTTCTTCATGACGGGTTCAAGCCTTCGTTTCTCCCGCCCCGGACTATAGAGACGAAAGCCCCCGGGCAAGTGGCTCAAATAGCCACAGGGCGCGGCTTCGGCGCTGCTGCCGCCGCTCGGGAATGCGGATCAGCTCGTCGAGCGCGGCTTTTTTTTACAGGCCGTTGGCGGCGTTCTTGCGCTAGCGGTTGAACGTGTCGCGGATCGAATTCATCCGCTGCCCCTTGCCACTGCTACCGCTGCCGCTGGAGCTGGGCAGCAGCGGCATGACATCGGAGAGGGCGTTTTTCTTGCTTTCCGCCTCGCACGGCACCAGCGCACCCTTCACATAGATGCCCTTGTCATTGCTGAAGTGCATTTCCTGGCAGGTGTTGCCCTTGACGAAGCTGCGGATCGGCGCGGTGCGCGTCTCGCTGAATTTGCTGCTGTCGACCGCGCGCTGTTCGTTCGTGGCGGAGCGGAGCGGAGTCGGCATCCAGCCCTGGTAAACGCTGACGCCGAGACCGAGCGCCACCACGAACCCCAAGAACACCACAAGCACGATATTACGCGTGCGCTGGCGCCCGCGCCGCTTCATGGCAGCATCGTGCTCGCGCCGCTTCAGCTGCTCGTAGGCGATGCGTGCCCGCTCCAGGGCGGTCGACGGTGCAGCGTCGCGGCTCATGAATGCAATCCACGAAAAAAGCACCCGAAAGTAGCGTGCCACAGCTTAAGATTGATTAACGCCGGGAAGCCCGCCAGCGGCGCGCCTCAGGGCACGTCCGGGGCATAGGGATCGCGCGCGATATCAAGCTTTTCGCGGGTCACCGACACCCCGGCCCCGCCGAGCCGGACCACATTGATGGTGCCGGCGAATTCCGGCGAGCCGGAGTAATAAGCCGCGACCGCGCCGTTGCCGACCTTGGCCGGTGAATTCCAATGCCCGAGCGCCACATAGTCAGCGGCGGTGGCGGCGAGCTCCGCGTCGCCGATCAGCCAGGACGGACGCGGCCAGGTCACGCGATCGGGCGTCGGCACATAGTGGCCGTGCGCGGTGGCGATCTGCCACCGGGTCTGCCGTGGCCGTACCGTCTCGAACGGAATCATGTCGGAATAATCGCGGTGGGCGCGGCCCCAGATTTCGAGATCGAGCGCGGGAAACACCACCGCCTCCTCATGGGTGAGGCCGAGGATGTGCAGGTTTCTCACCTCGCCGAGGCTCCGGCGGTGAAACACCGCGCCCGGCAGTACCGGATCGTGATTGCCCGGCAGCAGCACCACCGGAATTTCTGCGGCGGCGATCACCGCCGCGGTACGGTCGATCAGTTCGTCCGGCAGGCGATGGCAGTCGAAGGTGTCGCCGGCGAGCAGCACGACATCGGCGCCGATGCCGCGCGCCGAATTGAGCACGCAAGCGAGCCCCCCGGTCCCGTCGCCGCCATGGATTTCCGCGGTGTAGACGTGGTCCACATGGATGTCGGAGCTGTGTACGACGATTACTTCCCTGTCACCCATCACCAGTTCATCAGTTTCTTCGTCGCCTGCTCATTGTCCTGGAGGAACTTGCGATACTCCTCACCCTGCATCACCAGTGGCTCGAGGGCGAGCTGCTCGGCGCGCGCCTGGTGCTCCTTGGAATTGATCACCTGCGCCAGCGCAGAGGTGAGCTTCGCCTGCGCATCCTTCGCCAGATTGGCGGGCGTCGCGACGCCGCGCGTCACCGACCAGACCTGGTTGAAACCCTGCTCCTTGAAGGTCGGCGCGTTCGGCAGGAAGCGCGAGCGCGTCGGTGCCATCACGCCGAGCAGGCGCAATTGCCCCGCCTGCACCTCCTGCGCCACCTCGCTCACGTTCGCGCCGAGCACATGGATGTGCCCGCCGAGCGCCTGCGTCTTCGCTTCCGCCGTGCTCTTGGAATGGATCACGATGAATTTTGTGCCAGTCTCGGCTTCGACACCGAGGATGGCGATGTGGTCGTCGCTGCCGGCGCCATAGGCGGTCACCGTGATGGTGCTCGGCTGCTTCTTTGCCGCGTCGATGACGTCCTTCACGGTCTTGAACGGGCTGTCGGCCCTCACCGCCCAGACATTGTAGTCGATGACGTGGTTGATGATCGGCGTGAAGCTCGTAAGCCGCTCCTTGCGGCCGATCTGCGGATCGAGATAGCCGGCGAACATGCTCGGGACGTTGAGATAGCCGAGCGTGTAGCCGTCCGGCTTGGCGGCGGCGAGCGCGCCCCAGCCGATCCAGCCGCCGCCGCCGGCGCGATTCTCGACCGTCACCGGCTTGCCGATGACCGGCTCCAGGTCCTTCGCCAGGAGCCGCGCCGTGACGTCCGTGCCGCCGCCCGCTCCGTAGGGCACGATCAGCGACAGGCCCCGCTCCGGGTACTGCGCGTGCGCGACATTCGCGCCGGCGAGCAGGAGCGCCGACGCGCTCGCGGTGGCGCCCAGGAACTCGCGCTTGGTGATTTCACGTCCGGTGCTGCGGATGGTCATGCCGTCCTCCCTCTGAACCGTAGACCCATGAGCCGTAGACCCATGAGCCGTAGACCCATGAGCCGTAGACCCATGAGCCGTAGACCCATGAGCCGTCGACAATGGCGGTACGCGCTCGTTGTTCTGCCGGCACCGACGATAGCGGCTTCGCCCGGCGGGGTCGAGCGCGCTCAAGTCGCGGGGCGCACCTTGGCAATAAGCGCACGCATCGCCTCGGCACCCTCGCGCGCAACCTCGAACGGCGAGCGCGCCCACAGCGCCGGGTTGGGCGCCTCGTAGCTCAGGTGGCCGTCGAAGCCCCGCTCCTGGAGCAGCCCGAGCACCTCGTTCCAGCGCACCACGCCCTGCCCCGGCGGCAGCCGGTCGGTCGGACGCTTGACGCCGCTGGCGACCGGCGCGCGCGGCGCGTCGCTGTACTGGAACGCGATCATCTCCTCGGGCGCGACGTCGGCGAAGCCGCGGCCACCGGAACCGCTGCGCTCGAGATGATAGGCGTCGAGTAGCATGCCGGCGTTTGGCCGGCCGGCGCCGTTGAGGATCTCGCGCAGCGCCGTGATCGAGTTGATGACGGCGTGCTGCGAGTTGAACTCGATCGCGAGCGTGAGGCCGAACTTGCCGCAGATGTCGGCGCCGCGCTTCAGATTCTCGATCGCCTCCAGCGGCGTGCCGACATTCTGACCCGGCGCGCACATCACCTGCGGACAGTCGAGCGCGACCGCGTTCTCGCAGGTCTCTTCCAGCACGTCGAACAGCCGCGCGCTCTCGTCGCCCTTGGCGAACAGCCAGCCGTATTCGCAGCCGAGCGTGCAGACCGGGATGTCGGCGGCGCGGATGATATCGAGCACCTGGCCGTTCGGCATGCCGCGCTCGTAGCAGCGGTCGAAATCGATGCGGCGCAACTCGACCGCGTCGAAGCCGCCGTCGCGCGCCGCCTTGAGCGCGGTCTCGAGTGGCGTGGTGTCGATGGTCCAGGTGTGCAGCGCCAGGCGTCCGAACTGCGCCATGTCGTTATCTCTCTATGTTTTTGAGGGTGCAGATCGTCTGTCTAGATCAGACGGCGTTACGGGAAAAGCGAAAGCCCAAACGAGTATCCCCTCGGCCGGTCGCCGTCCTTGATCTTGTATTTCAACCGATAGGTGAGCTTGCCTTCCATCGGCTTCTCAATGTTCTTTGCAGTGGCCGTCAGAACGCCTCCCGGTACCTTGTTTGGACATTCCTGACGGCGCGGGAGGACCATATCTTTTTTCATGCTGAGGCTAACGTGCTCCTGACCTTCGAGGACCTCGATTTCAGGAAGGCCGATCATGATCGACCGACAATTCGACACCCAATAGACGGTGTGCAACTCGACGGTCTCGCCGGACTTCAAAATAATGATCCTGTTTTGCGCCTTGCCGCTCGAAACGACGCACGCGATGACCACGCACTGGGCAACGAGAAAAATCACCGATCGCAGCCTCATGGAAATCCACCAGTCTTCATGGAAAAAGTGTGACTTTGACATGCTGGCCGAACTGCCGATCACCGTTTCTGGTCTTGTAGGTGATGCGAAGAACCATCGTGCTGTTGCTGTACTCTTCGACAGCTTTTGCGGCCATGAACAGCTTTCCGCCCGCAATCGGATTGGCACAGCTCAACCCGCGAGGAACAACTTTCGCCGGCCTTACTTCAACAACAACACCGGGCGGACCATCCATGACCTCGACTTCGGGCGTGCCCATCATCAACGATTTGCAGTCGCGAGAGATAAGCCAAAGGTCGCCAAATTCCGTGGTCTCGCCATTTTTCAAGACGATATTGCGAACATCGGCCTGGATAGTTTGAGCATTCACGATGCCGGTGGTCAGGAAAGACGCCAACACGAATGAGCCGAGCGCTACGATAGAATTTGGCCGAAGGCGCATGATTATCTCCTCAGCTCGATGAATTACGGGAAGAGCGCGACATTGATGTGCTGACTTCGCTGCAAGTTGCCGTTTGGCGTCTTGTACGTGATCCGCAGAACCATCCGGGTGTAGCTATATTCGTCGATCTCTCGGGCGGTGATGATCACCCTGCCGCCGCGCACGGACTTGCCGCAGCCGTGCCCGTGCGGGACCACCATCGCTTCCTTGACTGCGACCGCGACTCCGGGCGGCCCGTCCATGATCTCGACCGTAGGCACGGCCGTCAGCCGCGACCTGCAATCCGATCCGACAAGGAATACATCGCCGAACTCAATGCTTTCGCCGTTCCTGAGCGCGATATCATCGATGGAAACGTGGATCGTCTGGGCCTGGGCTGTAGCGCCCACCAGCCACGCAAGGCACAACGATACAGCCACAACGATCGAACCAGATCGAACGTGCATGGGTCGCACCGAAGCAGGAAGGCCGACTCTGCGAGTCTACCGCGACAATCCTACGATTGCAGATCGGCCGATTGCAACCCCCGTTCGAAGCCCAAAATCAAGCTGACCCGCGCGAGCCTAATCAAGCTTCACGTTGGCTGCCCGCGCGACCTTGGTCCACTTGTCGATCTCGGACTTGATGTAGGCTCCAAACTCCTCCGGCGACGACACTGCCGGTTCGAGGCCGGCATTGGCGAGCTGCTTGATCGCCTCCGGATCGGCGAGCGCCTTGCGCATGGCGGCGTTGAGCATGTCGACGATCGGCTTCGGCGTGCCGGCGGGCGCGGCCAGCCCGAACCAGGAGGTGACCTCGTAGCCCGGGAAGCTCTCGGCGATGGTCGGCAGGTCCGGGTAGTCGGGATGGCGCTGCAAGCTTGACACCGCGATCGCGCGCGCCTTGCCGCTCTTCAGACCCGGCAGCGCCGACGGCGTGGCCGGCATCATCAGCTGCGCCTCGCCGCCCATGACCGCGGTCACGCCGGGACCGCTGCCCTTGTAAGGCACGTGCACCAGGTTGATGTTGCCGGCGACGGTGCGAAGGAGCTCGACCGCGAGATGCTGCGACGAGCCCTGCCCCGGCGACGCGTAGAACATTTTGCCGGGATTGGCCTTGGCGTGGTCGACGATGTCTTTCAGCGTCTTGAACGGCAGCGCTGAATTCACGATCAGCATGTTGGAGGTCTGCCCGGCGCGGCCGATCGGCGTGAAATCCTTGATCGGATCATAGGGCAGCTTGGCGTAGAGCGCCGGATTGACGCCATGGCTCGAGATATTGGCGAGGATCAGCGTGTAGCCGTCGGGCGGTGCCTTGGAGGCCAGTTCGCCGCCGAGCAGGCCGCCCGCGCCGGGCCGGTTGTCGACGATCATCTGCTGGCCGAGATTGGCGGCGATCCGCTGGGCCAGCAGCCGCGCCACGGTGTCGGTCGCGCTGCCCACCGCCTGCGGGACGATGATGCGGATGGTGGTCTTCTTCGGATAGTCCTGCGCCGCCGCCGGGCATGACGCCGCGGCTGCGAGCGAGACGGCCGCGATGGCGAGAACGGTCCGGGGATTGAACAGGCACATCCTTTTTCCTCCACCGTTGGAGGCATGCATACTGGCATAGCGGAAACAGCGATGTCATCGCGAAGCCGGCATCAGGCCTGCGGCGGCGTGATGCGCCAGTTCACCAGGAAAACGCCTGCGACGGACACCGCCATGCCGACGAGCGCCAGCGGTTCGAGCCGCTCGCCGAACACGGCATAGCCCATCAGCGCCGTGACCGGCGGCGTCAGATAGAACAGGCTCAGTACGCGCGCCGCCGCCTGCCGCCGGATCAGGAAATAGAGCAGCCAGATCGCGCCGAACGACAGCACGAAGACCAGCCAGACGAGCGCGAACACGAATTCCGGGGTCCAGGCAACGGTGCGGCTCTCGAACAGCAGCGCGCCCAGTGCCAGTACGCCGCCGGCGGCGGCGTACTGGATCAGGAAACCCGGCCGCCAGTCGATACGACCACCGAAGTGTTTCTGGTAGAGCGTGCCGATGGTAATGCCGATCAGCGCTACCACCGCCGCACTCCAGCCGAGCGCGGTGGTCGCGCCGGCCGCCTTGTCCTGGACAATCAACGCGACGCCGGCCATGCCGAGCGCAAGGCCGGCCCATTGCCGCGGGATCACCCGTTCGCCCAGCCAGCGGTTGGCGAGCGTCGCCGTGAGCAGCGGCTGCAAACCCACCACCAGCGCCACGACGCCCGCCGGCATGTGCTGCCGCAGCGCGACGAACACGCCGCCGAGATAGAGGCCGTGGACGAATACTCCAGTGACCGCGCTATGCAGGACGCCATGGCGATCGGGCCATGGCGGACACGTGAATACGACCACGATGCCGATCAGGAGCCCGACGAGCGCCATGCGCAGGGCGAGGAACGTCAGCGGCTCGGCATAGGGTAGCCCGAATTTGGCGCCGATGAAGCCGGAGGCCCACAGCACGACAAACAGGCCGGGCGCTGCGAACACGGCGAGTTTTTCGATCGGACTTGGTTCGATCGGACTTGGTTCGATCGGGCTTGGTTCGATCGGGCTTGGCATGGCAGGTCGATGCGATTGCGCGCGGAGGCCACATGCGCGCGCAGGGGCGTGCTGTCAATTGAACGAAAAGATGTGGCGCGGCCATGGGAATGGCCGCGCCTTGGACGGTAACGGCGATGACAATGCTACTGCGCGACGGCGCTGAGCTGGTCGTAGTACTTGAGCACGAGCGCAATGTTGCCCTGGTGCTGCACCGGCTGCACTTCCGACAATTCCGCGTTCAGGGCTTCGAGCGCCTTCTTGCGGTCCGCCGGCTTCATGGTCTTGTCGGCCTGCACCGCCGCGATCTCCTTTTTGATCAACTCGATCGGGTTAGTGTACTGCCGGGTCTTCGGGTCGATGCCATCGAGCACCGCGACGATGCTCACGACCACCTGGTCGTACTCGTCGAGACTGTTGAAGCCGTATTTCTTCACCGCCGCCTGCACCTGATTCATCAGATTGGGATCGGGCTTGCCTTGCGCCTGGTCGAGCTTCTCGAACAGCGGCGTCAGTTCCTTGAACGCCGCGATGTACTGCTCGACCTGCTTGGGGTTCAGTTGAACCTGCGGCGGCGGGCCAGGCTGCTGTTGCGGGGGCGGCTGCTGCTGCTTCTGCTGCGCCACCGCACTGCCAGCGTGGAACGCAAACGCCGCGACCGTAGCCATGGCCAGGACCGCCAGCAATGCCCGCCGCAGGCGGAAGAAACGCAAGCCATCGGCTCGTAGTGTCGACATGTCAGTACTCCATTGTTGGTCAAACCGAACCCAATAACCGCCCTGTCGGTGACCGCGCGGGCCATGGTCGTGGCCGGGTTCGTCAAAGGTATGGCATTAAGACGCGATCAGGAAGGATCACCACAGTAATTTCCCCATGCGACCATCGTTCGATAACCGCGCCATAAAAATCCGCGGCGGCCCCCTCGGCGAGCCGCCGGGCGCGAACGGTGTGCTTCGGCTAAATGCCCCCTATAACTTGTCATAACTGATCTATTTCAGGGCTCGAAGGCGGCGTCGACCGGCACCCGGTAGCCATTGGCCAGCCGGTTGGTCTCGTTCGCCATGCCGACCACGGCCATCAGCTCACCGAACATCGCCTCCGTCATGCCGGCCTTGCGCGCGCCCGCGGTGTGGCTGGCGATGCAGTAGTTGCAGCCGTTGGTGACGCTGACCGCGACATAGATCATCTCCTTGGTCAGCGGATCGAGCGCGCCGGGGCTCATGACGTCCTTCACGCTCTCCCAGGTGCGCTTGAGCAGCACCGGGTCGCGCGCGAGGTATTTCCAGAAATTGTTGACGTCCGGCACGTTGCGGGTGGCCTTGATGTCATCGAAGACCGCGCGGACCGCCGGCGAGGCGTCGGCGTATTCAATCGGCGACGGGATGCTCATGGGGTTCTCCGTGATTCGCGATTCGCTCTGATTCGTCTGGACTTCGAGCCGATTCCACAAGCGCCGTGCGTGCCCGCAGCGCCAAGACGCGGCGCTTTCGCGCTCAAAGCGCTTTGTCAGGGCTCAAATACCGTTGAAAGCCTTTTTGCTGCCTTAATGGGTTCCCGACTTTGCCTTGGTCGGATGTTGCCATCGCATCGTGGATTCCTTGATGGGGGTGATCAATGGATACAATCGAACTTTGTCACGCAGAGGCGGACGTCTGTTTGCGGCAGGCTGACATCGACAGCAACGAGAGCGACCGGCCGCTGTGGGCGACGCTGGCTCAATCCTGGCTGCAACTCGCCGAACAGGCCGACCAGATGTCGAGCGAGATCCGAGACGCGCGGTTGGAACGCGCCGTCGAAGCCGCGCTGATCTAGCGGGCGTATTCCCCTCCTTGTCTCATTCCGGATGACGATCGATGCTCGGGGCTTGGCCCCGGGCATGTCGCGCGGCGTCTTTGCCCGATCAGCCTAAGCCCAGCCACCCTTCGCCATGATCGCCGCGCAGGCGAGGATGACGACGATCCCGATCAGCTCGTAGTGCAGGATCGAGCGCACGGTGTTGAGCTTCTTGTCGCTCACCGCCGGCGCCTGCCCGGCCCGCACGGCTTTGCGTCATGACAGGAATTCGAGCGTCGGCACCGCCGACAGGATCGCGACCAGCACGAACACCGCGAGTTTCGTCAGGAACGCGTGGCTCGACCAGTAATAGGCCGCGCCCTTCTCGAAATAGAACACGCGCAAGAGCCCGACGATCAGCAATATCGTGGCGGACACGCCGAGCACGGCGTCGGTGACCAGGAGCCGCAGCGCGTTGGCGCGTGTGATCTCCTGGCGGATCAGCACGAACTCGACCGCGATCGCCGCCACCAGCGTAAAGGCCATCAGGTGATGCAGGAAGGCGAACAACGTCGACATGATTCGATCCTCTGCGATTCGGGCTCACACGGTTGCGGCGAGCGGCGGGAACAAAAACGACGGCGATGGCGTTTTCCGGTCAACCTGGTCACAAATTTGAAACGACGGAGGCCGCCATGCCTTATGCCCGTGCGCGGCGATTCTATCTGACGCCGCCATCAGTCTGGTTGTTTCTGATTTCTGTCGTGCTTGCCATCCTCGCGGTTCTCGTCACCTACGGCTACATCAGCCTGTTCCGTTCGTCCTACGCGTTCCTGGTCTTGCTGGCTGGCTACATCCTGCTCGCGGTCGGCTGCCTGTTCCGAAGAATCTAGCGCTGCGGAACGAGTTCCCGCGCCGCAGAAACTTCATCCGGATAGCGCACAAAAGGCGCGCTTGGCGGTTATCGGCTTTCCTCGCGCGTCGCAAGCAGCGAAAGGAACAACCCATGCCGGCGAAGCCGATCCCCGAAGGCTATCATACCGCCACGCCCTATCTGGTCGTGAAGGGCGCGGACAAGACTATCGAATTCATGAAGCAGGCGTTCGGCGCCACGCTGTCGTTCGAACCGATGATGTCGCCGGACGGCAAGGTGATGCATGCCGACCTGATGATCGGCGACTCCCATGTCATGCTGTCGGAGGCCACCGACCAGCATCCGCCGATGCAGGCGATGATCCATCTCTATGTGCCGAACGTCGACGCCGTCTATCAGACGTGCGGTAGCGGCCGGCGGCAAGTCGTTCCTGGAGCCGACCGATCAGTTCTACGGCGACCGCGGCGCCGGCGTGAAGGACCACGCCGGCTGCGCCTGGTACATCGCGACGCACAAGGAGGACGTGTCGATGGCGGAGCTGAAGAAGCGCGCCGCGGAGATGTACAAGAAGGGCAAGGCGGCGTAGCGCGATTCTTAGCCCACATGGAGCGCAGGGGGATGCGCGGCAATCACTACGCGCCGCGCCGACCCGCGAGCATGCCTGCGATACCAAGGTCCTCATCGATATCGGGGCAGTGAATGCCCATCGGCATGATTTCGTAGTTCGCGCGCTCGGCCGACGAGGCGCGCTTTAGCCGCGGATACCAATCGAGCGGTGTCGCGATCTTGCGGCCATCGGCAAGCGTCACCACGAACTCGGTCGCGGTGAAATCGACCGAGCGGGCTCGCAGATCGCCAACGTCAATTTCCAAAGTGCTCATTCCACGCTGCCAGGAGTCGCCCGTGATGAGATCGAAGATGCCTAAGTTATACCGCCGATTTCATGGGCCGGAAACCCAGCATTGATCGCAACGGTTAAGTCGTGAAGCCAGAACTTGGCTTCCCGGCCGCCACTTCGCACGTGAACGTGCGCAGGCTCCCCGCTTTCATTCGAGTAGAAGAAGGCCCGATACGGCCCCCACCTCAGAACTGTCGGCATCACTCACACCGGCAAATTGTCGTGCTTGCGCCCCGGCAATTCCACGCGCTTGCCGCGCAGCATCGACAGCGCCCGCGCGATGCGCGGCCGCGTCTGCCGCGGCAGGATGACGTCGTCGATATAGCCGCGCTCGGCGGCGGCGAACGGCGACAGGAAGCGGTCCTCGTATTCCTTGGTGCGCGCGGCGATCTTGTCGGCGTCGCCGGCGTCGGCGCGGAAGATGATCTCGACCGCGCCTTTTGCGCCCATCACGGCGATCTGCGCGGTCGGCCAGGCGTAGTTGACGTCGCCGCCGACATGCTTCGAGGCCATCACGTCATAGGCGCCGCCGAACGCCTTGCGGGTGATGACGGTGACCAGCGGCACCGTGCATTGGCTGTAGGCGAACAAGAGCTTCGAGCCGTGCTTGATCAGCGCGCCGTATTCCTGGTTGGTGCCGGGCAAAAATCCCGGCACGTCCACGAAGGTGACGATCGGGATGTTGAACGCGTCGCAGAAGCGCACGAAGCGCGCCGCCTTGCGTGAGGCGTCGATGTCGAGCACGCCGGCGAGCACCATCGGCTGGTTGGCGACGAAGCCGACGGTGCGGCCGGCGATGCGCCCGAAACCGGTGACGATGTTCTTGGCGAACGCTTCCGAGATCTCGAAGAAGTCGCCCTCGTCGGCGACCTTGAGGATCAGTTCCTTGATATCGTAGGGCTTGTTCGGATTGGCCGGCACCAGCGTATCGAGCGAACCCTCCTCGCGGGTGATGTCGTCGCCAGACGGCCATTCCGGCACGCCGGCCTCGTTGTTCGCCGGCAGGAAGTCGATCAGGCGGCGCATCTGCAACAGACACTCGAGATCCGAGTCGTAAGCGCCGTCGGCGACGCCGGATTTTTGCGTGTGCACCGACGCGCCGCCGAGCTCTTCCGCCGTGACCTGCTCGTTGGTGACGGTCTTCACCACGTCGGGGCCGGTGACGAACATGTAGCTGGTGTCTCGAACCATAAAGACAAAGTCGGTCATCGCCGGCGAATACACGTCGCCGCCCGCGCACGGCCCCATGATCACCGATATCTGCGGGATCACGCCCGAAGCGATCACGTTGCGCTTGAACACCTCGCCGTAACCGCCCAGCGCCGCCACGCCTTCCTGGATGCGCGCGCCGCCGGCGTCGAACAGGCCGACGATCGGCGCCCGCGCCTTCATCGCCATGTCCTGGATCTTCACGATCTTCTGCGCATGGGTTTCGGAGAGCGAGCCGCCGAACACGGTGAAGTCCTTGGCGAACACGAACACCGTGCGGCCGTTGACCGTGCCCCAGCCGGTGACGACGCCGTCGCCGGGGATCTTCTGCGCGCCCATGCCGAACTCGGTCGTGCGGTGCTCGACGAACATGTCGAATTCCTCGAACGAGCCCTTGTCCATCATCAGGTCGATGCGCTCGCGCGCGGTGAGCTTGCCGCGCTTGTGCTGCGCCTCGACGCGCGCCTTGCCGCCGCCTTCGCGCGCTTTGGCGCGGCGCTGTTCGAGCTTGTCGACGATCTCTTTCATGGCGCTTTTCTCGAGCGAGCCGGCCGGGAATCCCTAACGAGAGATGAATAGCACGGATCGGACTACCGTTGCGCTTGCCCTCACAGGAACAAATTTTTCTGCTTTGCATGATCGGGCGGGACGAACTGGAGGGATATCAATGAAAATTGCGATTGCAGCCGCGGCCGTTGCCGCGGGGCTCGCCCTTGCGTCAGCCCCTGCCCACGCGGATCGCGCGGTGAATACCGGGCTCGGCGTCGGCTCCGGCCTCTTGGTGTTCGGGCCGGTGGGCGCCGTCGTCGGCGGCGTGGTCGGCTATACCGCGGGCGAAGGTATCGCTCGCTCCTGGGGCCTGTCGCGACCGCACCGCCGGCCGGCGCGCAAGGTCCGCAAGCCGGCGGACTGAGCCTTCGTAGATCGCGTTTAGCCATCCGTGCGTTTACGCGCCCCGGATTGAGTGAAACGAAGTCCGGGACAAGCCGCCCCGCATGTCGCTGACGCTCAATGCGGGCTACAGCAACGCCAGCACCTTGGCCGCCGCCTGCATCTCCGCTTCGCGGGCGGCGCGGCGCTCGAGCGCCTGCTCGTCGCGGCCCCACTGGTGCATGTTCCAGTCTTCGTCGACATGCGCCGCCGCCCAGGCGTCGGCCGCGGAGAGTGCCCCTTGCGCCAGCGCCAGCGCGATCAGCGCCGAGCCGGTGAGCGAGGTGACGGCGCTGACCGCGCCGAGCTTCCATGGCTCGTCCGGGATGGCGCGCGCCGCGGCCGCGATGGCCTCGTCGGGCTGGGTCACGAACATCACGCCCTCGCCCAGCACGAACCGCGCGCCGAGCGCGTCGCGCGCGAACGCGATGAGCGGATTCCAATATTGCGTCTGACGCGCAACGAGCCCATCGGGACTGTCGGCGCGGTAGCAGACGAGATCGGAGCCGAGGAATTTCGCGATCTCCGCCTTCACGGCGTCCGGTTTCTCGGCGACCCCGTCGATGATCGAATTGGCGAGCCGCGTCAGCGGCATCGCGGCCGGGTCGACCACCTCGCGCTGCGCGTCCCATTCGTCGGCGATCGCCTGCGCCAGCGCCTGCGTCGGCGCCGCGAGCGCGCGCCGCGCCGGGGTCTTCACCGGCCGGCCGTCGAGCAGCACAGCATAGCCGCCCTCCTTCGGTTCCACCGAAACCGCCTGGTAGAACCGCCGCCGCAGCTGCGGCCGCATGTTGCGGCGCGCCGACTCGGTCGGATCGAGCGGCTGGTTCTTGGAGATATCGTCGAAGATGTCGCGCATGGTGGCAGGAAGGGCCTATCAGCCGCCGGGCCCGGCGGTCAACAATGCTGATATTTCAGACATTTAGCCCTAATTCCCCGCAGCGTGGATCAAGCGCTCGTGATGGCTATCGCCCCACTGTGGCCGCGCTGCATCGCAATCGTGGTCTGCGACACGGGATGCTCCGCCGGCACCTTGGAAGTGGTAGAATTTGGGCCTTCGGCCCGGTAAGTTGCCCGCCGGATTCGGCGGCATAAGCCGAGCGGTGAGGAAAGACCGGCCGACGCCTGTTCGCGGCGCCAGTTACGGGTTGCGACAGGGGTACGGCCACGAGGAGTCAATGAGGAATACCGACATCGCGGCGCCCGACTACTTCCACAAGGTCGTGGATTGCCAATGGGCGTGCCCGGCGCACACCCCCGTTCCCGAATACATCCGGTTGATCGCGGCGGGTCGCTACAGCGACGCCTATATGGTCAATTGGAAATCGAACGTGTTCCCGGGAATCCTCGGGCGCACCTGCGACCGCCCCTGCGAGCCGGCCTGCCGGCGCGGGCGCGTCGAGAAGGATCCGGTCGCGATCTGCCGCCTGAAGCGCGTCGCCGCCGACTACAAGGACGACATCAGCGACCGGCTGCCGAAGCCCGCGGTGATCAAGAACGGCAAGCGCATCGCGCTCGTTGGCGGCGGCCCCGCCTCGCTCACGGTCGCGCGCGACCTCGCGCCGCTCGGCTACTCGTGCACAGTCTTCGACCAGGATCCGAAGGCCGGCGGCATGATCCGCACCCAAATCCCGCGCTTCCGCCTGCCCGAAACAGTCATCGACGAGGAATGCAACTACATCCTCGACATGGGCGTGGAGTTCATCGGGGGCAAGCGCATCGACAGCCTGAAGGCGCTGCTCGCCGAGGGCTGGGACGCGGTGTTCGTCGGCTCCGGCGCGCCGCGCGGGCGCGAGCTCGACATCCCCGGCCGCAAGGAAGCCGCCGCCAACATCCATATCGGCATCGACTGGCTGTCTTCGGTCTCGTTCGGTCACATCACCAAGATCGGCAAGCGCGTCATCGTGCTCGGCGGCGGCAACACCGCCATGGACTGCTGCCGCTCGTCGCGCCGCCTGGGCGGTGAAGATGTGAAAGTCGTCGTACGCTCCGGCTTCGAGGAGATGAAGGCATCCCCCTGGGAAAAGGAGGACGCTATGCACGAGGACATCCCGATCCTCAATTTCCTGGTGCCGAAGGAGTTCACCCACGAGAACGGCAAGCTCACCGGCGTGGTGTTCGAGAAGGTGAAGGCCGAATACGACGCCAAGGGCCGCCGCAACCTGGTGCCGTCGGGCGAGCCCGACCAGCACTTCCCCTGCGACGACGTGCTGGTGGCGATCGGCCAGGAAAACGCCTTCCCCTGGATCGAGCGCGACATCGGCCTCGAGTTCGACAAGTGGGACATGCCGAAGGTCGACGCCAAGACCTTCGCGTCGACCAATCCCAAGGTGTTCTTCGGCGGCGACGCCGCCTTCGGCCCGAAGAACATCATCTGGGCGGTCGCGCATGGCCACGAGGCCGCGCTCTCGATCGACAAATTCTGCCGCGGCGAGGACGTCAGCGACCGGCCGGTGCCGATGGTCGAGATCGTCAGCCAGAAGATGGGCATCCACGAGTGGAGCTACGACAACGACATCGCGCCCGATAAGCGCTACCGGGTGCCGTTGCGCGACAAAGTCGTGGCTTTGCGCGATATCAAGGCGGAGGTCGAGCTCGGTTTCGACATCGAGCTCGGTTTCAAGGAAACCCAGCGCTGTCTCAACTGCGACGTGCAGACGGTGTTCGAGTCGAAGCTCTGCATCGAGTGCGACGCCTGCGTCGACATCTGCCCGATGGACTGCATCACCTTCACCGAAAATGGCGAGGAAGCCGACCTGCGCACGCGCCTGAAGGCGCCGGCGATGAACCTGACGCAGGACCTCTACGTTGCCGACGGCCTCAAGACCGGCCGCGTCATGGTGAAGGACGAGGACGTCTGCCTGCACTGCGGGCTCTGCGCCGAGCGCTGCCCGACCGGTGCCTGGGACATGAAGAAGTATCTCATCGATATGACGCATGCGGATGACCAATGTCGAACAAGACACCAATCAGCAGCGTAAACGACTTCGTCGTCCGCTTCGCGAACGTCAACGGCTCGGGTTCGGCCAGCGCCAACGAGCTGTTCGCCCGCTCGGTTCTGCGCATGGGCGTGCCGGTGTCGCCGCGCAACATCTTTCCGTCGAACATCCAGGGCCTGCCCACCTGGTATGAGGTGCGCATCACCGAGGCGGGTCATCTGGGGGCCCGCGGCGGCGTCGATCTCATGGTCGCGATGAACCCGCAGACCTGGGACAAAGACCTCGCGATGATCGAGCCGGGCGGCTACCTGTTCTACGATTCGACCAAGCCGATGCCATCGTCGAAGTTCCGGCCCGACATCACGGTCATCGGCGTGCCGCTGACCGCGATCTGCAATCGCGAATACACCGATCCGCGCCAGCGCCAGCTGTTCAAGAACATCATGTACGTGGGCGCGCTCTCGGCGCTGCTCGACATGGACGTGAAGGCGATCGAGCAGCTCATCTCCGAGCAGTTCAAAGGCAAGGAGAAGCTCTTCGACGCCAACAAGAACGCGCTCCATCTCGGGCGCGACTGGGCACTGCTCAATCTCGAATGCCCGATCGGGCTGCGCGTGCAGCGCGCCGACAAGGTCGGCGACCGGATCTTCATGGAAGGCAACAGCGCGGCCGCGCTCGGTGCCGTCTATGGCGGCGCCACCGTGTGCGCCTGGTATCCGATCACGCCCTCCTCCTCGCTCGCCGACGCCTTCACCAGCTATTGCCGCCGGCTGCGGGTCGATCCCGAGACCAAGAAGATGAACGTCGCGATCGTCCAGGGTGAGGACGAGCTTGCCTCGATGGGCATCGTGGTCGGCGCCGCCTGGAACGGCGCCCGCGCCTTTACCGCCACGTCGGGCCCGGGCGTCTCGCTGATGACGGAATTCCTCGGCCTAGCCTATTTCGCCGAGATCCCGGCGGTCCTGTTCAACGTGCAGCGCGCCGGTCCATCGACCGGCATGCCGACCCGCACCCAGCAGTGCGACGTGATCTCCTGTGCCTATGCCTCGCACGGCGACACCAAGCACGTGCTGCTCTTCCCCGAGGACCCACGGGAGGCGTTCGAGTTCGGCGCACTGTCGTTCGACCTCGCCGACCGGCTGCAGACGCCGATCTTCGTCATGCTCGACCTCGACATCGGCATGAACCACCGGCTCTGCCGTCCGCTGACCTGGGACGACAGCCGCAAATACGACCGCGGCAAGGTGATGACCGCCGAGATGCTCGACGCCGGCAAGGAATTCGGCCGCTACCTCGACGTCGACGGCGACGGCATCCCCTACCGCACCTATCCGGGCACACACCCGACCAAGGGCGCCTATTTCACCCGCGGCACGTCTCGCGATCGTTACGCCCGATACACCGAAGAAGGCGCGCCCTACGCCGACAATATGCAGCGCCTGCTGCGCAAGTTCGAGACCGCCAAGGACCTGGTGCCGCGCCCGCTGATCGCCAATTCCGACAAGCCGACCCGCTACGGCGTGATCTATTACGGCTCGACCGCGCCGGCGATGGACGAGGCAAACCAGGCGCTCAAGACGGCGGGCAAAAACCTTGATCTCCTGCGGGTTCGGGCCTTCCCGTTCCATCACACCGTGGAAGACTTCATCGCCGACCATGACTTCGTGTTCGTGGTCGAGCAGAATCGCGACGCGCAATTGCGCTCGCTGATCGTCAACGAATGCGGCATCGACCCGGCCCGCCTGGTGCCGATCCTGCACTACGACGGCACGCCCATCACCGCCCGCTTCATCGCCAAGTCCATCGGCGAGCGCCTCGACGCGCTGAAGGTGACCCCGCTGCGCAAGGTTGTGTCATGACCTACATCGCCAAGCCGAAATTCCACCATCCGTCGCTGCCGAAGAACGCGCTCGGCTATACCCACCGCGATTACGAGGGCAAGGTCTCGACGCTGTGCGCCGGCTGCGGCCACGACTCGATCACCGCCTCGGTCATCGAAGCGTGCTATGAGCTCGCGATCGAGCCGCATCGGGTGGCGAAGATTTCCGGCATCGGCTGCTCGTCGAAGACCACCGACTACTTCCTCAACGCCTCGCACGGCTTCAACTCGGTGCACGGGCGCATGCCATCGGTGCTGACCGGCGCCAACCTCGCCAACCGAGACCTGATCTATCTCGGCGTCTCCGGCGACGGCGACAGTGCCTCGATCGGCTTCGGCCAGTTCGCACACTCCATGCGCCGCGGCGTGAACATGACGTACATCGTCGAGAATAACGGCGTGTATGGCCTGACCAAAGGCCAATTCTCGGCCACCGCCGACCGCGGCTCGAAGTCGAAGCGCGGCCTGACCAACAACGACAACGCCATCGACATGGTGGCCATGGCGCTCCAGCTCGGCGCGACCTATGTCGCGCGCGCCTTCTCCGGCGACAAGACCCAGCTGGTACCGCTGATCAAGGGCGCGATCGAGCACCAGGGCGCGGCCTTCATCGACGTGATCTCGCCCTGCGTCGCCTTCAACAACCACGCCGGCTCGACCAAGAGCTTCGACTATGTGCGCGAGCACAACGAGGCGGTGAACCGGCTCGACTTCATCTCCGGACGCGCACCTATCCACGTCGACTACGATCCGGGCACGACCCAGGTGGTCGAGCAGCACGACGGCTCGCGGCTGGTGCTGAAGAAGGTCTCGGCGGATTACGACGCCAATGACCGGCTCGGCGCGATGAACTTCCTGGGGCACCACGCGTCGAAAGGGCAGATCGTGACCGGGCTGATCTATGTCGACAGCGAGCCGGAAGACCTGCACACGCACTTCAACACCGTCGACAAGCCGCTCAACGCGCTCAGCGAAAAAGAGCTGTGCCCGGGCTCGGCCACGCTCGAGAAGATCAACGCGGCGCTGCGCTAAACGGTCCTCAATTCGCGTTGGCGCAATCGCGCACGTAAGCCTGCAGCTGCTTGCCGCGCAGCCCGTCGGCGCGGCCCTGGTGCTGGCAGCCGACTACCCGATCGCTCTGGGTCCTGAGGCGCGGCGGCAGGTAGACGCCGGGCGGCGGGCCCTGCTGGAGCGGGCCGTTGATGATCGGCGGCTGTGCCGGCGGTGGCAGCGGTGCCGGGATGCGGTTCTCGAGCGCGGGCGGTGGTGGCGTTATCTGCGCGGCCGCCGGGCCCACCACGAAGGCAAGCGCGAGGCCGGCGGCGATGGCGAGACGAATGCTCATGTCGCAGAGATAGGTACGCTTCGGCGCCACGTCAGCCCCCAACTTCCGGACGCCTGATCTCGGCCGATTTCTAACGCTTCTGATCGACCGGCGCGTGGCCGGAGAGCTTGGCAAGCTCTGCCTGCCGCGCGATCTCGCGCCGCATGAACGCCGCGAAGCTCTCCGGCGTATTCGCGCCCGGATTCGGGACCGTCATCCCGAGCGGATCAAGCCGCTGTCGGAATGTCGGCGAGCCGATCGCCTCGTTCAAATGTTTGTTGAGCAAGGCGAGGACCGGAGCCGGCGTTTTTCCGGGCGCCGCGAGCCCGACAAAACCGCTGTGATCGAAGCCCGGGAAGCCGGCTTCGCTCATGGTCGGTATGTCGGGCCAGCTCGCCATGCGCTTGGCGCTGGCGACGGCAAGCGCACGCACCTTCCCGCCTTCATGCAACGGGCGTGCATTCGAATAGAACACGAACGCCCCCTGCACTTCCCCAGTCACCACCGCGGCAGCCGCCGGCCCAGACCCACGATACGGCACCTGCGCGATGCTGGTTTTGGCGAGCGCGTTGAGCTGGGTGACCGCGATCGCCGGCGACGTGGCGGGGCCCGAGGTTCCAAAGCTGATCTTGTTCGGGTTCGCCTTGGCGTCGGCGACGATGTCCGCCACCGACTTGTACGGCAGATTGGCGTTGACGATGAGGACCACTGGTGGCCCGTCTGCCACCATGCCGATCAGCGCAAAATCCTTGATCGGATCGTAGGGCACCGAGAGGTAGTGCAGGTTCTGCACGTCGGCGAGCGCGTTGACCAGCAGCGTATAGCCGTCCGGTTCCGCCCGCAGGACCGATTGCGCGCCGGTGACACCCGACGCGCCGGGCCTGTTCTCGACCACGATCGACTGGCCGATGCGCGTCTGCATCTCGGCGGCGAGGATGCGTCCGGGGACATCGGACAGGCCGCCTGCGGCGAACGGCACGACAAAGGTGATCGGACGCGTGGGATAGCTTTGGCCCCGCGCTTCCAACGTCAGGCTCAACGTGACAAGGCCGACGGCGGCAAGGACAAATCGGGATGCTTTCATGGTCCACTCCTATGCTCGTCGTCCAGCATAGCAATCTCTATGCCAAGCGTGCGCGCAAATTCAGGATGCCTTTCGGCTGCACAAGTCGAGCGCCGTCGCGAGATAGATCTTTGCGGCCGCCACGCAATCGTCGATCAGCACGTGCTCGCCAAACGCATGCATGGAGGCGCCGCGGCTGTCCGGATGCATGCGCCCTCCCGGTCCGAACGAAATGCAGGGCACGCCGTAGGCTGTGAGATGCACGCTGTCGGCGCCGGGACGGCGGACAATCGCCGGAGGGCTGCTGTCCGTGACCTCCCCCTGAGCGGCGGCAAGCGCCTTCACCACGGGCAGGTTCCCGTCCACCACGGTCGGCGGATCGCTGACGTAGATATGGATCGCAGGCTCGGATGAGCCGGTACGCTCCGCAAAGCGTCGCAGCACGCGCCGCAGGTCGCGCTTCACCGCATCCACGGTCTGGCCGGGCACCGTGCGGATATCGAGATACAGGCTGCAATCGTGCGGATTGCGCGACAGCCGCCACGGCGCACCGCCGCGGATCGCGGCGACGGTCACGTTCGGATGCTCGCCCATGTAGATCTGGGCGGCCTCGTAGTCGCGGGCCCACTGCGCGATGTCATTCTGCAGGTCGTGCATCACGGCGATGGCGTTGACGACGTTCGGGCGGTTGGCGAGCGCCGAATGCGCCACGGTCCCTCCGACCGTGATGCGGACCCAGATGCAGCCCATATTCGCGACGCCGATCCGCATCCCGGTCGGCTCCGCCAGCACCGCGAAATCGGCGGTGACGCCGTGCGTGACCAGATGGCGGGAACCGATGCCATAGCCGGAATACTCGATGCCTTGAAACTCCTCGATGGCCGTCTTCTCGATCTCGCCGACTACGGCACCGAACGAAATATCGCCGGCGAGCTTGACCCCGGATTTGACGATCGCCTCGATCGCCACCAGCGCGGCGGCGAGCCCGCTCTTCATATTGTTGGAGCCCAGCCCGAACAGCCAGCCGTCGCGAACGACCGCCATGGGCCTGAACCCGTCCCCGGATAGATGCTCCTCCGCGCCGGAGTAGGACGTGTCCATGTGGCCGGTGAACAGGAGGTTGAGGCCGTCGCCGCTCCCGCGCAGGTGCCCGACCGCGTTCGGCCGGCCGGCATCGACCATCGGCAAGTCGGTCTCCAGACCGGAAGCACGCATCCGCTCCACAAGGTAGCGCGCGACTCCGATCTCGTGGCCCGTCGGGCTCGCGATATTCACGAGGTCAGCCAGACAATCGCGGACATTGTCGGCCGTAACGTGCGTGGCGGCTTTAGCAAAGTCGGGATGTGCCATGCGAGGCCTGTTACTCTTCCGGAGCTTCGACGATCGGATCATACCGGCCGGTATCGAATCCGATCAAATTCCACGACTGTTGCATGTGCGGCGGCAGGGGCGCGGTGACGTCGATCGTGCCGCCGCGTGGATGCGGCACGACGATGCGGCGCGCCAGCAGGTGCAGACGGTTCTGGATGCCGCCGGGAAACTCCCAGTTCTCCTTGAAGAAGTATTTCGGATCGCCCACGATCGGATGGCCGACATGGTTCATGTGGGCGCGCAATTGGTGGGTGCGGCCGGTCACCGGCTTGAGCGAGAGCCAGGACAGCTGTCGCGCGGCGGTTTCGACCACCGCGTAATAGGTCACGGCGTGGCTGGCGCCCTCGTCGCCGTGCTTGGCGATGCGCATCAGGCTTTCGTCCTCGCGCTCCTCCTTGGCCAGGAAGGTCGAGATCCGGCCTTGCCTCGGCTTCGGCACGCCCGCGACCAGCGCCCAATAGATCTTGCGGGCCGCGCGCGTGCGGAAGGTCTTCGCCAGCGCCGACGCGGCAAAACGGGTCTTCGCCACCAGCAGGCAGCCGGCGGTGTCCTTGTCGAGGCGGTGCACCAGCCGCGGGCGCTGGCCGTCCTTGCCTGTCATCGAGCCGAGCATGCCGTCGAGATGGCGCGTGGTGCCGGAGCCGCCCTGCACCGCAAGCCCCATCGGCTTGTTCAGCACCATCACGTCGTCGTCTTCGTAGAGCGTGATCGACTTGATGAAGGCGCGGTTCTTCTGGTCCTCGGTTGCGTTCTCGCGCGGCTTCGGCGCATCGAGCTTGAGCGGCGGGATGCGCACCGCCTGCCCCGCCTGCAGGCGGTCCTTCGGCTGCGCGCGCTTGCCGTTCACGCGCACCTCGCCTTTGCGGATGATGCGCTGGATGTGGGAGAACGAGAGCCCCGGGAACCGCGCCTCGAAAAAGCGATCGAGCCGCATGCCGTTCTCGTCGCCCGCGACGGTGACGGTCTGTACGCCCTTCGATGCGGTCTGCACGGCCGTCATGACGGCTTGTCCTTGTCTCCGCTCAGCACCTCTGCTGCGGACAGTTCATCGTAGGTACGGGTACGCCAAAGCTGCGGGAAAAGGAACATCCAAAGCCCGGCGACCGCAAACACGCAGATTCCACCGATCAGCACCGCCGGCACTGCGCCGATGGCGGCGGCCACCGCGCCGGCGCGGAAATCGCCGAGATAGTTGGAGGTGCCGGTAAACATGCCGTTCACAGCACTGACGCGGCCGCGCATCTCCGCCGGCGTGCGCAGCTGCACCAGCGCGAAACGGATGACCACGCTCACCACGTCGGCGGCTCCCATCACCGCGAGCGCAAGGAGCGACAGGATGAGGTGCGTCGACAGGGCGAACACGATGATCGCCACGCCGAAGATCCCGACCACCGTGAACAGCACTTTGCCGATCGGCAAGGTCAGCGGCCGGCGCGCCAGTACGATCGACATCACGAAGGCGCCGACGCCAGGCGCGGCGCGCAGAAGTCCCAGTCCCCATGGGCCCGTCTCGAGGATATCGCGGGCAAAGATCGGGAACAGCACCGGCGCGGCAGACAAGAACACCGCGCACATGTCGAGCGAGATGGTGCCGAGGATCACGCGGTCGCGCCAGACGAAGTCGAAGCCGCCGAGCAGCGATTGAACGCTGACGGGTTCACTGGCGCGCGGCACGGCCTCCATGTGGATCAGGAAGATGAAGCTCGCGCCAATGAACCAGAACGCGACCGCGAGGCCGTAGACCGTGCCCGGCCCGAGCTCGTACAGGACTCCGCCCAGGATAGGGCCGACGATCAGCCCGATCTGGTTCGACGACGCGAACCAGGCGGTCGCTGACGGCACCACCGGCCGCGGCACCAGGCCGGGGATGATCGCGACCATGGTCGCGATCTCGAACGCCCGCCCGGCCCCGACCAGCGCAATCACGATGTAGATGATTAGCGGGTCGACCACGCCCATCACCGTGCCGATGGCGAGGATCGCGGCGGCCGATGCCTCGCCGACCCGGCAGAGGAGCAGCACCCGGCGGTGGTCGTAGCGGTCGGCGACGTGCCCCACGAGCGGCGTCAGCACGACCGTCGGAATAAACTGCGCGATGCCGAGGAAGCCGAGGTCCAGCGCGCTGCCGGTCAGCGTGTAGAGCTGCCAGCCGATCGCCACCACCAGCATCTGGAACGACAGGATCGACACGATCCGCCCGATCCAGAACATCGTGAAGGCGCGGTAGCTGAACGCGGACCGCGGGGCGGTGGTGTCGGTCATTGGCGAGGCACTGTGACAGCAACGCTGTCAAAACTGTCGATTGCGGGAGGTGTGAAATACAGCGACAATTCTTACCGTTTCATCTTGAACACGATGGGTAACGATATACGGCAAGCCAGGTATTGAAAGGAGCCTAATTCCCCTCGGGCCGGGCCGACCGGAGTAGGGGGAAGCTGGCTAAACGTTCAACACAATGCTCGATGCGTATGATGACGCGACGCGCCGCCTGCTCATCGTCTCGCCCGACGTACGTTCGAATAGCCGCTAGATCCCTCAACGCCGACTTGAGGTAGACGACCTTCATGCCTTTAGGCGATCAAAGACAGCTCTGACTTCCTCGTCTGTGGCGAAGTCATCCTCTTCGAGCCGTCGCTCGATTTCGGCGATCTGCTCGGGTGAGAGATAGACCCCAGCGTCCCTCTCCAGGAAATCAAACAGGAGCTCCGCAGCCTCCTGTTGCCGTTCTTCTGGCTGCGATTTCAGCTGTAAAATGGCATCTTCCAGACGCTTGTTCATTGAGCCCGACTCCGTGGGATTAGGTACTGTAGCCTCAACGCTTGCTCAAATCGAGTAGAGCATCACGGGTGGCAGCGCTGCATTTCCGTCACCGGCTCCCGGTTCCAGCCCACCACCAAGCGGTCGCCGCGCCAATCCAGCATGATCGGGATGGTTGCGGTCTTGCCCTCCGCCGTGCAGCGGCCCTGGAGGTACCAGATGTCCTTGACCCGATAGCTCGACACCACCGTGCAGTCGGTGTTGAACCAGCGCACCGACATCGGTTCGACGAGCAGCGGGGTGTCCGCGCGGGTAAACAGCTCGCCATCGCAGGCGTAAGGCGCCCGCGCCCAGCGCCCGCCCGGCGACTGCGCCGCCGCCGTGCTGCCGACCAGGACCATCGCCAGGCATGCCGCCGCCCGCTTCCACCGCGGTGTTGTCACTTGGTTCTGTCCTTCCGCAGCTTGGCCCAGTACTCCAACCGCTTCCTGATCTCGCGCTCGAAGCCGCGCTCGGGCGGATCGTAGAACTGTTGCCGCCCGAGCGCCTCCGGGAAGTAATCCTGGCCGGAGAACGCGTCGGGCGCGTCGTGATCGTAGTCGTAGCCTTCGCCGTAGCCTTCCGACTTCATCAGCCGGGTCGGCGCATTGAGGATGTGCTTGGGCGGCAACAGCGACCCGCCCTCCTTGGCCACGCGTTTGGCGGCGCTGAAGGCGGCATAGGCCGCGTTCGACTTCGGTGCGGTGGCGACATAGATCACCGCCTCCGCGATCGCGAGCTCGCCCTCGGGGCTGCCGAGGAAATCGTAGGCGTCCTTGGCGGCGTTGCAGATCACCAGCGCCTGCGGATCGGCAAGCCCGATATCCTCGACCGCCATGCGCACGACGCGGCGCGCGAGGTAGAGCGGGTCCTCGCCCGCATCGAGCATGCGCGCGAGATAGTAGAGCGCGGCGTCGGGATCGGAGCCGCGCACCGACTTGTGCAGCGCCGAGATGAGGTTGTAGTGGCCGTCCTGCGACTTGTCGTAGATCGGCGCGCGCCGTTGCACGACCTCTTGCAGTTGCGCCAAGTCGAAGGTCTCGCCCGCCCGCGCGGCGCGCCACACCTCTTCCGCCAGCGTCAGCGACGCGCGGCCGTCGCCATCGGCCATCCGGATCAATGAGGCGCGCGCTGCCTCGTCGAGCGGCAGCGGCCGGCCTTCGATCGCTTCGGCGCGCGCCATCAGCTTCTCGATCGCCGCCGCCTCGAGCGACTTGAACACCAGAACACGGGCGCGCGAGAGCAGCGGCGCGTTCAGCTCGAACGATGGATTTTCGGTGGTGGCGCCGACCAGAACGATGGTGCCGTCCTCCATCACCGGCAGGAACGAATCCTGCTGCGCGCGATTGAAGCGGTGGATCTCGTCGACGAAAAGCAGCGTCCCCTGCCCGGTCTCACGGCGCGCCCGCGCGGCGTCGAACACCTTCTTGAGCTCGGCGACGCCGGTGAAAATCGCGGATATCTGCTCGAAGTGCAGCTCGGTAGCGTCGGCGAGGAGCCGTGCGACCGTGGTCTTGCCGGTGCCCGGCGGCCCCCAGAAGATCAGCGAGCCGAGCGTGCGGGAGTCGAGCATGCGGGTGAGCGCGCCGTCCGGCCCGAGCAGATGGTCCTGTCCGACGACCTCGCCGAGTTGCGTCGGGCGCAGCCGGTCGGCCAGCGGTCGCGGCGCGTCACGCTCGAGGCCGGCGGCCGCAAACAGGGTGGGATTGGTGGCTGGACGCTTCGCCATCGCTCAAAGGTGGTGAATTTGCCCCGCCGGCACAAGCCGGATAGCGCGCTGCGTTCGCGATCATCGCGGGCAGAAAACAATAGATTCAGAGTTCCAGCGCTTCGGTGCCGCGGACGGCAGCGAAGCGGAGGCCGACGACATCGCCCTACCCGCGCAATTCGACCGACATCTGCTGGCCGCCGCGCCGGATCGTGATCCGCCACAGGCGGGTCTGCTGGCGGCTCAGCTTGTCGAGGTCGCTGGTCCTGGTCATCTTCTGATTGTTGACCGTGAGCAAGACGTCGCCGGGCTGGAAGAAGCGCTGTCCGATCGAGCCGTTGGCGACATCGACGACGACGACACCTTCGCCATTGGGATCGAGCCGCAATTGGTCGGCGAGCGAAGGCGATAGGTTCGATACCTTGACGCCCTGGAACGGCGAGCGCGTCTCGATGACGATCTCGTCGCGCGGCAAGTCCGGCGCCACTTCGAGCGCCACGGTCACGACCATTTCACGGCCGGAACGCTGGACGCGGATGCGGCTGGTGCCGCCGATCGCCTTGGTGGCAAAGCGATAGTCGAAGGCGTTTGCGTCCTCGATGTGCTGGTCGTCGAGCGCGACGATCAGGTCGCCGGTGCGCAAGCCCGCGCGTGCCGCCGGGCCGCCTTGCATCACATCGGTGACCAGCGCGCCGGCTGGGCGCTTGAGGCCGATGCTCTCGGCGATCTCCGGGGTCACCGCCTGTAGCCGCGCGCCATGCCAGGGCCGCTTGACCGTGCTGCTGCCGCCGCGCGCCGAGGCGACGACCACCCGCACCATATTGGCGGGAATGGCGAAGCCGATCCCGATCGAGCCGCCGCCGCGGGAAAAGATCGCGGTATTGATGCCGACGATCTTGCCCGTCATGTCGACCAGCGCGCCGCCGGAATTGCCTGGATTGATGGCGGCGTCGGTCTGGATGAAGAACTGATAGTCGGTGATGCCGACCTGGGTGCGCGCCAGCGCCGAGATGATGCCGTGCGTCACCGTCTGCCCGACCGCGAACGGATTGCCGATCGCGAGCACCAAATCGCCGACCTGGAGCGCGTCCGAATCGGCGAATTCGAGCGCCTGGAAGCGCTCGCCGTTGCCCTTGAGCCGCAGCACCGCGAGGTCGGAACGTGCATCCTTGAGAACGATCTCGGCCTCGAACTCGCGCCGGTCGGCGAGCGAGACCTTCACTTGGTCGGCCCCGTCGATGACGTGATGGTTGGTGACCACGAGGCCGGCGGGGTCAACCAGGACCCCGGACCCCAGCGAACGCTGCTGCTGCTCGTTCGGCCCGGGCATCCCGGGACCCCCGAAAAAGCGGCGGAAGAAAGGGTCTTCGAACAGCGGGTTCCGGGTGGTGACGGTTCGCGCCGCATAGACGTTGACCACCGCCGGGGCCGCCTTCTGGACCACCGGCCCATAGGACAGCCTGACCTCGGCCGGAGACCCGGGAACCCGCCGCTCCTGGGCCGCGGCACCCCCCAGGCTGGTCCCCAGCACGGCGATGGCGGCAAGAGCCGCAAGAGCCGAGGACAACGGCAGGCGCAGGGTCGGACGCGATATCATGGGGGCGAATCCGGGGTCTCGGGAGGCCGAGATATAAGGCTGCCGGCGTGGCGATTGAAGGGCACAAAAAGGTCCGGTCCGGACCCGGCGGCCAAATGTCCCGAAGGCCCCCGATCACGGCGACAACCCGAACGATGCCGAATAAACTGACCCATCGCGTGTTCCCATAAAAAATCGCGTTGCAAGAGGCCCTTCGTGACCCAGCCATCCGCCGAAGCCACGATCCCCCACGCCGGGTCGTCTGCGAACAAATCTTCCGCTACTTCCACGACCAGATCTTCCAAGACCATGACCAGCGTCATGATCTACACCATCGCCTTCGTGACCGGCGCCATCGTGATGAGCTTTGAGATGCTGGGGTCGCGTTACCTCAACCCCTATTTCGGCAGCGGCATCTATACCTGGGCGTCGCTGATCTCGACCGTGCTGATGGCGCTGACCGTCGGCTACTTCCTGGGGGGCTGGCTCGCCGACCGCACCGCTTCGCTCAGCGTGCTCGCAGTCACGGTGCTGGTGGCCTCGCTCTACATGCTGGTGCTGCCGTCGTTCGCGCAGCCCCTGCTCGAGTTCCTGACCGCCGGCATCGATGACGTGCGCACCGGCAGCATCGTCGCTTCGCTCGCGATCCTGCTGTTCCCGGTGAGCTTCTTCGGCATGTATTCTCCGTTCGCGATCCGGTTGATGCTGCGTTCGGCGCAGAGCTCCGGCACGGTCTCGGGCACGGTCTATGGCGTATCGACGTTCGGCTCGATCGTCGGCACGCTCGGCACCACCTTCTATCTGATCCCGACCATCGGCACGCGCGCGATCACGCTTTGGCTCGGCGCTGCCGGCATTGGCTGCGGCCTGATCCTGCTGGCGCTCGGCCGCCTGGAGCGCAAGGCTGGCGCGGCCACCGCCGCGCTCGTGCTCGCGATCGCCGTGCTCGCGCTCCCAGCTTCCGCCAACGACGCGCTGATCGATGAGAAGGTGCGCGCCGAAATCCTCAAGCGCCCGGACGGGCGGCTCGCCCATGTCGAGAGCGAGTACAACGACATCTACATCAACAAGCGGCGCAGCCAGCTGATCATGACCTTCCAGCTCAAGGGCTGGGACTACACGGAATCGGTCGCCAACCTCGAGGACCCCGATGACCTGCCGCTGCCCTATTCACAGGTGATGACGGCGGCCTCGCTGCTCTACCCCGCAGAAATCAAGCGCATTCTGATGATCGGCCTCGGCGGCGGATCGATCTCGACCTATTACGGCCGCGCGATGCCCGACGTGCATATCGACACGGTCGAGCTCGACCAGCGTGTCATCGACGTCGCCAAGCAGTACTTCGCGCTGCGCGACACCCCGCGCGTGCGCTACATCGCCGCCGACGGGCGCGTGTTCCTCAACCGCAGCAAGGACCAGTATGACCTGATCCTGCTCGACGCCTATCGCGGCGGCTATGTGCCGTTCCATCTGCTGACGCGCGAGTTCTACACGCTGGTCAAGAGCCGCCTGACGCCGGGCGGCGCCGTCGCCTTCAACGTCCATGACGGCACCAAGCTCTACCACTCGACGGTCAAGACGCTGGGCGACGTGTTCCCGACGCTCGACCTCTATCCCTCCGGGTTGGGCGAGGTGATCGCGACCCTGAGCGCCGATCCGAAATTCGACCGTGCCGTGCTGGCTGAACGCGCAGCAGCGCTACAAGCGCGCTACAAGTTCCGCTTCCCGCTGCCGGAGGTGCTCAAGCGCCGCATTCAAAATCCGCAGCGCGAGGCCAAGGGCGGCGTGACCATCACCGACGATTTCGCGCCGGTGAACCTCTACGACACCATCGACGCGCCCAAACCGAAGCGGAAGAAGTAGGTCGCGGCATTCTATCCGCTCGTCCCCGCGAAAGCGGGGACCCAGACTACGGAAAGATTCCTGGATTCCCGCTTACGCGGGAATGAGCGGGGATAGGCCGGTGCCCACTATGCCGGTGCGGCCTGCGCGGCCTTTTTCGCCGCCGCGCGCTGCGACGCCCAGCGCTTGAAACCGTAAGCAAGCGCCAGCCCGATCGCCAGCACCACCGCGGAGACCAGCGGCCGGTAGAAGAACCATGCCGCCGCGATCACGACCGGCGCGACGACGGCGGTCAGCACCAGCGAGACGATCCCCGCCCCCGCCGAGAGGATGTTGCCGATGAACGGCACCACGTCGGCCACGACCACCAGCGGGTTGAGGATCAGCAGGAAGCCGATGAACATGGCGACCACACCGGCCAGCCGCAGCAGCCATGTCAGGATGCGGTTCTCGCGCTGCGCGGCCGCGAACATGTCGGCGGCCGACATCGTGCCCGGACGCACCATCAACAGCGCGTCACCGGCCCTGGTCTGGTAGTCCGCGAAGCCGGTGCCGGCCTGCCGCGCCACAATGCTGGTCGGGCCGCCGGGCGCGATCCTGAAACTGATCCGCAGATCGCCGACGCGCGGATCGGACGGATTGTCGCCGAGATAGATGCGCCCGTCGACGACGTGGACCGGCCCCTTGACGCGGCCCGAGAGCTTGCGCGCCAGCGACGGCTCGAGCGGCACCGCGTCGTTCGCCGGCAGGCGGTTGACCACGTTGGTGCCCGGGCGGAAAGCGCCCATGGTCGCGTCGCTCGATGCATAGGACGCGGCGCGATACGCCATCTGTGGATTGATGTGGCCTTCCGGACGCTTGAAGCGGCTGGAGTCGTTGCGGGTCTCGGACCAGACCCGGTGATATTCGTAGGTCGTGACGGTTTCCTCCGAGCCGCCGAGATTCTTGCGGGTCTCGGACTTCGATTCCTCTTTCCACTGGTACATCTCGACCGTGCGCACCAGCCGCAGCGCCGTTGCCGACACCATGAAGTCGGGGTCGGACAAAGGCGCGCCGGGCTTGAGGTCGCCGCTGACATGCACGAGCTTGCCGTCATTAGCCGGATCGACGCGCGCCGGATCGGCGGAGACCACGAGGCTCGCGCCTTCGGTCAGCGAGCGCTGCGTCTGCACCGCGCGGCCCTCGTTCCAGAACAGGAACACGCAGGAGCCGATGATCAGAACGAGGCCGAACAGGACGCCCTTGATCGATTCGCCGAGGCGCGACCCCCACGATTTGGTGGTGACTTCGGTGAAGCTGTCGGACATGAAAACCCCCGCGCCTTCGGTGCCGGCCAATGCGATGGCCGGCGGAGGATGCCGAGTCGATCCATATGGCACAAGGCCGCGCGGCAGCGGCACTCACAACAAAAAAGGGCGGCCGGAGCCGCCCTGTTCGAATCCGAATATGCCGAAAGTTACTGCGTCGCCTCGGCAGGTGCCGGTGCGGCGGCCTTGGCCGCCTCGTGGCGCGCGAGATCGTCCTTGCCCTTGGCGTCGACGTCGCGATCGACCAGTTCGATCACCGCAACCGGCGCCGAGTCGCCATAGCGGTACCCGGCCTTCATGACGCGGGTGTAGCCGCCGTTGCGGTCCTTGTAACGCGGGCCGATCACCTCGAAGAGCTTCTTCACAACATCGATGTCGCGCATCTGCGCGATCGCCTGCCGGCGGGCGTGCAGATCGCCGCGCTTGCCGAGCGTGATCAGCTTCTCGACGATCGGACGCAGGTCCTTGGCCTTCGGCAGCGTGGTGACGATCTGCTCGTGCTGGATGAGCGCGACGGCCATGTTGGCGAACATGGCGCGGCGATGCTCGGCCGTGCGGTTGAGCTTGCGGTGGGCATTGCCGTGACGCATCGCGGACTCCTAATCCCGTAGAGCTGTGTCCCGGCTGTTCGCCCGGGACACAGAGACCTCAGTAATGATCCTCGAAGCGCTTGGCCAGCTCGTCGATGTTGTCCGGCGGCCAGCCCGGCACTTCCATGCCGAGATGCAGGCCCATCTGGGCCAGCACTTCCTTGATCTCGTTGAGCGACTTGCGGCCGAAGTTCGGGGTGCGCAGCATCTCGGCTTCGGTCTTCTGAACGAGATCGCCGATATAGACGATGTTGTCGTTCTTGAGACAGTTCGCGGAACGCACGGAGAGCTCGAGCTCGTCGACCTTCTTGAGGAAGGCCGGGTTGAACGCGAGGTCCGGGATCGCTTCGGAGACGACCTCCTTGCGGGGCTCCTCGAAGTTCACGAACACGTTGAGCTGGTCCTGCAGGATGCGCGCGGCGTAGGCGACCGCGTCATCCGGGCTCAGCGCGCCGTTGGTCTCGATCTGCATCGTGAGCTTATCGTAGTCGAGGATCTGGCCCTCACGGGTGTTCTCGACCTTGTAGGAGACCTTGCGCACCGGCGAATACAGGCTGTCGACCGGGATCAGGCCGATCGGCGCGTCTTCCGGACGGTTGCGGTCGGTCGGCACGTAGCCCTTGCCGGTGTTGACGGTGAACTCCATGCGGATCTCGGCGCCCTCGTCGAGGGTGCACAGCACGAGGTCCGGATTGAGCACGACGATGTCGCCCACCGTCTGGATGTCACCGGCGGTGACCTGACCGGGACCCTGCTTCTTCACCACCATGCGCTTGGGGCCTTCGCCCTGCATCTTGATGGCGATGTCCTTGATGTTCAGGACGATGTCGGTCACATCCTCGCGCACGCCCGGGATCGACGAGAACTCGTGCAGCACGCCGTCGATATGCACCGACGTCACGGCGGCGCCTTGCAGCGACGAGAGCAGGATGCGGCGCAGCGCATTGCCCAGCGTCAGGCCGAAGCCACGCTCGAGCGGCTCGGCGACGACGGTCGCCTCCCGCTTGGCGTCGGCGCCGGCGGACACCTGCAGCTTGTTCGGTCGGATCAGTTCCTGCCAGTTCTTCTGAATAGTCACGTTGGCACCCATCGCGTTGAGTGGCGCGGTGTTGGGCCGCGCGTCCGCCCCATGGGAAAATTCGTTCGCAGCAGACGGGTCGGGCGTCCGCTGGAGGAGAGTGTCTTCGTTCATACGCGCCGCCTCTTGCGTGGACGGCAACCGTTGTGCGGGATCGGCGTCACGTCACGGATCGAGGTGACGGTGAAGCCGGCGGCCTGCAACGCACGCAACGCGGACTCGCGGCCCGAACCGGGGCCGGCGACTTCGACTTCGAGCGTCCGCATGCCGTGCTCTTGCGCCTTCTTGGCAGCGTCTTCGGCGGCGACCTGCGCCGCATAGGGGGTCGACTTTCGCGAGCCCTTGAAACCCATCGTGCCCGCCGACGACCAGGCGATCGTGTTGCCCTGCGCGTCGGTGATGGTGATCATGGTGTTGTTGAACGATGCATTCACGTGCGCGACGCCGGACGCGATGTTCTTACGTTCGCGCCGGCGGACGCGGGTGGCTTCCTTGCCCATTCTCGGTCCTTTCGCGACCCGGTGGCCTTGAGCCGGGCCCTAAACTGCTCTGTACTCGCCTAATTCCTGTCTTCGACCGCGGCTTACTTCTTCTTGCCGGCAATCGGCTTCGCCGGCCCCTTGCGGGTGCGGGCGTTGGTATGGGTACGCTGGCCGCGCACCGGCAGTCCGCGCCGGTGGCGCAGCCCGCGGTAGCAACCGAGATCCATCAGCCGCTTGATGTTCATCGCGACCTCACGCCGGAGATCGCCCTCGACCATATAGTCGCGGTCGATGATTTCGCGGATCTGGAGCACTTCCGCATCCGTCAGCTGGGACACCCGGCGCTCACCCGGAAGCCCAACCTTCTCCATGATCTCACCGGCCTTCGCGGGGCCGATGCCATGAATGTACTGCAATGCGATCACGACGCGCTTGTTGGTAGGGATATTGACGCCTGCGATGCGGGCCACGGTCTCTCAACTCCTGCTGCCGGCCGGCGAAATGGCGGCTCGGTCCTGGTGCCAGTCTGCGCGCACGGGCCGCAACGGGTAACGCGACACCCTCCCCGTGTCCCGGGGCTCGGTATCGTGTGATCCTCTCCGACTGGATGCGCGGCTTATTAGGGGATTCAACGGGGTTTCGTCAACCTCTACTAGCGTTTGGACTTGCGCGGGGCAGCTTTGCCGCGGGCGGGGGACCGCCCTTTGGCCGGCTTGGCCGCAGCCCTGCGGGCGGCCGCCGTTTTGGCCTTGGCGGCCCCGGATTTGGGCTTTTTGGCTGCTGATTTGGCCGCTTTGGCGGGGGCCTTGGGTCTAACCTTGGCCGCAGGTTGCCCGGCCGCCGCGCGCGCCTTCGGTCCATCCGCAATTGGGGAACTCTTGGCAGGACTTGTTTCCTGGGGAGCCGGCTTGCGGATCGGCGGCTTCTCGGTCAGCGCCTTGTGGATAGCCGCCTCGACCTCGTCGATGGCGCGCATGCCGTCGACCGACTTCAGGGTTCCCTGCCAGCGGTAATAATCGACCAGCGGCGCGGTCTGCTCCTTGTAGGCGTCGACGCGGCGCTTTAGCACCTCAGGGTCGTCGTCCGAACGCAACTGCTCGCCGCGCGCGGCCGCTTCGCGCATCCGGTTCTCGATGCGGCTTTGCAGGATCGACCCGTCGACCTTGAGCTCGATCACGCCATCGAGCTTCAGGCCCTTCTCCTTGAGCATCTTGTCGAGCGCCACCGCCTGCGGAACCGTGCGTGGGAAACCGTCGAGGATAAAGCCGTTCTTGGCGTCGGGCTCGCCGATGCGGTCGGAAACGATCGTCACCACGACGTCGTCCGGGACCAATTCGCCGCGGTCCATGATCGCCTTGGCGCGCAGGCCCACCAGGGTCCCGGCCTTGACGGCGGCCCGCAGCATGTCCCCGGTCGAGAGTTGCACGATGCCGTGCTTCTGAACGAGCCGTTGTGCCTGCGTGCCCTTCCCCGCCCCTGGGGGTCCAAGCAGGATCAATCTCATCTAAGTCGCCTCCCAACCTTCCCGCCGCGGCCGCTCAAGCCGCGCCTTCAGGTCTAGTATGGCACAGACCACAGTCAGGAGCGACGTACCGCCGCGATAGAACGGCACCTCCCGATTGGCGGTCAATATCTCCGGCAGGGGTATCCACGAACGCCAAGCAGACCGCACCCATCACACCCAACGCGGAAAATGACCTGGTCGATACGCACGGCGGTCGCGGGATCAAGCTCCGCTCCGCGCCGTGCGTCAGGCGTGGCCTTGGCGAGCCGGCATCATCGCCGTCGTCCGCGCAGCTTCGAGCGCTTGATCAACCCTTCGTACTGATGCGCGAGCAGATGGCCCTGCACCTGCGCCACCGTATCCATGGTGACGCTGACCACGATCAGCAGCGACGTGCCGCCGAAGTAGAACATGCCCGGCGCATAGGAGAGGATGATCTCCGGCAGCAGGCATACCAGCGACAAGTAGATGGCGCCGATGCAGGTGATGCGGGTGAGCACATAGTCGATGTACTCGGCAGTGCGCTCGCCGGGCCGGATGCCCGGGATGAAGCCGCCGTGCTTCTTCAGGTTGTCGGCGGTCTCGGTCGGATTGAACACGATCGCCGTATAGAAGAAGGCGAAGAAGATGATCATCGAGATGTAGAGGATCAGGAACAGCGGCCGGCCGTGACCGAGCTGGGTGACCAGCGTCTGGAACCATTCCGGGCCCGATCCGGCATTGAAGTTCGCCACCGTCGTCGGCAGCAGCAGCAGCGACGACGCGAAGATCGGCGGGATGACGCCCGAGGTGTTCAGCTTGAGCGGCAGATGCGAGGACTGCCCCTCGAACATGCGGTTGCCGACCTGGCGCTTGGGATACTGGATCAGCAGCCGGCGCTGCGCGCGCTCCATGAAGACGATGAAGGCGGTGACGACCAGCGCCATCACCGCGACGGTGAAGATCAGGGTCGTCGACAGCGCGCCTTCGCGGCTGAGCTGCAGCGCGCCGACCAGCGCACCGGGCAACTCCGCCACGATGCCGGCCATGATGATCAGCGAGATGCCGTTGCCGATACCGCGCGATGTGATCTGCTCGCCGAGCCACATCAGGAACATGGTGCCGCCGGTGAGCGTGATGACGGTCGAGATCCGGAAGAACCAGCCCGGCTCGGTCACGACGTTGCCGGCGCCTTCAAGCCCGATCGCGATCCCGAACGCCTGCAGCGCCGCCAATCCCAACGTGAGGTAGCGGGTGTACTGGTTGATGACCTTGCGGCCGGCCTCGCCTTCCTTCTTGAGTTGCTCGAGCGTCGGCGACACCGTCGTCATCAGCTGGATGATGATCGATGCCGAGATGTACGGCATGATGTTCAACGCAAAGATCGCCATGCGGTTGATGCCACCGCCGGAGAACATGTTGAACATGCCGAGGATGCCGCCGGCCTGCTGGCGGAACAGCTGGTCCCAAGCCTGCGGGTCGATACCGGGCAGCGGAATGTAGGTGCCGAAGCGATAGACCAGCAGCGCGCCGAGGGTAAACCAGATTCGCTTCTTGAGTTCCTCGGCCTTGGCGAGCGCCGAGAAATTGAGGTTGGCCGCAAGTTGTTCTGCTGCTGACGCCATCCTTGCTCCTCCGTCCGCCGCTTGATCAGCCCCGCCAGGCCGCCTGCCCTATATGGAGAGCCGGCCGGCCGTTTCACATAGGGGGTTAGGCGGTCTTTTCCTCGGCCGCCTCGCGCGTGGGTGCCAGGATCGCCACCGAGCCGCCGGCCTTTTCCACCGCCGCGACCGCCGATTTCGACGCGCCCCACACCGAAAATGCGAGCTTCGCTTTCAATTCGCCCATCCCCAGCAGGCGCACGCCGTCCTTGGCGCGGCGCAGGACGCCAGCCTTGACCAGCGCGGCCGCGTCGACCGTTGCGCCCGTTCCCAGCTTGCCGGCGTCGACCGCTTGCTGGATGCGGTCGAGATTGACCTCGTTGAGCTTCAAAGCGAACGGCGTGTTCTTGAAGCCGCGCTTCGGCAGGCGCCGATGCAGCGGCATCTGGCCGCCTTCGAAGCCCTTGATGCGCACGCCCGAGCGCGCGGTCTGGCCCTTGCCGCCGCGGCCGCCGGTCTTGCCCTTGCCGGAGCCGATGCCGCGCCCGATACGGGTGCGGGCCTTCTTGGCTCCCGGCCGGTCGGCGAGCTGATTGAGCTTCATGACTTAAGTCCTCATTGTCTCCATCATCATGCCCGGCGCGACGTCCGGACAGACGACACTACTTTGCCTGCGCCTCGACCACGCGCACGAGGTGCTTGACCTTGGCGATCATGCCGCGCGCTTGCGGCGTGTCCGGAACCTCGGCCACGCGTCCGATTCGATTCAAGCCCAACCCGATCAGGGTCTCGCGCTGGGTGTGATGGCGGCGGATCGGACTGCCGATCTGCTTGATCTTGATGCTCTTGGCCATATTGGACTCCGGCGCGTCTTGTTGTTAGTCGGCGCTCTGCTCGGCATCACCGCCGTCGCGGCGGCGCGCCTGCAGCGCAGACACCTTGATGTTGCGCCGTGCCGCCACCGAGCGCGGCGAATCCTGGTTCTTGAGCGCGTCGAAGGTCGCGCGCACCATGTTGTACGGATTGGACGAGCCGAGCGACTTCGCCACCACGTCCTGCATGCCGAGCGTCTCGAACACCGCGCGCATCGGACCGCCGGCGATGATGCCGGTGCCGGGGGGCGCCGCGCGCAGGATCACCTTGCCGGCGCCGTGCCGGCCGTACACGTCGTGATGCAGCGTGCGGCCTTCGCGCAGCGGCACGCGGATCAGTCCGCGTTTGGCGGCGTCCGTCGCCTTGCGGATCGCTTCCGGGACTTCGCGCGCCTTGCCGTGGCCGAAGCCGACGCGGCCCTTCTCGTCGCCGACGACGACCAGCGCGGCGAAGCCGAAGCGCCGGCCGCCCTTCACGACCTTCGCCACCCGGTTGATGTGGACGAGCTTGTCGGTGAATTCGCTTTCGCGCTCTTCCCGGTCTCTATGCCGCTCGCGTGGTTCACGTGCCATATCGATGTTCCGTTCGGTTCGGGCCGCAAGCCCGTTTCAAGTCCCTTAGAAGCTGAGCCCGGCCTCGCGCGCCGCATCGGCCAGCGCCTTGACGCGGCCGTGATAGAGATAGGAGCCGCGGTCGAACACGACCTCCTTGACCCCTTTCGCGGTCGCGCGCTCGGCGACCAGCTTCCCGACCGCCTTCGCGGCCGCGATATTGGCGCCGTTCTTCATGCCGCCGCGCATGTCCTTCTCGATCGAGGACGCCGAGGCGAGCGTCTCGCCCTTGGTATCGTCGATGACCTGGGCGTAGATGTGCTTCGACGAACGGAAGACGGACAACCGCGCGCGGCCGCCGGCGGCGCGGCGGATCGCGCGGCGCACCTGTGCCTGCCGTCTTGCAGTCCGATCACTGAGCCTGGACATGGTGGCGTTCCTACTTCTTTCCGCCGCCGTTGCGGGCGGCGATCAGATTGCGCAGCAAGTTGCGCGAGTCGAATGAATCGGCGTCCACGACATCGGCGCGGCGCGGCGCGATCGCCAGCCGCCGCCGCAGCGCGGCGTTGCCCTCGCGGACGATGATAACGTCGCCGGTCCGCAGATGACCAAGGATCTGTGTGAGGCTCATTTCTTCTTTCCTTCCTTGCGGAAGATGTACTCGCCGGCGTGCTTGACGCCCTTGCCCTTGTAGGGCTCCGGCGGCCGGTAGTCGCGGATCTCCGCCGCCACCTGCCCGACCTTCTGCTTGTCGATGCCGGTGATGACGATCTCGGTCGGCTTCGGGGTCGCGATCGCGATCCCTTCCGGGATCGGATAGACCACGTCGTGGCTGTAGCCGAGCGCGAGCTGCAGGTTCTTGCCCTGCACCGCGGCGCGATAGCCGACGCCGTTGATCTCGAGCCGCTCCTCGAAGCCCTTGGTGACGCCGGTCATCAGATTGGCGACCAGCGCCCGGTAGGTGCCCCACATGGCGCGGGCGCGCTTGGTTTCGTTCAGCGGGTCGACCTTGATGGAGCCCTTGTCCATCGTGGCCTTGACGTCGCCGTGCAGCACGATCTGCATGGCGCCCTTCGGACCCTTCACCTTGACGGTCTGGCCTTCGACGTTGGCCGTGACCCCCGAGGGGATCGAAACCGGTTTTTTTCCGACACGTGACATGGCGCTGTTCCGATCTTGATCCGGCTAGAACACCGTAAGCAGGATTTCGCCGCCGACATTGGCGTCGCGCGCCGCATGATCGGCCATCACGCCCTTGGGCGTGGAGACGATCGCGACCCCGAGGCCGTTGTTGATACGCGGCAGGTTCCTGACCGACGCGTAGACGCGGCGGCCGGGCTTCGACACCCGCGCGATCTCGCGGATCACGGGCGCGCCGTCGAAATACTTCAGCTCGATCTCGAGCTCGTTGCGCCCGTTGGCGTGCTCAACCGAGGCGTAGCCGCGGATGTAGCCTTCGCTCTTGAGCACTTCGAGCACGCTCTCGCGCAGCCGCGAGGACGGCGAGGAAACCTTCGACTTGTTTCGCATCTGCGCATTATTGATGCGCGCGATCATATCGCCGAGCGGATCGTTCAATGCCATCGCCCGATGCTCCTACCAGCTTGACTTCAGAAGACCGGGGATCATGCCCTTGGAGCCGAGCTCCCGGAGCGCGATGCGGCTGAGCTTGTGCTTGCGATAGAACGCGCGCGGCCGGCCACTCATCTCGCAGCGATTGCGAATGCGCGTCGGCGACGAATTGCGCGGCATCTCGGCAAGCTTCAGCGAGGCCGCAAAACGCTCCTCGATCGGCATGGTCTTGTCGTTCGCGATCGCCTTGAGCCGCTCGCGGCGGCCCGAAAACTTCTTGGCAAGCCTTCGCCGCCGATTGTTCTTTTCGATCGAACTCTTCTTCGCCATCAAGATCTCCTGGGTATCCGCGTTTGAGGACCGTCGATCCTCACTGCCGGAACGGGAAGTTGAATGCGGTCAGCAGCGCACGCGCCTCGTCGTCGGTCTTGGCGGTCGTGCAAACCGTGATGTCCATGCCCCAGACATCCGACGCCTTGTCGTAGTCGATCTCCGGGAAAATGATGTGCTCCTTGATGCCGATCGTGTAGTTGCCACGACCGTCGAAGCTCTTCGGGTTGAGGCCGCGGAAGTCGCGCACGCGCGGCAGCGCGATGGTGACCAGGCGGTCGATGAACTCGTACATGCGCGCCTTGCGCAGCGTCACCTTGCAGCCGATCGCCTGGCCGTCGCGCAGCTTGTAGGTCGCGATCGACTTGCGTGCCTTGGTGATCACCGCCTTCTGGCCGGAGATCTGGGCCAGGTCGTTGGCCGCGTTCTCGACCTTCTTGCGGTCGTTGACGCCTTCGCCGATGCCCATGTTGATGACGACCTTCTGGATGGTCGGCACCTGCATCGGATTCTTGTAACCGTTCTGCTCGGTGAGCTGCTTGCGCACCACCTCGTCGAAGTGGATGCGCAGCCGCGGGGTCACCCGCTGCTCGGCCTTTTTCTTCGGCTTCGGCGCGCCGTCCACCTTGGCCGCGGCCTTGTCGGCGACGCCCTTGTCGCCGCCCTTGGCCTGCTGCTTCGGCTGCTTGGGCTCGCCGCCCTGCGCCGCCTTCGGGCCTTTCGGGGCCTTCGGGGCTTTCTCTTCCTTGTCAGCCATCGATCTCAACTCCCGAGCGCTTGGACACACGGACCTTCTTACGGTCCAGGCCCTCGCCCACGTATTTGAAGCCGACCCGCGTCGGCTTGTTGTCCTTCGGATCGAGCAGCGCTATGTTCGACAGGTGGATGCTCGCCTCTTTGGAGATGATGCCGCCTTCCTGCTGCGCGGACTGCTTCTGGTGGCGCTTCACCATGTTGACGCCGCGCACCAGCGCCCGCTCGTCCGCCGGCCTGACCGAGATGACCTCGCCGCGCTTACCCTTGTCGCGGCCGCTCAACACGATGACGCGGTCGCCTTTTCTGATCTTGGCCGCCATCACAGCACCTCCGGGGCCAGCGAAATGATCTTCATGTGGTTCTTCGCACGCAGCTCGCGCGGAACCGGTCCGAAAATGCGGGTGCCGACCGGCTCGGCCTGAGCGTTGATCAGCACTGCGGCATTGCGGTCGAAGCGGATGACCGAGCCGTCCGAGCGCTTGATGTCCTTGGCCACCCGCACGATCACGGCCTTCATCACCTCGCCCTTCTTGACGCGGCCGCGCGGGATCGCCTCCTTCACCGAGACGACGATGACGTCCCCGATCGTGGCGTACTTGCGCTTGGACCCGCCGAGCACCTTGATGCACATGACGCGGCGCGCGCCGGAGTTGTCCGCCACGTCGAGGTTTGTCTGCATCTGAATCATGATGCTCTCCTCGTCTTCTCTTTCCGCGCGCGATGCGCTTAAACGACGACCTTTTTCTTTTCACCACGGATCGCTTCCCAGCGCTTGAGCCGAGAGATCGGCCGCCGTTCTTCGATCCAGACGATATCGCCCACGTGATATTCATTGGTCTCGTCGTGGGCGTAGTACTTCTTGGTGCGCCGCACCGTCTTCTTCATCACCGGGTGCGTATAGCGACGCTCGACCCGCACGACGATCGTCTTTTCCTGCTTGTCGCTGACCACGACACCTTGGAGCTGGCGCTTCGGCATCTTGAAAACCTCTACTTCGACTTCGCTTTCGGACGCGCCGCGCGCTTCCGAGGAGCTTTTGTTTCGGTCGCCCCCGCAGCGGCCGGCGCGGCGCCGGCGCGCTTCTGCGCGGCGATGGTCTTGATGCGGGCGATGTCGCGCCGCACGGCGCGCACCCGCGATGTGTTCTCGAGCTGGCCGGTCGCCCGCTGGAAACGCAGGTTGAACCGCTCCTTCTTGAGCTTCATGAACTCGTCGTCGAGCTGGTCGGCGCTCATCGCCCGGAGATCGGCTGGTTTCATCGGTTCATCTCCTACTCGGCGATGCGCTCGACGAAGCGCGTCTTGATCGGCAGCTTGGCGGCGGCGAGATCCAGCGCCTCCCTGGCCAGCGCGACCGACACGCCGTCGATCTCGAAAATGATGCGGCCCGGCTTGATGCGCGTGACCCAGTATTCCGGCGCGCCCTTGCCCGAGCCCATGCGCACTTCGAGCGGCTTCTTCGACACCGGCACGTCCGGATACACACGGATCCAAACCCGGCCTGCGCGTTTCATGTGGCGCGTCAGCGCACGGCGCGCCGCCTCGAGCTGGCGCGCGGTGACCCGATCGGGCTCCAGCGCCTTGAGCCCGAACTGGCCGAAGGCAAGGCTGTGACCGGACGTGGCGATGCCCTTGATCCGGCCCTTGTGCGCCTTGCGAAACTTGGTGCGCATCGGTTGCAGCATGACGGACGCTCTTTTCTATCTTTCCGATCTCGTGGCTCAGGCGGCGTCGCGGCGCGGACGTCCCGCATCGCCTTCCGCCAGCTTCTTGTCCTGCGCCATCGGGTCATGCTCCATGATCTCGCCCTTGAAGATCCAGACCTTGACGCCGCAGGTGCCGTAGGTGGTGAACGCAGTGGCGACGCCGTAGTCGACGTCGGCGCGCAGCGTATGCAGCGGCACGCGGCCTTCGCGGTACCACTCCATGCGCGCGATTTCGGCGCCGCCGAGCCGGCCCGAGCAGTTGATGCGGATGCCACCGGCGCCGAGCCGGATCGCCGACTGCACCGCGCGCTTCATGGCGCGGCGGAACGCGACGCGACGCTCGAGCTGCTGCGCGATCGATTCGGCGACCAGCTGCGCGTCGAGCTCGGGCTTGCGGATCTCGAGGATATTGATGACGACGTCCGACTGCGTGAGCGCCGCGACCTTCTTGCGCAGCTTCTCGATGTCGGCGCCCTTCTTGCCGATCACCACGCCCGGCCGCGCCGAGTGGATGGTGACACGGCACTTCTTGTGCGGCCGCTCGATCACGATCTTGGACACTGCCGCCTGCTTGAGCTCCTTGGCGAGCTCCTCGCGGATCGCCATGTCCTCGTGCAGCAGCTTGCCGTACTCGCCCTTGCCGGCGTACCAGCGCGAGTCCCAGGTACGGTTGATGCCGAGCCGCAAGCCGACCGGATTGACCTTCTGACCCATCGGGCTCTCCTACGACGCCGCAGCTTCGACCTGACGCACGACGATGGTCAGGTTCGAGAACGGCTTGAAAATACGTCCGACGCGGCCGCGGCCGCGCGGGGTGGAACGCTTCATCACGAGCGCCTTGCCGACAAACGCCTCGGCGACGATGAGATCGTCGACGTCGAGATCGTGGTTGTTCTCGGCATTGGCGATCGCCGACTCCAGGCACTTGCGCACGTCGCGCGCGATGCGCTTGCGCGAGAATTCGAGATCGGCCAGCGCCATGGAAACCTTCTTGCCGCGGATCAGGCCCGCGACCAGGTTGAGCTTCTGCGGGCTGACGCGCAGCATGCGCGCGACCGCCTTGGCCTCGCTGTCGGATAGAGCGCGCTCGCGCTTTTTCTTGCTCATCGCACCTTGCCTCAGCTCTCGGCGGCCGCAGGCGCCGCGGCGGCCGGCGCGCCTGCCGCCGGCGCGCCCGTGCGCTTCGCCTTACGATCCGACGAATGGCCGTAGAACATCCGCGTCGGCGCGAACTCGCCGAACTTGTGGCCGACCATCTCTTCGGTCACCATCACCGGAATGTGCTTCTGGCCGTTGTAGACGCCGAAAGTCAGCCCGACGAACTGCGGCAGGATGGTCGAGCGCCGGGTCCAGATCTTGATCATCTCGTGACGGCCGGACGCGCGCGAGGTCTCCGCCTTCTTGAGCAGATAGCCGTCGACGAACGGGCCTTTCCAAACTGATCGGGCCATGAGGTGCCTGCTACTTCTTGTTCTTCCGAGCGTGCCGGCTCGAAACGATGAACTTGCTGGTGGACTTGTTCTTGCGGGTCTTCTTGCCCTTGGTCGGGAAGCCCCAGGGCGTGACCGGATGACGCCCGCCCGAGGTGCGGCCTTCGCCGCCGCCATGCGGATGGTCGATCGGGTTCATGGCGACGCCGCGGTTGTGCGGGCGGCGCCCCATCCAACGCTTGCGGCCGGCCTTGCCGATCGAGATGTTCATGTTGTCGGGGTTCGACACCGCACCGATCGTGCCCATGCAGCGGCCGTTGACCAGGCGCTGCTCGCCCGAGTTCAGGCGCACGATGACGTAGTCGCCGTCGCGGCCGACGATCTGCGCGTAGGTGCCCGCCGAGCGCGCGATCTGGCCGCCCTTGCCGATCTTGAGCTCGATGTTGTGCACGATCGTGCCGATCGGGATGTTGCCAAGCGGCATGGCGTTGCCGGGCTTCACGTCGACGTGCTCGCCCGACACCACGGTGTCGCCGGCGGCAAGCCGCTGCGGCGCCAGGATGTAGGACTGCTCGCCGTCCTGATACTTGATCAGCGCGATGAAGCCGGTGCGGTTCGGGTCGTACTCGATCCGCTCGACCGTCGCCGGCGCATCGGCCTTGCGGCGCTTGAAGTCGACCACGCGGTACGACTTCTTGTGGCCACCGCCGCGGAAGCGCACGGTGACGCGGCCGTTGCTGTTGCGGCCGCCGGACGAGTGCTTGCCTTCGGTCAGCGATTTGACCGGCGGACCCCGATGCAAGCCGGTGCGATCGACGATGACCAGCTGGCGCTGGCTCGGCGTGACCGGATTGAAGGTCTTGAGTGCCATCGTGCTCTCCTTACAGACCCGTCGTCACGTCGATGGTGTGACCCTCTTCAAGGGTCACGATGGCGCGCTTGGTCGGCGACTGGGTGCCGACGCTGCCGCGGAACGCCTTGGTCTTGCCCTTGCGGACCAGCGTGTTGACGTTCTTGACCTTGACGTCGAACAGCTTCTCGACCGCTTCCTTGATCTGCGGCTTGGTGGCGGTGCGCGCGACCTTGAACATCACCTGGTTCTTGTCGGACGCGAGCGTCGCCTTCTCGGTGATCACCGGCGAGAGGATGACGTCGTAGTGGCGCGGATCGGACGTGCTCATTTGAACCGCGCCTCCAGCGCTTCGACCGCTGCCTTGGTCAGCACGAGCTTCTGACGCCGCAGGATGTCGTAGACGTTGATGCCCTGCACCGGCAGCACATCCACGTTCGGGATGTTGCGCGCCGCCTGCGCGAAGCCCGCATCGACGGCGGCGCCGTCGATGATCAGCGCGTTGCTGAGACCGAGCTTCTCGAAATTCGCGATCAGCGCCTTGGTCTTGCCGCCCTCGACGGTGGCCTTGTCGACGACAATGATGCCGCCGTCCTTGGCCTTGGCCGAGAGCGCGTGCTTGAGCGCCAGCGCCCGCACCTTCTTAGGCAGGCCGATCTCGTGGCTGCGCACGACCGGGCCGAACGAACGGCCGCCGCCGCGGAAAAGGTTGACGCGCGCCGAACCATGGCGGGCCGAACCGGTGCCCTTCTGGCGGTACATCTTCTTGCCGGTGCGCCAGATCTCGGCGCGGTTTTTGACCTTGTGGGTGCCGGCGCGGCGCTTGGCGAGCTGCCAAACGACACAGCGCTGGATGAGGTCGGTGCGCGGCTCGAGCCCGAAGATCGCGTCCGAGAGCTGGACCGATCCCGAGGCCTTGCCGTCGAAGGACTGGACTTTCAGTTCCATGTCACGCGCCCTCCTGCTCGGCCTTCGGCGCAGCCGCCGTGGGCTCCTCGGCAGCCGCGTCGGGCAGCCGGAACTTGCCGGGCTTCGGCGCATCCTTGGGCAGCGACTTCTTCACGGCGTCGCGCACCGTGATCCAGCCGCCCTTGGCGCCCGGCACCGCACCCTCGACCAGGATGAGGCCGCGCTCGACGTCGGTCTGCACGACCTTGAGGTTGAGCGTGGTGACACGCTCGACGCCCATGTGGCCGGGCATCTTCTTGTTCTTGAAGGTCTTGCCGGGATCCTGGCGGCCGCCGGTCGAACCGATCGAGCGGTGCGAGATCGACACGCCGTGCGAGGCGCGCAGGCCGCCGAAATTCCAGCGCTTCATGCCGCCGGCAAAGCCCTTGCCGATCGAGGTGCCGGTGACGTCGACGAACTGGCCGACCACGAAATGATCCGCGGTGATCTCGGCGCCGACCGGGATCAGCTCCTTCTCCTCAACGCGGAACTCCGCGACCTTGCGCTTGGGCTCGACCTTGGCGACGGCGAAGTGGCCGCGCATGGCCTTGCCCAGGTTGTTGGTACGGCGGGTGCCGGCGCCGAGCTGCAGCGCGACGTAGCCGTTCTTGTCCTTGGTGCGGTGCCCGACCACCTGGCAGTTCGCCAGGCGCAGCACGGTCACCGGCACGTGCTCGCCGGCGTCACTGAAGACGCGGGTCATTCCGACCTTCTGAGCGATCACTCCGGAACGCATTGGTGTTGTTCCCTATTCCTATCCGTCCGGCTCAGAGCTTGATCTCGACGTCGACGCCGGCAGCGAGGTCGAGCTTCATCAGCGCGTCCACGGTCTGCGGGGTCGGATCGACGATGTCCAAAAGGCGCTTGTGCGTGCGCATCTCGAACTGTTCGCGGCTCTTCTTGTCGATGTGAGGCGAGCGGTTCACCGTGAACTTCTCGATCCGCGTCGGCAGCGGGATCGGGCCGCGCACTTGCGCACCGGTGCGCTTGGCGGTCGCCACGATCTCGCGCGTCGACGCATCGAGAATGCGGTGATCGAACGCCTTGAGCCGGATCCTGATATTCTGGCCGTTCATGAATTTGATGCTCCAAGGCAAGGGCCGCGGCGAACCGCGGCCCTGAACACCTTCCTTACTCGATGATCGATGCGACCACGCCGGCGCCGACGGTGCGACCGCCCTCGCGGATGGCGAAACGGAGCTTCTCTTCCATGGCGATCGGCACGATCAGCGTCACTTCCATGGAGATGTTGTCGCCCGGCATCACCATCTCGGTGCCTTCCGGCAGCGTCACCACACCGGTCACGTCGGTGGTGCGGAAATAGAACTGCGGACGGTAGTTGGTGAAGAACGGCGTGTGGCGGCCACCCTCCTCCTTGGTGAGGATGTAAGCCTCGGCCTTGAACTTGGTGTGCGGCTTCACCGAGCCCGGCTTGCACAGCACCTGACCGCGCTCGACTTCTTCGCGCTTGGTGCCGCGCAGCAGGCAGCCGACGTTGTCGCCGGCCTGCCCCTGGTCGAGCAGCTTGCGGAACATTTCGACGCCGGTGACGGTGGTCTTCTGCGTCGGCTTGATGCCGACGATCTCCACTTCCTCACCGACCTTGACGATGCCGCGCTCGACGCGGCCGGTGCACACCGTGCCGCGTCCGGAGATCGAGAACACGTCTTCGACCGGCATCAGGAACGGCTGATCGATCGGGCGTTCCGGTTGCGGAATGTACTCGTCAACCGCCTTCATCAGCTCGAGGACCGCTTCCTTGCCGAGCTTCGGGTCCTTGTCTTCGAGCGCGCACAGCGCCGAGCCCTTGATGACCGGGATCTTGTCGCCGGGGAAATTGTACTTCGAGAGCAGCTCGCGGACTTCGAGCTCGACCAGCTCGAGCAGCTCCGGATCGTCGACCATGTCGACCTTGTTCAGGAACACGACCAGCGCCGGCACGCCGACCTGGCGGGCGAGCAGGATGTGCTCGCGGGTCTGCGGCATCGGGCCGTCGGCGGCGCTCACCACCAGGATCGCACCGTCCATCTGGGCGGCTCCGGTGATCATGTTCTTCACGTAGTCGGCGTGTCCGGGGCAGTCGACGTGCGCGTAGTGGCGCTTCTCGGTCTGATACTCGACGTGCGCGGTCGCGATCGTGATGCCGCGCGCCTTCTCTTCCGGCGCCTTGTCGATCTGATCGTACGCGGTATAGGTCGCGCCGCCCGTCTCGGCCAAGATCTTGGTGATCGCCGCTGTCAGCGACGTCTTGCCGTGGTCGACGTGACCGATCGTGCCGACGTTGCAGTGCGGCTTGTTGCGGTTGAACTTCTCTTTGGCCATGGGACTCTCCGTTCTGGTCCTCTGGGGGATTACGCTAGGGGGTTAAGCGAACTTGGCCTGAATCTCGGCGGCGACCGCCGAGGGGACCTGTTCGTAGTGGTCGAACTGCATGGTAAAAGTAGCGCGCCCCTGAGACATGGAGCGCAGGTTGGAGACGTAGCCGAACATATTGGCGAGCGGCACCATGGCACTCACGACGTTGGCGTTGCCGCGCATGTCCTGGCCCTGGATCTGGCCGCGCCGGGAGTTGAGGTCGCCGATCACCGAGCCGGTGTAATCCTCCGGCGTGACGACCTCGACCTTCATGATCGGCTCGAGCAGGACCGACTTGCCCTTCTGCAGCGCCTCGCGCAGCGCCGCGCGCGACGCGATCTCGAAGGCGAGCGCCGACGAGTCGACGTCGTGGTAGGCACCGTCGATCAGCGACACTTTCAGGTCGACGACCGGGAAGCCCGCGAGCACGCCCGAGCCGAGCACCGACTCCAGGCCCTTCTCGACGCCCGGGATGTACTCCTTCGGCACGTTGCCGCCGATGATCTTGCTCTCGAACACGAAATTCGGAACCGACCCGGCCGGCAACGGCTCGGCAACGATCTTGACCCGCGCGAACTGGCCGGTGCCGCCGGTCTGCTTCTTGTGGGTATAGTCGACGGTCTCGGACCGCGTGATCTTCTCGCGATAAGCCACCTGCGGCGCGCCGATATTGGCCTCGACCTTGTAGGTGCGCTTGAGGATATCGACCTTGATGTCGAGATGGAGCTCGCCCATTCCCTTGAGGATCGTCTGGCCCGACTCCTGGTCGGTGTGGACGCGGAATGAGGGATCCTCGGCCACCAGCTTCGCCAGCGCGACGCCGAGCTTTTCCTGGTCGGCCTTCGACTTCGGCTCGATCGCGATCTCGATCACCGGATCGGGGAATTCCATCTTCTCGAGGATGACCTGCTTCTGCGCGTCGCAGAGCGTGTCGCCGGTGCGGACTTCCTTGAGGCCCGCCAGCGCGACGATGTCGCCGGCATAGGCTTCCTTGATGTCTTCGCGGTTGTTGGCGTGCATCAGCAGCATGCGGCCGATGCGCTCTTTGCGCTCCTTGGTCGAATTGATCACGCCGGTGCCGCTCTCGAGCTTGCCGGAATAGATGCGGGCAAAGGTGATGGTGCCGACGAACGGGTCGTCCATGATCTTGAACGCGAGCATCGCCAGCGGCTCGCGGTCGTCCGGATTGCGAACGACTTCGTTGCCCTTGGGATCGATGCCCTTGATCGGCGGCACGTCGAGCGGTGACGGCAGATAGTCCACCACCGCGTCGAGCAGCGGCTGCACGCCTTTGTTCTTGAACGCGGAGCCGCACAGCACCGGGAAGAAGGCGCCGGTGAGAACGGCCTTGCGGATGAGCCTCTTGAGCGTCGCCTCGTCCGGCTCGTTGCCTTCGAGGTACGCGGTCATGGCGTCGTCGTCGAGTTCGACGGCGGCCTCGATCATCTTCTCGCGGTACTCCTTGGCCTGGTCGAGCAGGTCGGCCGGGATTTCCTCGTCGTGATACTTCGCGCCGAGCGACTCGTCGTCCCAGACGACCGCCTTCATGCGCACCAGGTCGATCAGGCCCTTGAACTGATTCTCCGCGCCGATCGGAAGCTGGATCGCCACCGGCTTGGCGCCGAGGCGGTCGACGATGTCCTTCAGGCACTGGAAGAAGTCGGCGCCGACCTTGTCCATCTTGTTGGCAAAGACGATGCGCGGAACCTTGTACTTGTCGCCCTGGCGCCAGACCGTCTCGGTCTGCGGCTCGACGCCCTGGTTGGAGTCAAGCACGCAGACGGCGCCGTCGAGCACGCGCAGCGAGCGCTCCACCTCGATGGTGAAGTCGACGTGTCCGGGGGTGTCGATGATGTTCAGCCGCTTGCCGTTCCAGAACGCGGTGGTGGCGGCCGACGTGATCGTGATGCCGCGCTCCTGCTCCTGCTCCATGAAATCCATGGTCGCGGCGCCGTCGTGCACCTCGCCGATCTTGTGGCTCTTGCCGGTGTAATAGAGAATCCGCTCGGTCGTCGTGGTCTTGCCAGCATCGATGTGCGCCATGATGCCGAAGTTGCGGTAGTTCTCGATGGGATGGGCGCGGGGCATATCAGAATGTGTCCGTGTTGTTGGCTGTCCGTCACCAGCGATAATGCGAGAACGCGCGGTTGGCTTCCGCCATCCGGTGCGTGTCTTCGCGTTTCTTGACGGCATTCCCCCGGTTGTTCGATGCGTCCAGCAACTCGCCGGACAGCCGCTCCGTCATCGTCTTTTCGTTGCGCTCGCGCGCCGCCGAGATGATCCAGCGGATGCCGAGCGCCTGACGGCGGGTCGAACGTACCTCGACCGGCACCTGGTAGGTCGCACCGCCGACGCGCCGCGACCGCACTTCCACCGATGGCATCACGTTGTCGAGCGCCTGCTCGAACACGCCGATCGGGTTCTGCTTGGTCTTGCCCTCGATGATGTCGAGGGCGCCGTAGACGATCGTTTCCGCGACCGACTTCTTGCCGGAATACATGATCGCGTTCATGAACTTCGAGACCACCAAATTCCCGAATTTCGGATCCGGGTTGATCTCGCGCTTCTCGGCACTGTGACGGCGTGACATCGTTTACTCTCCGCTCACTTGGGCCGCTTGGCGCCGTATTTCGAGCGCCGCTGCTTACGGTTCTTGACGCCCTGCGTGTCGAGCACGCCGCGCAGGATGTGGTAGCGCACGCCCGGCAGGTCCTTCACGCGGCCGCCGCGGATCATGACCACCGAGTGCTCCTGCAGGTTATGGCCCTCGCCCGGGATGTAGCCGATGACCTCGAAGCCGTTGGTCAGCCGGACCTTCGCGACCTTGCGCAGCGCCGAGTTCGGCTTCTTCGGGGTCGTGGTGTAGACGCGGGTGCAGACGCCGCGCTTCTGCGGCGAATTCTGCAGCGCCGGCACCGTGTTGCGCGCCTTGACCGGAGCCCGCGGCTTGCGGATCAGCTGATTGATCGTCGGCATCGATCGCCCAAATCCTTCATGTCCTTCCACGCGCCGGACCATTCCAACGCGCAAAACGGAAGAGCGCCGTATCCGCTCCCGGGGCGGATGGGCGCCTTTCCGTTCACAGAGGACCACACGGGTGGCGCCCGCGCGGTCATGCCCTTCGTCTGACAGTCGAAACGTCAGAGGCAGCGTTTGAGCTTCATTCCTCGAGGCTGGTGCCCTCCCGCCGCCGTCAAAAAGAAGCGTATCGCCTCAATGACTTAGCCGGGTATCGGGTGGTGCCGTTCCGAGCAAGCGAAGCTCACCGCCTGCCGAAAAGTGCGGCGTATGTATCGGCGCCGACTTGCGAAGTCAAGGCAGAAAGGGCCGGAAAATCGAGAGATTCGGCGTCTTGGCCTCGGCGCAGCGCGCGCCTCAGCGCACCGTGGGCGTCGGCTTCCCCGCCGCCTGGCCCCCGGCTTCGAGAATCCCCGCGATCGCCCGGATCTGGTTGCGGGCATAGACCGGCAGTCCGGCGCTGAGCGATTTGCCGCTGTTGAAGGAGCTGCGGCCCAAAAGTACCTGCGCCGGCACCAGGTTGCGCATCACCGGCACATTGGCGAACTGCTTCTGCTTGCCGAGCACGTTCGACTCGATCGCCAGCGCCGTGAACACGCTGACCACGGTCTTGCCGGGGTCGCTGGGATGGGCCTGGAAGATGGCCAGAAGCTTGCCGAACTGCATCACCTGGTTGATGTAGAAGATGCTCTGCTCGAGCGCCCCGACCGGGGGCGTGTCGAGCGCCGTCAGCTTGGCGAGCCCGAGGCTGGTGACCTCGTCCGCCGACAGCACCGTCAGCTCGCTGTCGAACTCGAGGGTGTCGGAAATACGCCGCGAGCCCTCGCGCAGCTTGTTGGCGAGCGCGATGCCGACCGGCAGCCGGCCCTCGAGCTTGTAGGCCGAGCGCAGGCACACCACGACCTCCCTGCCCTCGCACCATTTGCGCTGCGGATGCTGCAGGTTATGGACGACGCTGGCGGTCTTCGGGCGCGCTGGGTCGTCGGCCTTCGCGAGCTGGTGCTTGATCGCGGGATCGAGCCGCTCGGCGAACGGCAGGGTGGCGAGCGCGGCGAGCTTGAGCGAGCCCGGCGGCCGCGAAATCACGAAGCGCGCCTCCGCCACGTAGATATGCAGCTTCTCGCGGTAGCGGCGACGCTGGCCGTCGACGATGATGTCGAGATTGGGCTCGGTATAGCCCGGATAGAGACCGAGGAATTCCGCCTGGACCGGGCGCGCCTTGGCCCAGACCTCATAGCTCATGAAGCCGACCGCGGGATCGAGCAGATCATCAGCCGGCTTGTCGGCAAACACGATCGAGCGCGGCTTGATCTGCGCAACCGGAACCTGGGTGACCGACGGCGTCTCGACCAGCTCGAAGTCCTGCGCCGCCGCCGCGGCAGCAAACGACACGAACCCCGCCATCAGGGCGATGGCGCCTAGCCTCCGCGAAGCCATCAGAAATCGCGCTCCCCGCGCCAAAGCGGCCGCTGGTAGGGCTGCGGTTGCGGCCGCGGCGCATTCTGTCCGAACGCCGGCGGGGGCGGCGATGGCGATGGTCCCCACGAGGGGAAGTTACCGCGCCCACCTCCCCCGAAGAAGAACTCGAACGGATTGCCAGAATTACCAGACCCGCGCGGACCCACCGGATCCATCACATCGCCGCGCGCCACCAGCCGGTACTGGGTATCGACCGGATTCCCGCGCCCGTCACGGCGCAGATATTCGACCAGCGTTCCGGAGGGGCCGCGACGGCCAGGTTGCGTAAAGTCGCGCGAGCCGTCGTCGAAATCAGCGTCGACACGCGTGGCGACGAGATACTTGCGGGTCTCGGGCGTCGGACCGCGCAGCACCGTGCGTGGCGCATGATGGGCCCATGCCGCCTGAATGATCGGCTCGAAGATCGGCACCGCGAGGCTGCCGCCGGTCGCGCCGCTGCCCAAGGTGCGGCGCCGGCCGTCGGCATTGTCGTAACCGACCCATACCGCCACCGTCACTTCGTTGGTGAAGCCGACGAACCAGGCGTCGTTCTCGCCGTCGGTGGTGCCGGTCTTGCCGGCGACATAGGGGGCAAGACCGGCGATCCGCGTGGCGGTGCCGCGTTGCAGGACGCCCTGGAGTATCGTCTTGAGCTGATAGAAGGCGACGCCGTCGGCCGACGAAATCCGGGCCGCGGACTCCGCCGGGTGGCGGTAGATCACCTTGCCGTCCTGCTCGATCGATTCGATGACGTGCGGCGTCGGGCGCACGCCCTCGTTCGCGATGGCCGCGAAGAAAGCGGCGAGATCGATCGGCCGCACCGGCTGTGCTCCCAGCACGAACGGATAGTAGCGCTGGCAGTCGCGGTAGATCTGGGCCTCCATCGCCAGCGCGCAGATGCGGTCGAGGCTGAGCGCCGGGGTGATGTCGATGCCGCCCATCAGGAGATTGGCGGTCGCCAGATTGCGCGACAATTCGAGCGCACGGCGCAGCGTCATGATGCCGCCGCCACCGCCGTCATAGTTCTTCGGGGTCCAATAATCCTCGTAGCGCGTGCGCGCGCTGACGCCGCCGATCGGCGGCAGTGTGACCGGCTCGTCGCGCACGAGCGTGTTGGGCTGAAGCCCCTTCGCCAGCACCGCGAGATAGCTGATCGGCTTGATCGCCGAGCCCGGCTGGCGCTGCGATTGCGTCACCCGGTTGAGCTGGCTCAGCGGATAGGAGAAGCCGCCCGCCATGGCGAGCACGCGGCCGGTCTCGTTCTCGAGCACCACCGCGGCGCCCTGCACCGTCGGCCGCACGCGCAGTTCCGCCCGCGCCGCTACCGCCGGCGGCGGTGCCGCCTTGGCGTTTTTCCCTTTGGCGACGGGTGCGGGTGCAGCCCTAGCCTCGGTGAGGCGGACATAGACGGCGTCGTATTGCCGGAGGCTGCGCATGGCGTTGCGCGGGCCGGTCAGCGCAACGACCCGGCCATCGGCGAGGCCGACCCGGACATTGCCGCCTCTTTCTTCGAGCACCACGGCCTGCGCCCAATGCACGTCGTAGAGCGGGAGCCGCGCGTTGATCAGCGCCTGCTGCCAGGCCGGCTTCTGGGCGTTCGCCTGGCCTTGGGTCTCGATGCGGCGGATGGCATCGCCGAGATTCGCTTCCGCCGCCTGCGCCTGCACGCGGTTGGTCGCGGACTCGTAACGGAACAGGCCCTCCTGCAGGGCGGTCTCGGCGGCGCGCTGCAACTGCGGGATGATGGTCGAGCGCACGGTATAGGTCTGGGCGGTGAGGCCTTCGACGCCGGCGATGCCGCGTGCCTCGCGCTGGACCTGGTCGGTGAAATGGAACCCGAAATCACGCCGCGGCCGCTCCCAGGCCACGATCGTCGGGACGCCGACGGTGGCGAGGCGCTTGGTTTCCTCGGCCTCGACCATGTCGTCCTCGCGCATCCGCTGGAGCACATATACGAAGCGATCGCGCACCCGCTGCGGATGGCGGTCGGGATTGAAGAAGTTCGGCCCCTTGGTGAGCGCCGCCAGCAGCGCCCCTTCGGGCAACGTCAGGTCGTTGGTCGGCTTGCCGAAATACGCGCGCGCCGCGAGTTCGATGCCCCAGGAGCCACGGCCCAGGAACACGGAATTCAGATAGAGCTCCAGAATCTCGTCCTTGGAGAGCACCCGCTCGACTCGCGCTGCGACGATCATCTCGCGCATCTTGCGTTCGTAAGAGAGGTCGTCGCCGACCAGCAGGTTCTTCACCAGTTGCTGGGTGATCGTCGAGCCGCCCTGCGGCCGCCCGGGCGAGGTCAGGTTGCCGATAAAGGCGCGGATCAGCGCGCGCTCGTCGATACCGTTATGTTGCGGGAAGCGCTTGTCCTCGGCGGCGATGAAGGCATTGCGGACGTGAACCGGAATCTCGGCGAGCGGAACCCAGACCCGCCGGTGGTCCTGCTCGAACACTTCCGCAAACTTCTGGCCGCGACCGTCGAGCAGCACGCTCGCGCCCGGCAGCCGCATGCCGCGCAGCCGGGTGTGGTCGGGCAAGTTCGCCACCGCACGGTTGTAGAACTCGATGACATCGGCAATGTTGACTGGCGAGTTCGCGACCGTCTCATTCTTGCAGAACTGCTTATAGGCGGTGTGCAGATCGCCGAGGTTCAAGCCGCGGAACTGAGGCAGACCTCCGGAAACCGCCTCCGGATCGTCCATCGCGGTCGCGATCAGGTCGTCGATATTGATGTCCTCGATGTCGAACGCCTTGCGCATATGGGCGCAGCCGGCACGCAACAGCGTAACGACCTCGTGCTGGTCCTGAACGGGATCGAATTCGGTCTTGATCTGGTCGGGCCCGACCGTGACCTGACTGAATGTGAGCGCAGTCGCGAAAATCTTGACGAGGAGGGAATCCATCGGATCGCGACCTGGCGGGCTCGGTTACGCGAGAACTGGGTTACGCGAAGCTAAGCGAATGGCACCAAGTACGTGAAAGAGACTTGGCAGATGCAGCCTTAGCACACGAAGATTCGGCACATGATGGGCATAAAGTGGCTTTTTGGGGAAGCAGACCATACCCGACATTAATTTCCGGTTAGGCGGAACAGCGGCCGCTGTTTGGAAGCCGAAACGAGTTCGCGCAACCGTCGCCGTCGCTCCCATTGCGAGCCTGCAGCACCCATCCGGGCGGTTATACCTTCGTCATCATCACGACGCGGACTGACGGAGAAGGTTCCGAAATTTGTTGCGGAGATAAAGAGGCCACCCGGTGGGTGGCCTCTTTGACTTTGTTTGCTGGCGAACGTTTCCGCCCGCCTACTCCGCTGCCGGCAGCGCCGCCGGCTGTTCGGCCTTCGCGGCCTCCGCCTTGGCGGCGGCTTCCTTCTCGCGCTCCTCGAGGATGAGCGAGTCGCGCTTGCCGGCCACTTCGCGCAGCGTGTTCATCATCGCGCCGGTGCCGGCCGGGATCAGGCGGCCGACAATGACGTTCTCCTTGAGGCCTTCGAGCGTATCCACCTTGCCGTTGACGGCGGCCTCGGTGAGCACGCGCGTGGTCTCCTGGAACGACGCCGCCGAAATGAACGAACGGGTCTGCAACGACGCCTTGGTGATGCCGAGCAGCACCGGATGCGCGACCGCGGGCTTCTTGCCTTCGGCCACCGCACGCGTATTGATCTCGTCGAACTCGATACGATCCACCTGCTCGGCCAGGATCAATTCGGTCTCGCCGGTGTCGGTGACCTCGACCTTCTGCAGCATCTGGCGAACGATCACCTCGATGTGCTTGTCGTTGATCAACACGCCCTGCAGCCGGTAGACCTCCTGGATTTCGTTGACGAGGTAGTTCGCCAGCTCCTCGACGCCCTTGATGGCGAGGATGTCGTGCGGCGCCGGGTTGCCCTCGACGATGAAGTCGCCCTTCTCGATCAGATCGCCTTCCTGCAAGTGGATGTGCTTGCCCTTGGGGATCAGATACTCCTTCGGCTCTTCATCCTTGTTGTTCGGCTCGATGATCACGCGCCGCTTGTTCTTGTAGTCCTTGCCGAAGCGGATCGTGCCGGCGGCCTCCGCGATGATCGCGGATTCCTTCGGACGGCGCGCCTCGAACAGCTCCGCCACCCGCGGCAGACCGCCGGTGATGTCGCGGGTCTTGGCGCTTTCGGTCGGAACGCGCGCGATCACGTCGCCCGCCTTCACCTTGCCGCCCGGATCGACCGAGAGGATGGTGTCGACGGCCAGCAGGTACCGCGCCTCGCCGCCACGGGCGAGCTTCACGACCTTGTTGTCCTTCTTGATCACCATCGCAGGACGCAGATCCTGCTGGTTGCGGCCGGATCCGGTGCGCCAGTCGGTGACCACGCGCTTGGCGATACCGGTCGACTCGTCGAGCGTCTCCGACATCGACTGACCTTCGACCAGGTCCTCGAAGCCGATCGTGCCCTCCGCCTCGGTGAGGATCGGGCGCGTGAACGGATCCCACTCGGCGATGCGCTGGCCGCGCTTGATCTGGTCACCGTCGGCGATGAGCATCCGCGATCCGTACTGGATGCGGTGCACGGCGCGCTCGGTGCCATCCGGATCGAGCACTGCGACCACCATGTTGCGGGCCATCGCGACGTTCTGCCCGTCGGAGTTCGTCACGATGTTCTTGTTCTTGATCTTGATCTTGCCGTCGAAGTTCGACTCGATGAACGACTGCTCCGAGATCTGTGCAGCGCCGCCGATGTGGAACGTCCGCATGGTGAGCTGGGTGCCGGGCTCGCCGATCGACTGGGCCGCGATCACGCCGACCGCCTCGCCCATGTTGACCGGCGTGCCGCGGGCAAGATCGCGCCCGTAGCACTTGCCGCACACGCCGTTGGTCAGCTCGCAGGTCAGGACCGAGCGGATGCGCAGCTCCTGGACGCCGGCCTGGACGATCTGATCGACCTGCGGCTCCTCGAGCAACGTGCCCTTCTTGACGATGACCTTGTGCGACGACGGATCGCGCACGTCCTCCGCCGTGGTGCGGCCGAGGATACGGCTGGCGAGCGATGCCACGACCGTACCGGCGTCGATGATCGCCCGCACGGCGATGCCGCCGTCGGTGCCGCAGTCTTCCTGCGTGATGATGCAGTCCTGCGCCACGTCGACCAGACGCCGAGTCAGGTATCCGGAGTTCGCGGTCTTGAGCGCGGTGTCGGCGAGGCCCTTACGGGCGCCGTGGGTCGAGTTGAAGTACTCGAGCACGGACAGCCCTTCCTTGAAGTTCGAGATGATCGGGCTCTCGATGATCTCGCCCGACGGCTTGGCCATCAGGCCGCGCATGCCGGCAAGCTGCTTCATCTGCGCGGGCGAACCACGCGCGCCGGAGTGCGCCATCATGTAGATGGAATTCACCTGCGCGTCGCGCCCGCTCTGCATCTTCTTGACCGACGAAATCTCCTTCATCATCGCGTCGGCGATCTCTTCGGTGCACTTCGACCAGGCGTCGACCACCTTGTTGTACTTCTCGCCCTGCGTGATCAGGCCGTCGTTGTACTGCTGCTCGAACTCCTTGGCCTGATCGCGGGTCTTGTCGACGATCTTCCACTTGGAGCCCGGCACCACCATGTCGTCCTTGCCGAACGAGATGCCGGCCTTGAACGCGTTGTGGAAACCCAGCGCCATGATGCGGTCGCAGAAGATCACCGTCTCCTTCTGACCGCAGTGACGGTAGACCTGATCGATCATGCTGGAGATTTCCCGCTTGGTCATGAGCTTGTTGACCAGGTTGAAGGAAATCTTCGGGTTCTTCGGCAGGATGTGGCCGAGCATGGCGCGACCCGGCGTGGTGTCGAACCAATGCCGCGTGACGACGCCCTTGTCGTCCGCGTGGTACCAGCGGAACTTGATCTTGGTGTGCAGGTCGATCGCCTTGGCGTGCAAGGCGTGCTCGATCTCGTCGATGTCGCCGAACACGCGCGGGGTCTTGTCGTTCTGATCCTCGCGCATGATCGAGAGGTAGTAGAGGCCGAGCACGATGTCCTGCGACGGCACGATGATCGGTGCGCCGTTCGCCGGATGCAGGATGTTGTTGGTCGACATCATCAGCACGCGCGCTTCCAGCTGCGCTTCCAGCGACAGCGGAACGTGCACAGCCATTTGGTCGCCGTCGAAGTCGGCGTTGAAGGCGGCGCAGACCAGCGGATGGAGCTGGATCGCCTTGCCTTCGATCAGCACCGGCTCGAACGCCTGGATGCCCAGGCGATGCAGTGTCGGGGCGCGGTTGAGCATCACCGGATGCTCGCGAATGACCTCGTCGAGGATATCCCAGACTTCGGGCTTCTCCTTCTCGACCAGTTTCTTGGCCTGCTTCACGGTGGTGGACAGGCCCTTGGCGTCAAGCCGCGAATAGATGAACGGCTTGAACAGCTCGAGCGCCATCTTCTTCGGCAGGCCGCACTGATGCAGCTTGAGCTCCGGACCGACCACGATCACCGAGCGGCCGGAATAGTCGACGCGCTTGCCGAGCAGGTTCTGACGGAACCGGCCCTGCTTGCCCTTGAGCATGTCGGCGAGCGACTTCAGCGGACGCTTGTTGGCGCCGGTGATGACGCGGCCGCGACGGCCGTTGTCGAACAGCGCATCGACCGCTTCCTGAAGCATGCGCTTCTCGTTGCGGATGATGATGTCCGGCGCGCGCAGCTCAATCAGCCGCTTCAGACGGTTGTTGCGGTTGATGACGCGGCGATAGAGGTCGTTGAGGTCCGACGTCGCGAAGCGGCCGCCGTCGAGCGGCACCAGCGGCCGCAGGTCCGGCGGGATCACCGGGATGACCTTCATGATCATCCACTCCGGCTTGTTGCCGGACTGGACGAACGCCTCGATCAGCTTGAGCCGCTTGGCGAGCTTCTTCGGCTTGAGCTCGGAGGTGGATTCCGCGATCTCGACGCGCAGGTCAGCCGCCATCTTCTCCAGATCGAGTGCCTTGAGCATCTCGCGGATCGCTTCCGCGCCGATCATGGCGGTGAAGCTGTCGGCGCCGAACTGCTCCTGGGCCTTGAGATACTCGTCCTCGCTCAGGAGCTGCCGGTCCTCGAGCGGGGTGAGGCCCGGCTCGATGACGATGTAGCTCTCGAAATAGAGGATGCGCTCGAGCGACTTGAGCGTCATGTCGAGCAAGAGGCCGATGCGCGACGGCAGCGACTTCAGGAACCAGATGTGGGCGACCGGCGCCGCGAGCTCGATATGGCCCATGCGCTCGCGCCGAACGCGCGAGAGCGTCACTTCGACCGAGCACTTTTCGCAGATGATGCCCTTGTACTTCATCCGCTTGTACTTGCCGCACAAGCACTCGTAGTCCTTGATCGGGCCGAAGATGCGCGCGCAGAACAGGCCGTCGCGCTCCGGCTTGAAGGTCCGGTAGTTGATCGTCTCGGGCTTCTTGATCTCGCCGTACGACCACGACAGTATCTTCTCCGGGCTCGCGATCGAAATCCGGATCTGGTCGAAGACCTGAGCCGGCGTCTGCGGGCTGAAGAGGTTCATCAATTCTTGGTTCATCACCGTCTCCTCGCTTGGAGGTAAATCAGCGACCGCTTGCACGGTCGAATGTCGATCCTTCAGTCGTCATGCCCGCGCTGTCGCGAGCATCCACGTCTTGCTCCCCACTTCGAAACAGACGTGGATGGCCGGGACAAGCCCGGCCATGACATGGCGTGTTACTCCGCGGCCTCCGCCGTCGGCGCACCGTCGCGGCCCTGCTTCGAATTGTGCAGGTCGACGTTGAGACCGAGCGAACGCATCTCCTTGACCAGCACGTTGAAGCTTTCCGGAATGCCGGCTTCGAACGTGTCGTCGCCGCGCACGATCGCCTCGTACACCTTGGTGCGGCCGGCGACGTCGTCCGACTTCACCGTCAGCATTTCCTGCAGGGTGTAGGCGGCGCCGTAGGCCTCCAGTGCCCAGACCTCCATTTCGCCGAAGCGCTGGCCGCCGAACTGCGCCTTGCCGCCCAGCGGCTGCTGGGTGACGAGCGAGTACGGTCCGATCGACCGGGCGTGGATCTTGTCGTCGACGAGATGGTGCAGCTTGAGCATGTAGATGTAGCCCACCGTCACCTTGCGATCGAAAGCATCGCCGGTGCGGCCGTCGTGCAAGGTCACCTGGCCGGAATGCTCGAGGCCGGCCATATCGAGCATCTTCTCGATGTCGGCCTCCTTGGCCCCGTCGAACACCGGCGTCGCGATCGGCACGCCGTGGCGAAGGTTGGTGCCGAGCTCGACCAGATCCTTGTCGCCCAGCGACCGGATGGTCTCGTCGTCGCCGTAGACCTTCTTCAGCATGTCCTTGAGCTGCCTGGTGTCCTTCTTGCCGTTATAGGCGTCGACCGCCTGACCGATCTTGAGGCCAAGACCGGCGCAGGCCCAGCCAAGATGCGTCTCGAGGATCTGACCGACGTTCATACGCGAAGGCACACCGAGAGGATTCAGCACGATGTCGACCTGCGTGCCGTCCTCGAGGAACGGCATGTCCTCGACCGGCACGATCTTCGACACCACGCCCTTGTTGCCGTGGCGGCCGGCCATCTTGTCGCCGGGCTGGATCTTGCGCTTCACCGCGACGAAGACCTTGA
>JAIESR010000106.1 GCA_019745775.1 Xanthobacteraceae bacterium | reverse complement strand
CCGCCGCCCATTCCACCGCCACCGCCGCCGCCCATTCCACCGCCACCGCCGCCGCCCATTCCACCGCCACCGCCGCCGCCCATTCCACCGCCACCGCCGCCGCCCATTCCACCGCCACCGCCGCCACCCATTCCACCGCCGCCACCCGCGCCCATTCCACCCATGCCGCCCATGCCTGCGCCGGCCCCAGCAACGACAATCGTGTCGGGCGATTGGGCGGGTGCGCGGGTCGCGCCTTCGCTCGACTGGCCGGCGGCGTACGCGCCCGGAGCCGTAGCCATGCCTGCGATGCCCATTCCTGCGAGGGCGCCCATGATGATGCGGTTCATAAAGCTCTCCGTTGTGTTGATGTGACGATAGCCTGGCAGCACAGGCTCATAACACACGTACTTTCCGGAGAATACGGTCGTACCGACGAAAAAGGCGCTCGCGCCGGACGAGCGCGATCACGCGCGCGATCGCCGCAGCGCCGGCATCACATCGCGGACGAACAGATCGATCGAGCCGAGCGCTTCGGCGAGGGTCATGTCGCCGAACACGAACTGCCCGACCGAATAGTTGACGCCGGCTTCGGCGAGTTGCTCCCGCAGCATCCCGATGCAGGTCGCGGGCGTGCCGGCGACGCCGCGCCCGCCATGCATGATCTCGTCGAACTCGCGCGCCCGTTCGCCCTGCGTCGGCACGGTGCCGTGCTTGCGCCAGAGATGGTGGAAGCTGTCGTGCCAGACCTTGTAGGCGCGCCGTGCCAGGGCCATGGCCGCCGCGTCGGTCTCGCCGACGACGATGAAGCGGCCGAGGCCGAGTTTCGGCAGCGGCTTCTCGCCGTGCGCGCCCTTCCACGCGGCGCGGTAGCTGTCGGTGAGCTTCTTCGTATCGGCGCTGGTCGAGAGCGAAACGAAGTTGTGGCCGTTGCGCGCGGCGCGGGCGGCGCTGTCGGGGCTCGAGGCACCGATCCAGATCGGCGGATGCGGCTTCTGGAACGGTTCGAGCTCCATCGGCACATTGTCGAACGCGAAGAACTTGCCTTTGAATGTGACCGCCTTCTTCGTCAGGCCCTGTATCATCACCTGCCGGATGTCCTCGTAGCGCTCCAGCCGTTCGCCGGGCTCGACGCCGAAGCCTTTGGTTTCGAGCGGCGAGATACCGCGGCCGATTCCGACCTGCATCCGGCCGCCGCTCATCTGGTCGAGCATGCAGATTTCTTCGGTGAGCCGCAGCGGGTGATAGAGCGGCAGCGTGTAGACCAGGGGGCCGAAGCGGAGTTGCCGGGTGCGCTGCGCCACGCCGGCGAGATAGACCGCTGGCGAAGCGGCCAGGCCAAGCGGGGTCTGGTGGTGCTCGGCGACATGGTAGCAATAGAAGCCGCCGCGATCGTAGGCTTCGACGATCTTGAAGCGGTTGTCGTAGAATTCCTGCAACGGCACGCCGCTCGCGTCGACGTGGTCGAAAATCCCGAACTCCATGCGCGTTTGCCCCCGGTGTCGCCGGACTGTCTCAAGACGGCGAGGGGCGCGTCAAGCTCGCGCGTGCGGCGTCGCATTGGTCGCAGCCCGCACTTGCCGGGTGCAGAAACACGAGCGGATCGCGCTTTAGATTTTCGACGGCGAGACGGGCGATGTCCTGGGCGCGCGCGAGCCGCGCCTGCGCATGGCCGACGCGGCCTTCGCGCTGGAGACCGTTTGATCGCAGCCAGTCGTCCGCCAGCATGAAGCGTTCGCAGCAATGATCGTTCTCGCCGTAGTCGACGCGGGTCGGATGTCCGTCGCTCAGCACGGTGCAATGCCGGGGCACGCGGTACGGCGCGCCGCCGAGGATCTCGGCGAGATGCAAGGTCGTGTTCTCGCCGTGGCTGCAGCCAAGCAGCAGCACCTGGCCGTCGCGGTCGTGCACGCGCCCGACCGGGCTCTCCGGCCCATGCGGTGGCAGCGGGAGCGGGTCGGCGGTGATCGCGGCGGCCTGCGGACCGATCGCCGCGAAGGCGAACGGATGATTGCCGCGCTTGGCGCCGGGCATCCGCCAGAACGTATCCGCGACAACGCCGAGGCCGGCCGCCGGCGATGTCGCCGGATCGAACGGCACGTCGTCGTCGTCGCTCATCGACGGCATCACCAGCGTGCCGTCCGGGCCGAGAGCGTCGCGCAGCGCCGCGACCAGGCCGAGCGGCCCACCTGCAACGGGGCGTACCGCCCGAAACGACGTGTGCACGAGCAGCACGCCCCCCGCCTGCACGCCGAGCGCGCGAAGCTGGTCGGCGACGGCGGCCTGACTGAGCTCGGTCCGAGCGGCCAATTCGCGCTACCGGTGCGGTTCGCGCGGCGCCGACGCCGTCACCGCCGCGTTGAGCGTCGCCGAGTAGGCCGAGGCGCTGGCCGGATCCATGCGGCTGCCGAACTTCAGAAAGTCCTTGATCCCTTGCAGCGAGGCCGCCGCGCGGCTGAGCAGGTTCTGCGAGAACGCCTCCGCTTCGGCGGCAAGCTCACCCGCCGGAATCACCCTGGTGACCACGCCGAGGAATTCGGCGCGCGCCGCGCTGATGCGCTCGCGCGAGTACACGAGGTAGGCGGCGGTCTTGTACGGCACGCGGTTGATCAGCGCCCACATCACCAGCGTCGGCGCGATGTTGTGGTAGAGCTCCGGCACCTGGAATACGGCGTCGTCGGCGGCGAGCGTCATGTCGCAGACGGCGGCGAGCGCGCAGCCGACGCCGATCGCTTCACCTTGCACGATGGCGAGCGTCGGTGCGCGCGCTTCCTTCACCGCGGCGTAGAGCGCGAGCGGCACTTCCGCAACCGGGTGGCGGAGCTGCAGCGGTGTCATCGTGTCGCGATCGATCTTCGGCGCCTGCCGTCCCTTGCAGAAATTCGCGCCGTTACCGCGCAGGCGGATCAGCTTCACCTCCGGGCCGAGCTCGCGCAGCACGCGCGCGATTTCCGTCCCCATCTCGTTGGTGATGAGGTTGCCCTCGTCGGGGCGGTTGAGAATGACGTCGACGCAATCGTTCTTGCTTTCAAACAGCACCAGTGATGTCACGCAGTCCCCCTTGTTTTCGTTGCTTTGCAACTCACTGCGCCTTGATGCGCCCCTTCTCGATCACGGTCTTCCACTTCGGCAGTTCTTCGACGATCCGCTTGCGGAAGTCGTCGGGCCCGCGGCCGGTGGCATGGAAGCCGGCCTTGAGCAGGCGCTCGCGCACATCCGGCCGCCGCACGACCTCAATGGTCGCGCGCGAGAGACGCTCGACGACGTCCTTCGGCGTGCCTGCCGGCACCATCAGGCCTTGCCAGGTGTCGGCCAGCGCGGCGGGAAAGCCGGCCTCGACGATCGTCGGCACGTCCGGCAGCTCCGGCCAGCGCTCGGCGCCCGAGACCGCGAGCCCAATGAAGTTGCCAGCCTCGATCTGCGGCTTCGCCACCGAGATCGAGATCGACGCGACGTCGACGGTCTTGCCGAGCAGTGCCTGCGCCGCCGGCGCGGCGCCGGGGTAGGGGATGTGCACCATCTCGATGCCGGCGTGGAGCTTGAGTAACTCCGCGGCCAGGTGGGGCAGGGTGCCCGCGCCGGGTGTCGAGTAGTTCAGGCCGCCGGCGCGCTTCTTGGCGTAGGCGACCAGCTCCTGCATCGACTTGACGCCCATGTCGGGGCGCACCGCGTAGATGACGGGAAAGGTCGTGACCTCGGCCACCGGTTCGAAATCCCTGAGCGGGTCGTAATGGACCTTATCGTAGAGCGACGGGTTCACGACGTAGCCGGTCGCCGCCATCAGGATGGTGTAGCCGTCGGGCTTCTGGCGCGCGGCGTAGCCGGTGCCGAGGCTGCCGCCGGCGCCGCCGCGGTTCTCGACCACGATCGGCTGCCCGAGCGCCTCCGCCAGCGGCCCTTGAATCGCGCGCACCACCACGTCGTTGGCGCCGCCCGGCGCGAACGGAACGAGGATGGTCACCGGCCGTTCGGGAAAGGCGGCGAAGACGGGCAGTGCCAGCAACGTCGCGGCGGCGACGAGGAAGAAGCGGAGCGGGTCTGACGGTTTCATTCTATTGTCCGGGTGCGTTCTCTCCCGTAATGCCCGGGCTTGTCCCGGGCATCCACGTCTTTATTGCCGCAGCGTCGCGGTGGCTAGCGCGGTACCGACAAATCGTTCGATTGAGCTGGGTTACAATGTCCGCTTTAATCCCCCAATTGCAGTCGCGACAATAGACACGTGTCACATGTCAGACGTTGCTTCGTTCCGCAAACTATCTGTCGGCGACGCGCCAAAAATAGCGGCCGCGATTTCGCAGCTTGCAGAGATCGGATTGAAGCCGCTTTTCCCGGAACGGGAATTCCCGGAATTGGCGCGTCGGAAGGTCGAGGAACTTGAAGGAATCAGCTTTCCGGACCCGCCCTTGCCGCGGACCTGGATCGGTCTCGCTCTGGAAGGCTCGGAACAAGTGTTTGCGAATGCGATCCACTACCAGGACCACTGTTTCGACGGCGCCGGCGAGGGGGTGTATGCGGAGGTCGTCGCTTCGATCATGGCGCTGGCGGGCGAGGAATGGCCGAGTGCGGGCGCAACGGTCACTGCAACAGGCGTCGTGAGGCAGGGGCAATACGGTCCATCCTCGCGCGTGGAGATAACGATCCGTCAGCAGGACGGCTGTGCGCCCTTCGACCTTATTGCGGGGAAGGGTTTCGACTGGTCCGTGGTGCGGCGCCTTAATGAGCGACTGCCCCCGGAAGCACAGGGCCTCTTCGCCGCATTCTTGGACAGCAATGCCGCCACCATTGTTTACCTGAGACCGGCTCAACTCAGGTCATTGGGAAAGCTTTTCGGGCACGATTTTATTTCCGAGATCGATCAGGAGCCAGAAGAGCCGCCTTCCCATAGCCGCCTTGAGGTGGCGCGTCACGTTCCGTTGCCGTTTGGGCAGCGGGTGGCATTGGTTGGCGTTTTGCTGATGGGTGGTTTTGCAGCAAGTAGACTGATTGGCACGATTTGGAGAGGAGCACCGTATGCTATCTCAGGTCTGGCAGCCGGCTCTCTTATTTCGCTTGCGGACGCGCCGCTCGAATTCATTTTCTTTGTCGCTTTCTATATAGTCGCCGCCGCGGTTTTTCTCTGGCTGCCCATCAATTCTTTTGTCAGGAGACGGCGTATGCTACGGCAAGCGCGTCGAGAATCGCCCTGATCAGCCGGGTGCATCTACCGCTCTTGCCAGGCGGATGTCCGGCCAGCGCGCAATCGCTACCGGCTCTAGTCGGTTAGCGAGTAGCGCCCTTCCGCCGGATCGCGCTTGAGCCGGCCCTTCTGCCGCAGCGCCTCGAGGTCGCGCACGATCTCGCGGCCGTCGCTCGAGCCGAGCGCGGTCATCAGGTCCTCGAAGAATTTCGGGCCGTCGGCGAGCGCCGCCTCGACCGACGCAAAGCGCGCGCCCTGGTAGTGCGGCGGCGCCGGGATCTGGGATTCGAGCTTCTTGCCGGCGCCCATCGGCATGGTGAGGTCGTAGCCGGCCTTGGCGCCGAGGCTGCCGTGGCTCTCCAGCGACGGATCGAGCGGGATGGTGCGGAACGCGCTCGCCACCACGAAGTCGCGGTCGGGCTGGAAGCGCGTCGCCAGCGCCCACTCCATCTGCTCGTCGGAGAAGATGTCGACGTCGGGATCGACCACGAACACGTTCTTGACGTTGGCGAGCGAGCCGAACGCCGCGGCGATGGCGTTGCGCGCTTCGCCCGGCACGCGCTGGCGGATCGCGATGCGCACGTTGTAGACGCCGCCGGTCGCCGGCGGCGCGTAGACCGCGACCGGCTCGCGCACCGCGCTTTCGAGCGCGCGCCAGATCAGCACCTCGGTGCGCAGCGTGCAGAGCTGCGCGGTGTCGGTGCGGCTCATGGTCGGGCCGCCGATGGTCAGCGTCTGGAACAGCGCGTCCTCGCGCCGCGTGATCGCGGTGACGTAGAAGATCGGATTGGTCTTGACGCCGCCGTAGTAGCCGAGGAATTCGCCGTAAGGACCCTCCGGCTCCTTGTAGCCCTCCTCGCCGAGATAGCCTTCGATCACCCATTCGGCGTCGGCGGGCACGAAGAGATCGTTGGTGACGCTCTTCACCAGCGGCATCGGCGCGGCCCGCAGCGAGCCGAGCAGCGCCATCTCGTCGCCGGGCATGCGCATGGTGGCGCCGAAATAGTCGACCGGATGCCCGCCGACCACGACGCTCATCGGCAGCCGCTCGCCGCGCGCCAGCGTCGCGAGATAGATGTTGCGCAGGTCGCTTGGGGCTACCAAGTCGATGCCGGTGGTGTCGCGGCCGCGCACCATGAAGCGGCGCAAGCCGACATTGACGAGCCCGGTCGCGGGATCGCGCGCGAAGTCCATGCCGGCGGAGATATAGGGACCGCCGTCCTTTCCGTGCTGGAGGTGCACCGGCAGCCTGGTCAGGTCGATATCGGCGCCGGTCATCACCACCTGCTGCACCGGCGCTTCCTTGCGGCCCACTTCGACGAATTCGGGCTTGCTGCGCAGCCGGCGCAGGATCTCCGGCAGGAGCTTCTGCGGTGTGGTGCCGAACGCCTTGGCAAAGCGCGCCCGGCTCGCGAGCGCGTTGCCGATCAGCGGATGGCCGCCGGCATTTTCGAACAGCACGGCCTTGGGATTGCCTTCGAGGGTGGCGGCGACGTCGGCGAGGTTGCTCGCTCCGCGGCGCCGCTCGATCTCCGCCGGATCGAGTTCCTCGACAAAACGGCGCAGCCGGTAGCGGTCGTAGTCGACTGCCGCCGCCGCCGTTGTTCCCACTTGCTCCAGGCCCATTTTTGTCGCCCTCAATCGATGCGCGCCCTCACCGCTCATTCCCGCGAAAGCGGGAATCCAGTCTTGATCTAGCCTGGGTCCCCGCTTTCGCGGGGACGAGCGGAATATGGCGCTCAGCCAACGATCACCGCAGCGCCTTGTCAACCGGCTCGAAAACATCCTCGAACGGGATCGGCCGCGCGATGAAGTGCTGCTCGACCATGTATTGCATCAGAGCGTCGAGGCTCGGGCGATTGGCCTCGATGCCGCAGGGGTAGGGATCGCCGCCGAACACTTCGTCGAGTTCGTGGATGTCCTGGTGCAGCCACGGCAGCATCAGGGGGTGGCCGCGCTTGAGCCGCGCCAGCGCCAGGTTCTTGGCGTCGACGAAGCCCTTGTAGAGCCGCGGCGCGATCGAGGGATCGCGCTCGTGCACGTCGCGGCGGATCACCACCAGGTGCATCATCGGGAAGATGCGCGTCGCCTTGGCGAATGCGCGCTCGACGGCGCGCGCATCGGGAAACAGCGGGGCGATGTCGGGATGCGGGATCGGATGCTGCGTGCCCATGATGACGTCGATCTCGCCCTTCGCGAGCAGCTCGCTCAGCGAGCGACCCTGCGGATCGCGTTCGACCTTGATCGGTTTCAACAGCGGCGGCGCGCTCGGCTCGCCGTGCGAGCCGGCGTGATTGATGGCGCCTTCGAGCCAGCGGCAGTTCGACAGATCGACGCCGTACTGGTGCATCAGATGGCCGCGGATCCAGACCGCGGCGGTCATGGTGTAGACCGGTACGCCGACGCGCTTGCCGGCGATGTCCTTGGGCGCGCGGATGCCGGCCTTGCGGTTGATGTAGATGTAGCCGTGGCGGAACACGCGCGACGGAAACACCGGGAGGGCGACGAAGGTTTTGTCGCCGCGGCCGAGCCGGCTGATGAATTCGGACGAGGAGAATTCCGAGACGTCGAACTCCTGCTTGCCGCCCATGCGGTCGAAGATTTCGCGCGGGTTGGAGATCGCGACGAAGTCGATGTCGATGCCGTCGACTTCGACGTCGCCGGTGCGCAAGGCGTCGGTGCGGTCATAAAGGCCGCAGGCCAGGGACAATTTTTGGCGGGACACGTTCGAAGCCTCGCGGATGACATGGCGTAAAGGCGGGCCCAAGGCTTAGCACAGCCCTGATGCGCGTTCACGCCCGCTCGTTCCCACGACCCGCCTGCGCTCAGTTTGAGCTACGGCGAGCGGAGGAGGGGTCTATCCGCCCAGATGCCTAGCTGAACAGAAGGCGCGCCGAGGCGGCGGCCGCCGCGGCCGCGCCGCCGATCAGCGCCAGCAGCGATTGCAAGAAGGTCGGCGTCGGGATTCCCGAGTCCGGGTGCGCGGCGAGGTCGATGTCGTTGATCGTGCCGGACTCGGCGACCTCGATCGCTTCTTCCACAGGTGCCGCCATGACGTCGCGCGCATCAGGCTCGCCGGCCGTTTCGCCTTCATTCGCGGCGAGCCACACGGCGGCGGCTTCGATCACTTTGCTTTCGGCCGCCTCGCTTCCGTAGTTGACGTCTTGCATGCGGTTGTTGCGCCACCACGGCAACATCGCAACCAGCGAAACCGTATCGCGTCCGCGCATCACGCGATCCTGTGGCGCATCGGCGGCGGGGCTGCGCGCGACGATTGGCGCGTCGCGCGTGCCGCGGCGGAAAACCGGACGCGACACGGCGAGGTAGGGCACGACGGCGGCGCGGATGACCGGCTGGGGGTGGGCGTAGCGGGCGAGCGGCGCATGTGGGCCGGTCAGCTGTTGATGGCGAGCGAGCGATCCGGCAGCCGTGCGCGAATTGACTCTCGCGGCCTTCGGAGCCGGTTGCGCCGCCGCCGTGTTCTGGCGCGGCGCTGCCCTGGCCGTTGTGTTGGTGGTAATTGCCTTGGCAGGCGCCTTCGCGGCCGGCTTTGCGGCATCCTTGTTTCTGATGGCGGCGCGCGTCGCCGGTCGGGCTTGGTTGGGGCCAGGTGCGAGTTCCAGCGGGGCGCCGGGTCCTTGCGCTTGCGCTGTCGCGGGAACAACTGCCGTGAAAGCAGCAATGAGAACCGCGCCCGCGGACGCGGTCATGCGGAAGGTCGCCATGGAATCGTTTCCCTTGCCATGTCGGGAAACGTCCATTCGCCCTTGCGTCGATGGCCACAACTTGACTGAATTAAGGAATTGTAAAGTTTCGAACAGCCCCTACGTCGCCGCCGCGCGGCTTGGTTCTCCAGGGGCCGGTATCGCGAAAGGAAGCACCATGAACGAGGATGTATTCAACGCCAGCATCCGCAAGTTCCTCAAGACGCTCGGCGTGACCGGGCAGCGCGAGATCGAGAAGGCGGTCCGGCAGGCGCTCGCGGAGGGCAAGCTCAAGGGCAGTGAGAAGCTCACGGCGCAGGGGGTGATCACCATCGGCTCGCTGCAGTTCCGCCACGAGATCAGCGAGCCGATCGAGCTGGCGTAGGGAAGGCCGGAAAACAGCATGGCCGGGGATTTGCCCCGGCCATGTGCAAGCGTGGTATGGCCGATCAGTCGGCGACGACGCCGGACGCCTTGATCGGTGCGGCCCACTTTTCGATTTCGCTCTTCACGAACTTGGCCAGGTATTCCGGCGAGGTGCGATCGTCGGCGACGATCTGAGCGCCCAGCGACTGGAGGCGATCCCGCACTTCGGGTGTCTTGAGCGCCCGGACTGCGGCGGCGTTGAGAGTCTTGACCACCGCGGGCGGCGCATTCTTCGGCAGGAAGAGCGCATTCCACGTATATGCCTCGAGACCCTTGACGCCCTGTTCCAGCGCGGTCGGCACGTTCGGCAGGGCCGGCGAGCGCACCGCGTCGAGCAGCGCCGGCGCACGGACAGTACCGGCGTCGATCTGCGCCTTGGCGGCCGTGATGGCCTGACACAGGAAATCGATGCGCCCGGCGAGCAGGTCTTGCGTGGCAGGTCCGGTGCCGCGATACGGCACGTGGGTGATCTTGGTGCCCATCACGTAGTCGAGAAGCACGCAGCCAAGGTGAGAGGCCGCGCCGACGCCGGCCGAGCCGTATTGCATCTTGGCCTGGTTCGCCTTGGCGTAGGCGACGAACTCTTTGAAATTGTTGGCCGGCAGCTCCTTGCGGGTAATCAGGACGATGGGGACTTCGGCCAGCAACGCGACCGGTGTGAAATCGGCGACCGCGTCGTAGAGCGGTTTCTTGTAGAGGGTCTGGCCCTGGGCATGGGTGCCGACGGTGCCCAGCACCATCGTGTAGCCGTCCGGCGCCGCGTCTGCGCCGCGTCGGGAGCCGGTCATGCCGCCGGCGCCACCCACGTTCTCGATCACCACCTGCTGGCCGAGGATTTCGGCCATGCGGATGCCGACAATCCGGCCGAGCACGTCGGTTGGTCCGCCGGCGGCGAACGGGATGATCATCGTGACCGCCTTGTTTGGGAAGGTTTGCGCTGAGGCGTCGGCCGTCAGGATAATCAGTGCGCCGAACACGGCGCTGGAAAGCTTATTGACCATGCGTTTCCTCCCTGGAAATCGCCCGACTTGGGCCGATTGGCGACCTCGCGTCAAGGCGGGGTCGACCAGATGCGCGCATGGCCAGTCCCGGCGCCAGTGGCGTGGATTGCATTCGCGTCCGCGGAGACGGGACACGAATGTTAGAATCGGACCACGATCCCAGCGACGATGGAGGCGGTGGGAGGCTGTGGGAGGCTGTGGGCTCAGTCGATGATGACGCCGGACGCCTTGATCGGGACCGACCATTTCGCGATCTCGCTCTTCACCAGATCGGCGAGGTATTGCGGCGTCATTTCGTTCGCCGTTGCGATTTTCGCCCCGAGGCCGGCGAGCTTGTCGGCGACCTGCGGCGACTTCATCGCTTCGACCGCTGCCGCATTGAGCCGGTTCACGATTTCAGGCGGCGCGCCCTTGGGCAGGAAGATCGCGTTCCAGGTATAGGCGATCAGGTCGTTGGGGCCGCCTTGTTCGATCGCGGTCGCCAGGTTCGGCAAAGCCTTCGAGCGTGTCTTGTCGAAGATCGCCATCGCGCGGACGGTGCCCTGGTCGACGTGAGGCTTGGCGGTGGTGATGATCTCGCAGAGGAAGTCGATGCGTCCGGCGGCCAGGTCGATCATCGCGGGCCCGGTGCCCTTGTAGGGGATATGGTTGATGTTGGTCTTGAGCAGGTAGTTGAGCAGCACGCATCCGAGATGCGTGGCCGACCCGGCGCCGGCCGAACCGAACTGCATCTTGTTCTGGTTCTTGGTCGCGTATTCGACGAATTCCTTAAAGTCCTTGACCGGCAGGTCTTTCCTCACGGTGAGGAGTATCGGAACCTCCGCCAGCAAAGCGACCGGCGTGAAGTCGGTCATCGAGTTGTAGAGCGGTTTTTTGTAGAGCGTCTGCCCCTGCGCATGGGTGCCGACGGTGCCGAGCACGAAGGTGTAGCCGTCGGGTCTGGAGTCCGCCACGCGGCGCGAGCCGGTCTGGCCGCCGCCGCCACCGACGTTCTCGATGACGACCTGCTGGCCCAGGATCTCGCTCATGCGGGCGCCGACAACGCGGCCGAGCACGTCGGTCGGACCGCCGGCAGCGAACGGGATGACCATGGTTACCGGCCGGGTGGGATAGTTCTGCGCCGAGGCGCCGGCCGTCAGGGCGATAAGGGCGCCCAAGGCTGCCAGAGAAATTCGCTCAAGCATCATTTTCCTCCCGTGATGTCGCGTGACATGGGCCGATTGTGCAGCCCCGGTCAACGCGACCAGCGAGCGCACTGTCGGCGCTTGTCGGCGATAACGCGCGCGCGTATGACCGGTTCGGATCGGAGTCGCCCCCTATTCGGATGGTCAGATGCCGGGTGTTGAGACGCGCGTTGCCATAGCCGGCCTCGGCGCCATCGGGCGGGTGCTCGCGCGCCGGCTCCATGACGGCATCCCCGGCCTGGCGCTCGCCTGCGTCGCGGCCGGCGATCGGGCCAAGGCGCAGGCCTGGCTCGATCAGCAGGGGATCGCCAGCCCGGTCGTCAGCCTCGCGGCGATCCCCGACCACGCCGACCTTGCGGTCGAATGCGCGCCGGCTGCCGTGATCGAGGACATCTGCCGGCCCATGCTCGAGGCCGGGAAGGCGGTCATGGTGCTGAGCGCCGGGGCATTGTTGCCGCGACCGCACCTGGTGGAGCTCGCGCGGGAACGGGGTGGCCAGATCATGGTACCGACCGGCGCGCTGCTGGGGCTCGATGCCGTCACCGCCGCGGCCGAGGGCAAGATCAATTCCGTCCGGATGACCACCCGTAAGCCGCCCAAGGGCCTGGTCGGTGCCCCCCATCTGGTCGCCAACAATATTTCGGTGGAGGGACTCAACGCCCCCAAGCTGGTGTTCAGCGGCAATGCGCGCGAGGCCGCGGCCGGGTTCCCGGCGAACGTGAATGTGGCGGCCGCCCTCTCGCTCGCCGGCATCGGGCCGGATCAGACCACGATCGACATTTGGGCCGACCCCGCGGTCGAGCGGAACTGCCACACCATCGAGGTCGAGGCGGATTCCGCCCGGTTTTCGTTAACCATCGAGAACATTCCCTCGGAAAATCCGAAAACCGGAAAGATTACCGCGCTATCGGCTTTGGCTGCCCTGCGGAAACTCCATGCCCCGCTTCGGGTCGGTACCTGAGCAGGGCTGGGTGGTGCCGATGGGTGCTGTTAGGGTCATGAATCTACAGGTTTTTTCGCAGGCCAGGGTCGGCGGGCGAAATTTGCGCTATCATGCGGCCGTTCCCGGGGTGATCGGGCCCGGGTTCCACGCGGGAGCCACTAGGGGTAGGGGCTTCCACGTATGCTTAATCCTTCCGGTACGTTTGAACCTGGTCGCACCCCTCTGCGACTAACCTAACGAGTCGGCCGTCAGGCAATGCAATCCACTCCGGACGATGTCCTTATCGGACGCATTGCAACCGGCGATCGGCTTGCCATGCAGGTGCTGTTCGCGCGGCACCACGTACGGGTCTACCGGTTCGTGTTGCGTCTGGTGCGTGACGAGTCGGTTGCCGAGGATCTGATCAGCGAAGTGTTTCTTGACGTGTGGCGTCAGGCTGGTCGGTTCGAGGGGCGGTCGCAGGTTTCCACCTGGTTGCTGGCGATCGCACGGTTCAAAGCCCTGTCGGCGCTACGGCGTCGTCCGGACGAAGAACTGGATGACGAGGCGGCCGAGGCAATCGAGGATCCCTCTGACGATCCGGAAGTTGCCCTCGACAAGAAGGACAAAAGTGCGGCGATCCGGAAGTGTCTTGCGAAACTTTCGGCAGAACATCGGGAGATCATCGATCTGGTCTACTACCACGAGAAGTCTGTGGAAGAAGTCGCCCAGATCGTTGGAATCCCGGAAAACACCGTAAAGACGCGCATGTTCTACGCGCGCAAGAGATTGGCAGAGCTGCTTAAGGCAGCAGGAATTGAAAGAGGCTGGCCATGATGAACTTGAACCGAGAGGCGCCCGAGCGCCAGGACATCGAGGCCCTGCTTCCGTGGCACGCCGCCGGCACGCTGAGCCGTCGTGACAGCGATCGCGTCGAACAGGCGCTCGCTGGCGACCGCGAGCTCGCCCGCCGTTATGAGCTGGTCCGCGAAGAGCTCAACGAGACCATCCATCTCAACGAGACGCTCGGCGCCCCGTCGGCGCGGGCGATGGAAAGGCTGTTCTCCGCGATCGACGCCGAGGCACCGGTGGCCAAGAAGGCCTCGTTCAACTTCACCGCCCGCGTCGTCGAATTCATGTCGAGCTTCAGCCCGCGTACCCTGGCTTATGCCGGCACCGCGGCTGCGCTCGCGCTGGTCGTGCAGGCGGCGGTCCTGACCACCGTCGTGGTCCGCAACCAGGACACGCCCGCGAGCCACACCCTGGCGAGCGACCCGGCGCTGTCGAACCAGCGCGCGGTTGTGCGCTTCACCGCCAACGCGACGCTTGCCGAAGTGACCCGCTTCCTCGACGTCAACAAGGCAGCCGTGGTGCAGGGTCCGAACCGCGGCGGCATGTACGAGCTCCAGCTCGCCGCGTCGCCGATGTCGGACAACGACTTCAACAGCGCGATCCGCCGCATGCGGGCCGAGACCAACATCGTCGCGTTCATCGCGCCGAAGAACTAACTGCTCATTCACGGCGTCAGGCTGATCTGACGCCGGTGCCTTGTGGCCGCGGCGGGGCCGGCCATTTTGGGAGCTGAAACCATGGGTTTCTGCGCCGCCTTCACATCCGCCATTCACGCCGTTGCGCGGCCGTCGCTGGTCGTGCCTGCCGCGCTCGTTGCCGGCGTCGCGCTGGTATCGCCACCGGCCATTGACGATGCCTCGGCGCAGGGCTTCCGCATGCAGGGCTCGCGCGGATTCGCGGGCGGCGGATTCTCGAGCGGCGGCGGGCCGAACCGTTTCCAGATCGCCGGCGGCATCGCAGGCACGTTGTCGAAGTCGGGCATGCCGGGCGGCATGTCCGGACCGCGCCGTCCTGGGGGCCAGGTGACCGACCTTGGCATGGGCGGCATGGGTGGAATGGGCGGCATGGGAATGGGCGGTGGCCGCTATCCGGGCAACGACAACACCGCGGACAACCGCCGTCCGAAGGGCGATCAGCGTCCGCGGCGGCCGCGCTTCCCGATTCCGCCGTTCTATCCGCCGGGCGACACCGTCGTCAGCGTGCCGGGCGGTCCGTCGGGTCCTCCCGCGAACGTCGGTGGTGGCGGAGGCGGAGGTGGCGGTGGCGGACAGCCTCCGCGGCAGCCGCCCACGACCTCGGGCCGCTACGTGCCGAACGAGGTGTTGGTCGAGGTCGCCGGCAACGTCTCGCCGCAGACCATGGCGGCGCTGATGCGGCGGCACCGGTTGACCCAGGTCGAATCGATCAATCTGCAGTTCACCAACACGTCGATCCGGCGTCTGCGGATCAACGACCGCCGCCCGGCGCCGGCGGTCGTGCGCGCCCTCGCTGCCGAGGGCTTTACCGTCCAGCTGAACCAGATCGTGATGTTGCAACAAGCCGCGGCGGCGCCCGGGTGCAGCCTCGAGCAATACGCGCTGGCGCGGATGCGGATGACGCAAGCCCATGAGCTCGCCAGCGGCCATCGCGTGTTGATCGCCGTCATCGACGGCGGCGTCGATACGCAGCATCCGGAGCTGGCGGGCCTGAGCGTCGACACCTACGACGCCATCGGGCGCGGCGACCGTGTCCACGCGCATGGCACGTCAATCGTCGGCGCCATCGCCGCACGGGCCCAGTTGCGCGGAACGGCGCCCGGCGTCCACATCCTGGCGGCGCGGGCGTTCGGGACCCAGCGCAGCAGCATGGACGGCACGACCAGCGACATCGTCAAGGCGGTCGAGTGGGCGATGCTGCGCGGCGCCCGCGTCATCAACATGAGCTTTGCCGGCGACCACAATCCCCTGATCGAGCGCCACCTGAACGTGGCGCGCGGGCGCGGCATCATCCTGGTCGCCGCCGCCGGCAACAACGGCCCGACGTCGCCCCCGCAATATCCCGCCGCGCTGCCTTTCGTGATTGCGGTCACCGCGACCGACGAGGACGACCGCATCTATCGCATGGCCGTTCGCGGCAACCACATCGCGATCGCCGCCCCGGGCGTGAACCTGGTACTGCCGACGGTCGGCGGCGACTGCCGCATCACCTCGGGCACGTCGTTCTCGGCCGCCGAGATCACCGGCGTGATCGCGCTGATGCTGGAACGAAACCCGGGCCTCACGCCGGAGGCGGTGCGCCGGGCGCTGATGAGCACGGCCCGCGACCTCGGCAATCCCGGCATCGACCCGCTGTTCGGGGCCGGGCTGGTGGACGCCCACCGGGCGGTGATGGCGATCCTGCCGGCCGCCCCGGAGGCCCACGCGGCCCCTGCGGCGGCCATCACCCCCGCCAGCACGGCCGGGCAGGCAAGCCAATAGCTAATTGTAACAATGGTTTAGGCTGAAATCTGGAAGCCCGAAAAAATCTTTAGCTTTTTCTCTGAACCCGGTGAACCTTTTCCCGGCCCGCAGCGACCAATGTACGTACAGGCCATGCCCGGCCTCTCCAAGTTTCACAGCCCCCGATCGGCGCTCCCGCCCCCCGATCCCCCTGCGCCGATCAAATGACCCTCCCGGACCACCCCTCCGGGAGGGTTTTTCTTTGCGCGCCGTCCAGGCCGGTCGGCGTCGTCACCTCCACCACACCGGGGTAGGCGAATCACCAGGGCCTGTGCATAAGTTTGAAATGTCAGTCGTGCACAGGTTTTGTGAGCCAGGTTTTGTGAGCGATGCGTCCGTCGATGTCGATTGAACCCGTTCGTCGTGACCCACCGCCGCCCATGCGCGGCACGCTTGCGCTGCCTGATGACCGATCGGCCTGCATTCCGGAAATTCGGCAAGATTGCCGAGAGATGGCGCGACTTCGCCGAGAGGCGGCGCGACTACTTTGCCGAGCTTTATAGCAACGGGCGCTGGACGCGGTATTACGAGGAACACGAGCTGCTTGCGCAAACCCGCGAGGTCGCCGAGATTTGCGACCGCTGGGCGGCGATCCTGGAACAGCACCGGCGGCTCTGTCCTGGCCCGCCGCCGGCACCTCAGCCGGAAGCACCGGTGATCGACCGCGACGCGGCCTGAGGCGCAGTCCCGAGGACATGCGCCATGCAGGGAAGGCTTTAGTGAGAGTTGCATGACAAGCGTATTGTTCTCGCCCATCCGGCTCGCCGACCTCGACGTTGCGAACCGCATCGTCGTCTCCCCGATGTGCCAGTACAGCGCCAACGACGGCGTGGCGTCCGACTGGCACCTGACGCATCTGGGCATGCTGGCCAATTCCGGCGCCGGTCTCGTGGTGGCGGAAATGACCGACGTGGAGCGGCGCGGCCGCATCAGCCATGGCTGCCTCGGCCTCTACTCCGACGCCTGCGAAGCGGCGCTCACGCGCATCGTCGATCATTGTCACCGGATCGGCACGGCGAAGATCGCCGTCCAGCTCGCCCACGCCGGACGCAAAGGCTCGGCGCGCGCGCCGTGGGAGGGGCGAGGGCAGGGCGGCACCGCGCCGCCCGATCCATGGCAGACGATCGCGCCGTCGGCCATTCCGTTCGGCGCCGATTGGGCGGCGCCGCGCGCGATGACGCAGGACGACATCGACGCGGTGCGCGACGCCTTTGCCGCCGCCGCGGCGCGAGCGGTGCGGTGCGGGTTCGACGCGATCGAGCTGCACATGGCCCACGGCTATCTGCTGCACAGTTTCGTGTCGCCGCTGTCGAACCGGCGCAACGACGACTACGGCGGCGCCCTCGAAGGGCGCATGCGCTTTCCGCTGGAGGTCGCGCGCGTGGTGCGGGCGCAGGTGCCCAAAGGCACGCCGGTCGGCGCGCGCATCACCGGCACCGACTGGGTCGACGGCGGGCTCACCGCGGACGACGCCGTCGTGTTCGCGCGCGAACTCAAGGCGGCGGGGCTCGACTATGTGGACGTCTCTTCCGGCGCGATCACCGCCGATGCGCAGCGCGCGCCGACGCCCGGGTTCAATGTGCCCTTCGCCGAACAGGTGAAGCGCGAGGTCGCAATCGCGACCCGCACGGTCGGGCTGATCGCGACGCCTAAACAGGCCGAAGCCGTCGTCGCCGAAGGCAAAGCCGACATGGTGGCGCTGGGACGGGCGTTCCTCGACGACCCCCATTGGGCCTGGCACGCGGCAGCGGAGCTCGGCGCCGAGGTCGCCCGCCCGAAGCAGTATGCCCGCGCCGCCCCGAAGTTGTGGCCCGGCGCCGGCTACCGCGACTAGTGCGGTTACCTGAAACGGGTCTTTCCCCGCTCATTCCCGCGCAAGCGGGAATCCAGTCTTGAGCTAACCTGGGTCCCCGCTTTCGCGGGGACGAGCGGGAGAGAGCGAGTCAGCTTAACCGGGGAATACTCCAGTGGATTCCTTCGTCTTCATTGCCGTGCTGTTTGCCGCGCTCTGCCACGCCGGCTGGAACGCCGCGGTCAAGCGCGGGCTCGATCCGCTGGCCACGACGATCCTGATCTCGATCGGCGCGGCGCTGGTCGGCTTGGCGATGCTGCCGTTCACCGGATGGCCGGCCGTTGCCGCCTGGCCATGGGTGATCGCGTCGGTGTTGATCCATATCGTCTATTTTGCGGCGCTGATCGAAAGCTACGCCGCCGGCGACATGGGGCTCGTCTATCCGCTCGCGCGCGGCGCGGCGCCGCTGATGACGGCGACCGGCGCGGCGGTGTGGCTCCAGGAGCATATCGGCTTGCTCGGCTGGCTCGGCATCGCAGTGCTCGCCGCCGGCGTGTTGCTGCTCTCGCTGCGCGGCGGCCGTGATCTCGCCAGGCTCGACCGGCGTGCGATCGGCTTTGCGCTCCTGACCGCGGTGACGATCTGCGCCTACACGCTGGTTGACGGCGTCGGCGCGCGTGCCGCCGGCAATGCGCACGCTTACACGGCTGCGATCTTCATCGGTATCGGCGTGGCGATGGCGATCTATGCGTTGGTGCGGCGCGGCCGCGCCGTCTTTGCATTAATGGCGCAGCACTGGAAGCTTGGCGCCGGCGGCGGCGTCATGCAGGTGACGTCCTACGGCATCGCGATCTGGGCGATGACGGTCGCGCCTATTGCGCTCGTGGGAGCGCTGCGCGAGACCAGCGTGCTGTTCGGCACGATCCTCGCCGTCGTGTTCCTGAAAGAGCCGCTCTTGATGCCGCGCGTCGCCGCGGCGCTGATGATCGTCGTCGGGCTGGTGATGATAAGGCTGAGCTGAGTCGCAGAGCCGTCAATGCGCCGGCGGTTGCCTTAGCCCGACTTGCGCGGTCCGGTTCTCGCCGTCAGTCGGCGCGGCCGAGCATGGCGATGCTGCGCGACAAGAGACCGATGAGCTCGCTCTGACGGCGAGTGCCGGTTTTGTGAAACACCGCGCGCAGATGCGTGCGTACCGTGTTCATGGCAAGCCCGAGTCGTTCGGCGGCGTCACGCAAATCGAGGCCTTCGAGCAGTAAGGAGACAAGCGCTGCCTCGCGTCTGGTCAAGCCATAAAGCGCGGACAGCAGCTGCGGCGCCGCCTGCGGTTTGGCCGCGGGATCGCTCACCATCACGACCACGGCGGAATGGCGGCCGGGCATCAGTTGCGCAACCTGGGCAGCGGCGAACGGCGCCACCAGCACGGCGAGCGGCTGACGCGCCGAGGGCCGCGAGAGCGCGAGCGCGCCGCCGGCACTGAGCCCGCGCCCTGTTCTGGTCAATGCGGCCTCGCCGATCAGCCGATGCAACGCTGTATTTTGATCGCTGGCGCTCGCAAACAGCTGGTCGCCGCGGCTGGCAAGGCCGTCATTTTCCGTCAGGATCGATTCACCCATGCGGTTGCCCCAGAGGATGCGGCCGGTATCATCGAGAATAAAGACGCCAAAGGGCAGCCGGTCCCACAGCGCCTCGTCGGTGGCCTGGCGGGCCTCGAGTGCGTCGAGGCGCAGCAAAATCTGCATCATGCGCTGCAAATGGGGTATGGCGCGTTCGAGCAGCTTCAACTCGCGCGATTCATACTCACCCTTGGATTTCGCCCGCACCATCCCAACCAGGGCGAAATAATCTTGCGTCTTGAGCAATGGTGCGCCGAGCGAGGCGTAACCGCCAATCGGCACATAGACATCGCGGTACATGTCAATGCGTTCCCACTCCGCGTCGCTGTAATGCTCCTCGCGCAGCACGACCCTTCCCTGCGGCATGGCCATGATCCGCGGAATTGACGGGTTGCGGTCGGGCGTCGTGTAGTTCTGGTGGAAGAAGGTGAGGAAGCCCGGGTCGACGTCGGCGTTCTGCACGGTCAGTGTGCTGCCCTGGTGCGCAATCGGAATCACCGACAGCGGCGTCCAGATGCCACCGCAGAGTCGCGCCAATCGCGACAGCACCCGCGGCAGTTCCTGCGGTGCCAGCGCGGCGTCATACATGGCCCCGACGAGATCGAGGAGTTTGGCCTCGTCGCCCGACCAGCCGCGCATTCCCGGTGGTCGAGCCATGCCCAACTCCGTATCGCCGCCTCGACCCACACTATACCACCTGCTGCCTCACTCAAATGGGTGAGGCGCCGGCCCCGCGGGTCTGATTGCATCTGGCCGCCGCCGCTATCCGCCCGTGTTGGCGGAGGCAAGATTTCGGCCGCCATCATCTCATGATGTCGGGCCATGACCATTGAGCGGATCGTTGCGGTGAAAATCAAATCCGAGGTGTGGCGCCGGCCTGGACCGTGAAGCCGAAGACCGCCCGCAATTCAGCGGCTAGGCAGCGGCCATAGCCGCAGCCTTCCTGGGAAGCTCTGGAGGATTGCCATGTCCCGTTTTGCTTTCGCCGCAACACTTCTGTTCGCCTCCACGCTTGCCGCGCCCGCCCAGGAGGGCCGCAGCATCGCGCTTATTCTCGATGCCTCGGGCTCGATGAACGCCAAGCTCGGCACGGGCGGCACCCGGATCGAGGCCGCCAAGGCGGCGGTCGCCGCCTTCGTCGCCAAGCTCGATCCCAACCTGCGGATTTCCTACCGCGTGTATGGCCACCAGTCGCCGACCCGGGAGCGCAACTGCAAGGATACCGAGCTCCTGGTCGACTTCGCTCCGGCGGCCGCCAACCGCGCCGCCATTCTCGCCAAGACGCAGGCGATCAAGGCGCAGGGCTACACTCCGATCACCCATGTGATCCAGCTTGCCGCGACCGACATCGCCCAGGAGCCAGGCAGCCGCACCGTCGTTCTGGTGAGCGACGGCAAAGAAACCTGTCCGGGCGATCCCTGCGCCGCGGCCAAGGCGCTGGCCGCCGCGGACGCGCGGCTGACGATCCACACGATCGGTTTCAATGTCGATGCGGCGGCGCGCTTCCAGCTCCAGTGCATGGCGCGGGTGGCGCGCGGCACCTATTCGGACGCCTCCGGCGCCGCCGATCTTGGCGCCCGCCTCGGCGCCGCCGTCGCCGCCAAACCGGAGCCGCCGCCGTCCGAGCAGAAGCCGGTGCCGCAGAAAAAGACCACCATCACCATCGTCAAACCCAAGCCCGGCCGGCTGCAAATCAAGAATCCGGACTTCCGGGGTCACAGGGTGACCGAGGCCGAGACCGAGAAGGCGTTTGGGGTCTTCCATAACATGACATTCATGGAGCTTCCCGCCGGCATCTACAACGTGGCCTTCGGCCCGACGCTGTGGCGCAGCGTGGAGGTGCGTGCCGGCGAAACCACGGTGCTCGACCCCGGTGTGCTGGTGATGCCGAATGCTTCGAACGCCGGTCACAAGGTCCTCGATTGGGAAACCGGGGTCGAGGTCGGCAGCATCTCGCACGCGGTGAACTCGCTCAGCGTCATGCCTTCGACCTTCACGGTGATGTTCGGCAACGCCCGTTGGGACAACATCGAAGTCGAGGCCGGCGAGCGCAAGGTGCTCAACCCCGCGGTGATCGTGGTCAACGGCGCCAGCGGCGCGGGCCATAGGGTGCTCGCGGACGACGGCACCCTGGTCGCCGTGGTCTCGTCCTTCGGCCACATTCTGCCGGTGCCGCCCGGCCAATACACCATCGAGATCGAAGGCCAGACCGTTCCGCTCGATCTTCAGGAAGGTCAGCGGATGGAGATCAACGTCAAGTGAGGCTGCGGCTTGGAGCGGTCGCCGCGGCTACGAAAGGAGCGACCATGGAACGCTTCATCGCGATGATCGCAACGTCGGCCGCGCTCGCGCTCGGCAGCATCGGCCTGATCGTGCCGTCGGGACAATCCGCCGCCCAGGCGCCGAAAGGACCGAGCCAGTCGATCGCGGCCGATCGCCTCTTCAACGGACCCGATAGCACAGACATGCCCGGCGGCGCTGGCCGCGGCACCAGTTGGCTGGTCGATTTTGTGACGAAGGCGCAGCAGGCACAAGCTGGCTCCAAATGCCCGATCGATGTCGATGTCACGGTCTTCGCAGGGGTGCATCCAGGTATCGTTAAGACCACCACGAAAGCAGACCTCGACAGATTGCGCGTAGAGAACCAAGCCCTCGCTTTCGCGCGCCGGGACGTAATCGCCTCCATCCTGAAAGGTTTTGGCCCATCCGTGCGGGTCACCTCGGAGGTCAGCGAGCAGGGCCTCGCCAGGATGGTGGCGATCAGCGCACATAGCGCACAGGACAAGGAGAAGCCTAAACTCACTACCACCTCCAAGCCGACCAAGGGCAGCAAGGTTCAGCCTGGCCAGCAGATCGTCGTCACAATGAAGGCACGCGACGACGCCAACGCCTGGCAGAGCGGGATCAAGACCGTCACCCTGGTCGCCGACAGCGAAGGCGACCGGCTGATCGCCGGTCCGACCTATCCGCCTGCGCCTGCGGGCTGCGTCGGCACGCCGCCGGAGCGCGAGGTCAGGGCCACCTACACGGTGCCCGCCAATCCGCCGCCGGTGGTGCGGCTCACCGCCACTGCGATGGATCATGTCGGGTTGACCGACTTCGATGTCGGCGAATTCCCGACCGGCGACTTCTACGGCACGTTCACGCAGGTCAGCTTCACGGTCGGGCGGGACGTGTACCGGACCCAGGCCGACATCGTTTTCAATCATGACGGCAAGGGCAACTTGACCGGCACGATGACCGGTCGACAAGTGCATGTCGACTATTCCACCGGCGGCTGCTCGTTTCGGATGGTTCAGCCCGGTCGCTTCCGCGTTTCTTTGGTCGGGGCTTTTACGGAAACGAGTTCGCCGAAGGAGGGATCCACGCTGAAAGTCTTCATCCGCGACATCGAAGAAACGGTGCTGAGAGCAGAAGCCCTATGCGATGGTGGGCGCGGCGGCCCGATCGGCCCGCCTGGCGGATGGACGTTCAAGATGGGTGTATGGACGCCGGAGCAGTTGCTGGGATCGCCGAGCCCTCTTGGCGAGGGCGAAGTGCTTCCCGACGGCACCCGTCAATACAAGTGGACGCATGAGACCGGCGGCGCGGGGACCAGGGGCACGGTCACGCTGCGGCGTGCCGCCAATTGATGGTCGACGGTTCGGGAATGCCCGGGCGCGTTACGGCGTTCTGGCGCGGGACAATAACGTTCGATCCGTGTCGTGCCGCGGGTCCGCGCCCTGTAGCGGTGTTCGCACGGGATCACCGCCGCGAAAACTCATCCAGCAGTCCAAGCCCGCGCAGTCGCGGAAGATCCTCCGGCACGTCGACGTCCCACAGCGTGACGGGCTCCTGCCAGGTCAGCCGGTGGTAGCGCAGCCGCCGGCGGGTTTCGTCCATCACCCCGCTGGTGCTCCAGCGCATGCCGGCGAACAGCGCCGGCAGCGGCTTGCGCATGCCGATCAGCACATAGCCGCCGTCCTCGGCGGGGTAGACCACCGCGTCGGCGCCGCCGCGCAGGACGTCCGCCGCCTTGCGCAGGTGCGCGGGCATCATCGCCGGGCAGTCGGTGCCGATGACCAGCGTCGGACCGCCGGGAGCCTTGAGCCCGGCGAGGATGCGCGCGCCGAGATCGCCGTCGGGCTGGCGCGCCAGCGCGACCCCGCGATGGGTCGCGAGCATCTTGAAGGTCGGATGGGTCTCGTCCGGCGTCGCCCACACCGTCACCGGCCCGGTGGCGGCGGCACAGGCCATTTCTGCCGCACGGTCGGTCAGCCGCGCCTGCAGCTTCGCGGCGCGGCCGGCGCCCAACGCCGGAATCAAGCGGGTCTTGGCGAAGCCCGCCACCGGCGCCTTCGCCAGCACCGCAATCGAAACCGGTTCAGCCGCCGCCATAGCGATAGCGCCCCGCCAGTGCCGCCGGGTCGGCACCGAAGAAATAAGCGAGTCGCAGCCGCCACATCAGCAAGATGGTGCGAAATACACCGTGCGTTTCCCAGCGCCGGCCCGAGGTGACGGCGCGGGCACGCAGGCAGAGCGGCCGGGAGACGCGCTTGAGCCGCTTCGACAGCGCGATGTCCTCCATCAGCGGGATGTCGGGAAAACGGCCGGCGGCGTCGAATGCATCACGCTTCGCGAAGATCGCCTGGTCGCCGGTGGCGACGCCGCTGATCCGCGAGCGCAGGTTCATCGTCGCCGCGACGAGCCTGAGCATCGGGTGCCGCCCCGCGATGGTGACGTCGAAGCGGCCCCACACCCGATCCGAGCGGGCGAGGCCGTCGAGCACCAGCCGCTCGGCCTCGGGCGGCAGCTGCGTATCGGCATGCAGGAACAGCAGCACGTCGCCGGACGCCTTGGCGGCACCGGTATTCATCTGCGACGCACGGCCGCGCGGCGCCGTCAGTACGTGGTCGGCGCGCAGCCGCGCGCGCGGCACCGTCGCGTCGTGGCTGCCGCCGTCGACGACGATGACTTCGACGCCGAGCGTGCGCAGTTCGGCGAGCGCGTCGAGCGCCTGGGCGATGCCTTCGCCTTCGTCGAGCACCGGCATGATGATGGAGAGGCGGGCCATCGCTGCCCTCGACAGTCACTCCGCTGCGGCGAGCGCCCCGCCGCAGCTCGATCCTTGCCCGGCGGTGCAGCCATAGCAATGGCCCGCGACCCGGATCGGATTGCCGGCGAGGTCGGCGTCGAGCAGATCGGAGAGGTGCACGCGCTGCCGCGTCCCATGAACGCCAGGTCCGGCGAGCGGCAGCGCGAGCATCTGGTTGAAATCGCAGTCGTAGACGAAACCCTCCCAGTCGACCGAGACCAGGGTGCGGCACATCACATGGTTGAGATTGGCGTCGGCATGGGCGGCGCGCAGCACGCCGAGATAGCGATCGAACTCGCCCTTGATCGCCAGCATCGAGCCGAAGCGATTGATCGGCATGTTGGCGAGCGTGAGCAGGCGATTGAACACGATGCCGTGGCGCCCCAGCGCGCGCTTGTAGTCGGCCTCGAGCGCCTGTTGCGGCGGCGGCAGCGATGGACCCTGCGGGTTGTAGACGAGATCGAGCACCAAGCTGGTACCGTCACGTCCGTAGCCGAGCGCGTTGAGTCGCCGCAATCCGCGGATCGACCTCTCGAACACGCCCTTGCCGCGCTGGCGATCGACATTGCTTTCGAGATAGCACGGCAGCGAGGCGACGACCTCGACCTGCTCGCGCGCGAGAAATGCGGCGAGGTCTTCGTGTCCCGGTTCTTCCAGGATGGTGAGATTGCAGCGGTCCGTGACGCGGACGCCGCGCGCGCGGGCGCTTGTCACCAGCCGCCGGAAGTGCGGGTTGAGCTCCGGCGCGCCGCCGGTGATGTCGAGGGTCGCGAGTCTCTGCCGCTCGATGAACGCCAGCGCGAGGTCGGCGACGTCCGCCGCCATCTCCTCGGTGCGGTGCGGACTCGCATCGACGTGGCAGTGCACGCAGCTCTGATTGCAGCGATAGCCGACATTGAGCTGCAGCGTGTCGAGCCGTCCGCGCCGGATCGGCGGGAAGGGGATTTGCTCCAGCAGCGGCAGGGTCTCGCGCATGGAGCCATGGTGGCACGCGGGTCAGCCCGCGTCAGCCTTCCGAAGACTGCGTCGCGACACATTGTCGTGACGACGCGCGTGAACGGAGCTTATCCCGGGTTGGCACCCATCGCCTTGAACACCGGCTCGGCAGCCGGCGATCTCAGGAACTTGACCAGCGCGCGCGCCGCATCGGGCTGCTGCGCATAGGTGGTGATGCCGGCGACGAACTCGGTGTAGATCTGCAGATTGCCCGGCAGCACGCCGGCAAGGTCGACGGCGGACGATTGCACAATGAACGTCGCCGGCGAGATGCCGATCTCGATCTCGCCCTTCGCCACGTCCCGCAACAGCGTGGCGGTGTCCATCGCCACCCTGGTTCGTGCTTTCATCTCATCCGTGATGCCCAGCCGTTCAAACACGACCAGGGCGGCGTTGCCGGTCGTGCCGCCGCCCTCCGGGTTGCTGATGCCCACCGAGCTGGCGCTTAGAAGCGTCTTCCTGACCTCGTCATTCGATCCGAGCGGGGGCCGGTTGGCGCCCTTCTTGACCGCGGCGCCGACCGCAACATGAGCAATCCGGACCCGCACGTCGGCGCTGAACAGATACGCCTTGTGCAGCGATTCCCATTGCCGCGGGGACACCACCGCCATGTCGGCGGCTTCCTTGTTGCGGACGCGGTCCGTGAGCGTTCCGATGTTCGCGTAGCTGAGGCTCACTTTGTGGCCGGTCGATTGCTCGAACTGCGGCACCAGGACGTCGGTGACCGCCTTGAGGCCGGCCGGAAACAGAACCCGGATTTCCGCCGCGCGAAGCGACGGCGCATCGGAAAGCACCAACAATCCCGCCGTCAACGCCAGTGTCGTGATGACCCGTCTCGTGCCCATACGCGACCTCCCACTGGTCAGATTGCGCTCGAAGACCGCGATAGCTTGCCACAAAACCGGGGCATCCGACATCGATCATCGCCAGCGCGGCGATGCAGGGGGGTCAGATTGCGGATGATGTCGCGTCAGCGCGCCGGTGCGGCGATCGCGGTGCCGTTGTCGATGCCGATACGGCCGAAGCCCGGCAGTTTCACCGCGGGGTGCCGCAGGTCGAGCCCGGCGACGAGGCCGAGGAAATTGAACTCGATGCCTTCGACCCAGCCGGCCTTGAAGCCGAGGAGACCGAACATCGACAATTCGACGCCGGTACGGCTGTCGGTCAGTCCGGCGTAGAAGCCGTCGCGGAAATCCTTGCCGACGGCGTTCGGCGGCAGCGTCATCGCCAGTTCCGGCGCCCCGCGCAGGACGGCGGCGATGAAGGTGTTGCTGTTCGGGCCCGGCCACATCCGGTAGTCGCCGTAATTGCGGTAGCGATACTCCGCGATCGCGCTTCTCACCTTCGGGATCATCGCCTCCGCAGGCGCGCCCTTGAGATCGAGGAGGACGCGCGGCACGTCGCCATACCAGCGGCCATCCGGCGCCCAGCCGTTCATGCGCACCGGATTGCCCCAGCCGACCACGTCATAGCGGCTCCAGGTAGCGGCGCCCTCCGGCTTGTAGACCACCCAGCTATGCACCGAGAATATCCCTTTCCAGCGGCCGGTGCGGCCCGCGAAGATCAGGAGTCGCGCCTCGCGGTCGGCGCTGGCGTCGCCGAGCATGCCGACGCTTCCCCAGTTTGCCGTGCGGAAATTATCCGGATGGTTTTCCAGCGAATGGATGACGGCGTGGGCGGCGAGGGGAAACAGGAAGAGAAGAGTGAGGCCGATCAGAAACCGGCGAAGCGTGGTGATGCGCATGGCCCTTGATGATGCGTGACGGTCTGCCGGAAATATGGCGTCGGAGTCCGCCAGTCCGCAAATGACAATGTCGTAATGTCGCAGCGGAGCGATATCGGGGTCCGGTGGCCACCCGGGATGCTTGCGCGGAAATCGTAGCCCGGGTTGAGCGCAGCGAAACCCGGGAGCGCGGTGTGTGGTTCGACAATCGTCCCGGATTTCGCTTCCGCTCAATCCGGGCTACAGACATGTCCTACCGAACCCGATTCCCGCTCACAGTCAGGTTGGCGTAGCGCTCGGCGCCGCTGCGCATCAGGTCGCCGGTCACGATCCGCTTGCGGTCCATGCCGACGATCGCGCCGCGTTTCACGTCCGCGATCATGTTGTGGGCGATCAGCGCGGTGCCGGCGCCGGTCGAGACCGAGACGCCGATGCCGATGTCGGCCTTGCGCACCACGTTGCCGGTGGCGGCGACGTCGCGCAGATGATGGCCCCAGCCGAGGATCATGCCGGCGGTCGGCGCATTCTCGATCACGTTGCCGGTGACGGTCGTGTCGGCCTCGACCGCGATGCCGATGCCGGCGCCGTCACCCGGATCGGTGCCGGCCGGTCGCTTGCTCAGCAGGTTGCGGATGATGTTGCCGGTGACGCTTGCCAGCCGGCCGCCTTCGTTGAAATTGGTGATCGAAACGCCGATCGCGGCGCCGTCGATGGTGTTGTTCGCCACCAGCGCGCCTTCGAAACCGAACTCGGCGTAGACCGCGACCTCGCGCACGTCGCCGATGCTGTTGCCTTCGACCTGGAGGTTGGAGGCGGCGTTGCCGCGCACCGCCGTGAACGCGCAATTGCGGATGCGGTTGCCGCGCACGATCACGTTGGCGGCGCGGAACACGTTGACCGCGTTGCCGTACTGGCCGGAGCCGCCGGCGCGGTTCTCGATCGCCTCGATGCGGTTGTCGACGACGATGGTGCCGTCGTCGCCCGACTTGCCGCGCCAGACCTGGATGCCGTTGTTGCCGGCGCCGGTGATGGTGTTGCGCGCGATCGTGAGCGCGCGCGCGTCGAACGAATGGATCGCGACGTCGGCGCTATCGGCAATAAGCGTGTCGACGATCTCGCCGTCGATCGCGGTGCAGGCGATGGCGGTGCCGCCGGCACCGAGGATCTCGCAGTCGGCGATCCTGATGCGGCGCGCATTATCGACATGCAGGAGGCCGCGGCGCTCCGGCAGGCGCCGCCGCTGGCCGTCGAGCACGAGGCCGGACAAAGTAACGTGCTCCGCACCGACGGTGCTGAGCAGCGAGGCGCTGTCGCTGAGGATGAGCTTGGTCGCGCCGCGCACGCCGACGAGCTGCGCGTTGCCGGGCAGCCGCAGATTGCCGACGCGGTAGCTGCCGGGCGCGATCGCCAGCGGCGTGCGGTTGCGTGCGGTCTCATCGATGGCGCGCTGGAACGCGCGGCTCTGGTCTTCGCTGCTGCCGGGTGTGAGCCCGAACTGCGAACTTTCGACGCCGAATGCGCCAAGCGGCGAGGGGGCCGCGAACGCAGGCGAGGTGCCGGCGGCTGCGGCAGTTCCCAGAATGAGAAAGCGGCGACGATTAAGGGTCATCACGCACCTATGTGCGCATCCATCGGCACAACGTGCATCTACATGTGCACAACGCACGCCACATGCCATGTCCCGAAACATGACGGCGCGAAATCCTCGGGCTTGGCTAACGCAACGGGGTTAACGGGAGCCTGCGATCGCAGCGCGCACGATGGCTTCGCCGGCGCGCACGAGCTGGTCGAAGGTTAACGGCGCATGGCGGGAGCGCGCACCACGCACGCGCGGCACATGGATGAACGCCGCAACCTTGGGTCCGTTCGGACGTGCGGCGGCTTCGGTGGCGCGCCAGCAGAGATAATTGCAGAGGTAGCGCCCGGCATCGCGCGACAGCGCCGCCTTCACGCCGGTCGAGCGCGCCGCCTTCAACAGGCGCTGCGCGGGGATACGCATCGCCAGCGCCGCCGCCGCTTCCGGTGCGATGCTACCGGACCGCGGGCGGCCGCCGGCGGCGTCCGGCATGGTGCGGCTTGCGGCATTGCGCGCCCGGATTTCGATGCGCAGGTGCCGGGCGCGCGCGGCCAGCCCGAACATGACCAGCACGTCGGGCTTGGTGTGCTTGAGCAATTCCGGCAGGTCCCGATCGACCGCCGCATAGCTGGTGCGGAACACATGCGCGGTGCGCCGCACGCCGGTGAGCGCCAGGCGAGGGCTGCGGAGGAGTTTTTCGACCAGGCGTTCCGTAGGATTGACCGGTGCGCCCGGAAAAGGTCCGAATCCCGTGAGGAGGATGTTCATCGGGCTGCCAGTGGTGAACGCCGCACAAGCGTTTTCTTGTAGATCGCCGGAAAGGTTCGCGCGTGCAACTTAGTGCACCGCACCGGCGATTTCACAAGCGGGGGGCGCCCATGTTGCCGCAGGAGCCGGAGCGTGAGCTTGTCGGGCGCACCATCGCCGCCATGCTGATGGCGCAGCAGATCCAGCACACCGGCCAAGTCCATTCCGAAACCCTGCTCACCGAACTCGGCGCGCTCGCCGGCTTTGCGGTGCAGATGTCGATCCGCAAGTCGGTGATCGAGCGGCAGAAGCTCAATGCCGACACCATCCTGGTCGAGGTCGCCACCAAGAACGACGAGGTCTACTACTTCAGCGACCTCCTCAACTGGATGCTGTTCGAGAATACGGAGCAGCCGCCTTACAGCGTCTGGGCCTATGTGCGGGCAGCAGTGCCGCTGACGCATCATTTGCTGCTGCCGGATATCTCCGAGATCGTCAGCAACGCCGCCCGATCGATCGGCACCAGTCGTTTCGGCGTGCCGCGGCTGCCGCGCGAGCACATGCCGCACAAGCTGCCGCGCGCGGCGCTTGAGGAGCACTGGCGCCGTATCCACGCGGAGCTCGGGTCGCGCAATCCATCGCAATGGCCCTACGATATCGCGGCGGCGGCGCAATGGCAGATGCTGACTGGTCGCGACACCATCGACCCGGCATTCGCCGCCCGCATTGTGATGGAAGCGGCGATCCCGATGTCGAAGGTCGACCCGCGCACGATCATGGGTGCTTGAACCGCGCGTCGTGTCATGGCCGTTTGGCGGCACCCTCGACGACGACAATGCCCGGGTCCGGGTCTTCCTTCTCGGCGGCCGCCCGCGCGAACGCGAACAGCTGCTCGGGCGTCGAGATGCGGCAGGTGGTTTCCGGCGCCTTGATGCAGAACCGCTTGCGGGTGGCCTCGTCGACGTTGTCTTCGGTCACAGGCATCATCAGGAACGCTCCGTCGGCCACCTTGCGCAGCAGGAAATAAGTCACCGGGCGCAGGCCGCGCTGCTTCTGCTTCGGCGACCAGGCCGTGGCGCTCTTCCACTGCACCACCAGGTCCCGGCCCTCGAAGGGGTGGGCGGTGAATTCGACCGGTTCGGAACGCGGCGCCGCCACGGTCACATAGCGGTCGCGGCGCCACTGAAAATTGTAGCGCAGCACCGTCCGGGCGCCGTCCTTCGGCGCGCTGAAGATGTGCAGCTGGCCGCGTTCGCCCAGAATGGCGCGGGCGTCACTCAGGATAGGCTCGGTGGAGCTGACGCATCCTGCGGTTGCGAGCGGCAGGCACAGGGCGAGCGCAAGGAGCGCCGCATGGCATTTTCGGGACCGGATCTGAATCATTTTCCCCAAGGATTTCAGCTGCATGCGTTTCCAACCGAAAATTTCGGGCGGGATCGTGTCCGGATTGAACTTTCCGGGTGTGCCGCCCGTCTAATTATGTATCATGCCTCCCGGTGGGGGCGGCGGAGGGACTCATGGGTCGGCATTCGCTGGCGGCGGCTGTCTTGGCCGTCTGCATCCTCGCTGTTTTCAGCAACACCCCAACACAAGCGCAAGACCTGCAATGGCAGGTCGAAAACCCATTCCGCTTTTTCAAGAGCACGCGCTCGTTCGCGCTGCACGAGGCCGCATATAACGCCGCCCGCGGCAAGGGCGACCTGCCGCGCGACGTGGTCTGGCGCACCGAGCGCCGGCTCAACGATCCCGATTGCAGGGATTCATCGTCGCCCGACCGTTGCGCCGCGACGGCGGGCAAGCGCTATCAGCAGAGCCGCATCGGCTGGGCCGCGCAGACGCTCGGCGATGTGTGTTACGACCGCAACTCGCGGCCGCGGCGCTATCCCGCGCAATGCGAGCGCACGTACTCCTGGGGCAAGGCGCGCGAGGACTACGTCCTGCCCGAAGCGCACACCGTCACGATCTGGATCGCGCCCGAGAAGCTCGCGGGCGTCACCGGCGAATGCAACTGGATGTGGCGGCCGCGCCGTGACGGCGGCAAGGTCGAGACCAGAAAGCAGGCCTGTGGCAGCAAGCTCACGATCGCCCGCGTTCCGTATGCGCGCGATGCGGCGGTGTCCGGCGTTTCGGTCGCGGTCACCTTGCCGAACGGCACCCAGCTCTCCGAACGCGACGTCGTGGTGGAGGACATCTTCGTTGTCGCGCTCGGCGATTCATTCGCCTCCGGCGAAAGCAATCCCGACAAGCCGGTCCAGTTCAGCCCGTCGCGCGAAATGGTCTACGACCCGACCCTGCTGAATGACGAGGTCGCTTCGCATGGACCGCAGCCCGAGATCCCGCATGTGAGAGGGTTCGGGCTGTCATCGAGCGATCCGCAGGTCAACCCGAAGGTGCTGCCGCGCCGGCTGATGGAAGACGAGCTGGCCGATCGCTTCCTGCGGCTGTCGTCGCCGGAGTTCCGTACCTATTTCGATCGCGCGCAGGCGCAGTGGCTGAGCAATGACTGCCACCGCTCGCAATACGGCTACCCGGTGCGCGTCGGCCTCCAACTTGCGCTGGAGAACCGCCATCGTTCGGTCACGTTCGCGACCTTCACCTGCTCCGGCGCCGAAGTCGCGAACGGCTTGTTCCTGGAGATGGACCCGCGCCAGGGCTTCAGCGAGCCGAACGGTCGCAAAGTCCGCGCGCAGCTCGATCAGCTGACCGATCTTCTGTGCCGCAGCAACCAGCGCCAGCAGGCGGCCTATACGCTGCCGATGTACGCCGCCGGCAGCACCTCGGTATCGCAGCAGCGGGTCAACATGAACTGGTGCCCGCCCAGCCAGCGCAAGCGCCCGATCGACGTGGTGCTCATGTCGGTCGGCGGCAACGACGTCGGCTTCGGCGGTCTGGTCGCCTATGCGATGACCGAAAGCGCTTCCGACTTTGCGCCGATCGCGGCCTGGATCGGCTCGTCGATCCGCTTCAGCCCGCAAGTGTCGCGCGTCTATCTCGACGTGCTCGACGAACGCATGAAGGCGCTCAAGGACGCGCTCCACCAGGGCTTCGGCATCGAGCCGTCCCGCGTGCTACAGACCACCTACGAGCCGATCCAGTACGACGAGAACGGCCAGCTCTGCGGCGCCCAGCCGACGCTCGGCATGGACGTGCATCCGGGCCTCAACCTGCACCGCGGGCGCCTCAAGGAGACCGCCGATTTCTTCGACCAGTTCCTCGGCCGGCTCGAATGCATCGCCGGCAAGGGCCGCAACTGCCCCGGCAATCTGGCGACCGGCGCCTCCGGCACGGGCTTCCGCCTGATCACCGATCACGTCCCCGAATTCCTGAAGCGCGGGGTGTGTGCGCGCGATCCGAAACGTGCGCTGGCGGACGGCATCAACATGCGGGTTCCGCGCCGCGCACCGGGCGGGGAGGCGTTCCGGCCGTATTCGCCGGCGGCGACGCTGCCCTATGCGCGCCACTGGCGGCTGTTCCGCACGCCCAACGACGCGTTCCTGACCGCGCATACGCACCGTGAAGGCGTGTCGGCGTTCGATATCCTGCAGCCCGCCTATGCGGGGCTCTACAGCGGCGCGATCCATCCGACCGCGGAAGCGCACGCGATCGTCGCCGACTATGTCGTGCGGCACGCCCGCGGCATCGTCGACAAGCCGCAGCCGTCACGGGCGGTGGCGGCGCAGTAGCTGACCGGCCAGCAGGCCCGCTTCTCCTGCCGGCCGCGCGTGCCGACTCGCTGCAAATTCGCTGGGTTCGCATTGCTGGAGTACGATGCTATACTGCATCGGTAGACTTTGGCCGTCATGATGAATATTGCCGTCATTCAACCCGCCGCAAATCTCCCCCCGCGACGTGCATTCACGGCCGAGGACATCCAACGGATGATCGACGCCGGCGTGATCGGCGAGGAAGAAAGCTTTGAGTTGATCGAGGGGGAGATCGTGATGATGGCGTCGAAGAGCATTGCCCATGACGTCATCAAGAGTGCTCTGGCAATGACCTTCGCGAGGTGTATTTCCGATGACCTCTACGTCGGCGTTGAAAACACGCTGCAATTGGGTCGTGACGTCCTAGTCGACCCCGACATCGCGATTTGCCGTCGCGACATCTACAAGACTGCGGATCCAAGAGCATTTGCGCAGCCACGGGCGGCAGACGTCCTGCTGGTCGTTGAGATCGCCGTCTCGAGCATGGACTACGACCGTAAGGTGAAGGCTCGCCTGTACGCGCAGCACGGCTTTCGCGAATACTGGGTGATCGATGCCTTGAAGCGCATCACCTGGGTTCACCTCGGCCCGTCCGCCGGAGGCTGGTCGTCGATTGTGGAGCGAGGGCCCGGCGAGACCTTGACGACGGCGGCGGTTCCTGGATTCGCGATGCGGCTCGACCAGATCGTCTGATCACTCCGCCGCGTGTGCGTGTCCGAGCCGCTTGTTGAGCGACCTCAGCAGGCCCTCGGCGGCTTCCGCGATCACGGTCCCGGGCGGAAAGATCGCCGCGACGCCCGCGCGCTTGAGCGCGTCGTAGTCCTGCGGCGGGACGACGCCGCCGACCACGATCATGACGTCGCCGCGGCCGAGCCGCTCCAGCTCGGCTTTGAGCTCGGGGATGTGGGTGAGGTGGGAGGCGGCGAGCGTCGAGATGCCGACGATATGCACGTCGCTCTCGACCGCCTGCTGCGCCGCTTCCTCGGGCGTGGCGAACAGCGGGCCGATCACGACCTCGAAGCCGAGGTCGTCGAACGCCGATGCAATCACCTTCTGGCCGCGGTCGTGGCCATCTTGGCCGGTCTTCGCCACCAGGATGCGCGGGCGGCGGCCTGCGGCCTCGGCGAACGCGGCGGTGAGCTTGCGCAGGCGTTCGACCGCAGCCGACACGCCGGCCTCGCTGCGATAGATGCCGGAGATCGCCGTCGCCTCGGCGGCGTGGCGGCCGTAGACCTGCTCGAGCGCGGCGGAGATCTCGCCGACTGTGGCGCGGGCGCGCGCCGCATCGATCGCGAGCGCCATCAGGTTCTCGTTGCCGCCGCCGGCGGTGCGCGTCAGCGCGGCGAGCGTCTGCGCCACCGCTTCGGGATCGCGCTCACGGCGCAGCTTTTCGAGCTTCGCGATCTGCAACTGCCGCACCGCGGCGTTGTCGACCTTGAGCAGGTCGACCGCTTTGTCATGCTCGGGGCGGTGGCGGTTGACGCCGACCACCGCCTGCTCGCCGGCGTCGATGCGCGCCTGGGTGCGCGCCGCCGCTTCTTCGATGTGGGCCTTGGGCACGCCGGCCTCGATCGCCTTGGCCATGCCGCCGAGGTCCTCGACCTCGCGGATATGCGACCACGCGCGTTTCGCGAGCTCGGCGGTGAGCCGCTCGACATAGAACGAGCCGCCCCAGGGATCGATGATGCGGGTCGTGCCGGATTCGCGCTGCAACAGAATCTGCGTGTTGCGGGCGATGCGCGCCGAGAAATCGCTCGGCAGCGCCAGGGCTTCGTCGAGCGCATTGGTGTGCAGCGATTGCGTGCCGCCCTGGGTCGCCGCCATCGCCTCGATCATGGTGCGAACGACGTTGTTGAAGACGTCGTGGGAAGCCAGCGACCAGCCCGAAGTCTGGGTGTGCGCGCGCAGCATCAGCGAGCGCTCCGACTTCGGTTCAAACGGCCTCATCAGCTTCGCCCACAGCACGCGCGCGGCGCGCTGCTTCGCCACCTCCATGAAGAAGTTCATGCCGGCGTTCCAGAAGAACGACAGCCGCGGCGCGAAGCGGTCGATGTCGAGGCCGGCGGCGAGCCCGGCGCGCACATATTCGACGCCGTCGGCGAGCGTGTAGGCGAGCTCGAGGTCGCAGGTCGCGCCCGCTTCCTGCATGTGATAGCCGGAGATCGAGATCGAATTGAACTTCGGCATGCGCTCCGCCGTATAGGCGAAGATATCGGAGACGATGCGCAGCGACGCCTTCGGCGGATAGATGTAGGTGTTGCGCACCATGAACTCTTTGAGGATGTCGTTCTGGATGGTGCCGGTGAGCTTGTCCTGCGGCACGCCCTGTTCCTCGGCCGCGACCACGTAGCTCGCCAGCACCGGCAGCACCGCGCCGTTCATGGTCATCGACACGCTCATCTCGTCGAGCGGGATGCCGTCGAACAGCGTCTTCATGTCGTGGACAGAATCGATCGCCACGCCGGCCATGCCGACGTCGCCGGCGACGCGCGGGTTGTCGGAATCATAGCCGCGGTGGGTCGGCAGATCGAAGGCGACCGAGAGGCCCTTCTGACCGGCGGCGAGGTTGCGCCGGTAGAAGGCGTTCGAATCCTCCGCCGTGGAGAAGCCGGCATATTGCCGGATGGTCCAGGGCTGGGTGACGTACATGGTGGGATAGGGGCCGCGCAGGAACGGCGCGATGCCGGGATAGGTGTCGAGGAAATCGAGGCCGGCGAGGTCGTCAGGGCCGTAGGCCGGCTTGACGGCGATGCCTTCGGGGGTGCGCCACGAATCGCCACACTCCGCTGCGCGGATTGGCGCAACGTTCGCGAATTCAACGCAGGTAAAGTCCGGGATCCGGCTCACGCAAGCATCCATTATTCACCGCAATCGTATCGGATTATTGCGGTTGGCACGAGGGCTGCTTCCATCTGCCCATTCAAGCTGTCGCGAATTGTTGTACTGTCGGACCGCTCCACCCATGTCTAGGCCATGAACGAAACCTTGCCGCCCAACAAGCAATTCGCCGCCGCCAACGCGGACCCGGACGAATTCGTGAGCCTCCCGGGGTGGCTCTATCACGACGAGGAATTCTTCGCGCACGAGGTGGAACGCGTGTTCCGGCCGTCTTGGCAGGTGGTGTGCCATGTCAACGACGTCCCGAAGCCGGGCGACTACCACACCTTCGATTTCCTCAACGAGGCCATTCTTGTCATCCGCGGCGACGATGGCGTCGTGCGCGCGTTCCATAACGTCTGCCGGCATCGCGCCTCGCGGCTGGTCGAGGGGCCGTCCGGGCACTGCAACATGCGGCTGACCTGCCGCTACCACGCCTGGAGCTACGATCTCACCGGCAAGCTCGCCGGCATCCCTTTCCGCGACACCTTCGTGGGGCTCGATCCGGCCGAGCATGGCCTCAAGCCGGTCGCGCACGAAATCTATCACGGCTTCATCTTCATCCGTCTTGCAGGCAACGGGCCGTCGGTCGCCGAGATGATGGCGCCCTACGAGGACGAGATCGCGCCCTATCGCATGGAGGAACTGGTCCCGCTCGGGCGCGTCACCTTGCGGCCGCGCACGGTCAACTGGAAGCAGATCGCCGACAACTATTCCGACTCGCTGCACATCAACGTCGCGCATCCCGGGCTGACGCGGCTGTTCGGCCGCGGGTATGGCATCGAGGCGCGCGAGTGGGTCGACAAGATGTGGGGCTACCTGCGCGAGCAGCCGTCGTCCAATCGCTCCGAGCGCATGTATCAGCAGATCCTGCCGCAGGTGCCGCACCTGCCGGCCGACCGGCAGCGGCTGTGGATCTATTTCAAGCTCTGGCCGAACGTCGCTTTCGATATCTATCCGGACCAGATCGACTTCATGCAGTTCCTGCCGCTGACGGCGACCACGACCATGATCCGCGAGATCGCCTATGTGCATCCAGATGCACGGCGGGAGATGAAGGCCGCGCGCTATCTCAACTGGCGTATCAACCGGCAGGTCAACAAGGAAGACACCGCGCTGATCAACAGCGTGCAACAGGGCATGACGTCGTCGAGCTACGATGTCGGCCCCCTCGGCTCCACGGAAGCGTGCCTGCGCAGCTTCGCGCGCAAGTACCGCGCGCTGATGCCGGTGACGCGCGAGCGCAAGGCGCCGCCGCCCGGTTGGAGCAGGCAGCGCCGCGGATGAGCTGCGCGTTATTGTGCCCTCTCCCCTTGCGGGAGAGGGCAGCTCAGACAGAGCAGCATATTCGGACTGGGTGAGGGGTCTTCGCAAGATGGCGCATGGCAACACCCCTCACCCGATTCTTGCTCGCGGATTCTTTCTTGAGCCCTCTCCCGCAAGGGGAGAGGGCACAATCAGGCCCACCGCGTGCGCGGCACGATGGCTCACGCCGCCTGCAATCTTGGGAACAGCCGCAGCGCGTTGTCGCGCGTGACCGCGCGCAGCTCGGCGTCGGTCATGCCGATCTTGAGCAGCGCGTCGACGGTGTCCGACACCTGGATGAACGGATAGTCGCTGCCGAGCAGGAGTTGCGTGATCGGCATGTAGCTCTTCGCCGCGCCGAAATTCCACGGATCGGACGCCTGCGCGGTGTCGAAATAGAGCTTCTTGATCTCGGCCCACGGGCCGTTCGGCAGCTTCGAGGCGATCTTCTTGCTCTCGGTCGCGTGGCGCACGACGCGGCCGACCTGCGGGATCAGCGCGCCGCCGGAATGGCAGAAGATGTACTTGATATCGGGGAAGCGCGTCAGCGTTCCGGTATAGAGCAGGTTCGTCACCGCGCGCGCGGTGTTGAACTGGTATTCGATCGTCGGGCCCGGCACGTCGGGCAGGATGCCGGCGCAGCAGGCCGGCATGTTGGGATGGAAGAACACAGTCGCCCGGCGGCGGTTCAATTCCTCGAACACCGAATCGAAATGCGGGTTGCCGGGATAGCGGTTGCCGTAGCTGGTGAGGAGGTTGATGCCGTCGGCCTTGAGCGTGTCGAGCGCATATTCCATCTCGCGCAGGCTGCCGTCGATGTCGGCGAGCGGCAGCGTCGCCATCAGCCCGAAGCGGCCTTTGTGGTCGCGCGCCAGTCCGGCGCCGTATTCGTTGGTGTAGCGCAGCATGCTGCGCGTGCCTTCGATGTCGTCGAACTTCAGCCCCGGCTGCGAGATCGAGAGCATCGCGGTCTGGATGCCGTTCTTGTCGAGCTGCTCGAGCGAGCGCTGCGGCGTCCATTGTGCGATTTCACGCGAGCCTTCGGTGACGCCAGCGGATAGCCGCTCGCCGATGTATTTCGGCGGCAGCATGTGATGATGCACGTCGATGCGCTGTGGCTTGGCTTGCGCCGGCGCTTTGCCAGGGGCAAGGGCGGCGGCGCCGACGGCGGCCGCCCCCATGAGGAATTTGCGCCGGGAGAAGCCGCAGAGGCAGCCGGCACGATGCCTTTGTGAGGTCGCGTCCGCCGGCTCGGCGACGAAGGGATTGTTCATTGTTCCTCCTCCCGCAATTTTCGGCGAGGTTATCACACCGCCTTCTCAAATGGCGCCGCCAGTCGCACCGGCGCGAGCGGCTTGCAGGTCACCGCCGCCGGCAGCGCGGGAAGCGCGACGCGCGGCACGCCGAGCACCGGCACATCCGAAACGCCGGGATATTCGCTGGCGCCGATCAGCGCTTCCTGCTTATCGGCGAGCGCGCGTTCGCGTGCCGCCCTCGCTGCTGCTGCTTTTGCCTGGATCAGCCCCCGTTCGAGCGCCACGGCAAGGCCGCCGGTCGCCTCGATCTCCTGGAACAAGGCCCAGGCGGCGCGGCACAGTTTTTCGGTGAGATCCTCGATCCCGCCGGCGCCGGCGGTCGGGTCGGCGACGTGCGCGATGCCGGCCTCGTCGAGCAGCACGAGCTGGGTGTTGCGCGCCACGCGTCGCGCGAAGCGGTCGGGCAACCCGCGCGCGGCGGTGAACGGCAGCCCCGTGATCGCATCGGCGCCGCCGACACCCGCCGAAAACACGGCGATGGTCGCGCGCAGCATGTTCACATAGGCGTCGTCGCGGGTCATCGAGCGCCAGGCGGTCTCCGCCTCGATGAAGGCGGTGGCCGGCGTGAGACCGCAACTTTCCTCGACGCGCGCCCACAGCCGCCGCAGCGCGCGGAATTTGGCGACGGTCAGGAACTGGTCCGCGTCGGCGGTCAGCTTGAATGCGATCATGCGGCGCGCGCCGTCGAGCGCGATGCCCCCGGCCTCGAAGGCGCGCAGATAAGCGACGGCCGACGCGAGTGCGAACGCAAGCTCCTGCGCCTCGCTGCCGCCGGCATCGTGCACGATGCGCCCGTCGGCCGTCGCGAACGGCCCTTTGAACCCGCGCTTGGAAAGATCGGCGGTGATTGCCGCAATGCGTGACGCCGTCTCGCGCCAGGGCGAGGACATCGTGCCATGCAAGGCGAAGGCGCCGAGCGGATCGAGGCCGAAGCGGATGTTCACGGCAGCGGGTGATAAGCCTTGCCGCTTGACCAATCCAGCCAGCGTCACCGGCAGCTCGGGAACGTGCGGGCTGAATTCGAGCGCGACATTGATCCCGGCGTCGAGATGGACGCCTGCGAGCACCCGTTCGACAGTGCTTGCGCCGTCCGCCAAACCGTAGCCGTGCGCGCCGATCGCGCCGGCGGGAACCAGCACCAAGCCGTCGGCGCCGTTGTCGAGCTCGTGCAGCACTTCCGCGTTGCAGGCGTCCGAGTCGGGATGGTCGATGCGTTGCACGACCTGCCAGCGCAGGCCGGGGCGGCGCCCGGCGATCAGCTCCGCATCGGCCGCGCGCGGATAGAGCGGCTCGATGGTGAGGCCATCGGCGGTCCTGCTTTGCAATTTCTCGAACGGTGCGCCCTTCAGCACGCCATCGACGAGCTTGCGCCACTGCGCATGGGTCGCGGCCGGAAATCCGGCGGCAAGCGGCAGATCATCGGAAGCGTCGGTCATGGGACAAAGTCGTTCATTGGGACAAAATGGCATGCCGCCAAGCGGCAGCCAACCGTCAGCGCGGCGGCAGCCGCTCGATGCCGGTCGCGTCGACCTTGGCCAGGGCGTCCTTGACGCTCACGCCGGCGATGACGCGATCCGCCGCGATGTCGGCCAGCGGCACCAGGACGAAAGCGCGCTCGAACAGCCGCGCGTGCGGCAAGGTCAGGTCGGCGTCGTTCACGGTGAGGTCGTCATAGGCGACAATGTCGATGTCGAGCTTGCGAGGACCCCACCGGCGCTCGTTGGTGCGGTCGCGGCCGAAAGCACCTTCGACGTCCTGCACGCGCTTCAACAGGTCATGAGGACTCAGCGTGGTTTCGATGACGGCGCAGCAATTGATGAAGGGCGGCTGGTCCTTCACGCCCCAGGCTGGGGTCAGATACGAAGGCGAGCGCCTGATCACTTTCACGCCGGGGCCGCGGTCGAGCATCGCGAGCGCCTCGCGGAGCGTGTCGCGCACATCGCCGACATTGCCACCGAGCGCGATCAACACTTCAGGCATTGCTAGGACCGTTTGCGGACGATCGTCACGCCGACGTTCGAGAACGTCGCGGCAATCGGGGCATGCGGCTTGTGCACCGTCACCCGCACCGACGTGACCGCGGGGAAGCTCAAGAGTACGGCCTCGGCGATCGCCCCGGCGGCGGCCTCGACCAGCCGGTAGCGCTGGCCGCAAAAGACGCGGGTCGCGACGTCGACCACATGGTCGTAGCCGACGGTGTCGGCGATCTTGTCGGAGCGCGACGCCTGCGAGAGATCGATATCGAGCACGAGGTCGATATAGAACGTCTGCCCGACCGTGGCCTCGTGCTCCATCACGCCGTGGAAGGCGTGCAGCGCCAGCCCGGTGACGTAGACGGAATCCGTCATTTCGCTCCCTCGATGGCGGCGGCGACCCTGAGCGCCTGCACGGTCTCGGCGACGTCGTGGACGCGCACGATCGCCGCTCCGCTCGCGACCGCGATCAGGTGACTGGCGATCGAGCCGCCAACGCGGCGGTCGGGCGGGGCGGGGGACACCAAATCGATGAAGCGCTTGCGCGAAGCGCCGACCAGCAGCGGGAGCCCGAATGATTTCAATTCGGCGAGCCGGGCGAGGGCGATGATGCTCTGCTCCGGCGTCTTGCCGAAGCCGATGCCGGGATCGAGGACGATCCGGTCGCGTGCGATGCCGGCGCGCTCCGCCATCGCGAGCGAACGGGAGAAGAACGCGGCGATATCGGCCATGATGTCGATCGCCGGGTCGGCCGCCTCGCGATTGTGCATGACGATGACCGGCACGCCGCGCGCCGCGACCTCGCGCGCCATATCAGGGTCGCGCTGCAGGCCCCAGACGTCGTTGGCGATGGCCGCGCCGGCATCGAGCGCCCAGGCCGCGACGCTGGCCTTCATGGTGTCGATCGATACCGGAATGCCGAGGTCGAGCACAGCCGGCAGGATCGGCGCGAGCCGGCGCATTTCCTCGTCGGCCGACACCGCGACCGCACCGCCATAAGGGCGGGTCGATTCCGCGCCGATGTCGAGGATATCGGCGCCCTCCGCCACCAGCTGCCTGGCATGGGCGATGGCGCGCTCCGGGTCGAAGAAGTGGCCACCGTCCGAGAACGAGTCCGGCGTCACGTTCAGCACGCCCATCACCACCGGCCGGCCGAGCGTCAGCAGCCGGGCCAGCGGCTGCTGCGCGCCGTCGGTGGCGCGCGTCGCTTTGAAACCCGGTGGATGGACTTGGCTCATGTGGATCGCTTTGAGCCAGCGCGGGGAGGGGAGTCAAGGCAGGAGCCTTGCATGGCGGACCGCCATGCTGCGCGGGGCGCGCAATCTCAACAACACCAGCAGCTTACTTCTTATAGGAGATCTTGAGCGCGAGCTTCTTGGCGTGGTCGATCCAGCGGATGACCAGCTTCTGCGACGGCAGCAGGCGGACCAGCTTCTTCTTCCGGTTGGCCTCGGCCATGGCGCTGACCAGGTTCTCCGGCTTGCGATAGCGCAGCTCCCGCACCGTATCGACGCCGACCTCGCGCAGCAGCACGACGTAGCCCGGCCCCATGCCTTTGATGCGCAGATGGTCGCAGGCGTTGGCGAACATCAGCAGCCGCTTTTCGCTGATCGCCGTCTTGGCCGAGATGAGCGCACGGCCCCTCGGGCTTTTTGCGTCCTCGAGCAACCGCTCGGTGGTGCGGATGCCGATGGCTTTGAGCGACCTGATCTCGTCCACATCGAGCCCCTCGATGTGGGTGAGCGGATACGACATCGATTTCTCCTCGACTCCCCCCAACCGTCCGCCTGCGCCCCCGCGTCAGACGAACTGGCCGAGTCCGGGGATCGCGCCGACGAGCTCGCCGACTGCGTCCTCCCCGAGCTTTTCTCTCGCGTACTGAATGGTCTCACGGGTGACAGCCTGGACTTGGCCCATGCTCAGTCCGGCGGCCATCATGCGGGTGCCGGCGGCCATGATGCCGCCGCCGAAAATTCCGCCTGAACTGGAATCCTTTGGCGCGCTTTCGATTGCCTCTGCCGCGCCGGGCAGCGCGCTGATCAACTGCTGGACCTTGTCCGCAGGGCCTTCCTTGGCGAGGAATTGCAGAATGATGCCTACGGCCGTTGCCGCGGTTGCTTTGTCAACGCCGACGTTGGCGACAAGGCGCCCGATCAATTCGTCCATCTGCCCCTCACCAGCCCCACGCTCGTGGCAGGTTAACCATATATTGTCCTGTAGCGACGGGTAAAACAACGCGGTCAAAGCGCGAAGTCGCAACAGCGTTGCATCTTTGCATCACCTTGCGAACTTCACCGCTAACGACAACGCGTTAGCGAAGGCCGCATGAGGTGCTCGTGAGTGCGCGCGCTAACCAGATTGATAAACGAAACGCGAACATGCGTCGTACATTACGCCCATACCAACATCGGCGCTGCATTCGCGCCTATGATCGTTCGGCCAGCACTTTTTAATGGTGGTTGCGTTGAGCCGCGGCTTACCGGTTCGTTTCACGTCTGCACGCGTCGTCCTCGTCGCGGATGGCAGCCGTCCATTCTTAGGCGTGCTTGCTCGTATGGGCATGGCGGACATTTGCTGCGTTAGCGAAATGACGGCTGCGCACGCATTGTGCGATGCAGGCGGCGTCGATGCTTGCCTGGTGGTGTTGCCGCGCGAGGTGCCTGACGAGAAACCGGGCTGGGACGCCTGGTCCGACGCGCCGGGCCGCGGCCGCGTGCCGTCGCTGCTGTTTGCCGACGCGGTGACGCCGTATGTCCGGCGCGCTGCTGCCAACGCGGGCTACCATGCGGTGATTCCGGCTGACGTGTCGGCGCGTATCCTTTATCGGTGCATCGGCGCGCTGCTGCAGGCCGGGTATCGGCCGAATAGAGCGGGTGGCAAGCCGCGGCGTAGCTTGCGCGCCCGTACGCGCGGCGTTGCCGGCGTCCGTGCGCTCGGCGGCGCGTTCCTCGGCGCCGGCAAGCTCAAGCTTCAATAGAACGCCGCTGGAAGGTCTCAATACAGCCGTTCCGGCAAAGCGCCGGGCGCGTGGACGATCGAAATCGCGCCGCTGCCATCGTGTTGTCGCAGGTTTCGGTGATTGACCGCGTCGTCGGGGCTGTGACAATGCTCCCCGAAGCGACCCGCGCGGCGGAAGGGATGATCCATGGCGAAATCGACCGCAAAATCAAAGTCGAGTGCGAAACCCGCGGCAAAAACGGCGGCCAAGCCGGCCGCGCCGGCGGTGGTGCTTGACGACGGCAAGACGATCTTTGTCGGCAAGGGCACGAAGCCCGAATATCTGACGCTCGCGCTCGCCAACCGGCATGGCTTGGTTACGGGCGCCACCGGCACCGGCAAGACCGTGACCTTGCAGGTTCTGGCCGAGGGCTTTTCGAGGAACGGCGTCCCGGTGTTCGCCGCCGACATCAAAGGCGACCTCTCCGGCATTGCGGCGGTCGGCGAGCCCAAGGAGGCCTTCGTCCAGCGCGCCAAGGAGCTGGGCATTGAATATCAGCCGGACGAGTTTCCGGTGGTGTTTTGGGACCTCTACGGCGAGCAGGGCCACCCGATCCGCTGCACCGTCGCCGAGATGGGGCCCTTGCTGCTGTCGCGGCTGCTCGACCTGAACGAGACCCAGGAAGGCGTGCTCAATATCGCCTTCCGCGTCGCCGACGATCAGGGGCTGGCGCTGCTTGATCTCAAGGACTTGCGCGCCATGCTTGCCTTCGTTTCGGAGCAGGCTGCGGAGATCCAGAAGCAGTACGGCAACGTCGCCGGTGCCTCCATTGGCAGCATCCAGCGCCAGCTGTTGGTGCTCGAGAACCAGGGCGCCGACAAGTTCTTCGGCGAGCCCGCACTCGACATCAACGACTTCATGCGCACCGATCGCGACGGCCGCGGGGTGATCAATCTGCTCGCTGCCGACAAGCTGATGCAGAACCCGCGGCTCTACGCGACGTTCCTGCTTTGGATGCTCTCCGAACTGTTCGAGGAGCTGCCCGAGGTCGGCGACCCGCTGAGACCGAAACTCGTGTTCTTCTTCGACGAGGCGCATCTGCTCTTTACCGACGCGCCCAAGGCGCTGCTCGACAAGATCGAGCAGGTGGTGCGGCTGGTGCGCTCCAAGGGCGTCGGCGTCTATTTCGTCACCCAGAACCCGCTCGACGTGCCGGACAAGGTCGCCGCGCAGCTCGGCAACCGCGTGCAGCATGCGCTGCGCGCCTTCACGCCGCGCGACCAGAAGGCGGTGCGGGCGGCGGCCGAGACGTTCCGGCAAAATCCGGACCTCGATACGGCCACGGTGATCACCGAGCTCGGGAAAGGCGAGGCGCTGGTGTCATTCCTGGAAGGTAACGGCACGCCGTCGATGGTCGAGCGCTGTTTCGTTCGCCCGCCGTCCGCCCGCGTCGGTCCGGTGACGCCGCAGGAACGCCAGGCGATCATCGCCAAGAGCCCGGTCAAGGGCAAGTACGACACCACGATCGACCAGGACTCCGCGTTCGAGAAGCTGCAGAACCGCACCCAGGATGCCAACGCTCCGGGCGGCACCGCGCAGGGCGAGCCTGCCCCCACGGGCGGCGTTCTGGGCAACCTCGGCGGGATGCTGGGCGACCTGTTCGGCATGAACCGTGCACGCGGCCAGGTGCTGTCGCCGACCCAGCGGGTGGCGCGCGAGGTCACGCGCTCCGTCACCAATCGCGTGATCGGCGGCGTCGCCGGCAGCATCGGCAAGTCGGTCGGCGGCTCCATGGGCAACACCATCGCCCGCGCCATCGTGCGCGGCACGCTCGGCGGGATCTTGCGCCGATAGCGTGGCGCTCGCGCCAAATGCGCGGCCATGCCGTCTCGGGCCGCGCTCACGTCCACCTGCAAACTTAACCAATTTGATAACGGAACGCTCGCATGCCGCTGAACGTCATCGCCATCGAAGAACATTTCTGGACGCCTGAATTGAAGGGCCTGCGGCCGGCGGGGTTGATCCGCGATCCCGAGCATGGCAAACGGCTCGACGACATCGGCGCGCTGCGCATTGCCGAGATGGACGCGGCCGGCATCGACATGCAGGTGCTGTCCGAGACGGCGCCGGCGGTGCACGAGCTGGAGCCGGACAAGGCGATCCCGCTCGCCAAGCGCTCCAACGACTATCTCCATGGTGAGATCAGCAAGAACCCGACCCGCTTCGCCGGCTTCGCGGCGCTGCCGGTGTCCGATCCCAAGGCGGCGGCCGACGAGCTCGAGCGCGCGGTCACCAGGCTCGGCTTCAAGGGGGCGATGTTCATGGGGCTCTGCAAGGGCCGCTTCCTCGACGAGAAATTCTTCTGGCCGATCTTCGAGCGCGCCGAGAAGCTCGACGTCCCGGTCTACCTGCATCCCTCCAAGCCGCATCAGGCGGTGATCGACGCCTATTTCAAGGACCATCCGAGCCTGATCGGGCCGTCGCTCGGCTTCGGCAACGAGGTGCTGACCATGGCGGCGCGGCTGGTGGTGGGCGGCGTACTCGATGCCTATCCGAAGCTCAAGGTGATCATCGGCCATCTTGGCGAGGGGCTGCCGTTCCTGCAATGGCGCATGGATCGCTCGCTCGCGCGCGACGCCAAGCTGCCGCGGAGCTTCACCGATTACGTGAAGCAGCACTTCTGGGTGACCACCAGCGGCGCGTTCTCCGACAATGCGCTCATCTGCTCGATCAACGAGCTCGGCATCGACAAGGTCATCTTCTCGGTCGATTACCCCTATGTGAAGAACGAACCCGGCCGGAAGTGGCTCGATGCGCTGCCGATCACCGAGCAGCAGCGGATGCAGATCGCTTCCGGCAATGTGAAGAAGCTGCTGAAACTCTGACCGCAGGAGCAGCTCCATGCCGACGCCAACCGCCGCTTTGCCCGACGTGCTTGACCGCATCGATGCCGAGCTCGACAACAGCGTGGGACGGCTGTTCGACTTCCTGAGGATCCAGTCGGTCTCGACCGATCCGGCCTATGCGCCGCAATGCAAGGCGGCCGCGGAATTCGTGGCGAAGGATCTGGCGAGCCTCGGCTTCGACGCCTCGCTGCGTCCGACCGGCGGGCACCCCGCGGTGGTCGCCAAGGTGAATGGCGCCGCCAACGGCAAGGCGCCGCATGTGCTGTTCTACGGCCACTACGATGTGCAGCCCGTCGATCCGCTGGCGCTGTGGGAGACCCCGCCGTTCGAGCCGCGGCTCGCCACCACGGCCGACGGGCGCAAGATCATCGTGGCGCGCGGGGCCTGCGACGACAAGGGCCAGGTCATGACGTTCGTGGAGGCGCTGCGCGCGTTCAAGGCCGTTACCGGCGAGCTGCCGCTCTCTATCACCATGCTGATCGAAGGCGAGGAGGAGTGCGGGTCCGCGCATCTGTTCGATTTCGTCAAGAACAACGCGGCGGAACTGAAGCAGGACTTTGCGCTCGTCTGCGACACCAGCATGTGGGACGCCAAGACGCCGGCGATCACCACGTCGCTGCGTGGTCTCGTCTATGAGGAGGTCAGGGTCACCTGCGCCGACCGCGACCTGCACTCAGGCCTGTTCGGCGGCGCCGCACAGAATCCGCTGCGCGTCCTGTCGCAGATCCTCGGCGCCATGCACGACAAGAACGGCAAGGTGACGATCCCCGGATTCTACGACGGTGTGAAGGAGTTGCCGAAGAACATCAAGGCCGAGCTCAAGAAGCTCAAGCTCACGCCCAAGGAGTTCCTCGGCGGCGTCGGTCTGAAGATTCCAGCCGGCGAGAAGAACCGCATGCTGCTCGAGCAGATTTCGACGCGCCCGACCGCCGAGATCAACGGCATGATCGGCGGCTACACCGGCGAGGGCGCCAAGACCGTGCTGCCGGCGCAGGCCACCGCCAAGGTGTCGTTCCGCCTGGTCGGCGACCAGAACCCGAAGAAGATCCAGGACGCGTTCCGCAAATTCGTGCGGGCGCGGCTGCCGAAGGACGCCAAGGTCGCGTTCACCAACTATGGTCTTGCGCCGGCGATCCAGTTGCCGTTCGATAACCCTGCGCTGGTGAAAGCGCGGGCGGCGCTGAAGGCGGAGTGGGGCAAGACCGCAGTGACGGTGGGCGAGGGCGGCTCGATCCCGATCGTCGGCGACTTCAAGCGCGTGCTCGGCATGGACACCATCATGGTCGGCTTCGCGCTCGACGACGACCGCGTGCATTCGCCGAACGAGAAGTACGACCTCACGTCGTTCCACAAGGGAACGCGGAGCTGGGCGCGGATCCTGGCAGCGCTGGCGGGATGAGGCGAACTACCGCCGACAATACCACCATGCTAGCCTGCGCCGGGTAATCTCGGCTGTGGGGACAGCAATGTTGCGCAGGTTGTTGCTGCTGGCGTGCGGATTGAGCTGCTTCACGCCGTCCGCCGCGTTCGCCCAGGACACGCCGCTGTGGCGCACCGTCGGCCAATGGCAGATTCGCGTCGACGCGAGCCTCGGCTTCGGTTGCTTCCTGGTCGGCAGCTATACGCGCGGCACCGTGCTCCGGATCGGCATCGATCAGCAGAACGGCAACGGCTACGTCATGGTCGGCAACGAGGCTTGGCGCTCGCTGGAGGTCGGCAATCAATACGATCTTGCCATCCGCTTCGACAGCAATTCGCCGTGGCGAGGGCGCGCCACGGCGCGGCGGATCGGCAGCGGCGAGATGGTGTTTCTCTATCTGTCGTTCGATCGCGCACGCTTCCTGGTCGAACTGGCGCGGCGCAACAACATGACGATCTTCTACCAAGGCGACGTCGTGACGTCGCTGCCGCTGCACGGAACCAATGCCGCCGTACAGGAGATGCTCAACTGCCAGCGGGCCGCCGACGCGGCGCGCAAGAACCGTCCGCAGGGCGATCCGTTTGCCGGCTCGCCGCAGGGGCCGGGCGGCCCGTCTTTTGGTCCCGGCGGACCTGCGTCTGGACCGGGTCCTGGCGCAGGCCCCGGCCCTGGCGGACCCGCTTCGGCGCCGGCGCCTGGTGGCGCTCCGACGTTCCGTCCCACGCCGAGCCAATAACCACAAGCCAGAGCGGATTGTAGCGGCACTGATCAATATCGCCCGGTCGTTCTGACGGGGCTGTTCGTCCGTCACAAGGAACCAGCCGTGCGCATTGCACGTTGCCGTCAAAAGCAACGGAGGTACTGTTCATGGTCGCACCCCACACCATCAAGGAACAAATGGAGGTCGTGGGTTCCGACGGCGTGCACGTCGGAACCGTGGATCACATGGAAGGTGCCGATGAGATGAAGCTGACGGCCGGCGACGAAGACGCCGGGGGCGAGCATCATTTCATTCCGCTGGCCTGGGTCGATCACGTCGACAAGAAGGTGCATCTCAAGCAGTCAGGCGCCGAAGCCAAGGCGCGCTGGAAGACGCACTAGCCTGTCTATCTTTCCGCCGCTCGGCCGACCGCCGGGCGGCGGACTTATTTTCCCGTCAGCCCGGGTCGCGTGAGCAGCGTGTCGTAGGAGCGGCCGCGGATATCGTAGACGCGTGCGTAGACGACGCCGTCGCGCACGACCTCGACCAGCACCGGCGCGTCGAATTGGCGGCAGTAGAATTCGCCGAGCATCATGACGAAGTCGACACCCTTCGGCTCCCAGGTGGTCTCGAAATCCGGGCCGAGCTCGACTTGCGGCGAGCGGTGATGGCCGCATACCGCGAGCTTCCAGCGGCGATCTTTCGGTTTCTGCAATTTGAGCTCGCCGATCTTCGCCGCCAGGCCTTGCGATGCCTGCTTGAGCGACAAGCCCCAATAGTCGAGCATGTAGCGATCGCGCGCGCCGGCGACGCCGCCCGCCAGCCGGTTGAATGACGTGTATTCGAACGGATGCACGTGCACCATATCGGCAACCGGCAACGCGATGCCGACACCGAAGACCACGGTCGCACCTATTGCGGCGAGATGGCCGCGGCGGCGCAGGACGTCAAAGAGCCACGCGCCGGCGAGGCCGCCGGCGACCGCGAGCGGCGGCACGATGAACAGGAAATGCCGCACACCGTTGTACATCGCCGGCCGCATCGCCACCGCGATCGCAACCGGAAGCGCAGCGGCCAATGCCACGAGCAGCAGCACGGCGCGCCGGTTGGGTTCGTTGCCGCTTCGGAATGCGCCGATCAGAGCGCCGATGACGCCGCCGAGCGCCAGCGCCATAAACATCTCCGGCAGCTTCAGCGCCAGCAGGGTCGGCAGATAGCTGCGCGGCATCTGCGTGACCTTGATCAGCGCGCCGCCGAACAATTCGTCCCATGGCTCCTCGAAGAAGCGCGAGAAGTATTGCAGCGCCCGGAACGGATTGAGCGGCTCCGTCGCGCCCCACGGCCACACCAGCGCCATCGCCGCGTACCCCAGCAGCAAGCCCGGCAGCAGACGCAGCATGAAGCGGCCCGCCGCCCCGACAGCGACGCGCAGGCCGTCGCGGCGCGCTTCAATCGTCACGATCAGCGCCAGCGCTCCGAGCGCATAGAGCGCGCCGAAGCCGCCCAGGATGCGCGTGCCGATCGCAAGGCCGGCGGCAATGCCGGCCAGCACGACGGTCGCGGCGCCGGGTCGCGGATATTGCTCGAACGCGCGCACCAGCCCGAGCAGCAAGAATGCCATCGCCACCGCGAACGGTGCATCCTTCGCGTTCATGAAGGCATGGCCGACGAACAGCGGACATGTTGCCAGCAATGCGAGCGCGATCAATCCGGCGAGCGGCCCACCGACGCGCCGCCCGGTGCGCCAGACGATCAGGAGCCCGAGCAATCCGACGATCGCGCCTGTCAGCCGGCGCGTCTCGAACACGCTGAACGGCAGGATCTTCGCCAGAAGCGCAGCCGCCAAGTCGAAACCGCCACCATACTCGTAGAGATTGACCCACGACAGCGCGCGCCGATCGGCGAAGCCCGAACTGTAAAGCGCGAGCAGCAAGTCGCCGTATTCCGCGTGGGTGTAGTCATCCCAGCCAAGGCCGTAGTCGCGAAAGGTCAACAGCGCGACGACCGCGGCGATCGCCAGCAGCCCCAGCGCAAGGCGATCGGCGATAGGCGAGTTCTGTGATTCTGACGGCACCATCGCCGGAGTATGCCCGCCGCAATGGTCAAAGCAAAAGCGGGGCGCCGGGCCCCGCTTCGTCTCTTTCTGGTCCGGTCGAGCGGTTTATTTCATCGCCGCGTCGTACATTTTCGCGACGTATTCCCAATTCACCAGGTGATCGAGGAAAGCCTTGAGGTAGTCAGGCCGCCGATTACGATAGTCGATGTAATACGAGTGCTCCCAGACGTCGCAGCCGAGGATCGGCTTGCCGCCATGCACCAGCGGCGACTCGCCATTGGCCGTCTTGGTGACCTGGATCTTGCCGTCGACGACCGCGAGCCAGCACCAGCCTGAGCCGAACTGGCCGACGCCTGCGGCGATGAAGTCCTCCTTCATCTTCGCCACCGAGCCGAGGTCGGCGGTGATCTTCTTTTCGAGGTTGCCGGGCAGCTTGTCCCCGCCGCCGTTCGGCTTCATCCACTGCCAGAAGTGCAGGTGGTTGTAATGCTGGCCGGCATTGTTGAACAGGCCGGCGTTCTTGCCGAACGATCCCTTGACGATGTCCTCGAGCGACTTGCCGTCCCACTCCGATCCCTTGAGCAGGTTGTTGCCGTTGTTGACGTAGGCGAGGTGGTGCTTGTCGTGGTGATACTCGAGCGTCTCGCGCGACATGTACGGGGCGAGTGCGTCGTGAGAATAGGGCAGGTCAGGCAGCTTGAACGACATCAGGTTCTCCTCGGTGATTGCAAGGCTGTATCTACTATGTGGATCGGCGGCTGGCGACAACGGAGGGGTATCCCTGCTATTCCACGGATTTGCGGCGTGCGTCCGTTGAGCGGGGCCGTGCCTGTGCTATCGTACCCCCATCTAGAACTCGACCAATTCAAATTGGGGGGCCCTCATGGTCGCATTCTTCCAGTCGCTCCATAAGACGCTTGCTGCGGGCGTCGGTTTGCTGATCGTCCTGATCATCCTCGTCGGCTTGATCAGCGGCAGCTTCATCAAGTTCGACTCGTCATGGTGGCTGTTCTTCTGGCGCTGGCTGCACATCATGGCCGGCATCATGTGGATGGGCCTGCTTTGGTACCTGAACTTCGTGCAGACGCCGACCGTTCCCAAGATCGAGCCGGCCGAGCACCGCGCGGCAATCACCAAGTACATCGCGCCTAACGTCCTGTTCTGGTTTCGCTATGCCGCGCTTGCGACCGTTGTGCTCGGTCTCATCCTGGCGCTCCATAAAGGGTATCTGTTCCAGGCGCTCACCTTCCAGCGCGGTGTAATCCCGATCGGTATCGGCATGTGGCTGGCGCTCATTATGGCCTTCAATGTCTGGTTCATCATCTGGCCGAACCAGAAGAAGGTGCTGGGCCTGGTCGAAGCCTCCGCCGACGAGAAAGCGGCGGCCGCGCGGCTCGCCGGCATGACCTCGCGCATCAACACCATGCTGTCGATCCCGATGCTTTATTGCATGGTGGCGCAGAACAACGCGGGCCTTTGATCCTACTTCGCCCGCGCATAGGCCGGAGTGTCGTGCGTTCATAAAGGGGACTCCGGCCAGCCTTCGTCCGTGAAGCCGTGGTCGAAAGTTAACGACCCGCCAGCGCGGTTGGTTCCGCAATGGCGATCGTTTGGGGCGGCCGGGCTGGGCCGCCACTGGCCCTGGCGTTGTTAATCAAGATTAAGAGTTGTGGCGGAGATTTCCACAATAAGGATTGCGTGTTCTCAGGAACGGGATCAAAATTATTTACTAACCATAGCCAGCGGGGGCTGCGCGTATGGGGAGTGGGGCGGGGCGTTAGTGGTATGTCTGTGATCCTGCTAGTGCTGGGTATACTGCTGGCGGCGGCAGGCGGAGCATTGATCGGGTTTGGCTATCCGATCAAGGAGTTACCCTTTGGCACAACCTCGATTTTGGCGGGCGCCTTCGCGTTCGTCGGTGGCCTTTTGCTGGTCGGTCTGTCTGCAGTGGTGACCGAACTGGCGCGCGTCACCGCCGCCTTGAAGGCGGCCCAGCCGCAAGCCCAAACCCCTGCTACGCGCCCGGCGCGGATCGAATTGCCGGCGCCGGCGGCCGAGACCGTCGCCCGTGAGCCCGTTAACGAAGTCGTTAACGAGCCCGCGCCGGCCGAGGCTCCGGAGCCAGCGGTTTCAGCTCCAGCAGCAGCGAGCCCGGCCGTCGAGGTCTCTGCCTCCGCCATCGAGCGGTTACGTTCGAACATTCCGCGGCCGGACAAGGCTGTGCCGGACCACGACGAGACCGTGCCGTTGTCACCGAACGGCCAGCATGCCGGGCATAGCGTCGAGCCGCCTGCCCAGGTCGCGCCAGTGCCGCGATCGGCCGGCGCGTCCGCGGTGGAGACTCGTGAGCCGAAACTCGATTTCCTGTTCCGTCCCCGCCAGGCCCGGCCGGCGCCGCAGCAGGAAGCGTTCGATTCACTTTGGCCGAAGCGGGGAGGGCGTGAAGCCCAGCCCGACCCCAGGCTGGAAGTCGCCCGTGCGCCTGCTTCGACCCCCGCGCCCCAAGCCGCACCCGCGGTCGAAGCAGCGCCATCTCCGGCGCCAGCGCCGCAGGCGCGCACCGTCGCGATCCTCAAGTCCGGCGTGGTCGATGGGATGGCCTATACGCTCTATGCCGACGGCTCGATCGAGGCGCAGCTCCCCCAGGGGACGGTGCGCTTTGGATCGATCGCCGAACTGCGCGCGCATATCGAGAACAACGGCTGACGCTCCCGGCGTCCGTTCCCGCACAGTATTGGCCGTTCGACTATTGACCGTCGTAATCCCCAATACAGAATTCATAACGGCTCTGGACCGGCGACCACTATTCTTCCAGAATTCACGCGGCCTGGAGCCCTCGGCGACATCGGCACCAAGAGGATTCCACCTGTAAAGTTGAGACCAGCGTAACAATTGCCAAGGATTACTTGTCGCAGCGCGTATTCTGATCTTGCCACGACCACAGTAGTCGCTAAGAATGCCAAGCATATCCGAAGCCTCGATTCTTGCCGTTCAAGACGTCGAGACTTCTTTGTCGACCTGTTTTAGTCGAAATACCTGATGAGCGCGGTGGCGATCGGCTGGCGCAACAGCTCGATCCGGCAACAGGATCAGTATTCCAATGAACGATAACGGCTCAGGCGGATCATATATCGGGCTGACGGCGACGATCGTTTCGGCCTATGTGAGCAACAATTCGGTGCCGGCGCAGGAATTGTCGAACCTGATCAACCAGGTCCATTCGGCGCTGACGCGGGTTTCGAGCGGCCATGGCGACATGCCGAGCGAACCGCTGCGGCCGGCGGTGTCGGTGAAGAAATCGATCACGCCCGAGCACATCGTTTGCCTGGAAGACGGCAAGAAGTTCAAGTCGCTCAAGCGCCACCTGCGCACGCAGTACGGTATGACGCCCGAGCAGTACCGCGAGAAATGGGGCCTGCCGGCGGACTATCCGATGGTCGCTCCAAACTACGCGCAGGCGCGTTCGCAACTCGCCAAGCAGATGGGCCTTGGCCAGCAGCGCCGCCGTCGCAAATAGCCGTTCGTATCGGTGACGGCCGTGGCCGCCTGACCGGCGGCCTCTTCAGGCCGGGTTGACGTCAGGATAGCTACTGCGCCAGGGCGCTGCGCGCATCGCTCTTGATGCGCTCGACCATGGAACGGAAACCGTTCGAGCGCTGCGGCGTCAAATGCTCGCGCAGCCCGAGCTGGTTGAACAGCGCTACCGCATCGGTCGCCAGGATCTGTTTGGCGTGCCGGCCCGAATAGGTCGCGAGCAGGATCGCGATCAGGCCCTTCACGATATGCGCATCGCTGTCGCCGACAAATGACAGGACCGGACCGTCCGCGCCATTGGGCTGGACGGTGGTCGCAAGCCAGACTTGGCTGGCACAACCCTGCACCTTGTTGCGTTCGTTACGGTCGCGCTCATCAAGCGGGCTCAGCTTGCGGCCGAGCTCGATCACATAGCGGTAGCGGTCGTCCCAGTCGTCGAGCAACGAGAAGTCGTCGACGATGGCATCGATATTGGCGGCAGCCGCCTCGGTATCCGTCATGCCGACTATATAGGTGAGATGCGCCGCGGAAGCCACGGCGCCGTCGAGCGAATCCGCGATGAATTTCGGCCTATCCGCGAGGATTTTCGCGGGGCTGCGGCCCCCGCCACGGCGGCGAAAGATCGGCTGGACGCAGCGTATTCTGCGACGGCTTGGCCGGGACCGAACCGGTCGGTTGCGAGGCGGCCGCCTCGTCGTTGCCGAACCGCTCGTGCAGGAATTCGTACAGCATCTTCGCTCCGACCTGCGCGCGCTGTCCGAGCGTAACGGCCGTCTGCGAGCTGACCTCGCACACCGCCGGCTGACGCTCGCAGAATTGCCGCATGTCGGACATCGCGGCCTGCGCCGCCGAAAATGCCTCGCCCGCGCTGACCTGCGACGTCGGCAACGGCTGCGAACCGCCGCTCGGCAACAGGATCAGAACGACGCCAAGCCAGAACGTCATCCGCAACAGGAAGCGCATTGACGTGAGCCCCGTTTCCCCGCGGCCTTTGTGCCGCTTTCGAGGGTGACCGTAGCAAAGAGCCTTGAAAACGAGGTTGGATGCAGGACGCGGTTTTTATCCAGTTTTGACGCGAATACAGATCAAATTTGCAGACAATTTGAATGATCTCGCTCGGTCACATCTGATTCATTGCACATTGGCTTGGCGATCCGCCCCGTTCGCGCCGCAATGCGAACACGCCGGCGACTTCGGCTGGAAACCGATCATTCACCATGCGGTTAAAATCGGAAGGTAGGGCTGGGAGAATGACCCTGCCCGATCGATGGGAAACGCTGGCCTGCCCGAGCCTTAGCGTTCGCTTAAGCGGGTTCTGACACGATCTGCCCACTCACAACCAAGGGGAGCGCGTCTGCAACGTCGGACGTGCCAGGACGCGTGGGCTCTTTCGCACCGGTTCGCGAGTATATCGACTCGCTGATCCATCCGTCGGCAAAGCAGGACACCCTGACGTCGTCGCGCCATCGCGCGTTCATTGCGCCGCGACTTCTGGGCAGCCTGACGGCGCTGGCCGCGTTCCCGGTTTATGTCTCCCTGCGCGGCGCGCCGAGCGCGCTCGAAGTGGTGGTGTTCGCGTGGCTGATCGCGCCGATCCTGATCGCCTACTATTTGTCCCGCACCGGCCAGTTTGAGAGCGCACATGTGCTCTCGTCGCTGGCGCTGACCGGGCTTGTCACTGCGGTCGCAGTCGAAACCGGTGGTATCGGCTCGTTCGCCGCCATCTGGCTGGTGATCGTCCCGCTCGAGGCCGCGCTGTCGGCCTCGCGCCGCGTGGTCGCGCTGGCCTCGACCTTTGCAATCTGCGCAGCCGGTTTCCTCCTTGTGATGAGCCATCTGGGCGCGCTCCCGACGGGAGTGCCCCTCGCGCAGGAGCGCGCCGCGCTTGCGGCGCTCGGCATTATTTCCGCCTCGCTCTATGCGACTGGATTGGCGCTCGGTGCGGAATCGCTGGCGCGTACGAGCTTCTGGCTGCTCTACGCCGAGGAAGACCGCTATCGGCTGCTGGCGCGCAACATGACCGACGTCATTACGCGTCACGCCAAGAACGGCACCGTGCAGTTCGTCTCGCTGGCGGCCGAGCCGCTGTTCGGCGCCAAGGTGCAGGAACTGCTCGGCCATGGCTTGTTCGAGCGTGTGCACGTCTCTGATCGCCCGGCCTACCTCAGCGCGCTCGCCGACTCCGCCGCGCGGGGCGAGAGCCGTTCGGTGGAATTCCGGGTGCGGCGCGCGGCGAGCGATGCGCCGTCTTCCCAATTCGTATGGGTCGAAATGCGCTGCCGCGCCGTCGACCGGGCTCTGCTTGAGGGCGCCGGCGAGCGCGAGGTCGTCGCGGTGATGCGCGACGTCACCAAGCGCAAGGAACAGGAGGCCGCACTCGAGGAAGCGCGCGCCGAAGCCGAGCGCGCCAACGATGCCAAGAGCCGCTTCCTGGCGACCATGAGCCACGAACTGCGCACGCCGCTCAACGCCATCATCGGCTTCTCCGAGATGCTGACCAAGGAAGGCTCGATGATGATCGACGCCAAACGGCGTCATGACTACGCGCACCTCATCAACGATTCGGGTCACCACCTGCTGTCGGTGGTCAACGGCATCCTCGACATGTCGAAGATCGAGTCCGGGAATTTCGAGATTACGCCGGAACCGTTCGCGCCCCGCCGGGTGATCGCGGAAAGCGCCGCGCTGCTCGGATACAAGGCGCGTGAGATGGGGATCGACCTGGTGGTCGATCTGCCCGAGAGCCTGCCGGAGCTGGTCGCCGACAAGCGCTCGCTGTCGCAGATCATGCTCAACCTGGTTTCCAACGCGATCAAGTTCACCAAGCGCGGTGGCAGGATCACCATCGGCGCGTGCGCAGATGCGGACAACCTCACGGTTCTGGTCGAAGACACCGGTGTCGGCATCGGCTCCGAGGATTTGCCGCGCATCGGCGATCCGTTCTTCCAGGCGCGTTCCTCCTACGACCGTCACCACGACGGCACCGGGCTCGGCTTGTCGATCGTGAAGGGCCTGCTCGGTTTACACGGCGGCGACATGGCGATCACGAGCAAGCTGGGCGAGGGGACCCGCGTCGCCATTCGCCTGCCTTTGGACTGCGGGGCTGCGCGCAAGCGCGAAGCGGCTGCGTCCACCCCGCGGCGCGACCAGATCACAGTCGATGCATCAGAAAACCGCGTGAGGATCAGTGCCTAGTAAAGGTCGCATGGATGCCGTTGCCGCTGAGCGGCCAAACCTGTTGCAGGCGCTCGGATGGAGCAGCCGCGACGCCGTTGCTTTTGTTGTCGCGGTGGCGGCCGCGATCCTGATCTTCGTCAACACGCTGTTCCTGCAGCCGGGTCCGCACCCGGCGCCGATGGTCAAGAGCAGCATTGCAGCGATCATGCCGCCGGAGACCGTGCCAAGCCCCACGCTGGCTGGCACGAGCATGACCTTGCCGACCCCGCGCCCGCCGGAAGCGCCACAGCCGAAGGCTGAGCACGCCAGGTCCGTGCCGACGGCGGCTATTCCCGCGCCGACGCCTGCTCCTGCGGCTTCGGCCCGTCCGAATACGGCGGTGGTGGCCGATATCCAGCGCGAGCTCAACCGTCGCGGTTTCTATGATGGCGTCGTCGACGGTCGCTATGGTCCGCGCACCGATGCCTCGATCCGCGACTTCGAGCAGGCCGCGGGCTTGAAGCCGAGCACCGCACCCGACGAGGCGCTGCTGCGCGCGATCCAGCGTTCGATCGTTCGCTCGAAGGCGGGCCCGCGTCCGCCGGCGTCAATCCCGCAGGCAAAGCCCGATCCGATCGGCGAGATGATCGCGCCGTCGAAGCAGGTGATCGCCGTGCAGCGCGCGCTGTCCGAATTCGGCTACGGGCAGATCAAGCCGACCGGCGTCGTCGATCCGGAGACGCAGTCGGCGATCCAGAAATTCGAGCGCGAGCGCAAGCTCCCGGTCACCGGACAGCTGTCGCACCGGGTCGTGCGCGAGCTTGCCTCGATCACCGGGCGGCCGCTGGAATAACCAGGGCCAAGCCTGTATCCCTCTTGGGATGCGTCTGAAATCAGCGATCTGGGTGGCGGCCTATATCCGCCGCTGCAACGGCGAGGGGGCTTTTGCCGCCGTACGCCGGCGCGGCGCCGAGGATGCCGGCGCAATCTTCATCAAGCTCAACCGTCTCGACGGCACCGCCGAGCTGTTCGCGCCCGCGCCGCAGACCGCATTCGACGATGCGCGGCCGGCCGACCGGGCGTTCAGCCGTCCGTTCGGCAAGGATCCGGTGCCCGAGGAAAAGGTCGAAGACAAGCTTGCGAAGGAGACGCGCTTCGACCCCGATGTCTGGATCGTGGAGGTCGAGGACCGAAACGGGCGTCACTTCATCGACAACGTCGTCGCCTAGGACAAGATCGCGCGGTCCCTCAGTTCTCGCCGGAGGCGGCCCGGCGCGGCACGAGCTCGGGCTTTCTGGTGGTTGTCGAGCCAGTGCTGGCGGAGGTCTCTGACAATGCCCGACGTGCGGTTTCCGCCGTGCCCTGGATCGCGCGGGTATCGCTGCCCCCAGCGCCGGCCGGCTCGGCGGCGCGCAGGATCGTGACCAGCCGGCGCGCGGCCTCGACGCTGATCTCGCGATAGAGCGCGGAGAGCTCGTACACCCGGTCGACCGACTGGCCGATGCGCGGGTTCATGAACAGCACGATGCGTTGCAGGATGTCGGCCGGGATGCTCATCGCCTTGGCGGCGGCGACGATCGGCTCGCCGGTTTCATCTTCGACGATGCGCCGTGACTGCTGATAGGAGATGCCGAGCGCGCGCTCGAGCTCGCGCATCAGCGTGCCGGTGTGATGCCGCAGCGCCGCGGTTTCGAGCCGCCAGACGTCGGCGCGTTGCAGCGGCTCCGGCGGCTGGCCCACCGGCCATTCGGCATAGTCGAGATTCAGCAGGATCAGGCGCCGTTCGGCGCTGCCGGCCGCGAAGAACAATTCGCACAGCTCGCGTGCGCTGGCTTCGTCGGCGGCTTGGGCTTCGCTCTGCGCGTCGTCGTCTGGCGCGGTATTTTCGCCAGCCGCGATGTTTTCGGTCGTTGCGGCGGGCGGCGGATCCGCTGGCGCAGCCGGTGCGATTGGCACAGCTTCCGCGACGGGCGCAGCGGCGACCACGGGTTCCGGTTCGGGCGATTGCACGATAACAGGTGCCGCGGCCTTCACCGGTCCCGGAACCGGCGCGGGTGCGGGGAGCGGTACTGGCGCCGGAGGCGGAGCTGGCGCCGCCTTGGGACGGCGCGCGATGATGTCGGCATAGGAGACGCCGCGCTCCGCGATGATCGCCCGGCAATCCTCAGGCGTCAGCACCGGCGACTGCAGCAGCACCGGCTCGGCGACCTCCAGCACATCGCGCGCAAGCTGCAGCATGATCGTGCGCGGCGCGCAGGCATGCGGCGCGAGCCTGACCGAAACCGCGGCGCGGGTGGCGATGTCGGTTTCATCGATCAGCCGCATCGCGAGTTCGGTGTATTTGCGTTCCTCGTCCGGCGTGTGCACGGGGCTGCGCAGATATTGGTCGGTGAGCACGCGCAAGAGCGTCGGCCTGATGTCGACGCCCTTGCGGTCGAGATCGAACAGGCCTTCGAGGCCCGGTGGTGTCGAAAATTTTACCATCGTGACGCCCGGCAGTGCCGCTCCCAAGTTTTCCCGAAAACTAGGGGCGCCGCGTTAGCAGACCGTTAACCTTGCGCGGTCTCTAATTCGAAAATCGGAGGACTGGGCGAGCCAGGAGGGCTCGGTTGGGGGACTCGTATGGGGACTGTGGTTGAATTTCCCGAGCTGGGGCGCAGTACGCGTGACGGCAGGGTGATCGGGATGCGTGCCGAATCGGCGACCGTCATCATCCTGCCGGTCATTCGCATTGAGCGTTACGACGACGAGCCGGCCGAGCGCGGCGCGAGCCGCAGCCAGCGCCGCCGCCGTCGACGCCGGGCCTCGCGCAGCAAGGCCAGCGCCTGAAGGTTTTCGTATGATACGCCGCCCGCGGTCGCATCATCGGTTACGCGGCCTTGGGCGGGCGACCTCTTTTGCGTTGCTGTTTGCCGCCGCCTTCCTCTCCGGCGGCTGTGTCCTCAACGGCGATTTCGGGCGCATCCGGCCCGAGCTCGTCGGCGACAACATGCACGACTGGGTCGGCCGCGACGCCACCAGGGCCGTCGGCGGCCCGGTTTCCGAATTCCGCACCACGGACCTCGAGCGCGACTTGCGCGACCGCGCCTATGCGCTGATCGAGCCGCCCTACAACCGCGGCCGCTGGGACTCGGTGCTGCGCGAATACGGCTTCTTCAACAATCCGGAGAAGCCGAAGCCGTTCGACAAGGCCGAGTATCTCTACAAGCTGCACCGGATCTATCGCCGCTCCGAAGCGTCGGCCTATGCGCAGATCGTCACCGATGCGCGCAACGACGTCGAACGGCTGCAGCCGTTCTTCGCCGTCGCCACCAAGGTCATCGACATCGACCGCCGCCGCAAGGAAAGCCTCGTCCACGTCTCGAACCTCACGCCGCGCGAACGCGGCAACGCGCTCGCGCGCAACCAGGAGAACGCCGCGATCGTCGCCTGGGTTTGCGCGGCGCTGAAGGATCGCCTTTCGTCGTATCGCTTTGCGCTCGAGCGGCTGGTGGTGGCGGTGCCGTCGACGGCGGCGGTCGAGGCCGACCGCTCGATCAGCTATCTCGCGACGCAGCTCGGGCAATATTGCAACGGCGTGGGCGGCGCGACCGTCGCCGTGCGTGGGTGAGCGGATTGCGCCCGCCTATCCCGCCGCGGCGCATTTCGCCGATTTGAGCGCGGCCTGCGCGGCCGCCATCAGGCCGGGCTCCGGCGCCAGCGCCTTGATCACGATCAGCCCGGTGAGGGTGGGGGACTCCACGATCAGCCGGTCGGCAGCGGTGACCTCCTCGTCGCCCGGCAGCTCGCTGCGCTGGTCGGAGGTCATCAGGTCGAGCTCGATCACGCGGCGGCCGGCGGCGCGGTCGTTGATCGCGTAATAGGCGACGTCGTTGCGGGTGTAGAACGACACCGAGGTGTAGGCGGGGCTCACCGGCACGGAGAATTTCAGGGGCCCGTTGCCGAGGTCGTAGCGGCACACCGCCATCGCGAACGCCGGATCGAGGAACGGCACCACCGACTTGTCCGGCGTCGGCGCCGACACCGGCGCCACCGCGTTGACCGGCGCCACCGGGGTGAGCCGCGAATAGGCGTCCTGCGTCGCAAGCTCGGGCAGCCACAGCACCGTGGTGAAATGCACGATGCCGCCGAGCAGGACGCCGCCGAGCAGCCAGAGCGCGATCCGGATCATGGACACGCCCTCCGCGCGACCGACGGCATCGTCACCTCGCGCCCGCGGGTAGCGACGCCGATCGGCGTGTCGTAAAGGCGCAGCACCAGCACGTAGCGCTCGATACCGCCGGTCGGCAGCCAGTTGCCCGGGCGCGAGCGCGGCGACACGGTGATCTCGAACGTGCCGTTGGCGCGCCGCACGACCTCGTGGCTGGTGAAGCCGTGCCGCTCGACCGCGTTGCGCACCAGCGCGCCTTCCGGATCGTAGAGCGTGATCGTCCAGTAGCGCGCCTGCGGCGTCATGCCGGAGACGACCACGTCGCAGCGGCCGTCGAGCGCGTTGCCTTTGTCGTCAGTGCGCGCCTGGAACGCGAGGCCGTCGCCGGAGCCGACCGGCAGCTGGCCGGAGCGCGCGACCATCGCGCGCGCGTAGGGATCGATCGCGGCGGTGCCGTGCCGCGGCCACGCGGTCCAGGCGCCGACCGCGAGGCCGCCGAAGGCCTGGCCTTGCGTCAGCGCGATCCAGGTCGTGCCGAGGCCGACCAGCGCCGCGACGCCAAGCGCAAACAATGTTCCGATCAGCAGTCTCACGAGCTTTGCGGTGGTTGTTGATGTGCCCTCTCCCCTTGCGGGAGAGGGCTACTCGCTGGTTCGGCATAGTCAGATGGGTGAGGGGCGATTTCAACAAAAAGTCTTTTCGAAATTTACCCCTCACCCAATCCGTTTCTCTGGAAGACCGAGCTGCCCTCTCCCGCAAGGGGAGAGGGCGCAAATACTACTGCTGCGCTTGCTGCATCAGTCGCTGCGCTTGCTGCATCAGTCGCTGCGCTCGCTGCATCAACCGCCTCAATCAACGCACGGCCGGCGTGCCGCCGCGGTCGGTGGCGGAGGCGACGCTGCCTTGCGGCAGCGCCTGCGGCGGCAGCGCGGCGCGGCTGCCCGGCGTGTCGGTGGCGGCGAGCGCGCGCGTCACGTCGTCCATGGTCCGCTCCAGGCGGGTCAGGATCTCGGCGCCGCGGCGGGTCAGCACGTATTGCCGGCCCGACGGATCGACCGCGGGGCGGCGGACGTCGGCGACCGCCGGCCGCGCGCCCGGGCCCTGCTTCACGCCCGGCAGGGGCCGCAACTCGATGCCCTCATGGGCGTGCAGCATGATCTGCTGCCAGGTCATCGCCGGCAGCGAGCCGCCGGTCATGCGGTTGGTCACCTGGTAGTCGTCGTTGCCGTACCAGACGCCGGCGATGTAGTTGCCGGTGAAGCCGACGAACCAGGCGTCGCGGTAGGCGTTGGTGGTGCCGGTCTTGCCGGCGATCGGGATGCCCGGCAGCATCGCGCGGCGGCCGGTGCCGGCCTCCGCCGCCGAATTGAGCATCATCACCATGTCGTTGGCGACCTGCTCGCTGATCACCTGCGTGGGCTTCCTGCCGTCGCGGTCGAAGCGCCAGACCAGGTCGCCGGTGCCGGAGCGCACCTCGAGGATCGCGTGCGGCGTGATCGACCTGCCGCCGTTGACGAAGATGCCGAAGCCGCCGGTGTGGTCGAGCACCGTCACCTCGTTGGCGCCGATCGGCATCGAGGGCGTGTCGATCAGCGGCGTGCGGAGCCCCGCCTTGCGGGAGAGGTCGCGGATCTTGGCGCGGCCGGCCTTCGGATTGCCGTTGCCGAGCGCGATCGAGATCTTCACCGGGATGACGTTGATCGAGCGCGTCAGCGCCATGGTCACCGTCATCGAGCCGGAATAGCCGCCGGAATAGTTCTTCGGGCACCAGTTGCCGATGCAGACCGGCGAGTCGACCACCACCGAGGTCGGCTTGAAGCCGCCCGACGCCAGCGCCGCGGCGTAGACATACGGCTTGAACGAGGAGCCGGGCTGGCGCAGCGCGTCGGTCGCGCGGTTGAACTGGCTTTCGCCGTAGTCGCGGCCGCCGACCATGGCGCGCACCGCGCCGTCGTGCTCCATCAGCACCGCGGCGGCCTGCCGGGCCTTATACTCGCGGCCGTGCTGGCGCAGCATGGTCTCGACCGCGAGGTCCGCCTGCCGCTGCAAGTTGAGGTCGACCGCGAGCCGCGCCACGAACACGCGGTCGGTCATGGTGCGCGGGAACGTGGCGGCGAGCTTCTTCATCTCGTCGAACGCCCAGTCGAGGTAGTAGTTGGGCGAGCGCTCGTCGCGGCGGTCGACGACGGCGGCGGGATTGCGCCGCGCGCCGAACACCTGGCCTTCGGTCATGAAGCCGGCCTCGACCAGGTTGTCGAGCACGACGTTGGCGCGGGCGCGCGCCGCCGGCAGGTTGATGTGCGGCGCGAATTTCGACGGCGCCTTGAACAGGCCGGCGAGCATCGCGGCCTCGGCGAGGGTCACGTCGCGCGCCGACTTGTTGAAATAGTACTGCGCGGCGGCGTCGACGCCGAAGGTGCCGCCGCCGAGATAGGCGCGGTCGAGATAGAGCTTGAGGATGTCGTTCTTGGAGAGCCGCACCTCCAGCCACAGCGCCAGGAACGCTTCTTTCACCTTGCGCTCGATGGTGCGCTCGTTGTTGAGGAACAGGTTCTTGGCGAGCTGCTGCGTGATCGACGAGCCGCCCTGCACGACGCCGCCGGCGCGCGCATTGGTGAGCACCGCGCGGAACGTGCCGGGGATGTCGATGCCGAAATGCTCGTAGAAGCGGCGGTCCTCGGTCGCGAGCGTGGCCTTGATCAGGTGATCGGGGAACTCGTCGAGCGGGATCGCGTCGTTGTGGCGGATGCCGCGCGAGCCGATTTCGTTGCCGTAGCGATCGAGGAAGGTGACGGCGAGCTGCGAGGCTTTCAGCCAATCCTCTTCCGAGGTTTCGCGGAACGCCGGCAGCGCCAGCGCGAGCGCGAGCACCAGCCCGCCGGCGCCGATCGTCAGGCCTTCCGAGACCGGCTCGACCAGCAACCAGCGCCGCGCGCCGGCGATGTGGAAGCGGTCCATGAACATCGAGAACCGCTCGTAGAGCTCGCGGCCCCAGCGGCGCCCGTGATAGAGGCCGGAATCGATGCGCGAATCCAGGTCGAGGAAGAAGCGCGAGAGCTTCGTCCTCCAGCCGGCGGGCCGGTCATTGTTCAACAGGTCGCGCAACGCGTCTCGCTCTTGGTCCGGTGTTGGTCTTGTGGTCTCAAGTCACTTGGTCCTGGAGAGACCTTACTCTGCGTCCGTGAAGGTAAACCCCCTACACGATGTTCCGTGAACGGGCGTTCAGTTATCCGTGAGCACCCCGGCACAATTACGGCCGCGTGGGGCCGAAATCTTCAATTCGGGGCGATTCTTAGCTGAAATGGGCATTCGGCACTATTGCACCAGGGTTACAGGTGAATGGAAACGTACTGTCCTGTGGACGGAAACGGGTAACGGGATGGGTGGCGAAGGGGGATTGAGGGGAGACAGCGCCCTCACTTGTCATCCTCCAACTCTCTCACCGTCATCCTGAGGTGCCCGCGCGATAGCGCGGGCCTCGAAGGACGACGGCCACCGGCCCGCGGCGAAATCCAGGACGTTGATTTCATGATGGTTTCACCCGTTGGCTTCGTTCTGCAGCGCGGCCTTGCGCGCCGTGATCTTGCAGATTCTTACACCCCAGGACGCGCGGTGTAAGATTGGGAATCGGGGGATTGTTGTTATTGAACATTGGGTTAGGTCGCACATCTTACATTCTTACACCTCTTACCACTCTGCGCGTCTTGCGGGGCGCATCCATCAAGTTGTTCGCGGGCGCCCGCCAGCGGGCAGCCTGGGCCGGACGCGACATTCCCGAGGCTTGCCTGAAGCCAATGCTTTGCCTGAAGCCAATGCTTGGTGACGAGCACCCTAGGTGGCCAGGAAAAGGGGAATATAGACCTTTGACTATACTCCTGTCAAGGGCCATCCACATGCGGCGTGGCGATCCCTAGCCAAGTAAAGGTATCCTGGTTATTCAATCTAAGGTTGGGCCAAGCGTCATATACCACAGGATTCCTGCGGCAATCCTGTTTGGTGGGCCACGAGGAAGGTTGGCGGGCGATGCCGATCAAGATGGCCTGCACCCGGTTTGGATGACACGCAGTTAAGCGAATCCAGCTTTCCGCTCGAACTCCATAGGGCTCAGATA
>JAIESR010000055.1 GCA_019745775.1 Xanthobacteraceae bacterium | reverse complement strand
CGTTGCCGTCGCCGCCGAACAATTGGTCATTGCCGGATGAAGAAATCAGCGTGTCGTCGCCCGGCCCGCCGATTAGAATGTTGTTGCCGGATCCTCCGATCAACATGTCGTTGCCGGCACCGCCGTCGAGCGTATCGTCGTCTAGGCCGCCGTCGAGCGTATCGTTTCCATCGCCACCGCTGAGACTATCGTCTCCGAACGAACCCAGGACCGTATCGTCTCCCGAACCGCCATCGAGCACATCGTTACCGGATCCGCCGAGCAGCGAGTCGTTGCCGCTACCGCCGACAATCGTATCGTTTCCCTGGCCGCCGTCGAGAACGTCGTTGTCGGCGCCGCCGTCGAGCATGTCGTCTCCGGCATTTCCGCGAAGGATGTCGTTCCCGGAGCCACCGATCAACGTGTCGTTCGTGCCGGCTGCAGTGATCGTGTCGTTGCCCGCACCGCCATCTATGAAATCACCAAGGTCTCCGCCGATGAAGGGAGAGACTGAAATAGTGACGACGTCGTTGCCGTCGTGCGCATAGATTTCAAATGCGCCGGCTTGAGTGATGGTCCTGACGTCTCGGCTGTTTGTGAGGTGGATCGTCGCCATCGGGTCGGTCCTCTCATAAGCTTGCTGAGCGCCAGGATTTTGACGGCTCGGTCCCTTGGGTGAGCCTATCGTTGCTATGAGAGGTCACTGAGAACAACGGCAATATCGGGCGATCTCCATTCGGATAGGCGCCCTTCTCCCAATGGGTGAAGGCAGCGGGGCGGTCGCGCCTGACGGGAAATCCGGCTCAGGCGCGTAGATTAATCCCGAGGCGGAAGTTATTCGGATTATGACTGCGCTGAAAACGTCGAAGTTCGTAGAATATCTTTATTAGCTCGGCGTTGCTGCTAGACGTTTGTATTCATCACATCGCAAGGTCGGAATGCGCAAAAAGAAACCGGCGGCAACCAGATGGCTGCCGCCGGCTCGCGAATTCCCGAGGAACAAGGCGCTGGTCACGCGGGGGGCTCGGGGTGCGCCTTTCATCCTCTAGGGGAGATGAGTTCCTCGGGTTCGCTTAGCCTTAGTCGGTCGCCGAGAGCACATGCAGCGAGATGCTGGACATCTCGTTGTCAACGGTCAGCACCGACACGATGGCCTCCACCAACGTATCGTCGCCAATCGCTTGTGCATCGAGCGTGAGCTCCGCCGTATTGCCGTCGAGATCAACGTCGCTGCAGATGTCGATGCTGACGTCCTTGTCGATATCCACGTACACGTCGACATCCACATCGAACTCGAGGTCCACATCGACGTCGATCTCGAGGTCTTTCGAGAACTCGAAATCAGGGTCTCGCCAATCGGTCATTGTCATTCTCCAGTTTGCCCTGGCCTTGTCGCCAGCGGCACAACGGTAGATCGGCGCGCAAAGACAAGAAATTCATCTGCGGGCTGACGCGCCTTAGGGATTAGCAACCGCGACTCTCATATGCTGTGAATGCCTATTCCGCGCAGCGATCGTTCTTTCGTATCATTCGGTCTGCCCGAATACCCCCAAAGTGCTACGACCACGCGCTCATTACGCTCGCGGGTTAGACAGTTCACAACCTTTCAGCGTTCAGCGGCGACGACCTCGCGTACCTACAACACCAACTTCTAAGCCCGGCCGACGCACTGAGGGGCAAAGCGACAACCGACACACGCTCAACACGTCGATAGACAGACCCTTCGCTGACCGACCGGCCGTCCCAGCGCACCTCACCGGGACTCCACGCGCAATCGTCATCGCCAATTCCCCATCGCCTGACGCGCGGACCACGGTTTCGGTGCAAAGAGGTTTCTGTGACGGCTCCGTTCAAGCCGATGCGCAGCCTGCGCGCGCCGCCCGCCGTCGCAGAACCTAGGCATTTGCGAATCGCAATTTTCCGCAAAGTTGTCGATAATCGGCAAGTAACCCGCCAAAAGCTTGCCGGTGGCGATGCAGGCTGCGGCAGCATTCGACCTCGCCCTGGGCCCAAAGTGGATTTTCGCCAGATCCGATACACTCTTGCTGTTGCCCGAGAGCGCAGCTTCACCAAGGCTGCGATCCGCCTCAACATTTCCCAGTCCGCCGTCAGCGAGCAGGTCAGGTTGCTGGAAGACGAGATCGGCTTTCCGCTGTTCCGCCGCACGTCGCGCGGTATCGAGGTCACCGAGCGTGGCCGGACATTCCTGTATGAGGCTGAGCGCGTCGTCGGCGACGTAATGAGCTTGTCAGACACGGCGCGCCGGCTGCGCGGCGCGCCGTCCGATACACTTACTATCGGCATGGGCTCCGGCATGGCACAAATCTTCATGCCGCGGCTGTTCAGCAACTTGCGGACTATCCTGCCCGGCGTCCGCCTCGAGGTCCTCACGGCCCCCACGAAATCGATCTTCAACGACTTGCACGACGAGCGCCTCGACGCCGGCGTCGCGATCGAATCCGACTCCGACCGCGTGCCCGCCGGGTTGGTGTTCGATCGCCTCACCGAGGTGGAGATGGTGCTGATTGCTCACCCCAGGCATCCGCTCGCCCGCGGCCGCAAGCCGGTTGACGTCGGCAAGCTTGTTGGCGAGCCCATCATCATGAGCGAGCTTACAGTGGGCTATGGACAGGTGGTACTTTCGCTGTTCACCGACCTCGGCATTCGTCCGGACGTCCTCGCAGTTGCCGACAACATCGAGACCATGAAGGCAATCGTACAGTCGGGCTCGGGGATTGCGATCGTGCCACGGGCCTGCGCTGACAACGAGGTTGCGCTCGGCGCGCTCAGGACTCTGCCGATTGTACCGAAGCGGACCGTAGCGCTCAGCCTGTTTCGCCGCCGCCAGCCGTTGGCGCGCCGCAAGGAGGGCTATCTCGCCGCGCTCCGCGACGCGCTGAAGGACTGAGCCATCGGTTTTTCCGATGATAGCATCGCCAAACAGGTTTTGACTTGCCGCCGGGCGGCCACCCATAATTCCAAGCGAGATCGCGAGCCCGGCCTTGGCCGGCGTCGCGTCTGTTGGAATCGCGATTTTGGAATCGCGATTTTTGACCACCGGAACCAGACGCCTATGGCACAGGCCAGTCGTCAGGCGCGATACCGGGTCGGCATCGACACCGGCGGCACTTTCACCGATATCGTCTCCGTCGATACCACGACCGGCGCCATCGCGGTGACCAAGGTTGCCAGCACTCCGGCCAATCCCGGCATCGCGTTGGTACGCGGCGTCCGGGAAATCCTCGACCAGGTCGGCGGCACGCCGGCAAGTGTGGCGGGAATGGCGCACGGCACCACGGTTGCGACCAACGCGCTGCTCCAGGGTCAGATCGACTCGCTTGGATTGATCGTCACCGAAGGCTTCCGCCACATCCTGGAGATCGCGCGCCAGTCGGTGCCCGAGGGCTATGGCAATTCGTATTTCTGGGTGAAGCCGGACCGCATCGTACCGCTGCGCTTCGTCCGCGAAGCGGGCGGCCGGCTCGATTTCAAGGGCCGGGAGTTGCGGGCGCTGGACGAGGCCAGCGTCCGGCAGGCCGCGCGATTCTTCCGCGATCACGGAATCCGCGCGGTCGGTGTCTGCCTGTTGCACTCCTATGCCAACGACGCGCACGAGCGCCGCGTCGCCGAGATCGTCGCAGAGGAATATCCCGAGTGCGCGCTGTCGCTGTCCTGTGAGGTGCTGCCGGAGTATCGCGAATACGAGCGTGCCGTGACCACGCTGGTCGACGCCTTCGTCAAGCCGCACATGGAGCGCTACCTGCGCCGCGTGCACGACGAACTCGGCGACCTCAAGGACAAGCCATTCCTTGTGATGCAGTCGAGCGGCGGCGTGGCGAGCGCCGCCGAGGTGGTTCGCAAGCCGATCACCACCGCGCTCTCCGGTCCCGCCGCCGGCGCGCTCGGCAGCGCGGTGATCTCGGAGATGGCCGGCTTCCCGAACATCGTCACCCTCGACGCCGGCGGCACCTCTACCGATCTCTGCCTGATCGAAGGCGGCAGGCCGCATGTGACGAACGGCGGCGCGGTCGGCGCTTTCCCGGTGCGCATCCCGATGATTGACATCGAGACCATCGGCACCGGCGGCGGCTCGATCGCGTGGATCACCCGCGAGGGCCATCTCAAGGTCGGTCCGAAAAGCGCTGGCGCCGATCCCGGGCCGATGTGCTACCCGAACGGCGGCAACGAGCCGACCATCACCGACGCCAACCTGGTGCTCGGCCGCATCCCCGCGGCGCTTATCGGCGGCGGCATCGCGCTCAACGTCGAGCGGTCCCGCGCTGGAATCGTTGCGATCGCCACGCGCCTGCCCGGCAACATGAGCGTCGAGCAGCTCGCGAGCGGCATCATCGAGATCGCCAATTGGAACCAGGCCAACGCGATCCGCCAGATGACGATCCAGCGCGGCATCGACCCGCGCGGCTTCGCGCTGCTGTCGTTCGGAGGCGCGGGACCCGCACAATCGCCCGCAGTAATGGACCTGCTCAACATGCAGGCCTGCATCGTGCCGCCCAATCCGGGCAACCTCTCCGCGTTCGGACTGCTCGCCGTGGACTGGCGCACCGACCAGATCGTCACCAAGGTAATGCACCAGGACGGCATCGACCTGTCCGCCATCGCCGCGATCTACACCCGGCTGGAGCAGGAGGCGATCGAGACGCTCGCCCGCGACGGCATCGAGCGTTCGCGGATGCGGCTCGTGCGCGAGGCCGACGTGCGCTACGCTGGACAGTCGATGGAGGTCCGCGTACCGGCGCCAGGCGGCGCGGTGAACGCGAGCTTCCTCGCGTCGCTGATCGACGCGTTTCATGCCGCGCACAAGCGCACCTTCGGCTACAACTACGCGGGCCAGCAGAAGGTCGAAGTGGTGAACTTCTGCGTCTCCGGCTTCGGCCTGATCGAACGGCCGGACATCCCCAAGCTCCCCAAGCGCGACGGCGCGACGCTCGCCCGCAAGTCAGTGCGGCCAGTGTATTTCGACGGCGCATATCGCGACACGCCGATCTACGACCGTGGCGCTCTGCTGGCGGGATTCCGGCTGGACGGGCCGGCGATCGTCGAGGAGTTCGGTTCGACCACGGTGGTGTTCCCCGGCCAATATCTCGAAGTGGATCCACACGGCGTGCTGATCGTCCGCTCGAGCCGGCGCCCTGCGGAGGTGACATCATGAACCCTCCCGCGACCACCGCGAAACATCCCTGGCCGGCCGCGCCGCAGCGCGCGGCGCTGCCGGTCGATCCGATCGTGCTGCAGATCGTCGAGGGCACGCTCAACTCGATCGAGGCCGAAATCGAATACGCTATCGAGCGCACCGCCCGCAGCCCGATGATCCGCGAGGCGCACGACTACCGGGTCGGCCTGTTCGACCGCTATTGCCGCAAGCTGACCGGGCGTTCCTATTCGGCGATGCCGAACGCGGTGGCGCGGGACTTTCCGCCCGAGACCATGCGGCCGGGCGACGTATTCCTGATGAACGACACCTATCTGACCGAAGGCAGCATCGGCCACCTGCCCGACCTGTGCAGCACCGTGCCGGTGTTCCATGACGGCGAGGTCGTTGCCTACATCCAAGCGTTCGGCCACCACGACGACATCGGCGGGCGCGTGCCGGGCTCTATGCCGGGAACCGCTGTCACCGTGTTCGAGGAGGGGCTCGCGATCCCCCCGATCAAACTCTACGACGCCGGCGAGCGGAACGAGGCGGTGCTCACCATCGTCAAACGCAACACCCGCGTCCCGGAGATGCTCGCCGCCGATCTCGACAGCGAGGTGCAGGCCTGCATCATGGGCGCGAAGCGGATGGAGTCGCTGTTCGACCGCTTCGGTCGCGACACTGTCGAGGCATGCTTCCAGGCCATCCTAGACAGATGCCGCGACATCTACCGCAACGAGTTGCTGCCGAAGATCGCCGACGGCGAGTACGTCTGGGAGGATTACGTCGAGCACGACGGCGTCACCGATCCTAAGCTGCATAAGCTCAAATTGAAGATGATAAAGAAGGGCGGGCGCATCACACTCGACTTTACCGGCACCGATCCGCAGTCAACCGGGCCGATCAACTGGCCGGCGGACTACGCCGGCGGCGCGTTTCTGGTGAAATGGATTGCGCCGATCCTGCGCAATCTCGCCGACACACCTGAGCGTGCAGCCGAGATTCACGTCAACGAGGGCGTCTGCGAGATCTTCGATGTGGTATTCCCGCCGAAGGGCACGCTGATCACGCCGGAGTGGCCAGCCGCCACTAACGCGAGATCCTTCGTTCTACTGCGCTGCCTCGGACTGCTCGCCGGCGTTGTCGCCCAGGCGGTTGAGGGCCGCATGCCGGCCGACCAGGAAACCATCCGCTACACCGGTTTTTTCGGCCAAGACGCGAACGGCAAGCCATTCCTGTCACGCGAGGTGCTGGGCGGCGGCTCGGGCGGCCGCTATTATGCCGACGGCAACGACGCGATCCACATCGTTCCCGATTCTCGCAACCAGCCGGCGGAGTTCACCGAGACTCGCTTCCCGCTGCTGGTGGAGAAGCTTGCGCTGCGCACCGACTCGGGCGGCGCGGGAAAACGTCGCGGCGGACTCGGCTATGAGAAGCACTACCGGGCACTGGTCGATTGCCGGACCATCGTCACGGCGGACCGCGTCCGGCTGGGCTGCTACGGGCTGAACGGAGGCAAGGCCGGCCAGCCGTTCTGCGTCACCGTCGATACGCTGGGCGCGGCCGCCGATCTCGGCGGCCTGGTCGATGGCGAACCGGTGCTCGCCGGCCAGATCGTGCGGGTTGTGACCACCGGCGGCGGCGGCTGGGGCGATCCGCTGGAGCGGGAGCTGGAGCTGGTCCAGCGCGACGTGATCGAAGGTAAGGTGTCGCCCCGGGCCGCGCGGAACGACTACGGCGTCGTCATGGCGGGCGACGCGATCGATTCGGTCGCAACGACAAAGCTGCGGCAGTCCATGAGGGACAAGCGCGACAGAACGCCTGCGATGATCGACCGCGGACCAGGATACGATGTGATGTTGAGCGGCCAGGCCAAGCCGCGCATGAAGGCCGGAGTGTAGGAATGGCGATCGAAGTCGCGAAGATCGAGCTCAAGACCGTCAAAGACGCGTCCGGGCTTGAAGCCTGCATCGCCAAAGGCCAGTTCGCGGCGGACGAGGTCATCGCCGTCATTGGAAAAACCGAAGGCAACGGCGGGGTCAACGACTTCACTCGCATCCTCGCCGACGAGGCATTCCGACGTGTCCTGCTTAAGAGCGGCAGGCGCAGCGAAGCCGAAATTGCCAAAATTCCCATGGTTTGGTCGGGCGGCTGCGACGGCGTCATCACGCCGCACGCCACTGTGTTCGCCAGCAATTCCAGGACCGGCCCGGCGGCGAAGTCGCGGCTTGCGATCGGCACCGCCATGAGCGTCGAACTCTTGCCGGAGGACATCGGACGGCCGGCGATGGTCGAGAAGGTCGCCGACGCGGTGAAGGCCGCCATGAAGGATGCCGGCATCGGCGATCCCAAGGATGTGCATTACGTGCAGACCAAGACGCCGCTTCTCACCATCGATGCGGTCATCGACGCGGAGAAGCGCGGCCATGACGTGGCCTGCGAGGTCCACGACTCCATGGGCGTGTCCAACGGCACCACGGCGCTTGGCATCGCAGTAGCGCTCGGCGAGATCAGGATGCCGAAGGCCGAGCAGATCTGCAAAGACCTCGCATTATACTCTTCCGTGGCCTCCTGCTCCTCCGGCGTGGAACTGACGCAAGCGCAAATTGTCCTGCTCGGCAACAAGTCCGGCGCCGGCGGCCGCTACCGGATCGGACACGCCGTGATGCGCGACGCGCTCGACATTGACGGCATCTACGATGCGATCCGCAATGCCGGCCTCGAGCTGCCGGAGCGCCCGCGTTCGGACGACCTGAAGGGGCGCGTGGTGAACTGCTTCATGAAGTGCGAGGCCGATAAGCGCGGCACGCTGCGCGGCCGCCGCCAGATCATGCTCGACGATTCCGATGTGCATCACCACCGGCATTCGAAGGCCGCAGTCGGCGGCGTCGCCGCGGCGGCGATCGGCGATCCGGCTGTGTTCGTCTCGGTCGACGCCATGCATCAGGGGCCGCATGGCGGCGGCCCGGTTATCGCCATCATCGACGCCGGCGAATGAGCAATGGGCATAAACCTTGCATGAAGTGGATAAAGTGGAATGCGACCAATCCGAAGCACCTATTCAAGGATGGGAGACAGGAAATGGGTATGCACAAACGCAGCGTCGTGGGTCTGTTGTCCGGCTTCGCCATCGCTCTTGCTGTCGGGCCGGCGGCCGCGCAGGACAAGGTGAGAGTCGGCGTCTTCCCGGTCAGTTCGACTCTGCCGTACTTCGTCGCTCTCGAAAAGGGCTACTTCAAGGAGCAGCAAATCGACGCTGAAATGGTCCGGCTGATCGGCGGACCGCCGAACGTCGCCGCGATGATCGGCAATCAAATCGATGCGTCGGCCGTGCTGGTGACGATCGAAGGCATGAACGCCAACATCAAGAAGCCGGGCGTCGCCATGTACATCTCGATCAACAGCCAGAACCAGAAGTACCAGATGGAGCAGTTCGTTGTCCGCAAGGGCCTCGCGGCGAAATCGCTGGCCGACCTCAAGGGCAAGAAGATCATGTCTGCGCCCGGTCCCGCCAACGTCTCGATGGCGAAGGCCGCGCTCGCTGCCGCCGGATTGAAGGACGGCGATTACACGCTCGACCAGCTCGACATGGGGCAGCACGTCAATGCGATGACCGCCGGCACGTTCGATGCGGGCTACACGCTGGAGCCAAACGCATCGACCATGCGGCAGCTGGGCGTTGCCACCACCCTTGAAGCCGGCGTCATCGCCAAGTACATCCTCGGCGATCCGAACGCCAATGCTTTTGTTGGCGGTGCGGCGCTGACCAGCGACTTCATCAATAAGAGGCCCGACGTCGCCCGGCGTTTCGCGCTCGCCTGGGGCAAAGCCGTTGATCTGATCAACAACAACCCGGCCGAGGCCCGCAAGCATCTCCTCAAGAACACGTTCACACCGCCTGACGTCGTCGAAACCGTGCCGATGATTCGCTATTTCATGGCGAAGGACCTGACCGCCAAGGACAAGGCAGACTACCAGAAGTTCATCGACTTTTCGGTCCAGTCCGGGACGCTCGAGAAGCCGATCGACGTGACCCGGTATCTGAAGGCCTTCTGACGCCATGGCCGACGGCGCGGTCCGAACGCGACTCGCAACCGAAGGCGTGCCAAGCAGCGCGCCTTCCGCCGCGCCGACCGCCCCGCACGTGACCGTCCGCGGTCTCACCAAGCGTTTCGGTAACGCGTCGATCTACGAGCGCTTCGATCTCGATATTCCGCGGGGCAAGCTCATCTCGGTGTTCGGGCCCAATGGCTGCGGCAAGAGTACCCTTATAAACATCATCGCCGGGCTGATTCCCGCCGATGCGGGCGAGATCTTATTCGACGGAAAGCCGCTGCGCGCTATCAGGTTCGGATATGTTTTCCAGAATTACCGCGAGGCGCTGTTTCCCTGGCTGCGTTCGATCGACAACATCGAATATCCGCTCAAGCTGATGAAGCAGCCCAAGGCGGAGCGCCGCGCCCGGGTCGAAAAGCTCGTTGCACATCTTGGTGTGAAGATCGACCTCAAACGCTACCCCTACGAGATGTCAGGCGGTCAACAGCAGCTTATCTCCATCATGCGGGCTCTGGTGGTTGAACCGGAAATCCTGTTCCTCGACGAGCCATTCTCGGCGCTCGACTACGAGATGACGCTGTTCATGCGCGAACAGCTCCAGCGCATCTTCATGGAGACCGGCACCACCACGATGCTGGTGTCGCATGACCTCGAGGAGGCTGTCTATCTCGCCGACCGGATTCTGCTGCTATCCAGGGGTCCCGCGCAGATCGCCGACGATGTGCCGTTCCATGCCGCGCGTCCCCGCGCAGACGCCACGCTGTCGGAGCCGGACTTCATCACCACCAAGGCGCATTGCCTCGACGTATTCCAGCGCGAGGTGCGCCGGGGATGAGAAAGGCACTCGACCCGTTCCTGCCCGTGCTGGGCGTCATCGGCCTGATTGCGCTTTGGTATCTCGCATTCTGGAGCCGCATTGTCGACCCGGTGCTGCTGCCCTCGCCCGGCGATACGTTTCGCGCGATGTACAAGGGAATGGCCGGCGGCCGCCTCAGCTTCGATTTCGTCAAGACCGTCGAGCGTACTGTAATCTCAACATTGATCGCGGCGGGCAGCGCGATTCCGCTTGGCATTTTTCTGGGCGCCTCCCAGCGGCTTTATCGCTCGGTGGAGTTTGTGATCGACTTCTTTCGCTCAACGCCGGCTTCGGCCATGTTTCCGCTGTTTCTGGTGCTGTTCGGCGTCGGCAATGAGACCAAGATCGCCGTTGCCGCGTTCGGCGCAGCGCTGGTCATTCTGTTCAACGTCGCCTATGGCGTGATGAACGCGCGCAAGACCCGAATCCTCGCCGCCAGGGTCATGGGCGCGTCGCGCGTGCAGGTGCTGACCGGCGTGGTCCTGCTGGAATCGATGCCGCAGACCTTCGTGGGCCTGCGCAATGGCGTGTCGCTGGCTCTGGTCATCGTCGTGGTCGCCGAAATGTTCATCGGCTCGACCGATGGGCTGGGACACCGCGTCTTCGAAGCGCAGCAGCTCTTCAACATGCCCGACATGTATGCCGCGATCTTCGCCGCGGGCGCGCTGGGATACGGGCTCAATCTCCTGTTCCTGGTAGCCGAGCGCTACTTCGTCCACTGGTCAGGCAAGTAGACCCATGGCGGACACGACGCTCACGCGCAAGACCGCCCGCGAGCTGGCTGCTCTGCTCAAGACTCGCGCCGTCAGCCCACTCGAAATACTGGACGCCCACCTCGCGGCGATCGAAAGGGTCAATCCGAAGCTGAACGCCATCGTCACGCTCGCGGCGGACGAAGCCCGCAAGGCCGCTCGCGCGGCCGAAAGCGCGCTTGCGCGCGGCGAAACGGTCGGCCCCCTGCACGGTCTGCCGATCGGCATCAAGGACGTGACGCATACGGCCGGCATTCGCACGACATACGGCTCACCGTTGTTCAAAGACAATGTCCCAACCGAGGACGCCGAGGTCGTCCGCCGCCTCAAGGCCGCCGGCGCGATCGTGCTGGCCAAGACCAACACACCGGAATTCGCCACCGGCGCCAATACTGTCAACGAGCTGTTCGGTGCGACGCGCAATCCCTGGAATACGGAGCTGTCGCCCGCCGGCTCATCAGGCGGCTCCGCCGTGGCGGTCGCGACCGGCATGCTGCCGCTCGCCCAAGGCACCGACTTCGGCTGCTCCATTCGCATCCCTGCGGCATTCTGCGGCGTCGTTGGCATCCGCCCCACGCCTGGCCTGACGCCGAATCATCCGATGCCGCTTGCCTGGGATCCCGGACAGGTGCATGGCCCTCTCGCCCGCACTGTTGAGGACGCAGCATTGATGCTCGACTCGATGGTGGGCTTCAGCCGCCTGTCGCCGATTTCGGCAGCGCCGCCATGGAAAAGCGCTCTCGACGCCGTTGAAGAATCGAAGGATCTGAAGGACCTGCGCATCGGTTACGCCTCCGACATCGCCGGCATTGGTGTCGATGCGGAGATCGATGCGATCTGTCGTAGGGCGGCAGAGAGCCTGACAAAGTGCGGAGCGTCCGTCGATGCCGTTTCATTCGATGTATCGCAAGGTCGCGGTCCCTACCAGACTTGGCGCGGCATCTGGATGGTCGGGCAGCAATTCCAGCGCATGAGCCTGCTTGGCCAATTCGGCAAGAACTTGAAAGGCAACATCGAGGCGGGCCTGAAACTCAGCGCGCTCGACATTGCCAGCGCCGAGCAAGTTCGCCTGAAGGTTTTTCATCGCTTTCGCGAGCTTTTCGAGCGCTTTGATCTATTGCTCACGCCGGCTGCGCCGGTCAGGCCATATCCGGTTGCCATGAACTTCCCAACCGAAATCAACGGTCGGCAATTCGAGAATTACATCGACTGGATCGCGCCCGCATTTCTGGTCACGCTGGTGAGCCTGCCGGCGGGAAGCGTGCCGGCTGGCAAGACGAAGGACGGATTGCCGGTGGGATTGCAGATCATTGCGCCGCGCTTCGAGGAGCCGCGCATCCTGTCGGCCGCCAAGTTCGTTCAGCAGAACAACCCGATCGGCTGGCCGCCCGACGTGGAAAACTCTCAAGAGGCTCCATGACCTGTCGGTCTGCGAGTTTGAGGAGGAGCAGATCGCCCTGCATCCGTTGAGATCAGGAAAGTCCGTTTGCGTTCTCCAATGGCGCATCTGACGCAGCGCGCGTGGCCCTGGTTGGTGCCGCTTCCCGCGTCCTGCAAATCCTCTGTCAGCGCTAAAACTGCCTTCGCCTCAATGATTTGACGAGGCGTCGAGCTTCGCCGCCGCGATATTTCAAACTTAAATATTTAATCTTGAAATATTCCGCCGATATGCCATCCTCGGCGCGCCGAACCAGGCGAGAGACGCATGAAGATCGCATGCTTGGGTGGCGGTCCGGCGGGTCTTTATTTCGCGATAAGCATGAAGCTTCGCGATGCCGCCCACGATGTCACCGTGATCGAACGCAACCGACCGGACGACACTTTCGGGTGGGGCGTGGTGCTGTCGGACGAAACACTCCACAACCTGATGGCCAACGATCCGGTCAGCGCGCAATCCATTCGCAACAACTTCGCCTACTGGGACGACATCGCCGTCCACTATCGCGGTAAGCGCATCGTCTCCACCGGCCACGGCTTCTCCGGGATCGCCCGCAAGCGATTGTTGCAGCTGCTGCAGCACCGTGCGCGCGAACTCGACGTTAAGCTGCAATTCGAGACCGAGATCGACAGCGCCGAGAGCTTCGCTGGAACGCACGATTTGGTCATTGCTTCCGATGGACTCAATTCCAAGGTTCGTGCCGAGTACGCCCAATATTTCAAGCCGGAACTCATGTTGGGAAAATCGAAATTCGTCTGGCTCGGCACGCACCAGAAATTCGATGATGCCTTCACCTTTATTTTCGAAGAGACCGAGAACGGCTGGGTGTGGGCACACGCTTATCAGTTCGACGCCCATACAGCGACCTTCATCGTTGAATGCTCTCAAGCGACTTGGGACAAATTCGGCTTCGGCGAGATGACGCAGAACGAATCGACCGCGACCTGCGAACGTATCTTCTCAAAGTATCTCGCTGGCCACGCCTTGATGTCGAATGCGCGCCATATTCGCGGTTCGGCATGGCTGAATTTTCCACGCGTGCTGTGCGAACGGTGGTCGCACCGCAATGTCGTGCTGATGGGCGATGCCGCGGCTACCGCGCATTTTTCCATTGGATCAGGCACCAAGCTCGCGATGGAAAGCGCAGTCGCGTTGGCCGACTTTCTGGGTCGGGAGCCTGCCATGCAGGCCGCGATCACCAAGTATGAGGACGTCCGGCGCCTCGAAGTCCTGCGGCTGCAATCGGCCGGACGCAACTCGCTCGAGTGGTTCGAGGAGGCAGAGCGCTACCTGCATCTCGACCCCGTTCAGTTCAATTACTCTTTGCTCACCCGGTCGCAGCGCATCAGTCACGAGAACTTGCGCGTGCGCGACAGGGCATGGCTCGAGGGCGCGGAAGCATGGTTTCAACGTCGTGCCGGTGCACGCACCGACCGCCCACGGCGACCGATGTTCGCGCCTTTCAAGCTGCGCGACATGACCTTGAAAAACCGCGTCGTGGTCTCGCCGATGGCACAATACAAGGCGGTGGATGGCTGCCCGACCGATTGGCACCTTGTCCACTATGCCGAACGCGCCAAGGGCGGCGCGGGTCTCGTCACCATCGAGATGACCTGTGTCAGTCCCGAGGGGCGGATCTCGCCCGGCTGCACCGGCATGTATGCGCCGGCGCACGAGGCAGCATGGCGACGCATCGTCGATTTCGTCCACGCCGAAACCGACGCCAAGATCTGCTGCCAGCTCGGCCATTCCGGAGCAAAGGGGTCCACCCAGCTCGGCTGGGAAGAGATGGATGCGCCACTGAAAACGGACAACTGGCCGGTCATGGCAGCCTCCGACATTGCCTGGTCGCAGCGCAACCAGCGACCCAAGCCGATGAACCGCGCCGACATGGATCGCGTGCGGGATCAGTTCGTAGCCTCGGCCTTGATGGCGGATCGCGCAGGATTCGACATGCTCGAGTTGCACTGCGCTCATGGCTACCTGCTATCGTCGTTCATCACGCCCCTGTCCAATATGCGCACTGACGAGTACGGCGGCGCGCTCGAAAACCGCATGCGATTTCCGCTGGAGGTTTTTCGCGCCATCCGCGCGGTATGGCCCGAGGGCAAGCCGATCTCGGTTCGGATTTCCGCCAATGACTGGGTTGGTCAGGACGGCATTCAGCCGCACGACGCCGTCGCGATCGCTCGCATGCTGCGCGAGGCGGGCGTCGACATCTGCGACGTGTCGGCCGGTCAAACCTCGGCACGCGCCAAGCCGGTGTACGGCCGCATGTTCCAAACGCCGTTCTCCGACCGGATCCGCAACGAAACCGGGATGGCGACCATGGCGGTCGGCAATATCTACGAGCCCGACCACGTCAACTCGATCCTGATGGCGGGACGCGCGGACCTGGTCTGCTTGGCTCGGCCGCATCTCGCCGACCCCTACTGGACCCTGCATGCCGCTGCTGCGCTGGGCGATACCGGCGAGCGCTGGCCGGACCCCTATCTTGCCGGACGCGATCAGCTCTATCGGCTGGCTGCGCGTAACGAGCCCGCAGCGCCGAAGGTGCAGCCATGACGATGGCGCTGACCGGCAGACATGCGCTCGTGACCGGAGGCGGCAGCGGCATCGGTGCGGCCATTGCGACCGCATTGGCGCAGGCGGGCGCAATCGTGACGATTTGCGGCCGCCGCTTGGCGCCGCTGCAAGTGGTCGCCGCGCAGGAAGCAAATATCCAGGCTGTCGCCGCAGACGTCACCGACGAGGCGGCAATGACCAGGCTCCACGAGCAGGCCGAGTCGCAGCAACGTCCGTTTGACATCGTGATCGCCAATGCCGGCATGGCGGGCAGCGCGCCCGCTCACAACACCTCGCTCGACCTCTGGACGCGGACGCTCAACGTCAACCTGACCGGCGCATTCCTGACAGTGAAACCCGCGCTCGCCGGCATGCGCAGGCGCGGCTTCGGACGCATCATCTTCGTTGCTTCAACCGCAGGCCTGAAAGGCTACGCCTACGTGGCGCCCTATGTCGCCGCAAAGCACGGCGTGATCGGCTTGACGCGCGCGCTGGCGGCAGAAATGGCGACTGCGGGAGTCACCGTCAACGCGGTGTGTCCCGGCTTCACCGAAACTGCGATCCTGGCCGACTCGGTCCGCCGTATCGTTGAGACCACGGGGCGCAGCGAGGAGCACGCACGCGCGACCCTCGCCGGGACCAATCCGATGGGACGCTTCATTCAACCCCAGGAGGTCGCATCGACGGTGCTTTGGCTTTGTGGCGACGGCGCTTCCTCGATCACCGGGCAGGCGATCTCGGTTTCTGGAGGCGAGACGTGGTGAGCGCACCTCTTCCCGACAAGCGGCCGGAGGTCGACAGCAAGGCAAGGCTTCGCCTATGGATACGCTTGTTGCGCGCGACCCGACTGATCGAGGGTGAGGTGCGCGAGCGCTTCAAGTCACAATTCGGAGCCACCTTGCCACGCTTCGATGTGATGGCGGCGCTCTATCGCCACCCGGATGGCATGTTGATGAGCGAAATCTCCCGTTTTCTGATGGTGTCAAATGGAAACGTCACCGTCATCGTCGATCGCCTGGTATCGGATGGCTTTGTCGTGCGCGCGCAGCGCAACGGCGACCGCCGGACCTCATTCGTAAACCTGACTCGAAAGGGGATCGACGCGTTTGAAGAAATGGCCGCTGCGCACGAACGCTGGGTCGACGGCCTGCTTGCAAAGGTGACGGTTCGCGAAGCGCAGCATCTGTCAGGCAAGCTGAAATCGTTCCGCAGCAATTGGGAGGGCAAGGTATGACCCGCATGGCCGAGTACAGCCCGAAACACTTCCTGTGGCGCGCGCAGGACGGTGTCGCCATCATCCGGCTCAACCGGCCTGATCGGAAAAACGCGTTGACTTTCGATTCATATGCCGAGCTGCGCGATGCCTTTCGCGCCCTCCCCTATGCCGACGACATCAACGCCGTGGTGTTCCTGCCGAATGGCGGCAACTTCTGCTCCGGAGGCGACGTGCATGACATCATTGGTCCGCTGGTGGCCATGGACATGAAGGACCTGCTCGCATTCACCCGCATGACCGGCGATCTGGTCAAGGCGATGCTGAACTGCGGCAAGCCGATCATTTCGGCGATCGACGGCGTCGCGGTGGGCGCCGGCGCGATCATCGCCATGGCTTCCGATTTGCGCATCGCCACGCCGGAAGCAAAGGCTGCCTTTCTGTTCACCCGCGTGGGCCTCGCCGGCTGTGACATGGGCGCCTGCGCGATCCTGCCGCGCATTATCGGCCAGGGTCGCGCCGCCGAGCTCCTCTACACCGGCCGCGCGATGAGCGCGCAGGAAGGCGAACGATGGGGGTTTTTCAATCGGATCGTCGCCGCCGACGCGCTTGAACAAGAAGCGATCAATCTCGCCGACCGGCTTGTCGCTGGTCCGACCTTCGCCCATGGCATGACCAAGACGCAGCTCAATCAGGAATGGTCGATGAGCCTGGAGCAGGCGATCGAGGCAGAAGCGCAGGCACAGGCGATCTGCATGCAGACCAAGGATTTCGAACGCGCCTATCGCGCCTTTGTCGGCAAGCAGAAACCGGCGTTCGAGGGCGACTGATGGCCGCTTCGCACCATCTCGACTGGCCTTTCTTCGAGGATCGTCACCGTAAGCTGGCGGATAAACTCGAGCGTTGGAGCGCTGCTCACTTGCCGGTCGATCAGGGCAATGTCGATGCAGCTTGCCGCGACCTGGTTTCGCGTCTTGGCCGCGATGGATGGCTGAAGCATTCCGCGATTGATCCAGATGCGCCGACGGGCCTCGATGTTCGTGCACTCTGTCTCATCCGTGAAACGCTTGCCCGCCATGATGGGCTGGCAGATTTCGCCTTTGCGATGCAGGGACTCGGGGCGGGTGCAATAAGTCTGTTCGGCAGCGATGAGCAGCGACAATGGCTCAGGCGCACCCGCGCCGGCGAGGCAATAGCCGCCTTTGCGCTGTCGGAGCCCAACTCGGGCTCGGACGTGGCCAACATTGAGATGACGGCGACTCGGAGTGGCGATGACTATGTGCTCGACGGTGAGAAGACGTGGATCTCCAACGGAGGCATCGCCGATCTCTATGTGGTGTTCGCTCGCACAGGCGAAGGGCCCGGCGCCAAGGGCCTCTCGGCGTTTCTTGTGCCGGCACGTTCACCAGGCTTCGCCATCGCCGAACGAATCGAGGTGATCGCGCCGCACCCGCTGGCGCGGATCAACTTCAGCAGGACGCGCGTTCCCGGCTCCGCCTTGATCGGAAACGCCGGCGACGGCTTCAAGATCGCAATGTCGGTGCTCGACGTGTTTCGCTCGACGGTAGGAGCGGCTGCGCTTGGATTTGCCCGACGGGCGCTGGCCGAGACGACCGCTCGCGCGCGCAAACGCGCGTTGTTCGGCGCGCCGCTTGCCGACTTGCAGATGGTGCAGGGTCATATCGCCGACATGGCCGTCGATGTCGATGCAGCGGCTCTCCTTGTCTATCGGGCCGCCTGGACCAAAGACATGGGCGCCGCCCGCGTCACCCGCGAGGCGGCGATGGCAAAGCTTTTCGCGACCGAGCGGTCGCAGGTGGTGATTGACAAGGCGGTCCAGCTGCACGGCGGCGACGGCGTACGCAGTGGACACATCGTCGAGCGGCTTTATCGCGAAATCCGGGCACTGCGCATCTACGAAGGGGCCTCCGACGTCCAGAAAGTCGTTATCGCCAGACAGACGCTTGCGGGAGAATAGTCATGCTTGGGCGCACCGCGCACGTCGACACGTTTGCACGTGACCATCTCCCACCGCCGGATCAGTGGCCGGACCTGTTGCTTGACGGCTTCCAATACCCCGAGGAGCTCAATGCAGCAGTCGAGCTTACCGACGCCATGGTCGCTCGCGGATTCGGCGACCACGTCGCCCTCATCGGAAATGGTCGCCGGCGCACTTACAAGGAGCTTACCGACTGGACCAACCGTATCGCGCGCGCACTGGTTGAAGACTACGGCGTCAAGCCGGGCAACCGCATACTCATCCGGTCCGCAAACAACCCGGCGATGGTGGCGTGCTGGCTGGCCGCCACCAAGGCCGGTGCCGTTGTTGTGAACACCATGCCGATGCTGCGGGCTGGAGAGATTCACAAAATCGTCGACAAGGCCGAGATCGGCCTTGCGCTATGCGATACGCGGCTCATGGATGAACTGGTCGCCTGCGCCAAGACCAGCAGGCATCTGAGCAAGGTGATCGGATTTGACGGGACCGCCAGTCACGATGCCGAGCTCGATCGCGTTGCGCTCAACAAGCCGGTCACCTTCAACGCGGTCCGGACCGGACGCGATGACGTGGCGCTTCTTGGTTTCACGTCGGGCACAACCGGTGAGCCCAAGGCCACGATGCATTTTCATCGCGACCTCCTGATCATCGCCGACGGATACGCCAAGGAAGTCCTGCAGGTCACGCCCGACGACGTCTTTGTTGGCTCTCCACCGCTCGCCTTTACGTTTGGTCTTGGAGGGCTTGCGATTTTTCCGCTCCGCTTCGGAGCAACCGCGACACTTCTGGAGAACGCCTCGCCGCAGAATATGATCGGCATCATCGAGACCTACAAAGCGACTATCTCGTTTACCGCCCCAACCGCCTATCGTGCCATGTTGTCGGCAATGGACAACGGCGCCGACCTCTCGTCCCTCAGGATCGCGGTGTCGGCAGGGGAGACCCTGCCCGCACCGGTGTTCAAGGCTTGGACGGAAAGAACCGGCAAGCCGATCCTCGACGGCATCGGTTCGACTGAGCTCCTGCACATCTTCATCACCAACAGGCTGGGTACGGCCGCGCCCGCCTGCACCGGCCGCCCGGTTGCGGGTTATGAGGCGATAATCGTTGACGACGACATGAACGAAAAGCCGCGGGGGGAAGTCGGCCGGCTGGCCGTGAGAGGGCCGACCGGCTGCCGTTATCTCGCCGACAAGCGGCAGAAATCCTACGTCCGCAACGGCTGGAACCTCACCGGCGACACCTTCTACCGGGACGCGGAAGGCAATTTTCATTTCGCGGCCCGCACCGACGACATGATCGTGTCGGCGGGTTACAACATCGCGGGGCCAGAGGTAGAAGCGGCACTGCTGTCCCATCCGCACGTCAAGGAATGCGCGGTGATTGGCGTTTCGGACGAGGCCCGTGGCCAAATCGTAGAGGCGCACGTCGTGCTGAACGATGGCGTCTCGAGCAACGCGGACACGATTCGCGTATTGCAGGATCACGTAAAGGCGGTCATTGCACCCTACAAGTATCCTCGCTCGGTGAAATTCGTCGATGCGCTACCAAAGACCCCGACCGGCAAGATCCAAAGATTTCGGCTCCGATCGGCGCATGGTGAACGGGAGTGAAGCAATGATGGAACCGAACCCAGCGCTTCAGTTCTTGCATCCACGCCACTGGAAACAAGCGAAGGGCTATGCAAACGGCGTCGCCGCCGAAGGCCGCATCGTCTTCGTGGCAGGTCAAGTGGGATGGAACGCCAGCCAGCAATTCGATACCGACGACTTCGTCGCACAAACCCGACAAGCCCTGGAGAACGTGGTGGCGATCGTGCAGGAGGCCGGTGGCACGCCAAGGCACATTGCGCGGCTTACTTGGTTCATCACCGACAAGGACGAGTATCTTTCGAGGTTGACGGAGATTGGTGAAGCCTACCGCAGCGTGATGGGAAAGCATTTCCCGGCGATGACCATGGTCCAGGTGGTGGCGCTCATCGAGGACAGAGCCAAGGTCGAGATCGAAGCCTCTGCCGTCCTCCCTTAGCGCTTCTGGCGGGTCCGGACGTGGCCGAGTGCCGGCAGTCTGCCCATCCAACCAGCCGAATTGAGCAAGCCGTCGTGTCTCGTAGCGTGATCTGCGATTTCATCAATCATTTATATGATGGGTCGCGATAGACCTCCTTGCCGCCGACATAGGTGGCGAGCGCCTTCATATGCGGGATCGCCTGGGCCGGTACGGCAAGCAGATCATCGGACAGGACGGCGAAATCGGCCAGCTTGCCGGGCTCTATCGAACCTTTGATGCTCGCCTCTCCGGTCAGGATCGCGTAGTTGATTGTGAACATCCGCAGCAGGTCAATTCTTGACGCCACGCGCTCACTCTCTCCGTAAACGCCGTCGGTAATCGTGTCCCGTGTCAGGAAATGATAGATCGCCCAGAATGGATTGACGGGCACCACCGGCGAGTCGGTACCGCCGACTACCAAGAAGCCGTGATCAAGATAGGTTCTTACCGGCGTAATCCGAGCGGCTCGTTCCGGACCAAGGTACTTCTTTAACGATGGCGCCGCGAGGTAGAGGTGATTCTGGACCGACAGGGCGACATCAAGCTTCTTCAGCCTGGCCAGCTGATCGGGGCGTGACACGAACAGGTGCTCGATCGACCAGCGCTGTCCAACAATCGACCGGCGATCATTAGCCGCTTCATAACCGCCGATCACCAAGTCCAGCGCGGCATCGCCGACGGCGTGCGTGGTCACCCGCCAGCCTTCTTCGCTGAGCATTTTCGCGATCGCCGTAAAGGACGACGCCGGCACCGTATTGATACCATAATAGGTTCCGCCCCGACTCAATGCGCCGACAAAAGGCTGGGTCATGAACCCGCCTTCAAAACCGCCATCGACGCCGAGCTTCACGCCGCCGAGGCGCACCCATTCGTCGCCTTCGTCTTGTTTGAGCGGGGAACGCGCCAGGATGTCACGCATCGATTGGACATCGCGCACACGGCCGCCCGGGCCTGCCGCAGTCAGGTAGACGTTGAATCGCAGTGTCAGCAGACCCTGCTTACGAGCCTCGAGCACCAGGTTGAACGTCTGGAAGAATTCGCCAAGCCGAAAATTTCCCGGAATTCGCACGCTGGTGATGCCGTAAGCGTTGAGCGTGCGCTGCGTTGTCAGCACGCCATCGATCGTCGGCGCTGGCGCCGCCGGCAGTTTCACCAGACTCCTGGCGTTGTCGACCAGCTCGCCGTTCAGCTCACCGTCGGCGTCTCGCCCGATCTCGCCACCGGGTGGCGTCTGGGTCGTCTTGGTAATGCCCCAATGCGCCAGCGCCGCCGAATTGAGGATGTATTCGTGGCCGCCCCGCACCAACACCACAGGATTCGCCGGCGCATATTGGTCAAGCTCTTTCGCCGTGGGCAACCGCTGTTCTTTGAGCTGCGCTTCGTGCCAATCGCTGTTGCTGACAATGACCCTTCCCGGTTCCGCGTTCTTGGCGGCACGCGCGACCACGGCAAACAAATCGTCAAGGGAACGCGCAGCGGAAAGATCGATGCCGGGTCCACCGCCAACCCCGTGGAGATGGCCGTCCGACAGTCCCGGCGTCACAAACCGCCCCTGCAGATCGATAACTTTCGTCGAATTTCCCGCATGAGCGCGCATGGCGTCGGACGACCCGACCGCCACGAAGCGACCGTCCTTCACCGCGAAGGCCTGCGCAATTGTCGATCCTTCGTTTGCGGTGAATACTTTACCGTTGACGAACACAAGATCCGCCGTCTGTGCCGATGCCTCCGACGCAGACATGATGGAAACAGCGAGGAAGATGACGGCGGCAAGCACCGGGCGACCGGCTGAATCCGAAGAACGAACCTTCATGGGGACACGCCTCCCTCACGCCAAGGACTGCTATGGAGTTTTCCTGGGCTTGGACACGGGATGATAGGCCGAAAAACCATGGGCGTCGCTTTCGAATTTGTTATCGCGGCAGCAATATTGGCGGCTGTCAGAAGTCTTTTGTTAGGGTGCTTGGACTAATTTCCACTTCCGGACAGTCAAACGATGCCGCGACCTCAAGCGACGGGGCGGATCGCTGCGGTACTTGGAGCCTCCGCGCTCCGCCCCGTCGCTCAACCGTCCCGCAAGGGGCAAACCAAGGCAGTTATCGGGGTGGTCGTCTCAACTTAAGCGTGGTCCGAAGAAACAGGGCAGGTCAGTGGTGCTCGACTGGTTCAGCCGCCGTGTGCTGTCGTGGCGGCTGTCGATCACCATGGAGGCATCGTTCTGCGTCGGGACATTGGAGGATGCGCTGGCGCGTCACGGCAAGCCCGACATTTTCAACACCGACCAGGGCAGCCAGTTCACCGGAGCAGCCTTCACCGGCGCGCTCGCCAACAACGGCATTGCCATCAGCATGGACGGTAAAGGGGCTTGGCGAGACAATGTCTTCGTCGAGCGCCTATGGCGCAGCGTCAAATACGAGGAGGTGTACCTGCGAGCCTACGACAGCGTCAGCGAGGCACGCGCTTCGATCGGCCGATACCTCGACTTCTACAACAGCCGACGACCGCATTCGAGCCTTGACGGCGTCACACCCGATCAAGCCTACTTCAACCCGCTGCCCCTCCGCTTGGCAGCCTAACCACGGCAGAGGTTCCACTTAGCGACGCGGAAAATCTGTTCAGACAACCGGGACCACCTCATCTTACAGCCCCTTGATGAACTCGTTTCCGGTTAGGTTTCGTGCTGGACGCGACCAGCTAGCATCGTGCCGCCCGCCGGCAAGATATCCCGTATGTGATCGTAACCACGGCAGCATCCGCTCGATGCCCTGCGTTATTGGCATGCCGGTGACGCCGAACAGGTTGAGCGGCCATATTCCTGCCCGCACCGTCTCGATCCAGGCGCGCCTGAAGCGAACGCCGGGCCCGAACACACTCTCGAACTCTTGCGGCGATACCACGCGCGCAGTCCGCGGATCCTTGAGGTCGGCAAAAGTCACGAGCGTTGGGACATAGTCCGGCGGAAGTTCGCCGCTGCCCCTGAGGTTGGCTTCTTCACGCCAGTCGCGACTTTGCCCCGGCGCCAACGCGGCTCGCACGAGGCGGTTGAGCCTGTCCTGATCCTGCCCATTGGGGCCGAAGGCGAGAAGTCCGAATAAGTTACGCCCCTGCCCGAGATCGACGAACACGGCCTCTCCGTTCGCGCCGTATCGCAAGCCCACCATTTCAGGAAGTCCAACCTTAACGTCACGGATCGTCGTTTCGATTACGCTTGAACCGGACTTTAGACCGTCCGGTGTCTCGACTTCGACGGTCAAACGAAATCGGGCGGTGTAAATCGGAAACAGTAAAATCCACGCGAGAAATCCCCCCACCAAGAGACACGTTAAGATGAAGTGCCAGGGCTTCATTAGGGGTCGGCCGATTCGAATGAGTACAATCGTCGAGACGCCACCTGCGGGCGACGCTCCATTTTATCGTGATGGACAGAACTGGTGGGGAGTGTTCGGCACTATCTTCACTGCGCTTGCACCTTGTCGCGGACAAGTGTCGTTTGTATGAACACACTCATACAACTTTTAAAATCAATCGCGATTCAATTCACACAAAAATCGAAATGATATTTGTCGACGCGCAACGTCGCTAATGCTCCATCACCAAACCGTATAGATCGACGCTTTAGCTACGCTCGCTGTTCAACGAGCGAGTAGCAAGACCATCGCGGTCCGCTGCATCATCAATAACGAACGCACATGCACCATCACAACGCGTAACTCGCTGACAAAAAATCTTTCGACAATGATCCATCATCAATTCGCTTTATCCGGCGCCGCGCCTTCCGCCTTCGCCTTGATCACGCCGTCGCGCGCCAGCGCCGCGCTGATTTTTTGTATCCTATTAATAAGGTCGAGCGTGCCCTGCGCGGACAGCACCAGGCGGCAGGTCGGATAACGCTTGCCGAGCGGGCGTCCGCCGCCCTTCGGCTCTTCCAGGCGGCTCGCGCAGAACACGACGCGCAGGTTCTGGCCGTCGAAGAACAGCGTCTGGATGGAATCGGCATAGGTCTCCGCGAGCTGCGGCAGATCGACGAATTCGAAATTCAGCGCTTCGGCGGCGGGCTTGGTCTGTGGCGCGTCGGTCATCGTGAACTCCCGTCATTGAGAAACATTCGGAACGTGTACCGGTTACATCACGAGGCGCCGGAAAAATTCAAGCCGTTCGCAACAGGCGGCGCGGCCATCGCTGTCGCACCCGACATGCTCCGCCATGATATTCGTTGTCGCATCGGATCGGGTCCCGGCCACGGCCGCCCGCTGTCAAGGTTCGGCAAGTGCGCAGCCACTGCGTCCGGCCGAAAACTTCGTCTATTTTTCCAATGAGCGTAACGCTGCGAACCCGGCAGACAAAAAAAATCGTATGATGGCGTCGCGGCGAAAACGACCGATGCCGCTGCGCCTTGTCGAAACGCGCCACATTTCGCGGACGCGTTATCATACGCTTTCTGTCGATAGCGCGTTTGACACTTCCGCGCGCTCACCTACCTTCGCCATGTCCCGTTCGCCGAGGTGCTTTCGCGAGGCATTGCCGAAGCAGGACGGGATGCGGCGTCCCGCGAGTCGGTGCATGCACGCCGATGCCCGCGAGGCGCGCGAGCGACACCGCCCTCCCGCCACGACGGGCGGGATGTGCGCACGCACTGATGTCACGCCGAAGGGCACATCGTGGTAAGAGCCGTAAGAATGAAAGATTCGAACCTAAGTCGATGATCGCTTTCAAGAATATATCTTACACCCCAATCTTACACCTTGCGCCGGCGGTGAAAGAAATGGCTGCCGGCCCGCCGCAGTGGGGAGCGCCGAGCGGCGAGCGTCCCCCGGCGCGCAGACCGTCGGCGCTCCGCTTCCCGCTGTTGCGAGAGGGAAAACATGCAGACCTCGACGCGCAAATCGGGTCGGTAGCAGCCGGATTCGCTAAGCACACAAACAGGGAAATCAAGCTTGCGAACAGCGCATCCACAGGCCTGCATCGGGGAAATCCGAGATGCAGTGCCATCCCCTCGCGGCAACCGTCACCGGGTTCGCTGTTTCGCCGATCATCACCTATCAAGCTCGGCAAGCGCGCGCCGATAATACGACTCGTCGACATATCGCTCTGCGGGCGGCGGCGTGCCGCCCCACTGCCCCTCGATCTCGGCCCGCAGCTTCAGCGTATTCCTAAAGCCGTCCAGGTCGAGCCGTGCGTCCCGCTCGATTCCGTTCCTGGGATCGACGATCAATCGATAGGTCCGCTCGGCGTCGCTCGGCGAAAGCTTCAGTCGCCCCGACAGCAGCCCGATTGCCGCCGCCCTGTTGACCGGATCGAGCGCCCACCGGCACCCTTCGACATAGGCTTGAACGTAGCGGACGAGTGTATCGGCGTTGGCGCGCGCCCAAGGCCGCATCACAAAACCGGCATCGAACTGATAGGCGCCGATAGCGTCCTTGACCGGGCCGAGGTCCTTCAATCCCTCGCGCTCGGCACGAAATGCAAACGGGGGGCTGATGATTGCGGCGGCATTGGCCTTGTCCTTCAGCAACGCGGCGAGCATGGATGCAGTGCCGCCGGCCGGATTCACCGTATAGTCGCCGCGCCGCAAGCCGTTGTCCTGAAGCATCTTGTAGAGAACCAGCGCATAGGCGGTGTTGGGCGCGTCCACCACGACCGTCCTGCCGCGCAACGCGGCCAGCGACTGAACATCGGCCTGCACAAACAGTCGTCCGAACCCGCCATGACCGCCGACGACGACGGCAACGTCGGCCTTGCCGGTTTCCGCCAGGGCCACCGCATTGTCGACTCCCGCATGCGCGATCTGGTGCCGGCCCTGCGCGAGACCCAAGCGCAACTCCTCCGAATTCGGAGTGTTGAGGACTTCGACAGTGAGACCGCGCTTTTGAAAGAGGCCCTGCGACTGGGCGGCGAACAGAGGGAGATTCGAAATCCCGGGAAAGACCATCACCTTGATCGATTCCGCGGCGTGGACGGGATACGCCGCTGCCGACGCAGCCAACATCACGCCGCCGATGAACGCGCGCCGAGTGACGACCATTGCTTTCTCCCCGGAATTCCGATGCGTCCTCAAGGCCACTTGGCCTTGGCCCGCAGCGCCAAAGCGGACTCGGTCGCTTCGCGGGACACCTGCGCATGATCCAGCGCGGCAAAGCGTCCTCCCCGGCGCAGGATCCGCCCGTCGACGACAACCGTGTCGACGTTACCGGGGTTGGCATGATGGACCAGCGCCTCGAACGGATCGCCAAACGGCGTCATGTTGGGGTCGGCCGTACGCACCAGGATCAGATCTGCACGCTTGCCTGGCGTCAGGGATCCGACCTTGTCGGCAATACCGAGGTCGCGCGCGCCGTCGATGGTTGCGAGCTCGACCATGCGCCTGTTCGTCACCTTGATGCGGTTGCCGATGCGGTGCTGATGCAGCGTGTACAGCATCCGCATGCAGCTGAAGCAATCGCAGTTGCTGGTGGTCGTGTGGTCGATCGACATGCTGATCTTGACCCCGGCCTCCATCAGCTCGCCAAACTGAATCTCACCGCCGTCCGGCGGACGCCGCGCCTCACCCAACGGGGACATGCTGTAGCTGGTGCCGCGTTTCGCGAGAATTTCGCGCTCCGCCGCGGAGGTCATCATCGGATGCACAAGCTGCACGTCGGGACCGAGCAGCTTCGCCTCCTCCAGCATCGTCACCAGCCCCTTGGGCGAGGCGTGCAGCGTGATCGGCAGTCCGAGATCGCGTGCGGCGCCCCAGTCGCGCCGCGCCATGTCGACTGAGATTGCGCCGCGGATACTCTGGCCTGGAACGACGTTGCGCGAACAGATTCCAAGCGTCAGGAGCCCATCGTTCGGCATCCATTCGCGCTTGACCCGCGCGACGTCGGCGCTGTCCATCGGCTTGTCGGTCGGGCCTGCCTGCGGGCCGCCGTACGAGAAGCGGCCGCGAATGCCGGTGTCGCGCATCGCTCGCAACTCTGCATCGGCGTATTGCGGACCGCGTATGTTGTGCGCCCAGTTGTGAACCGTCGTGATGCCCGAGTAGAGGGCCTCCGCCAGCCCGACGCGGACTCCCCGATACGAATCCTCGGGCGCATAGAGCTGACCCAGCCGCTGGGTGACGGGAAAATACTCGAGGGTCGGATTTTCACCGCGGACGAAGGGCCGCATCGAACTCGTCCAGAGATGCCAATGGGTCTCAACGAAGCCGGGCATGCAGACCATGCCGGTACCGTCGATCGCTTCCGCGCCCGGCGCGGCGATGTTTTCGCCGACGGCGATGATTTCTCCCGCCCGGACGTGGACGTCGCCGCGGGGTAGCTCGCCCAGCTTCGGGTCCACGGTGACGACGAACGCGCCGCGTACCACGAACTCGCCACGACTTGGGAGCGCGGCTGCGGGCCGATCGGCTTGGGAAGGGGTTGCGCCGGGCTGTGCCACGGCGGGTTTGGCCAGAAACACGGCCGCACCGACGGCGGCGCCACCGCGGACGAGGTTTCTTCTGTTGATGCGACGATGCTCCATTAAATCCCCCTTTGGCGCGACGCTAGCGCGCGAAATCCAGAAATGCCTGCGACGGTCTCATTCCCCACATGTCGCGCTGCTGAGTTGGATCCCAGACCTTCGGGCGCTGTGGCAGATCGCGATGCCACGGGCGCGGATCGAAGAAGCCGTTTTCCTCGTCCGTCATCCGATCCAGCTCGGCAAAGAACTCGATCATTTGGTTGTCCGGGTTGCGGTGATAGGTCGCGACGTTATGTCCGGGGCCGTGCCGGACCGGCCCCCAGACGATCTCGACACGCTTCTGGCCCAAGAGGTCGCAGGAATTGTGCAGATGCGCCGCATCACGCATCTCGAAGGCGATGTGGTGCATGCGCGTCTGCGGGGCGCGAATGAAGTTGACGGTATGATGGTCGACATTGCACCGCAGGAACACGAAGAAATCGCCGATCCAGTCCGATGTGCGGAAGCCGAGAACCTGCTCGTAGAATTCCGCCATCGCCCTCGGATTCGGGACCGCGAAGGCCAGGTGCCCAAGCTTGAGCGGCGTCGCGCCGCCGACCGCCTTACCCTTTGAGACAAAAAGCGGCTCGGAAAACAGCTCGATCGTCGTTCCCTTCGGGTCCTTGAACGAGAGCACCCGGGCGAGTCCGGGGCGGTCGTCCGTACGCTGCTCGCACTTGAGGCCGAGCGTAGACAGGTCGCGCGCCATCTCGGCAAAGTCCATGCGCGGCGACACCTCGAACGACAGACGCGTGCATTCGGCACCATCCGACGCTTCGAGAACCACGGCGAGCTGGCCCGCGTTGGATGCCAGATAAGCGCTGTTGCCGTCACGAGCGACCAGATGAAGGCCAACGACCTCCTGATAGTGCTCGACGAGCCGATCCAGGTCCGGCGTTGAGAAGGTAGCGTGTCCAATCCGCTTGGCCTTGATCATGATCAGATTTCTGCTCCGGGCAGGGCAATGGTCGCAGACACGTCCCGGGCCGTGCCTGCGGCCGGTTCAACCGGTAAGCTGAGTCTCGTAGTCCGTGGACCCGGCCGTTGTTGCGCCGGCGTCGATGACCGGATTGCGCAGAGTGCCAATCCGATCGATGGATGCGACGACAATGTCGCCATGTTTCAGATAGGTGTCCGTGCCCATGCCGACGCCCTTGGGCGTGCCGGTCGCGATAACGTCGCCGGGCTGCAACGACACGATCTCCGACAGATAGGCGATCTGCTCGGCAACCGAGAAGATCATCGCCGCGGTGGAGTCGTCTTGCTTGACTTCATCGTTCACCGAGAGCCGCATCGCCAGCCTCTGCGGATCGCCAACGACCGACGCCGGCACCAGCCAGGGCCCCAGCGGACCGAACGTGTCGAAGCTTTTCCCGCGGAACCAATCGAATTTGAACGGATAGTCGGACCGTCGCGTCAGGTCGCGCGCGCTGATGTCGTTGATGATCGTGTACGCGGAAACATGGTTCAATGCGTCGGCCACCGCGATGTTGCGGCCGCCGCTTCCGATCACGGCCGCGAGTTCCACCTCCCAGTCGACCTGCCGGGCGGATGCCGGGATGACGATCGGTTCTTCAGGGCCGATCACGCTGGTCGCCGCTTTCATGAAGATGAATGGAGCGCTCTGGGCCTTGGCCGCGAGCACGGTCCCCATCTCGCCCGCGTGCTCGATGAAATTCGAAGCCGCGGCGTAGATGCGGCTCGGCGACAGCGGCCGGCAGAGCTTCGCCTGCCCGTTGATGCGCGGATAGTGCTGCGGAGATGCGGCGATACGCTCGGCCAGGGCAGCGAGTTCATCGGCAAAGCTGGACCAGGCTGACAAAGGCAGCCCGTCCGCGGACGCCAGGCGGTCAGAAAATGACACGCCGTGACGCGCATGCGGGTCCGCGAGCGCATAGGAGCCGCTTTCGGGGATTGCGCGTCCATCGATGGCGTAGGTCGCCCATGCGTGCCAGATCAAGAGCTGCTCCCCAGGAGATTGCGCTTGCTTGTATGCTAAGCATGATATATTGCATACATCAAGCCCGAATTGTTCTTCAAGAGGAGGATAGCTTGGCCAAGCTTCGTCACGTCGCCATCGCGGTAAAGAACCCCGAAAAATCCGCACAGTTCTTCGAGCAGGCCTTCGGCATGACGCGCGTCGGCAACGCCATGCGCGGTGTCTATCTCAGCGACGGCGTCATCAATGTCGCCCTGCTCAATTTCGGTGACGAGCCGGTTCCCGGCTTCGAGACGCAGAAGGGGTACGAGGGAATTATTCACTTCGGCATGTGGGTCGACGACGTCGACGAGACAGATCGCCGGATCAAGAATGCCGGCGGCAGCTACATGACCGGCCGTTTCGAGAAGGATCCCAACGTCTTCTACGAAGTGAAATACAAGACCCCCGAAGGCATCGTTTTCGACGTGACCGCCAACGGCTGGAAAGGTGCCGTAAAGGACGTCGAACCGGCGAACCGGGAGAAGGTCGCCTGACCGATTCGATAGAGCGTGCAACAAACGGTGGGAGCGATATCCTCCGCCGGCCTTGCGGGCCTCGGGCTGATTCGATACAGCGCCGCCTGATTCTTGAGGGATTCGATCGAGCATGACGACGATTGCGGCGCGGATTCAGCGGTCCCTGACCTCTCAGATTCTCAATGGTGAATTACCCCCAGGCCACAAGCTCGATGAGCAAGCGCTGGCGGCGAGGTTCGGCGTTTCGCGCACGCCGATCCGAGAGGCGCTGCGCGAATTGGGGGCCCGCGGGCTGATCGATTTGGTGCCGCATCGCGGCGGCATCGTTGCACAGATCGGCCTCGACGAATTATCCGACATGCTCGATGCCGAGTGCGAGCTTGAAGGGCTGTGCGCACGGCTCGCGTCGCAACGCATGACATCGTTGGAAAAGGGCGCGTTGCAGGAATGCCACCACCAAGCCAAAGACCTCATCGGCGATCGCGACGAAACGCGATATCTCGAGATCAACCAGACATTTCACGACCTGATCTGCGACGGCGCACACAACGCCACGCTCGCCGGTATGACGCGCGATCTGCGGGCGCGACTCGCGCCCTTTCGCCAAACGCAGTCGGACGCCGAGGGCCGCCGGCTGGCGCGCTCGCATGAAGAGCACGAGCAGATTGTGCAGGCGATCCTGCGTAGCGACCCGATCGCCGCCTACGACGCCATGTGCCGGCACAATGCGCGGCTTTCGAGCGGCGTCTTGAACCTGCTGCGCAAAGGCAACGCCAAGGACTGAGCCCGCTGACCGCGGCGCGGGACCCCTGCGGGCAGATTTGCGTTGACGGCGATTGTATGCATTATACGTTTTAGATATACAATGTGAGGCGTCCATGACCCAGATGGTAACAGCGACGTTGCTCATAAATGGGGCCGCGCAAACCGTACGGGTGCACCCGGACACGCCGCTGCTTTGGGTGTTGCGCGAAACGCTCAAGTTGACTGGCACCAAGTACGGCTGCGGCGCGGCGCAGTGCGGGTCGTGCGTGGTGCACATCGAAGGGCGCGCGGCTTACTCATGCCAGACACCGGTGTCCGAAGTCGGCAACCGTCCGATCACCACGATCGAAGGGCTTTCCCCCGACTCAACCCATCCCGTGCAGCGCGCCTGGATCGCCGAGCAGGTGCCGCAATGCGGCTACTGCCAGTCTGGACAGATCATGCGCGCCGCAGCGCTGCTCAAGCAGAACCCGCGCCCGACGCGGGAGGACATCATTGCGGAGATGCAATTGCACCTGTGCCGTTGCGGCTCCTATCGCCGCGTCGTAGCCGCGGTCGAGCGCGCAGCGCGTGGAGGCTAAGCCGTGCATAAGCGCGCCGATGCCGAACATCACCCGTCCCGTCGCGCCGTACTTGGCGGCGGCTGCTTCACGCTCGCCTTTCTGCTGACGCCCGGGCGGCAACTCCGCGTCATGAGCGCGCGCGCGCAACCGACGACATTGTCCGCCAATACGTGGGTGTCGATTTACGCCGACGGGACCATCGAGATCATGTGCCCGACCTCCGAAATGGGACAGGGCATCTTCACCTCCCTCCCCTTGATCCTGGCGGAGGAGATGGATGCCGACTGGAGCCGGGTGCGCGTCGTTCAGGCGCCGGTATCGCCGGCCTTCGCCAATCCGGTGCACTTCAAGAGTCAGGGCGTCGGCGGCAGCAGGAGCCTGCGCGGCTACTGGATGCCGATGCGGCTCGCCGGCGCGCACGCGCGAACCGTGCTGCTCGCGAACGCGGCAACGCGCTGGCAGGTACCGCGGGCGGAGCTGACGACGGAGCCGAGCCGCGTCATTCACGCAGCTTCGGGCCGCTCGATAAGCTATGGCGAAATCGCCGCCTTTGCGTCCCTACCGGCCGACCTGCCTGCACCGACGGAAGCGGACCTCAAGCCGCAATCGCGTTGGCGCCTGATCGGTCGCGACGTGCCGCGGGTCGAGGTGCCGAGCAAGGTCAATGGAGCGGCGACGTTCGGCATCGACGTCCAACGGCCGGACATGCTCTACGCTTCGATTCTTCGAGCACCGGTCGCGACCTGTCCGCACCCGCTCTACACTCAGGCCGTCGTGATCGGCCCGACGCGGATTGACGATCGCGCCGCCCTCGCGATCGAGGGCGTAACCCAAGTGGTTGCGCTTGATCATGGCGTCGCCGTCCTCGGCACCGACTATTGGGCGACGGTCAAGGGCAAGCAGGCGCTGAAGGTCGAATGGCAGACCGGCGCAAAAAGCGAACGATACGACAGCCTGACCGCGCTGGACGAGTTCTCGGCCATTGCGCGCGATCCCTCCCGCAAGGGGGTTGCACGCGGCAACACCGGCGACGTTGCAGCAGCATTCGAAACCGCGGCGCGCACCTTGTCGGGCGAGTTCTCCTCGGAACATGTCTATCACGCGGCCATGGAGCCCATGAACGCGACGGCCTCCGTGCGCGACGGCGAAGTCGATCTGTGGAGCCCGACGCAGGGGCAGACCTGGGCCAGGGACACCGTCGTCAAGACGCTGGGCGTCGCGCCGGACAAGGTTCGCGTCCATACGACGTTCCTGGGCGGCGGTTTCGGCATCAAGACCGAGCAGCTGACCACGGCGGAAGCGGTGCTGCTCTCACGGGCAGCCGGCAAACCGGTCAAGGTGATCTGGAGCCGTGAGGACGACATCCGCAATGGCGCCTACCGTCCCGCAGCGGCGCATCGCCTCGAGGCGGCTCTTGATGCTGCCGGTCGCATCACCGGCTGGAAGCACAGGCTGGTCGCCGACTCCGTTCTGTTGCGCGCCCGGACTGCGCAACTCGACCAGTTCAAGGGATTCGATGTCGTGGTGATGTCCGGCGCCGTCACGACCTACGCAATCCCGAACAAACACCACGAATTCATCCACCAGGACCGGGGCATTCCGCTCGGCTACTGGAGCGCCAACGGCGCCGGCCTGACCAACTTCGCCATCGAATCGTTTCTGGACGAGATTGCTGGGGCGCTCGGCAAGGACCCGGTCGCATTGCGGCTGGAATTGCTGGGTGAGCCGCGCGGCAAGCGCGTGGTGGAAGCGGTCGCGGCGATGGCGCAGTGGGACCGCAAACGCGAGGGTACGGCGCTTGGCATCGCCTATAGCGATGGCGGCGAATGGAACTGCAAGTGCGCTCAGGTAGCCGAGGTTTCGGTGGACCGACGCTCGGGCGTCGTCAAAGTCCACAAGATCTTTGCAGCGGTCGACCCGGGGATCGCGGTTCAGCCTGATCATCTTGCGCAGCAGATCGAAACTGGAATCCTGTTCGGGCTTGGCGCCGCGCTGCGTGAGCGCATCACGATCGAAGACGGTCGCGTTCAGCAAGCGAATTTCGGCGCGTATGACCTTACGCGCAGCCGCGATGTCCCCGAGATCGAGATCAAGATCGTTGATACCGGACATCGCGGCATGTCCGGCGCCGGCCAACCGGGCGTCCCGCCGGTCGCGCCGGCCGTCGCCAATGCGATCGCGGCGCTGACCGGTGCGCGGATGCGGCGCACGCCGATGCTGCCGGAGCGCGTGCAGGCGGCGATGAAGAGATAGCTGACGCCGCATGATGATCCCCTTGCGACCGGATGAGTGCACAAGATGAAACCTGATCGGCCCGGACAATTGACTGGCACGAAGGTGTTGAGGACCGCCGTCGTCGGCCTTGGAGCGATCGGCAGCGTGCTGGTCGATAAGCTGCGCGCAGGCGCGGTGCCCGGCATCGATCTGGTCGCCGTTGCCGCGCGTGATCTGGCAAAGGCCAGGAGCGCGCTCGACAAGATCGACCTCGACCTTCGCATCGTTTCGATTTCGGACCTGCCCGACGTGGCCGATCTCGCGATCGAATGCGCGCCCGCCGCCGTGCTCGAGCCGATCGCACGCGTGATGCTCGAACAAGGCAAGAAGGTCATGGTGCTCAGCGTCGGCGCGCTACTCGCCCATCCCGAGCTGATCGAATTGGCACGAAGGCGTGGCGGACAGATTCTGGTGCCGACCGGCGCGTTGCTGGGTCTCGACGCGGTGGCCGCGGCGGCGGAGGGAATGATCCACACAGTGAGGTTGAAGACCACCAAGCCCGTCAAAGGGCTGCTTGGCGCGCCCTATCTGGTCGAGAACGGCATCGACCTGTCCGCGCTCACCCGGCCCACTAGGGTTTTCGAAGGCAATGCGCGCGAGGCGGCGAAGGGGTTTCCAGCCAATCTCAACGTCGCCGTTGCACTGTCGCTGGCCGGCATCGGCCCGGACCGTACGATCGTTGAGATCTGGGCCGATCCTGCGATCGATCGAAACACCCATCACATCGAAGTGGAAGCGGATTCGGCGAGTTTCGAGATGACTATCCGAAACGTCCCGAGCGACAATCCGAAGACCGGTCGCATTACGCCGTTGAGCGCGATCGCAGCACTACGCAAGCTTGCGGCGCCGCTGCGCGTGGGCTCGTGAGCCGCACCCGATGAACGTCGCCCTTATGCCCCCCTCCGCACAGATGCGCCGGCGTGAGCTGCGGCGGCGGTTTCTCGACGTCGATGCATCCAACATCGCCGATGTTCTTGATCAGATGGGGCTGCGCGACCAGGGCCTGTCGGCAGAGTTCCGACCGTTTCCCGCCGTAGCCGGAAAGCTTGCCGGCTGGGTCTATACCATTCGCGGGCAAATGGCGCCTTACGACGGCACCGGAGACGCCGCCAAGATGGACGCCTGCCAGGGTATCGGCGCTGATGAGGTTTGCGTCTGGAGTGGTGACGGAACGGGGGTGTGCTACTTCGGCGAACTAATCGCGCTCGGAATGAAGGAGCGCGGGTGCGTCGGCGCGCTGGTCGACGGCGGCGTCCGCGACGTGCGCTGGCTCGGGGAGCATCGCTTTCCTGTCTATGCCCGCTACCGGACCGCGGTGCAGTCGATCGGACGCTGGCGCGTGACCGGCTGCCAGGAGCCGGTCTATCTGCGCGGTGCCACCGCTGAGTACGTCGCGGCGTATCCCGGAGATTTCGTGCTCTGCGACGAGGACGGCGGCGTCCTGATCCCGGCGCAGCACGTCGAGCCGGTGCTTGAGGAGGCGGAGCGGCTCACGCGCAAGGAAGCGTTGATTCGCGAGGACATCGCCAACGGCCTGACGCTGAGTCAGGCGCTCGAGAAATACGGACACGTCTAATCTGAACGGGGGCAGGCTTCGAAGCGGAGCCGGTCTTGCCAGTTGAGTTGGAGGACAAACAAATGTCGAAACTCGCAACCGCGCTTGTGATGACGCTGCTCACGCTCGGCTCTGCCGCGCACGCGCAGAGCTGGCCGACCCGGCCGGTGACGTTGGTCGTCCCCTATGGAGCCGGTAGCCCCGCCGACGTCCTGGGGCGGATGCTCGCCGCCCGCATGTCCGAACTTCTCGGCCAGCAGGTTGTGGTCGAGAACGTCCCGGGCGCCGGGGGCGTGACCGGCGTCGCGCGCGTCGCCAAGGCGTCGCCCGATGGCTATCAGTTCGTGCAGGGCGGCACCGGCACGCATGCGCTAAGCCAATCGCTGCTGAGCAAGCCGCCTTACGACGCCGCCAACGACTTCACGCCGCTTGCGCTCATTACCGAATCGCCGCTGGTGCTGGTCGCCCGCAAGGACTATCCGGGCGACGACCTGATGGGCTTCATCGCGCACGCCAAGAAAAACCCCACGACCTACGGCTCCGCGGGTGTCGGTTCGGCCACGCATCTCGGCTGCGCGCTGCTCGCGGATGCGGCGGGCTTCAAGGCGACGCACGTCCCCTACAAAGGAATGGGTCAGGTGATGCAGGATCTGACCGCCGGCCGTATCGATTTCGGCTGCGACTTCGTCCTCGGCGCGTTGCCGCAAATCGAAGGCAAGGTGCTGAAAGGCGTCGCCGTCCTGACCAAGACCCGCTCGGCGGCGTTGCCGAACGTACCTACCGCACACGAACAGGGCTTGAAGGATTTCGAGGCCTACAACTGGAACGCCATGTTCCTGCCCAAGGGTACGCCGAACGAGATCGTGATGAAACTGCACGACGCATTGACCAAGACCTTGGAAACACCCGCGGTCCGCGAGCGCCTGGCCAAGCTCGGCGCCGTGATCCCACCGGCGGAACGCCGCACGCCCGAGTACCTCGGCGGCTTCGTGCGCCGCGAGGTCGCCAAGTGGGCCGGCCCGGTCAAGGCCAGCGGCGCCAAAATGGACTGAGCCTAAAGACCGACAACCTGGCGAACGGCTTGGCGCAGCGTCGGCTGGCGCCGGCCGACCTCCTTGGCAAGCGCGTCGATTTTCAGGTGGACACGCCGGCCGCACTCATGCCGCTCATCAAGGAAGGAAAGCTGCGCGCGATTGCGATCACCGGGCCGAACCGGTTCTTCGTGTTGCCCGACGCGCCGGCGATCTCCGGTACGGTCAAAGGCTACGCGGTGACGTCCTGGCTTGGCCTTGCCGGACCGCCGGGACTGCCCTCGCCGTTCGTGAACAGGGTCAACGCCGAGGTGAAGACCATCCTGTCCGAACCGACCGTCATCGAACGGCTGCGTGACCTCGGCAGCGATGCGCGCCCGACCACGCCCGAGGGCTTCAGGGAACGCGTTGCCGACGACGTCGCGAAATGGACCAAGGTCGTCGCCGACGCGAAAGTTCCGAAAGTATAGTCGGTCTCATTCGCCGGAGATGTTGAGCTCCTTGACGATGGCGCCCTAGCGGTCGTCGTGCTGCATCCGCTTCGCCAAAGTCTCCGGCGTACCGCCCAACACGATCTCACCAGAGCCGGCGATCCGTTCGCGGACCTCCGTCATCGCCAACACGGTGTTGATCTCGCGATTGAGCCGTCGATCACCGGCGCTGGCGTTTCCTTTGGCGCGAGTAGCGCGTAAAGGCTTACAGCCAAATTCCCTACTCGAGACAACAGGGAGTTTCTCCAATCGCTGCAGGGAATCGAAAAGGACATCAGGGAAATTTGCAAACTGCCGACCACTTGGACATATCCAACCTCAGCGACGTCTATCGTTCGACCAACAGATACAATCCAAAACGGGCGCCAGCTAAGATTGACGCAATTGCCAAGAACGATCCGGCGGCCAGCGTGGAAACTCCGGTAATGCCCTGCCCGATCGTGCATCCCAGCGCCGCGATGCCTCCAAATCCCATCAGAACGGCACCAAGAAGATGGCGCTTCATTTCCCGCGCGTCGTCCGGCGCCTCCCAGCGGAATTGGCCAGCCGATCTAGCCGCCAGAAAGGCGCCAAGCAGGACGCCAAGTACCGCACCCACCGGGAAATCCGGCCGCAGGCCAGAAGCAAGCATCACATACAGGAGCGTTTCGCCCAGCGGGGCAACAAAGCTGAATGATTCCACTCGACGAGTGTCGAACGGATCGAAGCCGGCGCTGCCGGTTGCCCACCAGCCGAGCACGATGATGATGCCGATCGCAACGCCCGTGATGGCGGGCCAACCCGAACGAAGAAATCCGTTCTTGCACGCCACGATGCCGATCGCAGCTGCAATAACGAACGACATCAAAAGAGCAGTGCTGCCCGCGAGCCCCAGCAGATCAGGAATTCGCTGCGATATCGATCCCGCCATCTGGTAGGAGAGCGGTTCGATCGAATAGACGCGCAATAGTCCTGTCATGCCGCGCATGGTGGCCATGGCAGTGAATGCCATGACAAAAAACGTAACCAGCGACTTCAGGTCCCCCCCGCCGAGCCGCAACAATGTGCCGAAGCCGCATGTGCCAACCAGCGCCATTCCAAGGCCAAACAGCAAGCCACCGATGACGGCTCCGCCCCATTCGATTCGAGCGCCGGTGTAGATTGAGCGCGAGAGGTCGAGGTGGCCGGTGATCTCGAGAGCGTGGACGCCGGCGATCGCCACTGCAGCTGCCAGCATCCAGGCTTGCAGGCGGCGCGGGTCTCTGCCGTAGACGGCATCTTCGATTGCACCCAGGGTGCAAAACCGCCCGCGTCTCGCGACGAACCCGAGCGCAAATCCAAGAACCAGACCGAGCACAGTGCGGACGATGTACGGCGGTAGGTCCGGCATCTGGCAACCGCTATCCGGAGCGGGCGATCGGCCGCTCCCCCAGGCTGACGAACACGATCACCGCTTTCTCCGTGGTCGGCAGAATGCGGCATGCAGCGCGGCGATGATGTCGCGGACTTCGGGCCGAGCCAGCGAATAGTAGATGTTCTTTCCGTCACGACGCGTCTCGACCAGATCGTCAGCGCGCAACCGCGCAAGCTGCTGGGAGACCGCCGGCTGCCGCAGGCTGAGCATCTCCTCGATCTCGGCTACCGATTTCTCGCCCTCGACCAGCAAACACAGAATCACCAGGCGCGCCTCGTGCGAGAGCGCCTTCAGAAACTCGCTCGCTTCCTGTGCATTGGCAATCATCACATCAATGTCCAGATCGCGAGGTTTGGCAATGGCTTGCGGGCTCATAACGGGTCCTATTTCGGTCTACCATCGGGGCCGGAAACGGTGCAGATAGATCATCCCGCACCCCAGAATTCAACTGTTGTACGAGCCGATCAAGCAGTCCCCAAAAGAAGCCGTCGCCGGGATAGCCTTCAATCCGGCCGACCTCGCGCGCTTTCTCGACCAGCACGAAGGTCGGTGTATAGATGATCGGCCCCTTAAGCGAGACACGCGGCCGCTCACCGTCAAGGTCGACCAAACAAAGCGGCAGCCGGCGGCCAATGTCGGTCTTGGGGTAGATCGAACCCACCTCGCGATCCCACGCCTGACACCATGGGCAGCCGACGCGGCGATACATCTGGAGTTCGGCCGCGAGCGCAGACGATCCCAGCACAACAGCCGCGGCCAGCGCCGGCAATGCAGCCCGTAACAGACGCACAAACATAGGCCCTTTCGACAGGTCGTTAGATAATATAGCAGAAATCGAATATGTTTCGCCACCCGGAGAACCTGCATGTTCGATGTCGGCTTGATCGCGAGTTTTGGCGCCGGCATCGTATCGTTCCTGTCGCCATGCATCCTTCCCCTGGTGCCGCCCTATCTATGCTTTCTGACGGGCACTTCGCTGGATGAGTTGGCGAAGGGCGCGAATCCCGTCACCAGTTTCCGGGCTGTGAGCAGGGCCGCAGCATTCGTGGTCGGTTTCGGCGTGGTGTTCGTAGCCCTCGGCGCCAGCGCTTCTTCGTTCGGACAGCTCGTTTCAGATCACCTCACCTGGCTGTCGCGAATAGCCGGTGGTGTGATTATTCTGCTCGGCCTGCACATGCTCGGCCTGCTTCCGGGATCGCTGCTCATGCGCCAGGCGCGCTTCGAGGCAAGCCGACCGGCCAGCCTGCTTGGCGCGTTCGTTGTCGGCCTGGCATTCGGATTCGGATGGACACCGTGCGTTGGACCGGTGCTGACATCGATTCTGCTTCTCGCCGGCACACAAGATTCGGTCGCGCGCGGCGCGACTCTCCTCTCGGCCTATGCAGCCGGAATCGGGGTGCCTTTCATTGCCGCGGCCATGTTCACTGGTCCGTTCCTGCGCTGGCTCGCTCGTTTCCGGCGCTATCTTGGTGCGATCGAGAAGGCGATGGGTATCACGCTCGTGCTCACGGGGCTGGCGATCATGCTGGGGTGGATGCCGATCGTCGGAAATTGGCTCGTGGATATCGTTCCGACCCTTGGCCGGATCGGCTGATCCGCCGCTGCGCCCTTGCCGAGGGCGTCCTCCAACTATACACTTACAAGAAATTGAATATTAGGAGACCGCGGTGCGATCACGAAGAAATTTTCTGATCGGCTCGCTGGCGGGCATGCTGGCTTCAACAAGCGCGCGCAGCCAGACCTTACTGGGCGATGACGGCCTCTATCATCAGCCCTGGTTCCTGCAGAGCCTGCTCGAGCTTGGCGACGACCTGCAAATGGCCACCGACAACGGCAAACGATTCGTAATCATCTGGGAATTGCGGGGATGCCCCTACTGCCGCGAGACGCATCTCGTCAATTTCGCCCAACCGGAGATCGTCTCCTACGTTAAGACGCATTTCGAGGTGCTCCAGCTCAACCTGATTGGTGATCGCGAGGTCATGGATTTTGACGGTGAGAAGGTTCCGGAAAAGCGCCTCGCCGAAAAATACGGCGTTCGCTTCACGCCGACCTTTCAATTCTTCCCGGAGCGCGTTGACGGGCTTGCACCCAGGAAGCCGCGCGAACGCGAAATCGTTCGAGCGCAAGGCTATCTCCAACCTCCGCAATTCCTGGCCATGTTCCGTTTTGTCGCGGAGCGCGCCTACGAGCGCGGCACCTTGGCTGATTTTCTCAAGTCCAAAAGCTGATGGGCGCCCGTGGGGCCGTCAGCTGTACGGCGTCATCCGACCTTGAGGTAGCCAAATCCCTTTGCCTGTAGTTCCGCGACTGTCGCAACGCCCGACGGCACGAACTTCAGCGCGGCGTCGGTCTTCGTCTTGGTCGGGTCGATCTTCAATCGCTTGTAGGTGATCTGGCACAGAAAACCTTCAACGCCGTATTGCGCGAGGCCCAGAAACCGTCGGTAGAGGTCGGGATCGATCTTCTCATTGGCCCAAGGTGTGCCTGACAAGTCGTTCAGGAAGAATTTGAGGCCGGCACCGTGTGCCACCACGACCAGCTTGAGCTTGAAGGTGTCGAATTCATACGCCGAGTAGTGGTTCAGCATGTTTTGCAGCATTTGTGAGAAACGCTGCGGATCGCCGAAGTCGCAGTGGTAAAGGCAGGCGAAGTCGGTGTCCTTCTTGATCGTCGATAGATCGAGCACGGCCGGAGCGCCCGACGCCACTCGTGTCGCAGCGATGGCCGCGCCGGTCGCCGTCATCGCACCGATGATTTGTCGTCTGCTCGTCAGCATCGTCATCTCCTCCCTATGCGATGTTCTTACTTACGATACGCACTTGCGATACCGCCCGCGTCCTCCCGACGCGACTACGTGACCACAACAGTCACTTGTTGGCCGGGCTGTCGGGGCTCATCAATAGCGCCACGATGTCCACGATCTGCGCGATCGTGAGCACCTTGTTGGTGCCAAAGCGCGGCATTAGTGAGCAAGGGAATGACGCGTGCGGATCATAGATTTTCTCGTAGGCACGCTTGGCATCGGCTTCGCTGAAGTTGCGGGCCTTGCCGTATTGGAGCAGGCTTGGACCTATGGTGCCGTAACTCACCTCCTGCTTTGTGATCTGATGGCATGCGTAGCAATTGCCGCCATTGACCCGGTTTGGCGTCGTGTCGGTGAAACGCAAGCCATACCCCGATTGCGCGAGCCCCTCCCCCGCCTTCCAATTACCGACGAATTTTCCGTCGGCCGGATACTGGATGCTGGCCCTCGCTCTCGCCTGAATCGTCTCGAAGGTCGCCGCCGGGGGCGTGTTGTTGGCGGCTGAGCATTGCTGCATCGTCTCGTCGGGCGTCAGTCGCGCCTGCCAATCGGCCGGAGCCGTCGGAAAGGCGGACTTGACCGTGCCATCAACGCGGGCGGGATCGATTTTCTGCTTCTGCTGCGCGGGCACTTCCGACCCGAAGGCGGCACTCACCGCGAGCAAAGCTGCTGTCACCTTTGCGAATCGCATGATCGTTCCCTTCGCCGTCAGCGCTTGAGGCCGGGCGCTGAAATTTCTCCGCCCGCTGCCGTGCTGACGAGATAGGCGACGAGCGCGACACTCGCGTCTGAACCCAGTTCGAGCTCCGGCATGCGCATCTGCCAATAGCAGTCGTACAATCGATGCTGCATGGTCATCACGTGCGTCGTCGACACGCGATAGGCCGGCCATTCGCCGACAACCTTGCGGGCCGCTTCCGGATTGGACAGAAACGGCAGGCCTTGCAGCCGGATGCGACGGCCAGACTCGGCATGGCAGGTCGCACAGGCAAAATCGAAAGGACCGGATCGCCGCATGAACAGAGCCTCTCCCAACGCAACCATTTCCTTTTCCTGGGGATGATCGAGCTTTGGGGCAAACTTCATTCCACTCGACTTGTTCGCAACATAGGTCGCGATCGCGCCAAGCTCCTTCACCGGCTGTCCGCCTCCCGGATGTGGCATCCTGACGAGTTCGGCGCGATTGAAGCCCTGCAATTTATCCATGCACCAAAGCAGGCGGGTTTCGAGATCCATCACCTTGCCCGCGTCGGCAAAATACCGCGGCAGCTCAGCGAACGCGCCGTCCACCACGCCTGGTCCTTTGCCAAGGTCGCATTGAGCCAGCGAAGTTTTCTTCGGTCCGCGCGCCGCGTTCCACAGATCTTCGCCCCGGTCGGCATCGAGCAGGCCCGGATTGCTCCAGGGGTCCTCGCGAAGCATCTGGCGATATTTCTCGATCGCTTTCTCGGTTGCGTCGTCCTGAGCCTGCGCTGTCGCAGACAGGACGACAACGGCAACGGCACCCAGGCGCAACCATTGTCTCAGCTGCATAGACGATCCTCCCGCCGACTTTTTGCCGGACGACGCTTCCCTGCCCTAGAATGCCACTCACAATACATGCATTTTTTTGAATGGGAAGACGCATTTCGTTGGCGCGCGACAAATTGCGCGAAAAGCCGAATTCCCATGTTGCAATCCCGCGCGATAGCGCCTAATAATACTTTCACAGAACTGAATATGTTCTGCAGTGCGTGACCGGCGAGGCCGTTGCGTGCCGCGAATGGCGTGGCGCGCCACGAAGATCACTGTCCGCTGCAGACAAATAAGACGTAGGGAGCTGCAGAACGATGACAACAGCACTAAATCGGCGGCAAGCATTGACCATCGGCGTCGGGGCGGCCGCGCTGGCGGTTGTCGGCGAGTCGATCTCCCCTGCATTTGCCGCCAACGACTATGAAGAGGTGATCAAGAAGTTTACCGGCGGCAAGAGCCCCACAGTTGGACGGGTGCGGATCGATGCCCCGGAGATCGCGGAGAACGGCAATACCGTTCCCATGACGATATCGGTCGAAAGCCCGATGACGCCCGCATCCTACGTTACCGCCGTATTGGTGGTGGCTGATGAAAATCCGCGTCCCGGCGTCGTGACCTTCCACTTCACCCCGGAAAGCGGGGTGGCCGAAGCCAATACTCGCATTCGCCTTGCGAGCACCCAATTCCTGACCGTGGTAGCGCGGATGAACGACGGGTCGTTCTTCTCGGCAAAGAAGGAAGTAAAGGTGACGATCGGCGGCTGTGGCGGCTGACGCTACCACGTCGACAGCAGAAGCCGCAGCAGGAGGAGAAATCAGGATGGCAACAAACGTTCGACCGCGCATCAGACTTGACCGCAAGCAGGCAAAAAAGGGCGACTTGATCGAGGTGAAGGCCCTGGTCTCACACGTCATGGAGTCCGGGCAACGCAAGGATGCCAGCGGCAAGGTGGTCCCCCGCCAGATCATCAACAAGTTCACCTGCACTGTGAACGGCAAGCAGGTGTTTTCGGCCGACTTCGAGCCTGCCATCTCCGCAAATCCCTACATTCAATTCAAGTTCAGGGCGCAGGAGTCCGGTCCGGTCGTCCTGACCTGGATCGATGACGATGGCAGCAAGATCGTCGGCGAAGAAAGCATCACGGTAAGCTGACGGAATTGGCGTTGCCATCCGGGTTGATCGCAGCGGCATGCACCGCTTCGAAGGGTTCGGCTTGCCTCGGAGTTGCGGATGATTTCTCGACGTGAGTTCGTGCAGGTTGCCGCTGCGGTCGCCGCGATGGTGCCGGCGAACTGGTCGCGCAGTTTCGCTCAGCAGCGACTGACGCAGGCCGAACTGCTGAAGTTCGACTCCCTCGGCAATGTGACAATACTCCACGTCGCCGATATTCACGGACAATTGCTACCCGTCTACTTCCGCGAACCGTCGATCAATCTCGGGGTCGGAGAAGCCAAGGGGCTGGTTCCGCACATCACCGGGCGATCGCTGCTCGATCATTACAAGATCCCGGCGGGATCTCCGAACGCCTATGCACTGAGCTCAGACGATTTCGCGGCGCTTGCCAAGAGCTATGGCCGGATCGGCGGCCTCGACCGGATCGCAACGATCATCAAGGCGGTCCGGGCGGAGCGCGGCGAGCGGGTCTTGTTGCTCGACGGCGGCGACACTTGGCAGAACAGCTATACCTCGCTCCTGACCAAGGGGCAGGACATGGTCGAGTGCATGGCGCTGCTCAAGCCGGATGCCATGACCGGTCATTGGGAGTTCACGCTGGGCGAGGCCCGCGTCAAGGAGCTGATCGAGAAGCTCGGGTTTCCGTTCCTCGCGCAAAATGTGCGCGACACCGAGTGGAACGAGCCGGTCTTCAAGTCCTCCGTTACCGTTGAGCGGGGCGGCACCCGCGTCGGCATCATCGGCCAGGCCCTCCCCTACACTGCCATCGCCAATCCGCGTTGGATGATTCCGAACTGGTCATTCGGGATTCGCGAGGAGGAGCTCCGAAAGGAAGTCGCGACTGTGCGCAAGAACGGCGCCGACTTGGTGGTTCTACTGTCACATAACGGCTTCGACCTGGATCGGAAACTTGCAAGCCGCATTGACGGCATCGACGTGATTTTGACCGCACATACCCACGATGCATTGCCGGAGGTAGTCCGGATCGGGAAGACGCTTCTGGTCGCTTCTGGCAGCCACGGGAAGTTCGTGTCGCGCGTCGATCTCGATGTCCGCAACGGCGAGGTGAAGGATTTCCGTTTCAAGCTGATCCCGGTGTTCTCGGATGTTATCGCGCCCGATACGGAGGTGGCCGCCAAAATCCGGGCGATCCGTGCGCCGCACGAATCGATGCTGGGCGAAGTGATCGGACGGACCGACACGGTGCTGTATCGGCGCGGCAACTTCAACGGCACCCTCGACAATCTTATCTGCGAGGCGATGCTTGCGGAACGCGATGCGCAGATCGCGCTGTCACCGGGCTTCCGCTGGGGCAACTCGCTGCTGCCGGGGCAGGCGATCACCCGTGAGGATATCTACAATGCGACTGCGATCACCTACCCCGCGGCCTATCGGGTTTCGATGTCCGGCGCCCGCCTGAAGGAAGTGCTCGAAGACGTTGCCGACAACATCTTTAATCCCGATCCCTATTATCAGCAGGGCGGCGACATGGTCCGTGTCGGCGGCCTCTCCTACACCATCGACCTCGGCAAGCCCGCCGGCCAGCGCATTTCCGGCATGATGTTGCGGGCGAGCGGCGAGCCGATCGATCCGGCCAAAGGATACACGGTGGCTGGCTGGGCGAGCGTGAACGAAGCGACCGAAGGCCCGCCGATCTGGGACGTCGTGATGAACTACATCAAGAGGAAAGGAACGGTTGCGCCGGTAGAGGGCGACCACATCAAGGTGGTCGGAACCTGACAAGCGCAGCCGCTGAGCGATGATGGAAGAGCGGGAACGCGGCACAGCGAAGCCAACCTCACGGCGTGCCTTCCTGCGGGCGGGTCTTGCCGCCGGCGGGGCAGCGGCGCTGACCGGAGAGGCTGTGGCCGCACCCAAGGGCGCCGGCAATCCTGCGAACCTGCCACCCAATGTCGCGGACTGGTCGCGTATGCTCGGCGACGGCGTTGCGGTCCGCGCCTACGGCAAGCCGTCCAAGCATGAAGCCCACGTGATTCGCCGCGATGTCGAATGGTTGACGGCATCGCGCCAGAGCTCGGTCAGCTTCACGCCGATTCACGAGCTCGACGGCATCATCACCCCGAACGGCATTTGTTTCGAGCGTCACCATGCCGGCATCGCCGAGGTCGATCCGAACGATTACCGGCTGCTTCTGCATGGCCTCGTCGAGCGGCCCCTGGTCTTTACACTCGACGACATCAAGCGGATGCCGCGCGTCAATCGCGCCTATTTCTGCGAATGCGCGGCAAACTCCGGGATGGAATGGCGCGGCGCGCAGCTCAACGGCGCGCAGTATACGCACGGTATGGTGCATTGCGTGATGTACACCGGCGTCCCGCTCAAGGCGCTGCTGGAGGAAGCCGGACTGCGGCCCAACGCCAAGTGGCTCCTGCTTGAAGGCGGCGACGCCGCGGCCATGACCCGTTCGCTGCCGCTGCAAAAGGCGCTTGATGATGGGCTCCTGGCCTACCGCATGAACGGCGAGATGCTGCGGCCGGAAAACGGCTATCCGGCACGCATCGTCCTGCCGGGCTGGGAAGCCAATATGTGGGTCAAGTGGATTCGCCGCATCGAGGTCGGCGACGAGCCCTGGCACCATCGCGAAGAGACCTCGAAATATACCGATCTACTCGAAAACGGCACGGCGCGCCGGTTCACCTATGTGATGGACGCCAAGTCCGTAATCACCAATCCGAGTCCGCAAGCGCCGCTGAGACACAGCTCCGGCTTCACAGTGCTGTCCGGGCTGGCGTGGTCCGGCCGCGGACGGATCACGCGTGTCGACGTCTCGCTCGACGGCGGACGCAATTGGCGCCCGGCCAGGATCGATGGCCCGGTGTGGGACAAGGCCCTCACCCGCTTCTACTACGAGTTCGACTGGGACGGCCGTGAGCTGCTGCTGCAATCGCGCGCGATCGACGAGACGGGCTATGTGCAACCGACCAAGAGCGAACTGCGCAAGTATCGCGGCGTGAATTCCGTCTATCACAACAACGGCGTCCAGACCTGGCAGGTCCACAAGAACGGCGAGGTGGAAAATGTCGAGGTTTCCTAGGGCCGCAATCGCGGCGCTCGCCGCAATGCCGATCCTCGGCCTGGCAGTCGTAGGCCCGCTCTGGGCGCAGCAGAAATCGACGGCCTCCAAAGCAACCGCCAAGCAAACACCCGTTGCCGCCAAACGTCTCGGTATTGGTCGCGCGGCAACGCCTGAAGAGATCGCCGGCTGGGACATCGACATCCGGCCCGACGGCCAAGGACTGCCACCGGGACAGGGAACCGTCAAACAGGGCGAGGCAATCTATCTCCAGCAGTGCGCCGCCTGCCACGGAGAGTTCGGCGAGAGCGCTGGCCGATGGCCGATCCTCAGCGGCGGCAACGGCAGTCTCGCCGGCCACGATCCGGTCAAGTCGATCGGCTCGTACTGGCCCTACGCGTCGACGCTCATCGACTACATCCGCCGCACGATGCCGTTCGGCAACGCCCAATCGCTGAACAACGATGAGCTTTACGCCGTCACCGCCTATATCCTCTATCTGAACGACATCGTCACCGACGAGAACTTCGAGCTGAACGCAAAGACATTCCGCACGATCAAGCTGCCGAATGAGCCCAATTTCGTCGATGACGACCGCGAAACGACGGAGAAGGCGTTTTGGCGCAAAGATCCGTGCATGACAAATTGTGCCCCGGGCGCAGCAACCGTGACGGGGCGTGCACGCGCCATCGACGTGACGCCCGAGACCGGAAAGGGAGCCAGGGTCGAGTAAGTGCCATGGCCTTTCGGAGATCACGCCGGCGCTGGAGGTCCTGCATTCTCGCCTTGGGTTCGGCGCTCCTATCCGGACCGACCGCCGCCGCGGACCGAGCTTTCGGGGAGTATCTATCTGCCGAGTGCGTAACGTGTCATCAGCTCAGCGGCCAATTAGACGGCATTCGCTCCATTGTTGGTTGGCCGGAGCGGGCGTTCGTCGCGATCATGGGCGAATATCGCGAGAAGAAACGCAATAGCGACATCATGCACACGATCGCCAGTCGGCTTTCCAATGAAGAGGTCGTGGCGCTGGCAGCCTATTTTGGAACTCTCCGGCCAAACTGAGAACGATTGACAGTCTTCGAGGGAGAGCCTTCATGCGAACCGTCAGCCGCCGACAGTTTGTCAAAGGAGCAGTTACGCTTGCGCTGGCGAATGGCCTCTCGCTACCCGCGATAGCGCAGGCAAAGCCAAGGCTCATCGTCGTCGGGGGCGGTCCTGCCGGAGCCACCGTGGCCAAGTACGCGGCCAGGGACGGCGGTATCGACGTGACGCTGATAGAACCCGCCAAGCAATTCGTGACCTGCTTTCATTCAAACCTCTATCTTGGGGACTTTCGTAGTTGGGAATCGCTCACGCATTCATATGGAACGCTGGCGTCCAAGTACGGCGTGAAGCTGGTCCACCAGACCGCACAGTCGATCGACCGCCAGAAGCGCACCGTGCGGCTCGCAGACGGAAGCATTCACGCCTATGACCGCCTCGTCGTCGCTCCCGGAATCGACATCAGGTTCGACTCCGTTCCCGGCTATTCGGAAGCTGCCAGCGAAATCCTTCCGCACGCATGGAAGGCCGGGCCGCAAACCCAGCTGCTCAAGCGCCAGCTTGACGCGGTGCCGGACGGCGGCGTCATCGTGATGATCGCACCACCGAACCCTTACCGCTGCCCGCCGGGACCTTATGAGCGCATCTCGATGATGGCACATGTGTTGAAAGCCAAGAAACACACCAAATCGCGCATCATCGTGATCGACCCAAAGGACACGTTCTCAAAGCAGGGTTTGTTCCAGGAAGGCTGGGAGCAACATTACCCCGGAATGGTCGAATGGCAGGACCCGAAGATGCATGGCGGCATCAAGGGCGTGGATGTCAAGTCGATGACGGTCAAGACGGACCTTGCCGATTACAAGGCTGATTTGATCAACGTCATTCCCGCTCAGATGGCGGGCGCGATGGCGCGCAATGCGAACCTCGTCGACAAGACTGGGTTCTGCCCGATCGATCCGGCCAGCATGCGTTCGACTGTCGATGCCAACATCTACGTCGTCGGCGATGCCTGCATACCGGGCGACATGCCAAAATCCGCCTTTGCCGCTAACAGCCAGGCCAAGGTTGCGGCGATGATGATCCGCGGAGAACTGGTGCAGGCGCGCACCTTTCCTGTCCGCTACACCAACACCTGCTGGAGCCTGATCGCGACCGACGACTCCGTGAAAGTTGGCGGCCGCTATGAGGTAAAGGATGGCAAGATCGCAGCGGTCGAGACGTTCATCTCCAAAACCGGCGAGACTCCTGAATTGCGCCGCCAGGCGCAACAGGAAAACATGGGCTGGTATGCCGGCATCACCGCCGACGTGTTCAGTTGATGACCAAGATCGAGCCTTTGATCGATCAATGCCAGATCCTCACTATGGAACGCAGGAGCATTCCTATGATCGCTCGACACCTTACGTTGGGAATCGGTGCCGTAAGTCTCATGATTGCACCTGCGCTGACGCAGGAGGCACTGGTCACCTACAAGGCCATGAGCCCCGAGATCGCGCTCGATCTTGCCCGGACGTCGCTCCTATCCTGCCGGAAAAGCGGCTTTCAGGTCGCGGTTGCGGTCGTCGACCGTTTCGGTGTCGTTCAAGTGATGCTACGCGACCGCTTCGCCGGCCCGCATACACCGTCGACGGCCACGAACAAGGCTTGGACCGCGGTGACTTTCCGCACCAACACCACTGATTTGATCGCGCTCACTCAGCCCGGAATGCCGCAGGCGGGCTTACGCAGCTTGCCCGGCGCGGTCGTTCTCGGCGGCGGCGTACTGGTCGAAGCGGGTGGCTCACTGATCGGGGCAGTTGGGGTCTCAGGTGCGCCCGGCGGCGACGCCGACGATGTGTGCGCCCGGGCGGGCATTGAGGCCATCAATGACAAAATTGATTTCTAATATGATCTGCCCATCAAGTCAGCGCCGAGCTCCGTTCTGCCCGACTCGAAATCGATTTTGCGTCCTTTGCACGACAGGTACGAGCAAATCGAGGTCTCCCTCGGAGCTGTAGTCACTAGACTAAGACCAAACGCGTTCCAAAATCGAAGTTGGCCGGACAGCGCTAGGATTCAGTCGACGGCGGTCACTCAGAAAACAGCCGATCGCAAGCCGCCACGCCAAAAATTGGCCTATGCGTGTGCGGTGACGTTGCGGTCAGAGACCTGTGCGAAAACGTGTCATCACGACAATAATTGCGATCTGCATCATTCCTTGACAAGCGACTGCGTAGAAATACCAGCGCATCCAGCCATTGATCTTGACGAGGTCCGGCTTGAGTTTCTGAAGCTCAATGCAAACAAATAAGTTTACCGGCGTGAGGAATCCCAAACCTAACACCGTCATCAGCGTGACGAGTACGAGGGCTGCAGCGACCCAGCCGTACTCTGGCCAGGCAAGCGCCGTGTAGCCAAGTTGGACTGCAAGAAACCACCCGGTCGTTCCAGCAACGATGGAAACGGTCGGCATGAGGAACAGGGTGCGCGGCGTGAGTTGTCGCATGACCTCTCGACGCAGGGAGATATCGACCCGCCGCAAGATTGGGCCGAGGACGAAGCCCATAAAGAGGTCAATCCCGGTCCACAGCAAGCTGGAGAAGACATGAACAAAATTCAGCAGCCATAGGTTCTGAATCGTAGTCGCTGCGACCATCACGATGAGTGCCGCGGCGACATACCAGAGATAGTTCCATTGGATCAGGCGTATCGGCAGCTCGCTGCTGACGCCCCTCATCGCGCTGCTATGCCTCCGGGCCGATCGCAAGCCCATTTGACAAGACGCGACGCAGAAATACCTGACCGGGGTTTTCGGAGCGGGACATAAGTCCGACCAGTGTCAGCCACTCCTCGTCGCTAGCAACGTTCACGAAGCGCCGTATCAATTGCATCGCAAGTTCGCCTGGCGTCAATGCTCCCGCGGCGGCCGCTTCGCCGATGCGGGTCGTTAGCACGATGTCATCTATGCTGAGCAACGCCTCGGTAGCGAAGGCTGCATCCTCAAACCTGGCGAGCACGTCTCCGAGTAGCACCACCCAGCTTCCTCTAATTGACCCGATGCGCTTCGGCGCCCTCAAGCGTAACGCCCGTGATGTTGGCACGCGACACCAGTCGTGCGATGTATTGTGCAGTTGCCCGTCGTGTGACGCTCTCGCGCAGGTAATCGGCGATGTGCTCGGCCACGAGTTCGAATGGCAGTTGGCGCTCGTCGATCCGGCGGTCGAGACGAATGATATGCAGTCCGTAGCGGGTCGCTACCGGTTCGCTTGATATCGCTCCAACCGGCAACGCCATGAGCGCCGTCTCAAACTCCGGCGTGGTTTGGCCGCGCACTAACTGACCGAGATTGCCACCCTGCGCTGCCGAGGGGCATGCCGAGTGCAACTTGGCCAGATCGGCAAATCGTCCTGGATCACATTCGAGCACATGGAGGACCACACTGGCCGCCGCCCCGGCGCGAGCGAACGCCTCCGCGTCGTCGCGACGGGCCGCAAATAGAATATGCGCCGCCTCGTAGATGGTCGACGAGCGGAACGCTTTCCGGTTTCGTTCATAGTACCGACGACAGGCATCCTCGTCGGGCTCTGGAATGGTCACTTCCTGCTCGACAACCGAGCGGATCAGCGATTCCTCTTCGGTTTCCCGCCGGCCGGCGCCATCGCTCTGCGGTTCGGCCTTGATGCCGAGCTGGCGCGCCGCCTGCAGCAACAGCTCGCGGATGACCAGCGAGCGGGCCGCTTCCTGCCAGGCAACCACTGGTGTCTGCGCCGGATGGTGCTGGGCTTCGCGGGCGATCCGATCGCGCGGAACCGCGACGCCATTGACATGCACGCCATTGCCCTTTGGCAAACCCAGATCGTGAAGCGAACAACCCATGACTGTTACTCCGCCGGGATCGAGCCCACACGGCCCGGCGGGCGTTGGGCCCGGATGACCTTCCGCGTCCCGGACGTTAGCGGTGCAGAGCGCGCCGGACGCGACGGGTTCGAGCTCCGCACCACCTGGTAGCCGCGCCGGCCGAGATACCAGATCGGCGCGCTCCACACATGCACCAGCCGTGTGAACGGGAAGACGAGGAAAATCGACATCCCGAGGAACAGATGCAGCTTGAAGATCGGATGCACGTTGGCGACGAGTGAGGATACGCCCGGTTGCAGGGTGAGGATGCCCTGCGCCCAGGTCATGAACTTCACCATCTCGTGGCCGTCGAGATGGCCGAGCGAAATCGGAATGGTGGCGAGGCCGAGAAGGAGTTGCGCGTAGAGTAGCAGCAGGACGGCGATGTCGCCGAATGACGAGGTCTTGCGGATCCGCGCGTCGAATAACCGCCGGTGGACCAGGAGCGTGGTGCCAATGAGGCACGCTATTCCAGCGACGCCACCGATGACGATCGCCATCCACTGCTTGGACGTGTGGGAGATGCCAATGAAATCGAACACCCAGATCGGCGTTAGCAGTCCGACGAAATGGCCAACGAAAATCAAAAGAATGCCAACGTGGAACAGGTTCGAGCCCCACATCAACTGGCGCCGGCGCAGCAATTGGCTCGATCCGCTCCGCCAGCTGTACTGCTCACGGTCAAACCGAAGCCAGCTGCCGACCAGAAATACGGTCAGGCAAAGGTAAGGATACCAGCCGAACACGATGTAGTTGAGTGTCTCGTGCATGGTGATGTCCTCAGGGACGAGCAATGTCGGGACGGGACGGCGCCTGAGCGACGCCCGGCGCAGGCCGGCGGCCCGCGCGGATTTTCTCGATCAAAGATTCCCTACAGCTGTTGCCTGCATTCGGCCCAAAGCTGACAGGCTCGTCCTCCCAGGCGGCGTCGAGCGCTGCGAGGTCGTTGGCGTCCGGATCAGGCTCGGCCAGCAGGGCCGACACGACGTCTGCCTTCGGCTGCGCGGCCGCAAGCTGCACCAAAGCGCGGAATACGGCCTCGTAAGTGGATTGGCGCTTGCGCAAACGCTCTGCCAGTGCTGCGAGAACATGCGCCGGCTGCCCAAGAAGATCGTAGGCCTCGGGGCGAGGACGGGTGGATAGGAATTCCAGGAACAGCGGCACGAAATCCGGCAACTCGGCCGCATCGATCTCGAGCCCGCAATTTTCATACAGCGCCTTGAGGTCGATCATGGCTTGGCCGCGGTCGCGACTTTCGCCGTGCACATGCTCGAACAAGTGAAGCGACAGCGAACGGGTGCGGTCAAACAGCAGCACGTAGCGCTCCTGCAAATCGTAGAGATCGCCAGTCGCGATCTCATTCAACAGCAAGTCCAGTTGGCGTCGAATCGCGGCCGGCAACAACGCCTCCCGATCGATTGCTTCAGAAAACGCCGGTATTGCCGCCTGCATGTCCGCGGTCGGATAGCTGAGCAGCGCAGACAGCACCTTGAACGTGCGCGTCATCATACGACCTCCATTGGAGTCTTGGCGCGCCTGGGCGTGCCGAACAGATTGGTTTCGGTCGTCCCTCCCGAGCATCCGTTACCGAACGAGAAGCCACAGGAGCCGCGCAGGTCGTAGGCGTCCTCGTTCACCTCGCGGTGCGCGGTCGGGATGACGAAACGATCCTCGTAGTTTGCGATCGCCATCGTCTGGTACATATCCTCGATCGCGAGTCCGGTAAGGCCGACGCGATTGGCGATATTTTCATCGATCACGCCATCGATGGTCTTCGCGCGCATGTATGCGCGCATGGCCATCATGCGCTCGAGCCCGAGTGCGACCGGCTCCTCCTTCCCTGCGGTGAGCAGGTTCGCGAGATACTTGAGCGGAATGCGGAGCGAGCGCACGTCCGGCATCTCGCCATCGTGGCCGATTTTTCCGGCGGCGGCCGCCGACTGAATCGGCGACAGCGGCGGCACATACCAGACCATCGGCAAAGTGCGATATTCGGGATGGAGCGGGAACGCGACCTTCCACTCCATCGCCATCTTCCAGATTGGCGACCGCCGCGCGCCCTCCAGCCAGTTCTCCGCGATTCCGTCGGCACGCGCCTGCTCGATCACCGCAGGATCGTTCGGGTCGAGGAATATGCCGAGCTGCGCCTCATAAAGGTCCTGCTCATCTGGGGTGCTAGCCGCCTCCTCGATCCGGTCGGCGTCATAGAGCACGACGCCAAGGTAACGGATGCGCCCGACGCAAGTCTCCGAACACACCGTCGGCTGGCCCGCCTCGATGCGTGGGTAGCAGAAGATGCATTTCTCCGACTTCCCGCTCGACCAGTTGTAATAAATCTTCTTGTAGGGGCAACCCGACACGCACATGCGCCAGCCGCGGCACTTGTCCTGGTCGATCAGGACAATGCCGTCCTCTTCGCGCTTATAGATTGCGCCAGACGGACAAGCCGCGGCACACGTCGGATTGAGACAGTGTTCGCAGAGCCGCGGCAGGTACATCATGAAGGTATTTTCGAACTGGCCGTAAATCTCCTTCTGCACGCCCTCGAAATTAGAGTCCTTCGATCGCTTGGCGAACTCGCCACCCAGGATTTCCTCCCAGTTGGGACCCCACTCGATTTTTTCCATGCGTTCGCCGGTGATCAGCGAACGCGGTCGCGCCGTCGGGAACGCCGGAAGTTCAGGCGCCTTCTGCAGGTGCTCATAGTCGAACGTGAAGGGCTCGTAGTAGTCGTCGATCTCGGGCAGGTCGGGATTGGCGAAGATCTTGGCCAGTACCCGCCACTTCGAGCCGATCTTGGGTTCGATCTTGCCGTTGCGCTTGCGTGTCCAGCCGCCATTCCAGCGCTTCTGGTTCTCCCAGTCTTTAGGATAACCAATGCCGGGCTTGGTCTCGACATTGTTGAACCAGGCGTATTCCATGCCCTCGCGGTTGGTCCAGACGTTCTTGCAAGTGACCGAGCAGGTGTGACACCCGATGCACTTGTCGAGGTTCAGCACCATCGCGATCTGTGCGCGGATCTTCATTCTGCGGCCTCCAATTTCGGTGCGATGGCCAAGGCCTCGGGCTGATCGGCGGTCGGTTTGTCAAGCCAGTCCACCTTCGCCATCTTGCGGACGATGACGAACTCGTCGCGATTGGTACCGATCGTGCCGTAGTAGTTGAAGCCGTAGGATTGCTGGGCGTAGCCGCCGATCATGTGTGTGGGCTTGACCACGGCACGGGTCACCGAATTGTGGATACCGCCACGCTGACCGGTCACCTCGGAGCCCGGAACGTTCACGATCTTCTCCTGCGCGTGATACATCAGGCACATGCCTTCCTTGACACGCTGCGAGACGACCGCGCGCGCAACCAGCGCGCCGTTGCTGTTGTAGGCCTCGATCCAGTCATTATCGACGATGCCGGCCCTCGTCGCGTCGGTCTCGCTGATCCAGACGATCGGCCCGCCGCGCGAGAGGGTCAGCATCAAAAGATTGTCGGTATAGGTCGAGTGGATGCCCCATTTCTGGTGCGGCGTGATGAAGTTGAGAACGACCTGCTTCTCGCCGTTGGGCTTGGAGTCGATCACCGGCTTGACAGCCTTGAGGTCGACGGGAGGTCGATAGACGCAAAGCGCCTCGCCGAACGCTCGCATCCACAGGTGATCTTGGTAGAGCTGCTGCCGGCCGGTAAGCGTGCGCCAGGGGATGAGCTCATGAACGTTGGTGTAGCCGGCGCTATAGCAGACCTTCTCCGACTCCAGGCCCGACCAGATCGGCGATGAGATGATCTTGCGCGGTTGCGCCACGACGTCGCGGAAGCGGATCTTCTCATCCTCCTTCGGGACAGCGAGATGCGTGTGGTCACGACCCGTCATCTTCGACAAGGCCTCCCAAGCCTTGACCGCGACCTCACCATTGGTCTCAGGCGCGAGCGTCAGGATTACTTCGGTCGCGTCAATGTCCGTTTCGATTCTGGCCAAGCCCTTGGTCGGGCCTTCCGCTGTGACCACGCCGTTGAGCCGCTTCAGAAGATCGACCTCGTGCTCGGTGTTCCAGGCCATGCCCTTGCCGCCGTTGCCGAGCTTCGACATTAACGGACCGAGCGCCGTGAAACGCTTGTAGAGGTTCGGATAATCGCGCTCGACCACAGTAACCGAAGGCATGGTCCTGCCGGGGATCGGCTCGACTTCACCCTTCTTCCATTCCTTGACGTCGAGCGCCTGCGCGATTTCGGTCGGCGTGTCGTGCAAGATCGGGGTCAGGACCACGTCCTTTTCGACGCCCAGGACTTCTGGCGCGACTTCGGAAAACTTCTTCGCGATCGCCTTGTAGATGTCCCAGTCACTTCTGCATTCCCACACCGGATCGACCGCCGCCGTCAGCGGGTGGATAAAGGGATGCATGTCCGAGGTATTGAGGTCGTTCTTCTCGTACCAGGTGGCGGTCGGAAGCACGATGTCGGAATAGACGCATGTCGTCGACATGCGGAAGTCGAGCGTCACCAGCAGGTCGAGCTTCCCTTTCGGGGCGTCGTCGCGCCAGGCGACCTCCTTTGGCTTCTTGCGGCCGTCCTCACCCAGATCCTTGCCTTGGACGCCGTGCGTGGTGCCGAGCAAATGCTTCAGAAAGTATTCGTGACCCTTCCCGGACGAGCCGAGCAGGTTCGACCGCCACACGAACATGTTGCGCGGCCAGTTATCGGGATGATCCGGGTCCTCACAGGACATCTGGAGCTCGCCGGATTTCAGGGCACGAGCGACGTAATCCTTCGCTTCGACGCCCATTGCGGCCGCATTCTTGGCAACGACCAGTGGATTCTGCTTGAGCTGCGGCGCCGAAGGCAGCCAACCCATGCGCTCGGCTCGCACGTTGTAGTCGATCAACGCACCGTCCCAAGGGCCGGGAGGCGCCGTCGGCGACAGGATTTCATCGATGCCGAGTGTCTCGTAGCGCCATTGATCGGTGTGTGCGTAGAAGAACGATGTCGAGTTCTGCTGGCGTGGCGGTCGACCCCAATCGAGCCCAAATGCGAGCGGAAGCCAACCCGACTGCGGGCGCAGCTTCTCCTGTCCTACATAGTGCGACCAGCCGCCGCCGGATTGGCCGACACATCCGCACATCACCAGCATGTTGATGACGCCGCGGTAGTTCATGTCACTGTGGTACCAGTGGTTCATCGCCGCGCCGATGATGACCATCGAGCGGCCCTTGGTCTTCTCCGCATTCAGCGCGAACTCGCGTGCGACGGTGATGATCTGGTCGCGCGGGACGCCTGTGATTCTTTCGGCCCAGGCTGGCGTATAGGGCACGTTCTCATCGTAGGATTTCGTGACGTGCTCGCCGCCGAAACCGCGGTCGAGCCCGTAATTGGCTAGGAACAGGTCGAATACGGTGGCGACCAACACCTCTCCATCCTTCAGGGCAATGCGTTTGGCCGGCACTTTGCGTACCAGAACGCTCGGATGGTCGGTGCCTTTGAAAACGTCGTGCTCCCGGTTGCCGAAGTATGGGAAGGCAACGTCAGCGAATTCGTCGTTCGACCTGGCGAGCGTCAATTTCAGGCTCGTGTCCCGGCCGTCAGAATCCTTTTCCTCCAGGTTCCATTTACCTTTCTCGCTCCAGCGGAAGCCGACCGAGCCTGCCGGAACCACGACGCCTTCCGATACTTCGTCAAAACCGACCGTCTTCCATTCGGGGTTGTTCGTCTCGCCGAGATTGTCGGCGAAGTCGGCAGCACGCAGCAGCCGGTCCGGGATCAGCCTGTCACCCTGTTTCACCAGCTTCACCAGCATCGGCATGTCGGTGTACTGGCGGACGTAGTTCTCAAAATACTCGGCTTGCCGATCGAGGTAGAATTCCCGAAGGATTACATGACCCATCGCCATGGCGAGCGCCGAATCGGTGCCCTGCTTCACCGAGATCCAGAGATCCGCAAACTTCGACGCTTCCGAATAGTCGGGACAGATGACGACGCTCTTGGCGCCACGATAGCGGGCCTCTGTGTAGAAGTGCGCGTCGGGCGTGCGTGTCTGCGGAACGTTCGAGCCCCACAGGATCAGGAAGCCTGAGTTGTACCAATCGGCGCTCTCCGGGACGTCGGTCTGCTCGCCCCAGGTCTGCGGTGAGGACGGCGGCAGGTCGCAATACCAGTCGTAGAACGACATGCAGACGCCGCCGAGCAGCGAGAGGTAGCGCGAGCCGGCGGCGTAGGACACCATCGACATCGCTGGGATCGGCGAGAAGCCGATGACGCGGTCCGGACCGTGCTTCTTCACCGTATAGGCGTTGGCGGCAGCGATGATCCCGGTCACCTCATCCCAGGTAGCGCGCACGAACCCGCCGAGACCGCGCTTGCTGGTATAGGCTGCGCGCTTCTTGGGATCTTCGACAATGGAGGCCCAGGCCCCGACTGGCGTGCGCATGACCCGCGCCTCACGCCAGAGCTTGAGCAGGCGCGAGCGCACCAGCGGGTATTTCACCCGATTGCCCGAATAGAGATACCAGGAGTAGCTCGCTCCGCGTGAGCAACCGCGCGGCTCATGGTTCGGAAGCTCAGGCCGCGTGCGAGGATAGTCGGTCTGCTGTGTTTCCCAGGTAACGATGCCGCCCTTGACGTAGATCTTCCAGGAACAGGAGCCGGTGCAGTTGGCGCCATGAGTCGAGCGCACGATCTTGTCGTGCTGCCAACGCTTACGATAGCCGTCCTCCCAGCGCCGATCCTCCCGGGTGACCTCGCCATGGCCGCCGGAGAAATCATCAACGACGCGGTTGAAAAAGGTCAGGCGGTCGAGGAAGTGGCTCATTGGTTACCTCAGGAATTCCCGGTTTCATACGGTCAGCTCAGCGCAACGAAAATTCAGATGATCGCCCTAAGGGATTTCCCGGAGGTGGGTCCCCCCGGGGCCGAGTTCGTTCATTCCGCAGGGATTGCAGCAGGCTTGATGGGCGCGGTGGATGCAGGGCTCCGCTTGCGTTCGATGTCGTAGAGCAGCCCGCCGCGACGGGTGTAGTAGCCCCAAGTCATCAGAACGCAGCTCACATAGAAGGCGAAGAAGGCCCACAGCGCGGGTTCCACGCCGCCCGTGAGGGCGATCGACGTGCCGTAGCTCTTGGGGATGAAGAATGCCCCGTAGGCTGCGATCGCCGACGTGAATCCGATGATTGCCGCGGACTCCTTCTCCGCTTGTCGAACCTGGTCGGCCGCGGGCATGCCCGGCTCGAGGTGCGGCATCTCCGTCCGCATGATCGCGGGGATCATCTGGAAGGTCGACGCATTGCCGACGCCGCTTGCGAAGAACAGCAGCATGAAACTCGCGAAGAAGCCCCAGAACGCGTGCGGCTGTTCCTTGATGCCGAGGAAGTAGAGCACACCGAGCACGCCCACCATCATCATGATGAAGACCCAGAAGGTGACACGGCCGCCGCCATAGCGGTCGGAGACCCAGCCGGTCGCCGAACGCGAAATCGCGCCGACCAGCGGGCCGATGAAGGCAAGCTGCAGGGCGTCGATGCCCGGGAATTGCGTCGCCGCGAGCAGCGGGAAGCCCGCCGAATAGCCGATGAACGAGCCGAACGTGCCGGTGTAGAGCCAGCTCATAACCCAGTTGTGCTTGCGCCTGAAAATTATCGCCTGTTCGGAGAACGACGCTTTCATCGCCGCAATGTCGTTCATGCCGAACCACGCGGCGAAGGCGGACGCCGCGATGAACGGCACCCACACGAAGCCGGCGTTCTGGAGCCAGAGCTGCGTGGTGCGGTCTCCCGCGACCGCGGTCTGCGGGTCGCCGCCGAGCCAGCCGAACACGCCGGCCGTGATCGCCAGCGGGATCACGAACTGGACGACGCTGACGCCGAGGTTGCCGAGCCCGGCATTGAGCGCCAGCGCGTTGCCCTTCTCCGCCCTTGGGAAGAAGAAGCTGATATTAGCCATCGACGAGGCGAAGTTGCCGCCGCCGAAGCCGCACAGCAGGGCGAGGCCGAGGAAGATGAAGTAGGGCGTGTTCGGATTCTGGACGGCGAAGCCGATGCCGACCGCCGGGATCATCAACGACCAGGTGGCGAGCGTCGTCCACAGCCGCCCACCAAAGATCGGCGGCATGAACGAATAGAAGATTCGCAATGTGGCGCCGGAAAGCCCGGGCAGCGCAGCCAGCCAGAATAACTCATCGGTCGTGAACTTGAATCCGACCGCAGGGAGTTTGGCCACGACCACGGACCACACCATCCACACCGCGAACGAGAGCAGCAACGCCGGGATCGATATCCAGAGGTTGCGCCTCGCAACGGCGCGCCCCTTCTCGTTCCAGAAAGCCGGGTCTTCCGGCCTCCAGTCGTCCAGAAGATGTGGTCCAAGCGTGCCGACGTGCTTCGGTTCGTGAATCGGCTGCATTTCCGGCAGTTCCGGAAGCTTGCTCAGCTCCGGCTCCGCAACTTCGCGCTCCATGCGGCGGATGGAAACGTGCATCCAGATCAGCGCCGTTGTGACCAGCGCGAACAGCAGCATGAAGCAGCTCGTCCAAATGCCGGTCAGATCGTTGAGCGCGCCAAACGCGATCGGCAGAACGAAGCCACCAAGGCCACCGATCATGCCAACGAGACCGCCGACGGCGCCGACGTTGTTCGGGTAATAGACCGGAATGTGCTTATAGACCGCGGCCTTGCCGAGGCTCATGAAGAAGCCCAGCACGAACACGATGACGATGAACATCGGGAGACTGGTCTCGAGGTGGAACGCAATCGGACCCTGAATTCCTTTAACGACGTAATCGGTCGGCGGATAGGATAGGATAAAGGTACAGATCACCGACACGAGGAACGTCCAGTACATGACGCGCCGGGCGCCATACCGATCGGAAAGGTGTCCGCCATAGGCGCGGAAGATGCTCGCCGGAATCGAGTAGGCGGCTCCAATCATGCCGGCAGTGGTAATGTTCAGTCCGTAGACGCCGATCAAATAGCGCGGCAACCACAGCGCCAGTGCAACGAAAGCGCCGAACACAAAAAAATAGTAGAGCGCAAAGCGCCAAACCTGGATGTTCTTGAGCGGTTCGAGCTCAAGCCAGGCGCTGCGCGGTTTCTCCCCGCGAGCGCGTCGTAATGCGACCACAGGATCTTCTTTGGCGGTGAACCAGAACACCACCGCCATGATGACGAGGCCGACGGCCCAGATCTGCGCGACGGCTTGCCACCCGTACGCAACGAGCACGAACGGCGCCAGGAACTTGGTCACGGCGGCGCCGACATTTCCCATGCCGAATATTCCGAGCGCAGTGCCCTGCTTGTCGGCCGAGTACCAGCGCGAGACATACGCGATGCCGACGGCAAACGACCCACCGGCAATCCCAACGCCGAGTGCCGCCAGTAGGAATGTCGTGTAGTCATAAGCGTAGGTCAGAAGCCAGGTCGCGACCGCAGCCGACAGCATGACCAGCGTATAGACGAGGCGACCGCCGTACTGGTCCGTCCAGATGCCGAGCGCCAGCCGGATCAGGCTGCCGGTCAGAATGGGTGTACCGACCAGGAGGCCGAACTGGGTTTCGTTCAAGCCCAGGTCATCTTTGATCTGGATGCCGATGATCGAAAAGATGGTCCATACCGCGAAGCACACTGTGAACGCGATCGTCGACATCCACAGTGCGGACGACTGCCCACTCAGCGTTTCTCTCGGTGAAGCATCCATGGACCACTCCCCTCGCGCGTGCAACGTCGCGGATTGAATCCGTCGGTTGCCAATGAAATGCATGGAGAAGCGACGGCTAGCGTTGAGCTAAATCAAATGAAGGCAGAATGCAGCGAGGCCCGGCAGCTAACGTTGCCTGACGGCCAGCGAATCCGACCCGGTCAGTTGCCGCGGGTGTTTGCCCAAGGCAAAACCTCTCGGACCGAGCCAACGTCGGACATATTTGGTATCGACCTCGCACTCAGGGCCGGGTCGCCGGCGAAGCTGCAAACCGTAGCCCAGGTCCGCCAGAAAACGATCTGCCGCGCGCCCATCCGTATAGACAAGCGCGAGTATCGGGCGCAGTCGCTCCGGGTGACTGGATCGCTTCATTGGCTATGGACCTCCACCAGCTGCCTTCGCCGGCATAGCGACGGGCCATAGGTAACAGCGAAGCCAAGAAATGCTGCCGACCAGGCAAGAGCAGACAGGTCAAGAAGCGGGAGGCTGAAGGTTGTGAGCATCGCGGCGCCGACTCGCGCTAGTCCCGCGACGATGACGGACAGGTAAATCAATCGGGTCGCCAATGACGCGGTCAGCTCTTGTCCGGTATGTCCAAGGCTGGCTCGCGTCATTACTGCGAGCGTCATGACACCAACTGCCCCGGCGGTCCAGGCGTGGATACCGGCGCTTTGAGGAGCATGGTCGAAGGCTGCCAGCCCGAGGAGGGCAAATCCCAAGGGAACGAAGGCGTAGCCCACGTGCAGAACCAACACGAGGGGCTCACGTACCGTTCGGTACCCGACCCAGCGCCCAAGACGCGCAGCATGGAGGGCGCCCGCAATGATGAGTGCGAGGCCGGCAGCGAACGAGTGTGGCGCGACGACGAAGATCGTCAGCGCGACCACCGTCATGACGATGGTCCCCGCATCGAACCGGCCGAATGGCGCCGGCAGCAGGCCGGGATTGAATCGCGCCAGCCAATTGTGCGTAAAGCTCGGCACGATGCGGCCGCCGATCAGTGCCAGCAGTAGAACCACGGTACTCAAACCCAGGCGGACGGAGTAGTCGGCACCACCCAACAAAAAAGACTCGATGTGGTAGGCGATATTGCCAGCGGCAAAGACCGCCACGACCGCCGCCACCCGTAGATTTCGCCAGTTTTTTCCGCTGACGATCTCGCGGACGATGAAGGCCACCAGGGCCGACAGGAACGCGACATCGATCAAGGCAGCCGGCAGCCAGCCGATCAGGCTGGAAACCGATATTGCCACACGCCCCGCAATCCAAAGCATGGTCAGAGCTGTCAGTGGCAGGCCCTGGATTGGAAGCCGCCCCGTCCAGTTCGGAATTGCAGTCAGCAAGAACCCGGTCATCACTGCCGGCACAAAGCCGTACAGCATCTCGTGCACATGCCAATCGCGCGGGGAAAATGCGGTGGTCAATGCGGCTTCGCCATAGAGAACGGGCAGCCACACCAGCGTGGCGCAGGCCGCATAAATTGCGCCCAGCAGAAAGAACGGCCGAAATCCGTAAGAGAAGATCGCCGGACCGGCGTATGGGCGTAGACGTAGAATCGGCACGCAAAGAGCGTCCTGTTGGCGGATGCGTAACTCAAACCTAACGAAGCAGGAGTGATCCGGTTTGACCTAGCTCAAACCGCCGATATCGCCCCCTCACCTCTCGTTAACGACGCGCTTCCCGGGGAAAACCACCTGTGCCGATCGCGGCTACAATCCCGCGCGGCGCCAGGCGGGTTTGATCCAGCGCAATGCGCGACGGCGTTCAATACCCGAGATTGCATCAACAAGCTGGAGGACGAGATATGTATCAACGCATCCTCATCGCGACCGACGGTTCCAAGCTTGCAGGTAAAGCCGTGAACTACGGTATTGCGCTGGCAAAGCGCCTCGGTGTCCCCGTCACAGCGGTCACGGTGACGGAACCATGGTCTGTGCTCGAACTTGGCCGAATGGCTCGGCAGGGAAATCAGCACCCGATCACACAGTTTGAAGAGATGGCGACCGCCGCCGCAACGAATATCCTCGAAAACGTCAAGCAGACGGCCAATTCGCAGGGCGTTACCTGTGACGTCGTTCATGTTCAAGACCAGCATCCCGCGGAAGGGATTATCGCCGCAGCCAAGGACAAGCGCTGCGACCTGATCGTGATGGCGTCGCATGGGCGGCGGGGCCTCGACCGCGTTCTGCTTGGAAGCCAAGCCAACGAGGTACTGACCCACAGCAAGGTGCCTGCGTTGATCGTACGGTGATTCCGTGTTCGGTCTCGCTTCCACCTCCTGAGGAGGATGAAGCCATGGCACAGAGCAACCTGGCAAATCTCTTCGTTGCAGCCATGCGTCAGTTGACAGTCGCGGCCGACGCTTTTTGGAGAAGAAAGGCATCGGTCAATGAAATTGACCGCCTGGGAACGCAGGAGATGACATGCCTTGCTCGGGATCTCGGCATTTCCGGCGAGGAGTTGCGCGTCATGGCTGCCCAGGACAAAGACGCGGCAAATCTACTCGTCCGTCGGATGGAGACGCTGCGACTTGATCCTGCACGCATAGACCCCACCGTACTGCGTGACCTTCAGCGCTGCTGTTCAAAATGTTTGGACAAAGGGCTTTGCGTACACGAGCTTGAAGACCATCCCAGAGATCCAACCTGGCCCAAATACTGTCCCAACGAACAGACCCTGGCCGCCCTTGGCGAGGAGCGCCCGACACGCGACCCGTCCGCTCACGAGCCGCAAGTGTCCAGCACGCCGAGGAAACCTGCGGACTGAGTCTGACGAGCTCCCATCCGTCATTCCGGCCGCGAGGATATTGATCATCAGGTCTTCCTGAACCGACTCAAATCAATGGGAATTCGGGACCGCCCGACAGCACTGAGATCGCCTTGGCAAAACGCCTATGTCGAAACGGCTCATCGGCACGCTCCGCCGGGAATGCCTGGAGCATATGCTGATCTTTAGCGAACGGCATTTGCGGCAGGTCTTGAAATCGTACTCGCTCTACTACAACCAGACGCGCACGCACCTGGGACCGGACAAGGACACTCCCCTCCCCCGCCCAGCGCAGCGATCTGGTACCATTGTCAGCGCTCCGATCCTGTCCGGACTACACCACCAGTATGCTCGGACATGATTTTCGGGAGTCACAGGGCCGAAGGAACACCGGTCTTCCGGTCGAGCGGTGAAGAACTCGGCAACATTCAACGCGTGATGATCGACAAGCTCAACGGCACCGTCGCGTACGCGGTGCTGAGCTTCGGCTGGTTCCGGGAATTGGGCAGAAGCACTTGCCCGTCCCGTGGGCGCTGTTGAAATATGATCGTGCAAAGGCGGACAATCAGGTCGATTTGACGGACGAGGAACCCAGTCGCGCGTCCCCAGCGCGCGCACCACCCGCTCGAAATTCGGCGTATCGAGCCGGTCGAAAATCTTGCGGCAGGGTGCATCGTCCGGCAGGCCGGATTTTTCCAGGAGGTGCGATAACCGCATTGTTCGGCGGAAAAGCCATTCCGAGCAGGATCGAACACGGCTCGGCGCCTATCTTCTCCAAGGTTTTTCGAAGGTGATCACACGCGCTAACCTGCGGAATAGTCGCGCGTTCTACCTAGAGACCGGAGACGGTCGAAGGTGGCGACTGCCCTTCCTGAGAGAGGGGTGACAGTTCATTCCGGAGACATGGGTTACACAATCGGGCCTTTTGCGGGGAGCGCA
>JAIESR010000034.1 GCA_019745775.1 Xanthobacteraceae bacterium | reverse complement strand
GGCCGGGAGGTTGGCGGTGGACGAGCCACTCGCCAACCGGGTCAGGTCCGGAAGGAAGCAGCCCTAACGAGCTCCGGTTCGGGTCGCTCGTCAGCCTCCCACCCGTTTCATCCACGCTATTCCACCATGCGCGGGGTTTACCGGCGCTTCGCTTTTTGCGGAAATGAAGGACGCGGCGGAGCAGACCGAAGATAATGAGCGACACCCCCGATCAAGGCAGCGGCTATCGCGTGCTGGCGCGGAAATACCGCCCGGGCACGTTCGACGACCTGATCGGTCAGGAAGCGATGGTGCGCACGATCTCGAACGCGTTCGAGGCCGGCCGCATCCCGCAGGCGTGGATCCTCACCGGCGTGCGCGGCGTCGGCAAGACGACGACGGCGCGCATCCTCGCGCGCGCGCTGAATTACGAGCTGCCGGACGGTTCCGTGACCGGGCCTACGATCGCGATGCCGAAGCTCGGCGTGCACTGCCAGGCGATCATGGAGAGCCGCCATCTCGACGTGATCGAGATGGACGCGGCGTCGCACAACGGCGTCGACGACGTCCGCCAGATCAACGACGCCATCCGCTATGCGCCGGTCAATGCGCGCTACAAGGTCTACATCCTCGACGAAGTGCACATGCTGTCGCCGGCGGCGTTCAACGCGCTCTTGAAGACACTGGAAGAGCCGCCGCCGCATGCCAAGTTCATCTTCGCTACCACGGAAATCCGCAAGGTGCCGGTAACGGTGCTGTCGCGCTGCCAGCGCTTCGATCTGCGGCGCGTCGATGGCGACGTGCTGGTGAAGCACTTGCAGTCAATCGCCAAGACCGAGAGGATCAAGGTCGAGACCGACGCGCTCGCCTTGATCGCGCGCGCCGCCGAAGGCTCGGTGCGCGACTCGCTCTCGCTGTTCGACCAGGCGATCGCGCATGCCGCCGGCACCGTGCGCGGCGAGGACGTGCGGCAGATGCTCGGGCTGGCCGACCGCACCCGCACCATCGACCTGTTTGAGGCGGTGATGCGCGGCGACGCCGCCGGCGCCATGCAGGAATTGCGCGCGCAATACGACATCGGCGCCGATCCGGCGGTGGCGCTGTCGGACCTCGCCGAATTCACGCACTTCGTGACGCGCGTGAAGGTCGTGCCCGCGGTCGCCGACGATGTTTCTTTCGCGGAGTCGGAACGCGTGCGCGGCCGCGCCTTCGCCGAGAAGCTGTCGATGCGGGTGCTGGCGCGCGCCTGGCAGATGCTGCTCAAGGGCATCACTGAGGTCGAGGAATCCGGCCGCCCGCTGGCGGCGGCCGAGATGGTCCTGGTGCGGCTCGCCTACGCCGCCGACCTGCCGACGCCCGACGAGGTGATCCGCTCGCTCGATGGCAATGGTTCGTCGCCGGCGCCGCGCGCATCCGGCAACAGTGGCGGCGCTACGTCTGCGACGTCGGCGTCGGCGGCGCCGCGGTTCGAAGGTACGCGCAGCGAAACCCCGCGAGGCGCACCACGGGCCGCGCTCGCGACCGCGCAGCCGATGGGCGCCACGTTGGCCGTGCCGGCGGAAGCGCAGACGCAGGTGCTTGTCGTCGACAGTTTCGACGGGCTGATCGCGCTCGCGGTGCAGAAGCGCGACCTCTCGGTCAAGGCCGCGCTCGAACGCGACGTGCGGCTGGTGCGCTGCGAGGACGGGCGGCTCGACGTCGCGCTCGAGCCGAGCGCGGTCAAGACGCTGGTCGGCGATCTCGCCAACAAGTTCAGCCAGTGGACCGGGCGGCGCTGGGTCGTGGTCGTTTCGCGCGACACGGCGCAGCCGACGGTGAAGTCGGTGCTCGAAGCCAGGCACGCCGAGCTCAAGACCGGCGTGCAGGCCGATCCGCTGGTGCAGGCGGTGATGACGCGCTTCCCGGGCGCAAAGATCGTCGACGTGCGCGCGCCCGACCAGATGCCGGCCTTGCCGAGCGGCGATCCCGAAGAGGAGATGCCGCTGGAACCGCCGCCGGCGGACGAGGGTTCCTATGGTGCGGACTGGATCCGCGACGACAATCCGGAAAATTAGTCGAGGAGTGCGATGGCCGATTTCCTGGGGTTGATGAAGCAGGCCGCCGAGCTGAAATCCAAGATGGAGGCGATGCAGGCCGAGCTCGAAGCGAGCGAGGTCGAGGGCGTCGCCGGCGGCGGGCTGGTCGGCGTGAAGCTCAACGGCAAAGGCGACTGCAAGGGCATCCGGATCGACGAAAGCCTGGTCAGGCCGGGCGAGAAGGAGGTCCTCGAAGACCTGATCGTTGCCGCGCATGCCGACGCGCGCCGCAAGGTCGAGGCTCTGATGAAGGACAAGATGCAGAGCGTCGCCGGCGGTCTGCCGCTGCCGCCGGGGATGAAGCTGTTCTGAGATGCCCGCCGCCGTTGCCGGACCCGAGATCGAACGCCTGATCCAGCTTCTGGCGCGGCTGCCGGGGCTCGGACCGCGCTCGGCGCGGCGCGCGGCGCTGTTCCTGATCAAGAAGCGCGAGCAGATCATGGCGCCGCTCGCGGCGGCGGTGCAGACCGCGCTCGAGAAGATCGAAATCTGCAACACCTGCGGGAACGTCGACACGCAGAATCCCTGCACGGTCTGCCGCGACGTCAATCGCGAGGGCGCGATCATCGTGGTGGTCGCCGACGTCGCCGATCTCTGGGCGCTCGAGCGCGCCCATGCGGTGAACGCGCGCTACCATGTGCTCGGCGGCACGCTGTCCCCGCTCGACGGCATCGGCCCGCAGGACCTCACCATCGACGCGCTGGTGTCGCGCGCGCACGATCCGGCGGTGAAGGAGGTGATCCTCGCGCTCAACGCCACGGTCGATGGCCAGACCACCGCACATTACATCACCGACCTTTTGCACGACGCCGGCGTGACGGTCACGCGGCTGGCGCATGGCGTTCCCGTTGGCGGCGAGCTCGATTATCTTGACGAGGGGACGCTGTCGGCGGCGATCCGCCAGCGCACGACGATCTGATCGATTTGGGGCGTGTGATGATTGCGGGATGGGCGGTGGCGGCGACCGTGCTCGGGGTGGCGGCCGCGCAGGCCGAGCAGGCACCGACCGTGCGAGGCCTGTTCGAGGGCGCCTGGACGCGCGCGGAATGCAACCAGCCGATCGACATGGCGCTCAACAATGCGCGCTACCACGAGCTCGGCGGCGGCTATTCGCTCGGCATGGTGCTGTGCTGGCTCGGGCCGAATTCGGAATCACAGATCCTGTTCCTGGTGGCGCCCAAGACCGGCGGCAAGCCTCAGCTGATCCGGCTCGAGGAGTGGATCGACAAGAAATTCGTGCCGGTCGATGCGCTGCCGATGGCCGACTACGACGCCGCGGCCAGGCGAATCACCAGCTACCGGCGCTACAGCGCGCGCGGCATCTGCGCCGCGGCCGGCGAGTGGACCTGGACCGGCACCGAATTCAAGATGACCGGCTACTGGGACAAGCCCGATTGCCAGGACGAGAGCGAGTTCGATCGCACCGATCGTTTCCGGATATTCCCGCCCAAGAAGTAGCTCGGTTTGATAAAGATCTTGCCACGCACGCCGGCCGGATTCCCTCTTTCCGGAGGGGAGAGGGAGCAGACCACCGTTGCCGCTCGATCAGTGCCTCAATCATCGGCGCGCGTGACGCGCGTCGGCCCGAGCTGCGCGAAATGCCCGCGCTGCTGCAGCCAGGCGAGCAGCAAGAGGCTCGGGATCGCGACCAGTGACGACACCACGAAGAACATCGGCCAGCCGGTCGCCTCGGCCACGATGCCGGCGGGCGCCGCCAGATAGGTGCGCCCGACCGCGGCCAATGCGGTCAGCAACGCGAACTGCGTCGCCGTGTGGAGCGGGCTCTGGCACAGCGCCGAAAGATAGGCGACCAAGATCACGGTGCCGATCGCACCGGTGAAGTTCTCCGCGATGATCGCGGCCGTGAGCGCCCAGTGGTGGGTGCCGACGAAGGCGAGCCAGGTGAAGGCGAGGTTCGATATCGTCTGCAGCGCCGCGCCGACCCACAGGCAGGTCACAATGCTATAGCGCGCTGCCAGCATGCCGCCGGCAAAGCCGCCGATCAGGCTGGCGGCGAGGCCAACGCCTTTGACGATGTTGGCGTAATCGACGATCGAGAAACCGATCTTGATGACGAAGGCCGCCGTCATGGCGCCGGCGAAAGCATCGCAGAACTTGTAGAGCACGACGAACAGCAGCACGACGATCGCGGCATCTCGGGTCAGGAAATCCGCGAAGGCGCGGTAGGCGGCCTGCGCCACCCGCGCCACCGAATTCTTTTCGCCCGCGTGAGCGGCCTCGGCCGCCGCCGATTGTGCCGGCTCGGTGGCGGCGAGGGTGGTGGCGATGCCGATCAGCACCAGCACCGCCATGACGATGAGGGCGAGCTTCCAGGCCACGGTGTTGGCGAAGCTGTACAGCTCGAACGCCGCGACCAGATAGAGCACGCCGGCGCCCGAGACCAGCATGCCGACGCGATAGGCGGCGACGTAGGACGCCACGCCGGCGGCCTGCTCGCTCTTGTCTAGGCTCTCGACGCGGAAGGCGTCGATCACGATGTCCTGCGTCGCCGATGCCATGGCGACCAGCAGCGCGCCGAACGCGACATACCAGGGCGATATCGCGGGATCGCAGAAGGCGAGGAACACGATCGCCGCCATCAGCAGGAGCTGCGAGAACACCAGCCAGCCGCGGCGGCGCCCGAGCAGGCGCGAGAGCATGGGGATGTCGACGGCGTCGACGATCGGCGCCCACAGGAACTTCAGCGTGTAGGGGGTGCCGACCAGCGTGAAGAAGCCGATGGTCTTGAGGTCGACGTTGCTCTGAGTGCTCCAGATCTGCAACGTCGTTCCGGTCAGCGCCAGCGGCAGCCCGGACGAGAAGCCCAGGAACATCACGATCAGCACCCGGGGGCGCAGATAGACCGCGATGCTGTCCCAAGTGGACGTGGCGGCGGGCGCTGTCGTGGAATCAGGCGTAGCGGTCATGCCCCCTCATAGCACGATCCGTTGCGTGATCCGTCCTCTCCTGAGGAGGCGCGTAAGCGCCGTATCGAAGGATGAAGGCGGCCCCGATGCCGCCACCCTTCGAGACGCGCTCTTCGTGCGCTCCTCAGAGGGTGAGGAGCGGTCGTTGCCGGCCTACTCCCCCACCTGCAGCTTGCGCTGGATCGGCGCCGGAATCACGTTGCCGGCAGGCTCGACCTCGTCGTCGAACTCGACCTCCCGGATGCGCGCGCCTCTTTTCTCCACCTTTTCGGCCGAAATGAGGATTTGCCGCAGATCCTCGCCGGACTGGGTGTGGTGCTGCTGCAGCCGCGCCACCCGCTCCTGCAGCCGCTTGATGTCGTCCATCAGGTGGCCGACCTCGGCGTGGATCTTGTCGGCGGCCTCGCGCATGCGCGCGTCCTTCTGGATCTGCTGCACCACGTTGATCGCGAGCATCAGAAGCGATGGCGATACGATGACCACTTTCGTCCGATAAGCCTTCTGCACCACGTCGTCGAAGCCATCGTAGAGTTCCGCATATACCGACTCCGACGGCACGAACATCAGCGCCAGGTCCTGGGTCTCGCCCGGGATCAGGTACTTCTGCGCGATGTCGGTGACATGCCGGTTGACGTCGGCGCGCAGCCGCGCCGCCGCCACCTTGCGCTCGTCGTCGGTCTTGGCGTCGCGGAAGGCGTTGACCGCCTCCAGCGGGAATTTGGCGTCGATCACCAGCGGCCGCTGGTCGGGTAGAAAGATGGCGCAGTCGGGCCGGCTTCGGTTCGAGAGCGTGTACTGGAACGCGTAGCAATCCTTCGGCAGGCCGTCCTGGATGATCACCTCCATCCGGCCCTGGCCGAAGGCGCCGCGGCTCTGCTTGTTGGCGAGCACGCTCTGCAGCGACGTCACCTGCGCGGCGAGCTCGGTGATGTTCTTCTGGGCGCCGTCGATCACCGCGAGCCGCGAATGAAGCTGCTGGAGGTGGTCGGAGGTATTCTTGGTCGAGGTTTGCAGCGTCTCGCCGACGCGCGCCGTCACCGCGTCGAGTCGCTGGTTCACCGAATCCTGGAACTGCCCTTGCGCCGTCTGCAGCCAGGCCCCCATCGCGTCGAGGCGGCCGTGGATTTGCGCCAGGCCGAGCGCATTGGCTTGGTCGCGTTCGGCCAGCCGTTTTTCAGCGGCCTCGGCTTCGGCGCGGCGCATGTTGCGGATCGCGACGACGGCGATCGCGATCACGGCCGCCAGCGCGGCGGCGGCGGCCAGCGCCACGCCGGCCAGGATCAGGGGCTCGTCGAGGGAGGTGATCATCATGAAATCCACTCTACAGCGATTCGGACCATAGGAACAAAAAGTGAACGAAATATCAATGGGCTGAAGACGTCATGGCCGGGGCTTGTCCCGGCCATCCACGACTTCTTGTCGGTCCGCCAAGACGTGGATGCCCGGCACAAGGCCGGGCATGACGAGGCGCGGTTTCTTTGGATCGTGAGGCTCGCATTGACCGATTCCGGGCGACCGCTTACATCGCGCGCATGGCGTTGCGCGACATCCTCATCATCCCCGACAAGCGGCTGCGGCTCGTCTCCGAACCGGTCAAGAAGATCGACGCGGAGGTGAAGAAGCTGGTCGAGGATATGTTCGAGACCATGTACGACGCGCCCGGCATCGGGCTCGCGGCGATCCAGGTGGGCGTGCCGCGCCGCATCGTCACCATGGACCTGTCGAAGAAGGACGAGGACAAAGAGCGGCGCGTGTTCATCAATCCGGAGATCGTGTGGTCGTCGGACGAGAAGAGCGTGCACGAGGAAGGCTGCCTCTCGATCCCGGAATTCTACGAGGACGTCGAGCGGCCGGCACAGGTGCGGGTGCAATACCTCGACCTCGCGGGCAAGGAGCACGAGATCGAAGCGAGCGGCTTGCTGGCGACGTGTCTCCAGCACGAGATCGACCACACCAATGGCGTTCTGTTCATCGACCATATCTCGAAGCTCAAGCGCGACCGCATCACCAAGAAATTCACCAAGGCCGCGAAGCGCGCCGTGGAGGGTTGATTGCCCCTCCGCCTCATCTTCATGGGCACGCCCGATTTCGCGGTGCCGACGCTGGCGGAGATCGTCGGGCGCGGGCACGACGTCGCGGCGGTCTACACCCGCGCGCCGAAGCCCGCCGGCCGCCGCGGCCTCGAACTGCTGGAGACGCCGGTCGCGCGCGAGGCGCGCCGCTTCGGCCTCCCCGTATTCACGCCCGCGACGCTGCGCACGGAGGATGCGCAGGCGGCGTTCCGCGCGCACCAGGCCGACGCCGCGGTGGTGGTCGCCTACGGACTGATCCTGCCGAAGCCGATCCTTGATGCGGTGCCGCTCGGCTGCTTCAACCTGCACGCCTCGCTGCTGCCGCGCTGGCGCGGCGCCGCGCCGATCCATCGCGCGATCATGGCCGGCGACGCCGAGACCGGCGCCATGGTGATGAGGATGGAGGAGGGGCTCGACACCGGCCCGATCGCCATGGCGGATCGCGTCGCGATCGCGCCCGACGCGACCACCGGCGACCTGCACGACGAGCTGGCCCGGCGCGGCGCGAATTTAATGGTGCAGGCGCTGGAGGCGCTCGAGCGCGGCACGCTCGCGCTCACGCCGCAGGCGGAACGCGGCGTGGAATACGCGGCGAAGATCTCCAAGGACGAGACCCGAATCGACTGGTCGAAACCATGGCGCGCGGTGCACGACCATATCCGCGGACTGTCGCCGTTTCCCGGCGCATGGTTTGAGCTGGCGGAAGCGGGCGGCCCCGTGCGCGTCAAGGCGCTGCGCACCACCAAAGGCGAGGGCGGCGGTACGCCCGGCACCGTGCTCGACGACAAGCTCACCATCGCCTGCGGCGACGGCGCCGTGCGCATCCTCCAGCTTCAGCGTGCCGGCAGGCAGGCGATGACGGCCGAGGAATTTGTGCGCGGCACGGCGCTGCGCGCAGGAGCGCGTGTGTCGTGATCGGCCAGCTGACGTGAGATCGTACTCGTTGGCGCAGCGAGCTCCGACCGGCTCCCTCTCCCCGTTGGGGAGAGGCAACGCACCGAGTCCGCCGCTGGTTTCGCGCCGCTACTTCGGCGGCGGCACGATCTTCATCACGAACGAGGTCGGCTTCTCGGTGGCGCCGAACGGGCCCGGCACCTTGTTCTTCACCGCCGGGATGCTCTTGAGATAGGCGACGAGCGCCGTGGCGTCGTCGTTGGTGAGCTGCGCCAGCGCCTTCCACGGCATGATCGGCGCGAGAATGCGCTTGTCGGGCCGCACGCCGGTCGTCATCGCCGTGATGATCTCCTGATCCGACCAGCCACCCAGGCCCGTTTCCTTGTCGGGGGTCAGGTTCGGACCGTGGAACACGCCCAGCCCGGGGATCTCGAAGCCGACCTCCGAGCCGCCGAGATAGCGCTTGTCGTCGGGCTTGCCGAAGAAATACCCCGGCGTATGGCAGTCCGTGCAGCCGCCGAAAGTCGCGAGATATTTGCCGCGGGCGACCGCATCCTGCGCCGGAGCCTCGGAAGATATGCTGAGAAACAGCGCGGCGGTCGCGCCTGCGAAGAGGTATCGTCCTGCAACCATCATGGTCTCCTTCCAGAATCACTTCCGTCTAACAATTTTCTTGCGCCGATGATACGACCTCGCTCATGCCCCGTTACAAGCTCACCATCGAATACGACGGCGCGCCCTTCGTGGGCTGGCAGATCCAGGCGTCGGCGCTCTCCGTGCAGGGCGTGCTGACCGACGCGATTTCGGCATTTGCCGGCGAGCGGGTCAGCGTCAACGGCGCCGGCCGCACCGATGCCGGCGTGCACGCGCTCGGGCAGGTCGCCCATGTCGATCTCTCCAAGGCGTGGGACACCGACACCGTGCGCGACGCGCTCACCGCGCACCTGCGGCCGCATCCGGTCGCGGTGATCGCAGCCGAGCGGGTGGCCGACGATTTCGATGCGCGCTTCTCGGCGGTGAAGCGCCACTATCTCTATCTCATCGTCAACCGCCGCCCCGACCTCACGCTCGAGCGCGGCCGCGCCTGGCGCGTTCCCAAACCGCTCGACGCCAAGGCGATGCACGCCGCGGCGGTGCGGCTCACCGGCAAGCACGATTTCACCACCTTCCGCGACGCCGAGTGCCAGGCGAAATCGCCGGTGAAGACCCTCGATCGCCTCGACGTCTACCGCGACGGCGACAATGTCAGCATCGAAGCCTCGGCGCGCTCGTTTCTGCATTCGCAGGTGCGCTCCATGGTCGGCTCGCTGGTGGCGGTTGGCGACGGGCGCTGGTCGGGCGCCGATCTCACCGCCGCGCTCGAAGCGCGCGACCGCGCCGCCTGCGCGCCGGTGGCGCCGCCGGACGGGCTCTATCTGGTGCGGGTGGACTACTGACGGCCGTCAGGCGACGACCTTGCGGAGGAAGGTCTCGATCTCGCCGCGCAGGTTTCCGACCGAAGCGTCCACCGAATTCGATGCGGTGAGCATGGTCTCGGCGGCCGCGCGGGTGCCGTTCGCGGCCTGGGCCACCTCGCCAAGCACCGACACGACGGTGTTCGTGCCGCGGGCCGCGTTCACGGCGCTCCTGGCGATTTCGGAGGTGGCGGTGTTCTGGTGCAGGATCGAGTCGGCGGCGATGGTGGCCCGTTCGCTGACCTCTTTCATGCTCTGCTCGATGCTGTGGACTGCCTCGACCGCGCCGTCGGTCGATTCCTGCACCGCTTGGATGTGACGGGCGATCTCTTCGGTCGCTTTGGCGGTCTGCACGGCCAGGATTTTGACTTCGGAGGCGACAACGGCGAAGCCGCGTCCTGCATCGCCGGCGCGCGCTGCCTCGATGGTGGCGTTAAGAGCCAGGAGGTTGGTTTGTCCGGCGATGGTCTGGATCAGCTTGATGACGTCGCCGATCTTCTGCGCCGCCTGGGCGAGCTCGACGTAGCGGTGGTTGGTCGCTTCGGCCTTGGCCACGGCGTTGCTCAGGGTGGTCTTGGTTTCGTCGAGCTGCCGGTTGATCGCCGCGATCGAGGTCAACAGTTCTTCGGCGGCGCCGGCGACGTTCGCCACGTTGGACGACGCCTGGTTCGATTCGGACAAGGCAGCTTCGGCATGCTGGGTGGTCTGTTCCGACGACCGCAGCATCGCCGTTGCGGTCGACTTCATCATGCCCGCGCTGCCGCTGACGGTCCCAAGCAGCTGCTCGACGCGTTCGCGGAACGACGAGATAGCGCTTTCAATCGCGGATCGGCGGCTCTCATGCGCCAGCATTTCGTCGCGTTGCTTCTCGATGTGATGGCGCTCCGTGATGTCCTCATGGATGGCGACCCAGCCGTCGCCTTCCATCGGCTTTCGGACGATGAGGACCAGCCGCCCATCAGACAGCTTCTTGACCCGGCTCGATATCCGGTCTCCCGACTCGCCCAGTTGCGTCTCGATCGGGCGGGCATCGTCCTCATCGGCAAACACGCGGTTTGCGACGCGATGGGCGATGATGGCCTCGTGCGGCGTCCCGATCTTCAACAATTCAGGCGGCAAGTGGTAAAGGTCTGCATAGCGCTGATTGCTGACGACCAGGCGTTTGTCGGCATCGAACATGCACAGGCCGTGCGTCATATTCTCAAGCGCGGCGCTGAATCGCGAGTTGGTTTGTTCGAGGGACCATTGCCGGCGGATGCTCATGCCCAGGGCAATGATGACGAGAAGCGTGAGAAGCGCCGCGATCGCCGTATCGACTTTCTTGTTATACTCGTAGCCCGCAAAAATCTCGTCCGAGTCCATGCCGAGCGTGATGACCAGGGGATAGCCCGTCACCACGCGATAGAAGATCAGCCGCGAGCGGCCGTCCACCATGGCGCCGCCCCAGAAGTGCCCGTGGGGTGCCTGCGACAGCGCATGCGCCAGAGGCTTTGGCAATTCAGCCTGCCCGTCGTTCGCGACCGCGACGCCGTGGGAAGCGCGCGTGAAGCCGTCGAGCCCGCGCAAGGTGATGCCGTCTTGCGGGCCGAGATTGACGGAGCGGTGAAAGCGCTCGACGAATGCCGGATCGATCGAAGCGAGGATGACGCCGCCGAAACTGCCGTCAGCCTGGCGCAGTTTGCGGGTCAGCTGGAGGGTTTGCTTGCCCGACACGCGTCCCGTCACCGGCCTGCTGATCTGGAGGTCGTCGGTCGTGGCTTTGAGCTGGCTTTGAAAGTGCTCGCGGTCGCGCAGGTCCAGCGGTGGTCCGGAGTAGTCCGTCGTCGTCGCCCGCATGTAGCCGTCCGGACCGATCAGCGTGGCCTGGATGGTCAATTCGCCCAGAAAAGACGTTCGATCGATCCAACGGCGCAGGTCGAAGCTTTTCGGATTCTCCTCGTACGCCAGACGAAGCATCAGGAGCGTCTGATCGACACCCTTGAACAGACGGATGGTGGTTTCCTGGAACAGCAGCGCGAGACTGGTACCGCGCTCGATGGCGTTCGCCAACGCCTTGTCGCGCTCATGGTTCAATAGCAGCGCGAGGCCGATCCAGACGGTGGCGACAATCGCGATTCCAAAGAGTGGCGCCGGCTGCAAGAGAGCGCGGAGGAACCACACCAGCCGACGGGTCGTCATGTTGGCTGAACCGGTGAGAGCCATCGATAATTCGATTGATGACTGAACTTGGTTAATGTCTCATTCACCCGATTGGGGGGGCCAGGAAGGTCCGCGACCGTTTACCAGTCATTAACCCGCGCCGGGAGGCATCCGATGAAATTCGATCGCCGCACATTCTTGCGCCTGGTTGCCGCCGCGGCCGCCACGCCCGCGCTGGCCGGCCCGGCGGGGGCGCAGGCCTATCCCACGCGGCCGGTACGCATGATCGTTCCGTTCGCGCCCGGCGGCCAGAACGACGCCATTGGCCGCCTCATCGCGCAGAAGCTGTCCGAGCATTTCGGTCGGCAGTACGTCATCGAGAACGTGGGCGGCGGCGGTGGCGTCGTCGGCACCCACCGCGCGGCGCAGGCCGCGCCCGACGGCTATACCCTGCTGGTGATGGATACCGGCTTCGTGATCAATCCGTTCGTCTATCCCAAGGTGCCCTACGATCCGTTCAAGGATTTCGAGGCGGTCTCGATCCCGGTCACGACCACCCAGGTCCTCACGGTCACGCCGTCGCTGCCGGTCAGGACCGTCAAGGAGCTTGTGGAGCTGGTGAAGGCGAATCCCGGCAAGTACAGCTACGCGTCGCCGGGTATCGGCACGCCCGGCCACATGACGGCGGAACTGTTCCGCCTGTCGCTCGGGCTCGATCTCGTGCACGTGCCGTTCAACGGCGCCGGCCCCGCGGTGGCCTCGACCATCGGCGGCCATACGCCGATCGCCTTCGGCTCGCCGGCCTCGAGCGTGGCGCAGGTCAAGGACGGCAAGCTGCGTGGTCTGGCGGTCGCGAGCGGCAAGCGGCTGGTGGCTCTGCCTGACCTTCCCACCATGGCGCAGGCCGGCTTCCCGGATATCGACGTCGAATTCTGGATCGGGATTTTTGCGCCGGCCTCGACGCCGAAGGATATCGTTGCCGCGCTCAACCGGGAGGTCGACAAGGCGGTCGCGCTGCCCGACGTGCGGCAGCGCCTGGACGCGCTTGGATTCGAGGCGGCCGCGATCGGCAGCGCCGATGCCGCCGCCAAGCTCAAGAGCGAGAGCGCGAAATGGGCCAAGGTCGTTCAGGCGGCCGGCATCAAGGCCGGCTAGTGCAAGGCGTAGGCTTTAAGAGCCGAGGATGCGACGCCAGCCGATGTTGCGCAGCCGCTCGCGGTTCGGTGGCGTGTTGAGCTGGGGCGCGCTGTTGACGCTGGCAAAGACCTTGTCGAAGTTGAGCGCCTCGGTGGCGGCGGGCGTGGACGCGGCGATTGGCGCGGCGGTCACGCTGTCCATGAACGCAGGGCGCGGCGTGGGGGTAACACTATTGAAGATATAGTCGAAGTCGGCCGCGGCCACGACGGTGTTGTTGGCCGTCGAATGCGCGGTGTTGGGCGACAACATGGTGGCGCCCACGGCGACGGCGTTCAGCACCAGGACCGCCATCAGGATACGGGTCAGGTTACGCGACATGGCTGGGCTCTCGACCTTGGGGATGTTGTCCCTGTTAGTCGGTATGGCGCCGGAATCGGTTCAATCGCGCTAAGATGCTCTAAAAACGGGATATTTTTCGCCCGGCGGCGTTGACGGTGAGTTACCAGAATACCCTCGTCGCGCTGCCGCGTTCACCGGGCGTTAACGCTGGTCGTGCACGGGCCTGTCACTGCGCCTTGATGCCGGCCGCCTTGATGATCGGCCACCACTTCTCGATCTCGGCTTTCTGAACGGCCGCGAGCCCTTCCGGCGTCTGCTGATCCCGTGGTGGAATTTCCTGGTGCATGGCGGCGAGCCGCGTGCGCACGTTCGGGTCGGCCAGCGTCTCGACCATCGCGGCGTTGACCCTGGCGAGGATGTCCTTCGGCACGCCGCGCGGCATCCAGAGGCCGTGCCAGAACGAGATGTACATGCCCGGCAGGCCGGCCTCGTCGACGGTCGGCAGGTCGGGCGCGCCCGGCAGCCGCGTCTTCGAGGTGACTGCGAACGTCTTGAGCCGACCGGCCTGCGACTGCGCGATCGCTTCCGCCACCTGGATGATCATCAGGTCGACCTGGTTGGCGACCAGGTCCTGCATCGCCGGCCCGCCGCCCCGATAGGGCACGAGATTGAGGTTGGCTCCGATGATGTTGCCGAAATAGACCGCGCTGACATGCGAGGGGCTTCCGGCGCCGACGGTCGCGACCGACGCCTTGTCGGGATTGGCCTTGAGCCAGGCGATCAGCTCCTGGAGGTTGTTCGCCGGAAAGCCCGAGCGCGCCGCGATCACCTGCGGGTTCGCCGCCACCATCGAGACCGGGTCGAGGTCTTTGACGAGATCGTAGTTCAGCGTCAGCGCGGCGCCGTTCATCACGTGCGAGCCGAGCTGGCCGAGATTGAGCGTGTAGCCGTCCGGCGCCGCGCGTACCACGCGCTGCACGCCGATCGAGCCGCCGGCGCCGCCGATGTTCTCGATGATCACCGGCTGGCCGAACGCCTGCCGCAGCCGGTCGTTCAGGATGCGCGCGATCGCGTCGGTGGCGCCGCCGGGCGGAAACGGCACGACCATGGTTATCGGCCGCGACGGATAGCTCTGCGCGAGCGCGCCGTTGCCGCAGGCGAGCGTTGCGGCGAGCACGGCCGCGAGCGAGGCGATTGTTCTTGTCGTCATTCCTGTCGCCCGCATGGACCGCCTCTCTCTCCGTTGCCGGACGGGGAGGGTGACGGTCCCGCTGCGGGTGTCAAGGGCAGACGCGTCGCGGTGCCTAACCCGTCCGTCCCACCGCCGCCGGCTGTTCGGCGATCGCGAGCAGATGGCGCACCGCCGCGGCGTCGTTGCCGCTGACGTCGAGCAGCCGCAGCGTCGGATGCGCGGCGACGAGGTTCGGCGAATCCGCCGCGAGCCGCTGCCAGTGCGCGGACAGAATCGCTTCGAGGCCTTTGCGGTCGGTCGAGGCGTCGATCAGGAACACCAGGCGGTCGAGCGGCACGGTGTCGAGCAGGGTCTCGAGCTCGTAGACGCAACCGCGCCGGTGCGGACCGAAGCCGCGCAGGTCCATCGCGACCAGAGAGGCCGTGCCCATCAGGTGGTTGACGGCGGCCTTCCACATATCGTCGGAGCAGAACAGCTGGTTGATGCGGAAACGCGCGTCGGGATCGGGCTTGTCGTCGAGCGCGGCGACGCGGGCGCGCAAATCCTCGGGGCTGCGGATGAACAGCCGCTTGAGTCGCCCGCGCACGAATTCGAGGAAGGTCGAGGGCTCGACCGTGCGCGAGGCGAGATCGGGCGCGGCGATCAGGTCGATGCTACCGAGCAGGCGCCAGCGCGTGCCGAGAAGGTCAAGCAGGCGCCGTGACCGGCGGCCGAAGCCGTAGACGCGCAGCAACAGGAGCCGCATCGGCTCGCGCGCACGGGCCTCCTGCAACACCGGGCGGATCGTCGCATGCAGCGTCAGGCGCCAGGCGATCCACGGCAGCACTGCGGCAAACGACGCCAGCACACCTTGCTCGCGGAACAGGCTCGATGCCAGAACCAGCGCCTGCAGGAGCCAGATCGCGTCCGCGATCAACAGCAGTTCGCTCGAGCGCTTGGCGGCATAGCGGTCGCGCAGCCAGGTGACGCAGCGCCAGGCCGGCCAGGCCATGACCAGCGCGCCGAGCGCCTGAACGATCCAGAAGGTGACCGCGCCGTCGATGTGAAGCGCGACGGCGACCGTCACAACTGCTCTGAGGACGCTCTCGAAAGACATCAGCGTGGTCGCGATGTGGCTGCCGACCAGCAGGACGAACACGAACACCAGCACCAGCGGGCCGATCGACCGGATCGTACGGTTGAGGAACAACAGCAGGAATGCCGACGGCGCGGCATTGAGCGCCCAGATGATCGCGGGCTGCACATAGCCCGGCACCGTCACGCCGAACATCGGCAGCGGCTCGGTGCCGCGCAGCTCCGCAACGACGCAGATGAGCGCGAGCACGCCGAGATAGCCGAACACGATCATCGCCTGCAGGCGGCGGTCGCGCCCGACCAGGAGGCCGAGCACCAGCACCGTCGGCCAGGCATGGGCCCAGGTGACGACGACGGTGCGCAGCGGGAAGAACTCCATGCCGCTGAAACGGAACAGCAGCGCGGTCGACACCGCGGCAAACGCCAGCCCGGCGACGCCGTGGGCGAGCGCGTGGCGCCACAGCAGGCGGCTTGCCATGTGGCCTGCGCCCGCCGTCTCCGTGACGTTGCCGAAGGCGAGTTCCGGATCGGCGGGGCGGCGCGCCCGATCGTCGGCAGGCGGCACGAAGCCAGAGCCGCCTGCGCGCATCATGTTGCGCAGGATGGCACGTTGCAGGAGCACCAGCGCAACGGCGCCCAGGATCAGCGTCAGCAATCCCGCAACAAGCAAATTGAACAGAATGGCGCCGTCGTGCGCGAACTGCATCGTCTCGTCGTCCCCGGCCTCCTTATAGTCCAGGGGACCACGCGACGCGAATGCTTCTGTCCAGTTAGTATTTCGAGCCGAAGCGGTTCGGGCCGCGGGTGCCGCGCAGGAAGCCGAGCTCGACGATCGCCCAGATCAGGCCACCGAACGAGAGCACGAACAGCAGCGAGGCGATCTCGATGGCCCGCACGGTCCAGAAGTAGATCGCCAGGATGAAAAAGCCGAACGGCGCCGCCCCGTAGACAAGGTACCAGCCGGCGCCCTTGTCGCGATCATGCAGCCGCTTGATCACCACCGCCGAGTGCATCCAGACGCCGGTGCCGACGATGAACGCGAACGCGACGTAGCGTCCGATGTCGCCGGTGCCGGCGGTGACGTCCTCGGCGATGCCGGACAGGAAGCCGATGATGCCGACGAAAGCCAGGAAGCCCAGCAGGAAATACAGGCGGCCGATCCGGCCGTCATAGCCGAACAGCAGGTTGACGAAGGCGCCCAGGCGGCTTCTCGCGGGGGTCTCGGTCAAGCGCGTTCCTCAGGCGAGCGGGCGCCACAGAATCGTTTGTGACGGCGCGGCATCTTACCACGACCCGGGTGTCTATCAGGCCCGTGCCCAGGGCGGGAATTGATGCCATTATCCAGCGTAAACGGGCCATTTTGACAACGGTCCAAAGCAGATTCCTGGGGAGGACGGCATGATCTCTCGGCGTGACTTTCTGGCTTCGACCGGCTGCGTCGCCGCGGCGGCGCTCGCATCGCTGCCGGCGCGGGCGCAAGCCTATCCCAACAACATCGTACGCATCATCGTACCGTTCCCGCCCGGCGGTGCGACCGATGTGCTCGGCCGCGTGGTCGCGCATCACCTGCAAGGGCTGTGGGGGCAGACCGTCGTCACCGAGTACAAGCCCGGCGCCTCGGGCCTGCTCGGCGCGCGGCAGGTGATCGCCTCGCCGGCGGATGGCTACACGCTGATGCTCGCGTCGACTGGCGCGATCCTGTCGGTGGCGGCAAGCCAGGGCGCCGAGCCCGCGAACTACGAGGTCACGAAAGAGCTCTCGCCGATCTCGCTGGTGGCGGCGCCGGCTTACATCCTGGTGGTCAATCCGTCGGTGCCGGTGAAGAGCGCGGCCGACATCATCGCCTATGCCAAGGCCAATCCCGGCAAGCTCAGCTACGGCTCGTCGGGCGTCGGCACCGCGTCGCACCTTTCGGGCGCGCTGTTCGGGCAGATGGCCGGCGTCGACCTGCTGCACGTGCCGTATCGCGGCACCGGGCCGGCGGTGAACGACCTGCTCGGCGGGCAGATCAACATGCTGTTCTCGCCGCCGCAGGTGGTGACGCAGCACATCGCGATCGGCAAGCTGCGCATGATCGGCATCACCGCGTCGGAGCGCTCGAAGCTGTTCCCGGATTTCCCCACGATCGCCGAGACCGGCCTGCCGAAATATTCGTCGCTCGGCTGGTTCGGCCTGTTTGCGCCCGCCAAGACTCCAGCCGAGATCGTGCGCAAGGTCTCGGCCGACACCGCCAAGGTGCTGGCGATCGACGACGCCAGGAAGCGATTGCTCGAGGCGGGCGCGGAGCCCGCGCCGAACGCGCCCGACGTGTTCACGAAGTTCGTCAATGACGACATCGCCAAGTGGCTCGACCTCGGCCAGAAGGCGAATATCAAGCTCAGTCCGTGAATGTAAGTTGAGGCCGATGGGCGCGACGTTGTTCGACAAGATCTGGTCGCGGCATCGGCTCACCGAGGACGAGAGCGGCAAGACGCTGCTCTATATCGACCGCCTCGTCGTCGACGACGTGCGCGCGCCGCAGGTCCTGAAGAACCTCGAACGGCGCGTGCTCGCAATCCGCCGGCCCGATCTCGCGGTGGTGGTGCAGGACCATTCGGTCCCGTCGTTTCGGACCCATACGAGTTTGGGCGGCAGCCAGTTCGTCGATGCCACGCGCGTGGCGGCGCGGCGACATGGCCTGCGGCTGCTTGACGTCGGCGATGAAGAGCAGGGCATCTCCCATGTGGTGATGCCGGAGCTCGGGCTCGTGCTGCCCGGCTCGACTTATCTCTGCGTCGACAGCCATTCGCCGACGGTCGGCGGGGTCGGCGCGCTCGGCCTCGCCTGCGGCAGCTCGGAATTGGAGCATGTGTTGGCGACGCAGGCGATGTGGGTGCGCAAGCCGCGCCAGATGCGCTTCAGGCTTGAGGGGCGCCGGGACGACGGCGTCTACGCCAAGGACGTCATCCTCCATCTCATCGGCCGCCTCGGCCTTGAGATGGCGCGCGGGGTCGCGCTCGAATTTACGGGCGAGCTCATTGCGTCGCTGCCGGTCGAGGCGCGGCTGACGCTCTGCAACATGGCGGTCGAGCTCGGCGCCCGCAGGGCGGTCGTCGCGCCCGATGAAGCGACGTTCGCCTGGCTGGCGGCATCACCGCATGCGCCCCGGGCGGACGTTGGCCGCCGCGCACGACAGGACTGGGAGGATTTGCGTTCCGACCAGGACGCCACGTTCGATGTCGATCTCGTCATCGATTGCAGCGAGCTTGCGCCGCAGATCACCTGGGGGACGACGCAGGCGCAGGTTGCCTCGGTCGCCGGCCATGTGCCCGACACGGCGGCGCGGGCGGGGCTCGACGAGGCGGTCTGGCAGCGTGCGCTCGGCTACATGGATCTGTCGCCGGGGCGGCGACTCGCGGGCACCAGGATCGATCGCGTCTTCATCGGCTCCTGCACCAATGCGCGCCTCGCCGATCTCGAAAGCGCGGCGCGGGTGCTCGTCGGCCGCAAGGTCGCCGACGGCGTCCGGGCCGTGGTCGTGCCGGGGTCGCGCGCTGTGGCGCGCAAAGCCGAGCATCTGGGCTTGCGTGCTATCTTCACAGACGCGGGATTCCTGGGGGCGAGCCGGGCTGCTCCATGTGCGCGGGCGGCGGCGGCGAGAAGGTCGCCGCCGGCGAGCGCATCGTCTCGACCACCAACCGCAATTTCGAAGGCCGGCAGGGCGCCGGCGTGCGTACCCATCTGGCGAGCCCGGCGACCGCCGCGGCTGCCGCGATCACGGGCGCGATCTGCGATCCGCGTCCGCTGATGCAGGACATCTGACGATGGAAAAATTTACCTCGGTCAGCGGCGCGGCCGCACCCCTGCTGATCGACAACGTCAACACCGACCAGATCGCGCCGGTGCAGTTCATGCGTTCGCTCGAACCCGACTACGAGACCGCGCTGTTCGCGCGTTGGCGCGGAGATCCGGACGCGCCGTTCGTGCTCGACCGGCCGTGCTTCCGCCGCGCGCCGATCCTGGTCACGGGCGGCAATTTCGGCTGCGGCAGTGCCCGCGAGGTGGCGGTGTGGGCGCTTGCCGCCCACGGCATCCGCTGCATCGTCGCGAAGAGCTTCGCCGAGGTCTATCGCGAGAGCCTGCTGAAGAACGGCATGCTGCCGGTGGTGCTCGAGCCGGCGCTGCGCGCCGATTTCGAGGCGTGCGTCGTCGCCGTGGACGGGCAGGCACCGTTCACGGTCGATCTCGAGGCCTGCCGGATCGATGCCCCGGACGGAGTTACGTTCGAGTTCGCGATGGACGCCGGCGAGCGCATGGCGTTGCTCGAAGGGCTCGACGATGTCGCGATGACCTTGCGGCATCGATCGCTGATCGAGGCCTGGGAACGGCAGACGTTGCACGATCGGCCGTGGTTGCAACAGGTTGGTGAAGCCTGAGCGCTCTCAGTTGACGCCCATCACGCGGGCGACGTGCTTGATGATCTCCGGCGTCGGCGAGCCGGCCTGGGCGAACAGCCGATCGAGCGCGTCGCCGGACTTCGGATTGATGTCGAGCGCGCGCTTCTTGGCGTCGGCGATCATTTCCTCGCTTTTCATGGTTGCTTCGAAGGCCTGACGCAGGATGCGTAGGCGTTCGTCCGGCAAGCCGGGCGCAGCGACGAAGGCGGTGCCGAATTCCGCGGGCAGGGCGACGAAGTCCCACATCGCCTTCTTCAGCGGGTCTTTGATCATGTCGCGCACGCGCGTGACGCCGGGAATCTCGGTGAAGTCGAGGCCGGCGAGCATGTTGATCTTCTTGTCGCGCAGCCAGTGCGGATGCAGGCTCTGCAAAGTCGAATAGGCGATGGTGGTGACGTGAACCTCGCCCCGTTCGAGCGCAATAGCGGTCGGTCCCGAGCCTATGAAGCCGGTGATGACCTTCATCTTGGTGCCGAGCGCCTCATTGATCAGGATCGGCTGGATCGAGGTGGTCGAGCGGCGCGACGAGGCGCCGACGACCGTCTCCTTGACCGTCAGATCGTCCATGGTTTGTACGCCGCTGGTGTGCCAGCTCACCAGCACGCGTCCGAAGTCGCTCATGCGGCCGAGGAAATGAAATTGTGCCGGATTGAATTTGGCGGCGCTCGGCTCGACGAACGGCGTCACGTAGAAATTCGGCATCGCGACCGCGATCACGGTGCCATCCTTCGGCGCCGCACTGGCGAGATAGTCGATCGCGGTGACGCCGCCGGCGCCCGGCCGATGCTCGATCGTCACCGACGGGTTGCCGGGGATATGCTTGCCGAGATGGGCCGACAGCAGCAGCGAGTAGGTCGAGAAGCCGCCGCCCGCTTCGCTGCCGACGACGATCCGGACCGTCTTGCCGCGATAGAAGTCGTTCTGGGCGTGCACGGACGCGCCGCTCACCAGAACCGTCATGACTGCCAGCGTCAGCACACCGAGGCGCATCGCCATCTCCTTGTCACGTCGCGCGGGCGGCACGTGCCGCCGATCGTCCGGCGATCCGCCCGAACACGGCGGCGGACATCAGGCCCGAGCCGCCGGGGTAGTTGAAATAGAACAAACCGCCGACCATCTCGCCCGCGGCATGGAGGCCGTTGACGCGCGCGCCGCCCTCGTCGAGCACGCAGCATTCCTGGTCGACGCGCAAGCCGCCGAAGGTGAACGTAATGCCGCAGGTCACTGCATAGGCTTCGAACGGCGGCTCGGCGATGGCGAGCGCCCAATTGGATTTCGGAATGGCGAGGCCTTGCGTGCAGCGGCCGTCCTTCTTGCCGGGATCGTAGGGGATGTCGGTGCGCACCGCCGCGTTGAACGCGTTGATGGTGGCGAGGCATTGGTCGCGCTTGATGCCGTCGAACCGCGCGACGAGCGCTTCGAGCGTATCGGCCTTGAACCGCGCCGATTGCTTGACGCGGTATTCGCCGTGCAGCCGGCTGGCGCCTTGCCTGTCGAAAATCTGCCACGCGACCTGGCCCGGCTGGGCGAGAATGGCGCGGCCGAGCTTGGCATAGGTGAGCGCGCGGATATCGGCGCCTTCGTCGAAGAAGCGCTCGCCCTCGGCGTTGACGACGATGCCTTCGAGATAATCGTCGCGCTTGAACACTGCGCCGTATTGGAGTTCGTTGACGTCGGGCGCATTGAGGTCCCAGCTCGCCGAATGGCAGCCCGACCAGTTGCCGAACGGCACGGCGCCGCAGGCGAGCGCCATGCGCAGACCGTCGCCGGTATTGAAGCGCGAGCCGCGTACCTTGGCGAGGTCCCACGAGGGGCCGAGATAGCGCGTGCGCCATTCGGCGTTCGCCTCGAACCCGCCGCAGGCGAGGATCACCCGCCGCGCGCGGACCGCGATGTCCTCGCCACCCCGGCGGGCGATGACGCCGCCGATGCGCCCGCCTTCGTCGATGAGCGACAGCGCCTTGGTGCCGTAGCGCACGCGCGCGCCGTTGCGTTCAACGGCGCGGAACAGCGCTTCCGACGCGCCTTCGCCGGCGCCGTTGACTTCCAGCGCCGATCCGCCGGAAAAGCGTACGCGTCCGTCCGGCAGCTTGAACTGCCATTCGTAGAGCGGCACGAAGCGCAGACCCTGCTGGTGCAGCCAGAACAGCGTGTCGCGGCTGTTCTCGATCAGCATGTCGGCCATGTCGGGATGGCTGCGATATTGGGTGACGCGCGCGAGGTCGTCGTAATACTGCTCGCGCGAATAGGAGCCGAACTCGGCGCGCTCGCGCTCCGCCGCGCTCAGGCCGCCGACCAGCCGATCGATATCCTCGACGCCGCGATAGACCGCGCGGATAGCGCCGTTGGAGAAGCGCGTATTGCCGCCGCGTTCCGCTTCCGGTGCCTTCTCGATCACGATGACCGAGGCGCCCGCCTCGCGCGCCGCGATCGCGGCGCTGAGCCCGGCCATGCCGGCGCCGACCACGAGCACGTCGGGTTCCTCGGCGCTGGCGGGGACGGCGGGCATGCGATCTCGTTACCCGCCGGCCTTGTCCGAGGCTCGCTTGCCCAACACCTGGTCGGGGTAGTCGAAATACCACTCCAGGATCTTGCGATAGACCGCGGTGAGCTGCACGAGGTCGGCGACCGGCGTGCGCTCGTCGACCTGGTGCATGGTGCGCCCGACCAGGCCGAATTCGATCACCGGGCAATAGTCCTTGATGAAGCGCGCGTCGGAGGTGCCGCCCGAGGTCGAGAGCTCCGGCCGGCGCCCGGTCACGTGCGCGATCGCGCCCGAAACCAGATCGGTGAACGGTCCGGGCGGCGCCAGGAACGCGTCGGCGTTCGACGGCTCCCACTCGATGTGCCAGCGGATGTGGCCGCGCGCGAGGTTCTGCGCGCGCAGCTCGAGCAGCGCCCGAAGCGATTCCTGGGTGTAGGTGTCGTTGAAGCGCACGTTGAAGCGTGCCCGCGCCGAGGCCGGGATCAGGTTGACGGTCGGGTTGCCGATGTCGATCGAGGTGAACTCGAGATTGGACGGGCCGAAACTCTCCGAGCCCTGGTCGAGCGGCTCGTACATCAGCGCGCCCATCAGCGCGACCAGCCCGCGCACCGGATTGTCGGCACGCTCGGGATAGGCAACGTGACCCTGCTTGCCGGTCACCACCAGCGTGCCGTTCTGCGAGCCGCGCCGGCCGACCTTGACCATGTCGCCGAGCGCATCGGTGTTGGTGGGCTCGCCGAGCAGGCAGTGATCGAACGTCTCGCCGCGCGCTTCGGCCCAGCGCAGGAGCTTGACGGTGCCGTTGACCGCGATGCCTTCCTCGTCGCCGGTGATCAGGAACGAGATCGAGCCGGTCAGCGGCTTTTCGGCCAGCCGGTCGAGCGTCGCGGCGATGGCGCAGGCGATCGCGCCCTTCATGTCCACCGCGCCGCGGCCATAGAGTATGTCGCCGACGATCTCGCCGGCAAACGGCGGCTTGGTCCATGCGCCGTCATCGCCCGGCGGCACCACGTCGGTGTGACCGGCGAACACCAGGTGCGGCGCTCCTGTGCCGATGCGGGCGTAGAGATTTTCCACCGGTGCGGTGCCTTCCTCCGAGAAGGTGAGGCGATGAACCTCGAACCCCGCGGTCTTGAGCACGTTCTCGATGAGCGCCAGCGCGCCGCCCTCGGCCGGCGTGACCGAGGGGCAGCGCAGGAGGTCGCGTGCCAGGGTGATGGCGTCGACAGTAGGGCCGCTCATGCCCCCGCCAATAGGGCAGGGCCGAACGCCCGTCAACGCGGCGGGCCGGGTGGGCAGCCTCAGGCCCGGCCTTCCAGCGGGTCCGGGCCGTACTGATTGGGACCCACGGAACCGCGCAGGCATCCGAACCAAATGATGATCCAAATGATGAGCGCAAGTTTGATGAGGCCGATGACAATTGCGAACAGGCCAATTCCAATAAGGACGGTGGGATCTAAGTTCTCAACACCTGCGGCAAGGGCCTCGGCCCCTACTGCAAGTCCGGCATAGGCGAAAAAGACGATCGCAAGGACAAACGGCGCACCAATAAACAAAACGAGCCACGCCGCCGTTCGATTGAGGTCGTGCAATCGCTTGGCACCCGCCGCCAAAGATATCCAAATCACGATGACAAGGCCGATCAGGGCCAGGATGCTGCCGATGGTCTCGGAGGCCTTGGTGGTAAGCCACATCAAGGCGTAGAGAATGACCAGGACGAGACAGGCCAGCCACCATTTGGCGCGATTGATTCGCCCGCTGAAACCGAAGAGCAGATTGCCCCAGTTGCTATTCGACATGATCTGATTCTCCCCCGCTCCACTCGGAGCTGACTCTAGGCTTGGGATTGTTGGCGGTAAAGTTTGCTAGCTGTGAACGGGCACAACTCCGCCGGTCAGGCGGTAGTCCCGAGCGGATCAGGACCGTAGCGGTTATCGCCGACGGTGCCGCGCCGGAATCCGAAATCGACCAGCAGGATGAGGAACAAGACGCTCTGCGGCGCGATGATCACATAAGACCAGGTATGGGGGTCTTCGAGCGGACCGATCGCGTCCAGGAGAATCAAAACGCCCAGGAGCACGAGGCCGCCCACGAAGACGCCGGCGATCCAGGTCGGCGCGTTGCGGTCGTGGCCGCGTTTGGCGATCAAGGCGAATTCCGGATAGGCGAGGATGAGGCTGACGATCGCGCTCCAGCGCTCGCCGATCGCGTAGTGCGCGACCATCTCGAGGGCGAACAACGGCAGCATCGCGATCCAGAACGGCTGCCGGCTGATGCGGCCCTCGATGCTGGTCAGGAGATAGGTCCAGTTCATCGGAGCCGTCCGGCAATTACTCGTCAGTCTCGCAACAGCTCGTTGATCGAGGTCTTGGCGCGGGTCTTCTCGTCGACGCGCTTGACGATGACCGCGCAATAGAGGCTCGGGCCGCCGTTCTTGCCGGGCATCGAGCCTGGCACCACCACCGAATAGGGCGGCACTTCGCCCTGATGCACGACGCCGGTGTCGCGGTCGACGATGCGGGTCGATGCGCCGAGATAGACACCCATGGAGAGCACCGAGCCCTCGCGCAGGATCACGCCCTCGGCGACCTCGGAGCGCGCGCCGACGAAGCAGTTGTCCTCGATGATGACCGGCCCCGCCTGCAGCGGCTCGAGCACGCCGCCGATGCCGGCGCCGCCGGAAATGTGGCAGTTCTTGCCGACCTGCGCGCAGGAGCCGACCGTCGCCCAGGTGTCGATCATGGTGCCGGAATCGACATAGGCGCCGATATTGACGAAGGACGGCATCAGCACGACGCCGGGCGCGACGTAAGCGGAGCGCCGGACCACGCAGTTCGGCACCGCGCGGAAGCCGGCTTCGCGGAAGCGCGCGTCGTCCCAGCCTTCGAACTTGGAGGCGACCTTGTCCCACCACACCGACTGGCCGGGGCCGCCGGTGACGACGCTCATGTCGTTGAGACGGAACGACAGCAGCACCGCCTTCTTGAGCCACTGGTTGACGGACCAGTTGCCGTTGTCGCCCTTGACGGCGACACGCACGGCGCCGCGGTCGAGCAGGTCGAGCGCGGTCTCCACCGCATCGCGCGCCGCCCCTTTGGTCGTGGGGTTGATGCCGTCGCGCTGCTCGAATGCGTCGTCGATGGTCTTGGCAAGTTCTTTGGCAAGCTCGGCGTGCGACATGAGGTTCCTCGGCGGTTTCGAGCGCGTTTTGTCGAGGGAAGGGCGGGGGATGTCAAGGGAATGGGACCGCGGACTCGGTCTGCTCCCTCTCCCCGTTCTTACGGGGAGAGGATTTGGGGTGAGGGGCAACTCCGTACTTAACATGTGGCACGTCCCCCTCACCCGGATCGCTTACGCGATCCGACCTCTCCCCGCAGGCGGGGAGAGGTGGAGCTTGCGGCACGAGCGGGGTAGTGTCGAGCTCTTCGCTACGGGGTAGTGATTCCAATGCAAACAAAAATCGCGAGCCTTATCGCTCTGTTGACGCTTTTGGCCGTCGATCCGGCGCTGGCGCATCATCCGATGGGTGGCGAGACACCGACGACGTTCTGGCACGGCCTCCTCTCCGGCCTCGGGCATCCCGTGATCGGCCTCGATCATCTGGCGGCGGTCATCGCGGTCGGCTGCCTGGCGGCGACGCAGCCAAAGGGCGCGCTGCTCGCGGCCGGCTATGTGGTCGCCACCATGATCGGCGCGGCGGCGCATATCGGCGAGGCGACGGTGCCGAATGCCGAGGTCTTTGTTGCGCTGAGCGTGGTCGCGCTCGGCCTGATCGTGTTCCGCAAGACGCCGCTGCGGCGCGATGTTGCGTTTGCGCTGTTCGCCGCCGCCGGGCTGCTGAACGGCTATGCGCTCGGCGAAGCGATCGCGGGCGCCGAGCGCACGCCGATCGTCGCCTATTTCATCGGGCTGGCGGCGATCCAGACCGCGATCGCGCTCGCGGTGATGTTCGGCCAGCGCATGCTCGCCGAGCGCGCGCAACTGCAACTGTTGGCCATGCGCGTGATCGGCGCGTTCGCGGTCGGCGCCGGCGCCGCGATCCTGCTGCAGCGCTACGCGACGGGTGCCTGACGTTGTTACCCGTGGCGTTGCCGCGGACTCGATGTGTTCCCTCTCCCCGGAGGGGAGAGGGTTAGGGTGAGGGGGTTCGAACCTTTCGAGAGACTTAGGTTCGAACCTATCGAGAGAGCTAAACCCCCTCACCCCACCCCTCTCCCCAACGGGGAGAGGGAGCAGACCGAGTTCGCCGCTCAGCTCAAGCAACAATCTTGTGCTCACCCGCCGTTCAGCCGCTTGCGCAGCAACCGGTTGAATGCTTCCGGCGCCTCGTACTGCACCCAATGCCCGGCGCCGGGGATGACGTCGAACGTCGCGCCCGGCTTGAACTGCTCGAGCTTCTCGCGCCGCTCATGGAGATAAGGCCCGGCAGTGGCGTCGTGCTCGCCCCAGATGCTGGCGAGGCGGCCCTTGAACGAGGGCAGCGTGGTCGAGAGGTCGCCGGTCGGATTGATGTGCTTGCCGCGCACGCGCGAGCGCTCGGCGTTGTGGAATTGCATGTAGAGCGCGGGCTCGTCGACGGCCTTCGGATCGCGCACCATCAGGATTTCGAGATTGGCACGGTGTGCGTCGCGTTTCGCATCGTCGCTCGACAGCCGCCGCCACGATTTCATCGGCGCCATCGTGCCGCGCCGTGCGGTGGTGCCGACCGCGCCGACCAGAACCAGCGCGGTGACGCGCTCGCCCGCGAGCCGGGTCACGAAACCCGAGATCAGCCCGCCCATCGAGAAGCCGGCGATCGCGAAGCGCGCCTGCGGCCCCAGGATCAGGTCGATGCCGGCGAGCAGCGCGGCGGCGACCTGCTCGACGCTGGTCGGCAGTCCAAGGCTCGCGGACTCGCCCGAGCCCGGGATGTCCGGCACCAGCAGCCTGTAATCGCGTGAAAGGTCCTCGATATTGCGCATCCAGTGCATCCAACTGCCGGTGCCGCCGTGCAGCAGCACGAGCGGCTCGCCGCTTCCCCAGATGCGCCAGACCAGCTCGCCGTCGCCCACCGGGGTGGTGCGTCTGGTGCCGGCTTTGTCGAGGGTGTCGATGAGGGCGGGGCGGGCGTTGGTTTCTGTTGTCATGATTCGTAATAAGTGGAGGCGTCGGCCGCGAGCTTCGATCGCAACGGAACGCGCGAAGCGTCGTAACCGTACAGCCAGTCGGGATTGGTGTCGGTGCGCATCCAGTTGTTGGCGCTGGAGCCCGCCTGCACCAGGCTGGCGCGCGGCTTGCGGGTCTGTTCATAGAGGCGGAAGGCGGCGTCGAAGGTGTCGGCCTCGTCGATGGCGCGCGCGAGCACGGCGGCATCTTCGAGCGCCATCGCCGCGCCCGACGCCATGTAGGGCGTCATCGGATGGCAGGCGTCGCCGAGCAGCACCACGTTGCCCTTCGACCACGCCGGCAGCGGATCGCGTTCGTAGATGCCCCATTTGTGCACCTGCGGCGCGGCGGCCAGCACCTTCTGCACGTCGGAATGGAAGCTCGCGAACGCCGCGCGCATCTCGCCGAGATCGCCGGTGGTCGACCAGGATTCCCGGGTCATCCAGTCGGCCTTCTCCGGCTGGCTGGTGGTGAAATAGACCTCGTCGCGCCGGGCGGTGACGAAATAGATCACGATGTGGCGGTCCTTGCCCCACCACTTGGTGCGCGCCGTGCCGATGTCGACGCCGCGCAGCAGCGAAACCGGAAATGTCGTGCGATAGGCGAGCCGTCCGGTGAAGCGCGCCTGCGCGGGGCCGGCGACATGGTCGCGGACCAGCGAATGCACGCCGTCGGCGCCGATCACGGCATCCGCCTCGACCTCGCTGCCGTCGGCGAAGCTGAGCGCGACGCGCGCGCCGCGCTCGCAGAGCTGCGTGAGCTTCTTGCCGAGCCTGATGTTGTGCGCGGGCACGATTGCAGCGAGCGCGTCGTGCAGGTCGCCGCGATGCATGGTGAGGTAGGGCGCGCCGTAGCGCGCCTCGACCGCGCGGCCGAGCGGGTGGTCGTTGGTGACCTTGCCGGAGAGCGCATCGCGGTTGAGCGACGAGGTCGGTACGAACGCCGCCGCGCGTGTGCGCTCCTCGATGCCGAGCCAGCGGTGCACCTTCACGGCATTGGGGCTCTGCTGGATGCCGGCGCCCACCCGCGCGAAGGCATCGGCCTGCTCGTAGATCACCGGCTCGATGAAGTACTTGCGCAACGCCGCCGCCACCGCGAGGCCGCCGATGCCGGCGCCCACGATCGCGACTGAGAGCTTCTGCTGGTTGCGCATGCGTTGGCTTAAACGACTGCCGCGGACTCGGTGGATTCCCTCTCCCCGCAGGGGAGAGGGTTAGGGTGAGGGGGTTCGAACCTATCGAGAAAGTTAGGCCCTCTCACTCCACCCCTCTCCCCCATAAGGGCGTCCACGCCCGTCTTCGACGGGATATGGGGGAGAGGGAGCAGACCGAGTCTGCCGCTTGATCGTCGCTCCTCTTTCGTCCTTTAGCATTACCGCTTCGCGGCGATGGATTCCAGGAAAGCGACGAGGTTGTCCGTGACGTGATCGACATGCGGATCGTCGCGGCCCTCGAGCTCCCAATCCTCGCGGAAGACCTCGCGGGTGTTCTCCGGCACCACCAGCACCGTGGTCATGCCAAGCCGGTGCGGAACCGCGAGGTTGCGCGCGAGATCCTCGAACATGGCGGCACGCTCGGGCTTCACGCCGTGCGCCTTGAGGAAACGGTCATAGACCGCCGGCAATGGCTTCGGCTGGAGTTCGCCCGCGACGATGTCGAAGACGTCCTCGAAGTGGCGATCGAGCCCGAGCCGGGCCAGCACCGCGTCGGCATGGCTGCGGGTGCCGTTGGTGAGGATCAGCTTGCGGCCGGAGAGCTTTTCGATGGCATCGCCAAGTGCGGGATTGGGTTCAAGTGGCGAGTGGTCGACCTCATGCACGAACAGAAGGAAGTCGTCGGGCTGCATGCCGTGCTCGGTCATCAGCCCGCGCATCGACGTGCCGTAACGCTTGTAATAGTCCTTCTGCAGCCGGAAGGCTTCCTCATGGCTGATCTTGAGGAAACCGGCGATGTAGTCGCGGATGCGGACGTCGACCTGCTCCCACAGATTGACGTGGTGCGGATAGAGCGTGTTGTCGAGGTCGAACACCCAGGTGTCGATGTGGTCGAACGTGCGTGGAGGAGGACGGGAGGGCGCAGCCAAGGTCGTGACCTTGCTCCTTGTCATCGGACCATCAGGGTGCCGGCACCGTGGTCGGTGAGCAGCTCGAGCAGCACCGCGTGCGGCACGCGGCCGTCGAGGATGACGACGCCCTCGACGCCCTGTTCGAGCGCGTAGAGGCAGGTCTCGACCTTCGGGATCATGCCGCCGGAGATGGTGCCGTCGGCGATCAGGCGGCGCGCCTCGTCGGCGGTGAGCCGGTCGATCAGCTTCTTCGACTTGTCGAGCACGCCCGGCACGTCGGTGAGCAGCAGCAGGCGCTTGGCCTTGAGCGCGCCGGCGATGGCGCCGGCGAAGGTATCGGCATTGACGTTGTAGGTGGTGCCGTCGGCCGAGGTCGCGAGCGGCGCCAGCACGGGGATGAGCTCGCGGCCGAGGATCTGGTCGAGCACCATGGTGTCGACCCGCTCCGGCTCGCCGACAAAGCCGAGATCGACGACCTTCTCGATATTGGAGCCGGGGTCGGAGACGTGCCGGCTGACCTTGCGCGCCTTCACCATGTCGCCGTCCTTGCCGGAGAGGCCGACGGCCTTGCCGCCGGCGGCGTTGATGAAGCCGACGATCTGCTTGTTGATCGAGCCCGCCAGCACCATCTCGACCACCTCGATGGTGGCGGCGTCGGTGATGCGCAGCCCGTCGGCGAATTCCGACTTGATGCCGAGCCGCTTGAGCATGCCGCCGATCTGCGGCCCGCCGCCGTGCACGACCACCGGATTGATGGCGGTCTGCTCCATCAGCACGATGTCGCGGGCGAAGCTCTTCGCCATCTCCTCCTCGCCCATGGCGTGGCCGCCATACTTCACCACCACGATCTCCTCGTCGTAACGCTGCATGTGCGGCAACGCTTCCGACAGGACGCGGGCGATGTCGTGGGGCGAGATGGTCATGACGCGGTCCTCGGGGCTCGGCGCTGCCTTTTACCGGGCGGAACGGCGGCGGGGAAGGGCGGAAATCGCGGCGGTTTGACTGCGTCCCTGGGCGCCGCTTTCGGCCGGTCCCCTTGGCGTCTGGCGCCGCTCGATGACGGACCGGTGACGCGCGTGCTTTAGTCGAACAAGGCCGTCGAGGGCTCGGCGACGGCGTCGACCAATTTCGTCGTGTCCGGCAAAGCACGTCCTGCACGTGTGCGACCCGTGTCGCCGCTTTGTCAGTTACCTGGATCGTATGCCGCCAATCGGCCGACGTCGGTTGTCTCGATTGGCCGTTTACCATGGCGTGTCGCGTTAACCCGGATGCACGATATTGAAGTTGGCAACGGATGCGGCAGGCTTTCAGATCGATCGGGCAGATCGCGCGCGCTGGCGGGCAAAATGGCGTCGGCGTCGCCGTATTCAACCGTCAGATGACGCGCGCTGTTAACGCTCTTGCGATCTGACTCCTTCCCAATGGCGCCATCTGATTGTTAGCTGGCATCACAACATCTTATGGACTCTGGCGTCCGGGCGGGCGTCCAATATAGGCGCCACATGAATGCTCCGCTGAACGCGACCGCGCATGCTCTGCCGTGTGACCAGGCCGCATCGTTGTTCGATCTGTTCCATGCGTCGCGCGCGGCGCATGCGACCCGTCCGGCGCTGTGGGTCGACGGACGCGCGCTGACTTACGCCGAGCTTTACGATGCGACCGCGCATCTCGCCGGCGCTATACAAGCAGCGCGCGGTGCCGATGCCCAGCACGGCGAACTGCAATGCGGCTTGCTGGTCTGCCGCAGCGCGAGTGCCTATACCGGGGTGCTGGCGACCCTGATGGCCGGCAGCACGTATGTGCCGCTCAATCCGAGTTTCCCGAGCGAACGCCTGCGCGACATCCTGGCCGCATCGGCGATCGATACCGTTGTCGTCGATGGCCGTTCGGAGGACGTCGCGGCGGACGTGCTCCAACACTATCCGCGCAAGCTGACGGTCATCCTGCCGGACGCTGCCGGGCCGCAAGCGTGGTTTGCGCGCGCGCCACAGCATCGCTACCTCACGCTCGGCGACATCGCGCGCGCCGTGCCCGCTGCGCCACCTTCGCTGACCCCCGAGCAGGGAGCCTACCTGCTGTTCACGTCGGGCAGCACCGGCAAGCCCAAGGGCGTGCTCATCACCCACGCCAATGTGTTGGCCTATGTGCGCGGCGTCACGCGCCGCTACCGGCCCGGTCCGCAGGATCGTTTCAGCCAGCTGTTCGATTTCTCCTTCGATCTCTCGGTGCACGACATGTTCGTCGCCTGGGGCGCGGGCGCCTGCCTCTATTGCGCGCCGGAAGGCAGCCTCGCCGGCACCGCCGATTTCATCCGTCGCTGCGAGCTGACGTTCTGGTTCTCGGTTCCCGCGACCGCCGCCTTCATGCGGCGGATGCGGATGCTCAAGCCGGGGAGCTTTCCGACGCTGCGCTGGAGCCTGTTCTGCGGGGAAGCCCTGCCGATGGCGCTCGCGCGCGCCTGGCAGGACGCCGCGTCGAACTCCACCGTCGAAAATCTCTACGGCCCGACCGAAGCAACGATTGCGTTCACCGCCTATCGCCTTCCGAAGGAGCCGAACGTCAAACTCGACGCCATGCAGACCGTGCCGATCGGCACGCCGCTGCCGGGACAGAAGGTCATGGTGGTCGATGAGAGCGGCCGCCCGGTCCGCGACGGCGAGGCCGGCGAGCTGTGCCTCGGCGGGTCGCAGGTGGCCGGCGGCTATTGGCGCGCCGGCGAGCAGACCGCCGAACGCTTCCGGGCGCCCTCCTGCGACGAGGCCAAGGGCACGCGCTGGTACCGCACCGGCGACCTCGCGGTCGTCGACCGCGAGCACGGGCTGATTTTCCGAGGACGTATTGACCGCCAAGCTAAAATTCGCGGCTACCGCGTCGAATTGCAGGAAGTCGAGAACGCGATGCGCGTTGCCGCCGGAACCGATACCGTGGCGGCGATCCCGTGGCCGCTCGGGGAGGGCGGCCTCGCCAATGGCATCGCCGGGTTCGTCGCCGGCTCGCGGGAGAGCGCGGTCGAGATCATCGAGCGGATGCGCGAGGTGCTGCCCGCCTACATGGTGCCAAGCGAAATTTCCGCGCTCGCCGATTGGCCGCTCAACGCCAACGGCAAGACCGACTACAAGTCTTTGCTCGCGCTGCTGCAGAAGGCCGGTGCCTGACCATGGATCGCAGCGAGCAAATCCGCAGCAAGGTACTTTCGATGATCCCGGCGGCGCGCGTGCGTGCCCTCGGCAATGGCGGCGTCGATGCGTCGACCCGCCTGCTCGAGGTCGGCCTGATCGACTCGACGCGGCTGCTCGACATCATCCTCGAGGTCGAGACCCGCTGCGGCGTGCAATTCAATCCGGAACACATCGATTTCGAAACCGGCGTAACGCTGGGGGCTCTGGTCAACGCCTTCGACCCTGCGAGCCCGTGATGGCCGCCCGGATGGTGTCGTGAGTATCGCGTTCCGCCCGCTCAGCGAGGCCGACCCCGCGCAGGTGCGTGAACTGCTGGTGCGCGCGTCGTGGCAGCGCGATTGGAGCGAGCCGCTCGCCGAGAACTATCTTGCGTGGCGCTACGGCGCGCGCGGCAATGGCGACACCATCGTCGCCTGCGACAAAGAGCGCTGTGTCGGCATCATCGATTCCTTCGTCCGGCCGTATTGGATCGACGGGCGCGAAGAAGCAGTGCGCGAGACCTGCGACTGGTTCTGTCTGCCCGAATACCGTGCGCTGGGTGTCGGCCTGCACCTGATGCGGCGGATGATGGCGAAGCCCGAGCCGATCCTGGTGGTCGGCGGCACCGATACCACGCAGAACCTCTTGCCGCGGCTGAAATGGGCGCGGCTCCCCGACGTCGGTAACTTCATCCTCGGCGTCTCGGCGCGGACGGTCGCCGGGCTGATGGCGCACAGCCAGTGGCCCGCCGGCGTAAAGTTTGCGCGTTTCGTGCCCGATATCAGGCTGGTGCGGCGGACGCGCGACATTGCGGCGCCATCGGCCAACAGCGAGGTGAGGGTGCGCGTGCTCGGCGAGAACGAGATCCCGAGCATCGCGCATTATGCCATTGCGCCCGCGCTTGACACGCGGTTGCTCGACTGGCTGGCATGTGCGCCGGCCGTGCTTGGTCGCTTCGTGCTGCTCAGCCTGGTCTGTGACGGAGAGCCCGCAGGCATCTCGATCAGCCGGATGCGGGAACTTCCGGGCTTCGGCCAGACCTCGCAGATCGTGCATGTGCACGCCGCCGACGCCGGCATGATCGGCTGGACGGTCGGCGCGACCGTCGACGACCTGATCGGGCGTGGCGTCGGCGCGATCACGTGCCGCGCGAGCTGTCCGGACACGGCCGCCGCGCTGTCCGCGCTCGGATTCTGGAAACGAAAGCCGAGCCCGGCGTTCTGGTGGCCCGCGAACCGCGTGCCGCCGAACGGACCGCTTCATTTGTCGCAATTGCAGGCCGACGATGCGTTGCAATTCACCTGAGCGCGACGGCGCGCCGTCACCATCGTCGTCGCCATCAGCACATCGCGAGGGCGAAGCGTTGGTGCGTTTCGTGGTGATCGGCGAGGGGCGGCCGGCACGGACGCTGCTCGACGTGCTGGTGCGATCGTCAGGGGCGTCGATCGACGCGCTGGTGCTGAAGGATCCCGACACCAATCCGCTTTCCGAATTCGCGCGCGAGCACCGCGTCGGTGTGATCGACATCGGCCGCTTCGCGCAAGACGCCAGGACGATTGCCGGAGCGCCCGGCGCATGGCTGATCAATGTCAACAGCACGACGATCATCCCGGCGGACGTGCTCGCGCTGTTTGAAGGACGCAGCCTGAATTTCCATCCGGGCCTGCTGCCGGGCTATGCCGGCCTGCACACCCACCAATGGGCGATCCGCAACGGTGAGCGCGAATTCGGCGTGACCGTGCACCGGATGGAGCGAAAGATCGATACGGGCGCGATCGTCGGGGAGCTGCGGTTTCCCATTGAACCCGGGGACACGGGCTTGTCGTTGTTCAGCCGCTGCCTGACGGCCGGCGCCGAGCTGTTCCCGCGCATCATCGCGCAGATCGTCCGAGGCGAGGCGCTTGCCGATATCCCGCAGGACTTGAGCCGGCGCCGCCTCTACCGGCATCGCGACGCGCTCGACGGCCGCATCGACTGGACCGCGAGCGCGCAGCAAGTCGTCGACTTCGTACGCGCCGGCAACTACGAGCCGTTCATCTCGCCGAGCTATACGGCGCGGCTCGATACCGTCCCCGGCTTCGACATCGAGGTGCTGCGAGCCGTTCCCGAGGCCGCGGCCGGCGGCAATCCCGGTGCGATCCTCGATATCTCCGAGCGGGGTCTTTTGGTCGCGTGCGGTAACGGCGCCATCCGCATCGTGAAGGCACGGCGCGGCCGCAAGGCGATGACGCCTGCCGACTGGCGCGACTATGCCGCGCGATTGCCCACGCTCGCCGGTCGCAGCGAAGCGGCGAAAGGCGGAACCACCACGGAGACATTACCGATGGACGCGACGACTGTGTCTGCCACGCAAGTGTCGATCGTTCCTTCGTCAAGCAACGATGTGCGCATCTACACGACCTGTCCGCAGTCCAAGGACGTCGACCGGCGCGAGTATCTCCGCCGGGTGGTCGAGATATCGCAATGGAGCGAAGAATTCGATTGCGAGGGCATGCTGATCTACACCGACAACGGCCTGGTCGATCCCTGGCTGGTCGCGCAGGTCGTGGTCGAGAATACGAAGCGGCTGATGCCGCTGGTCGCCGTGCAGCCGATCTACATGCACCCGTACGCGGTCGCGAAGATGGTGGCGTCGATCGCGCATCTCCACGGCCGCCGGATCGCGCTCAACATGCTGGCCGGCGGTTTCCGCAACGACCTGATCGCGCTCGGCGACACCACCGAGCACGACGACCGCTATCTCCGGACCACCGAATACACCCAGATCGTCCGGCGGCTCCTGGAGGGACGGGGCGCGGCCGACCTCAGGGGCAAGTTCTATTCGGTCTCGAATCTGAAAATGACGCCGCCGCTGCCGGCGGAATTGTTCCCCGAGATCCTGATCTCGGGTTCGTCCGAGGCCGGCATGGCGGCGGCGAAGGCGATCGGCGCCACCGCGATCCGCTATCCGCAATCGGCGGAATTCGAGGAAGCCGAGCGCGCCGCGCTGGCGACCGGAACCGAATGCGGCATCCGTGTCGGCATCATCGCGCGCGAAGACGGCGACGAGGCATGGCGCGTCGCGCGGGTGCGCTTCCCGGAGGATCGCCGCGGGCAGATTGCGCACCAGGTGGCGATGAAGGTCAGCGACTCGGTCTGGCACAAGCAGCTGTCGGCCGCGTCCGCGCAAGAGTCGCAAGCCGGGGAGTCGCCGTATTGGCTCGGGCCGATGCAGAATTACAAGACGTTCTGTCCGTATCTCGTCGGCAGCTATGGGCGGGTCGCGGCGGAGCTCGAGCGCTACATTGCGATGGGTTTCCGCACCATCATCCTCGACATCCCGCCGGACCGCGACGACCTCGCGCACACGATCGAGGTGTTTCGCCGGCACGCGGTGGCGCGGTCGCAGCCGGTCACGGCCTAATGCGGGATGAGTTTTGTTGAATCAGAGCAGCGCCGCGAGCCTGGGCACCTCCCCTTGAAAAGGGGAGGTCGGCTACCCCCGACTTGTTCGGGGGGAGCCGGGTGGGGATCAAATCGCGCGCAGTGTGATCCCCACCCCAACCCTCCCCTTTTCAAGGGGAGGGAGCGCGCTGCCGTTGCGGCAACCGCTTCGGCCTAAACTCATCATGCTCCAGGAATCACGCTGGCGCGCGCTCGGCGACGAGCCGTGCGATCGCAGCGCGCAGCTCCGGCATGCCGGTGCCGTTATGCGACGAAGTCGCCAGCACGTCCGGAAATGCGGCCGGATGCTTCGCCAGCGCCGCGGCGGTCGCGGCGATCCGCTCGGTGAGCTCGGCCGGCTTCACCCGGTCGGCCTTGGTCAGCACGATCTGATAGTTCACCGCGGCCTTGTCGAGCGTCTTGAGCACCTCGTCGTCGACCGGCTTCAGCCCGTGGCGCGCATCGATCAGGAGATAGACGCGTGCGAGATTGGCGCGTCCCGCGAGGAAGGCGTGGATCAGCGCGGTCCAGGCCTTCACCTTGGCCTTGGAGGCGGCGGCGTAGCCATAGCCCGGCATGTCGACAAGGGAGAGCTGGAGCGGCCCGGCGAAGAAGATCAGCTCCTGGGTGCGGCCGGGGGTGTGCGACGTGCGCGCCAGCGCGTTGCGGCCGGTCAGCGCGTTGATCAGGCTCGACTTGCCGACGTTGGAGCGCCCGGCGAAAGCGATCTCGAGCCCCCTCATCGGCGGCAGCACCGCGAACGTCCCGGCGGCATGGGTGAAGCGCCAGTCGCCGGCGAACAGCCTGCGGCCGGTCTCGATCTCGTCGGGGGTGAAGTCGTTCATTCCAATCGCCACATAGCAGGACACATATGAGGAGCCCGCATGTCTCTACCACGGCTATACACCGATCTGGCGAGCTGGTGGCCGCTGTTGTCACCGCCGGGCGAGTATGCAGTCGAGGCCGAAGCGCCATCGGCCTGCTGCGCGGTGCGCTCGGCAGGGTCCCTGCCACGCTGCTGGAGCTCGGCTCGGGGGGCGGCAACAACGCGTTGCACCTCAAGCGTCACGCGACCATGACGCTCGTCGATCTCGCCCCGGACATGCTCGCCATGAGCCGCAAACTCAACCCCGATCTCGAGCACATCGCGGGCGATATGCGCACGGTGCGCCTCGGCCGCACCTTCGATGCGGTCTTCATCCACGATGCGATCATGTACATGCTGACCGAGGACGATCTCGCGGCTGCGCTGACGACCGCCTACGTGCACCTCAAGGTGGGCGGGGCGGTCCTGGTGATGCCGGACTGCGTCAGCGAGACCTATGTGCCGAGTGTCGAGGATGGCGGGGAGGATGGCGAAGATGGCCGCGCCATGCGTTACCTGATCTGGACGCATCCGCCGGTCGCGGGCACGACCGCGTTCTGCGAAGACTTCGCGATGTTGTTGCGCAAGCCCGATGGCACCGTCGAATGCGTGCACGACCGGCATCTGTTCGGCGTGTTCTCACGCGCGCAATGGCAGGCGGCGTTCCGCCGTGCGGGCTTTGCCGGCGCCACCGAGCACGCCGATCCGTGGCGGCAGGTGGTCTGTCTCGCGCGCAAGGACTGAACGACAGCGCTACTTCTTGTCTCCGTCCTTCTTGTCGTCGTCTTTCTTGAAGCCGAACAGCGCCTTGATGTTGTCCCACAATTCGACCTTGGCGCCGTGCTTGTGCATGATGTAGCTCTGCTGCGCGACCGAGAGCAGGTTGTTCCAGGCCCAGTAGATCACCAGCCCGGCCGAGAAGCTCGCCAGCATGAAAGTGAAGATCAGCGGCATCCAGTCGAAGATCATCTTCTGGGTCGGGTCCGGCGGCGCCGGGTTGAGCTTCATCTGGAACCACATCGTGATGCCCATCACGATCGGCCAGATGCCGATCATGAAGAACGGGCCGATGGTCTCCCCGAACGTCCGCATGGGATCCCAGGGAATGAGCCCGAACAGGTTGAAGATCGTCGTCGGATCCGGCGCGGAGAGGTCCCTGATCCAGCCGAAGAACGGCGCGTGCCGCATTTCGATGGTGATGAACAGCACCTTGTAGAGCGCGAAGAACACCGGGATCTGGATCAGGATCGGCAGGCAGCCCGCGATCGGATTGATCTTCTCCTTCTTGTAGAGCTCCATCATCGCCTGCTGCTGCTTCACCTTGTCGTCGGCGAAGCGGTCGCGGATGGCGAGCATCTCCGGCTGCACCGCCTTCATCTTCGCCATCGAGGCGTAGGACTTGTTGGCGAGCGGGAAGAAGAAGATCTTGATGATGACGGTGATCAGGAGGATCGCGACGCCGAAGTTGCCGAAGTAGCGATAGAGCCAGTCCATCGCCAGGAACAGCGGCTTGGTGATGAAGTGGAAGTAGCCCCAGTCGATCAGCAGCTCGAAGCGGTTGAGCTTGTACTGGCGGTCATAGCCGTCGACGGTCTCGACCTCCTTGGCGCCGGCGAACATCCGCGTGCTGACGGCCGAAGTCGCGCCCGGCTGGATGGTGACGGAATCGAGCAGGTAGTGGGTCTGGTAGGTCTTGACGGTCCCGCTCAGGCCGGCCGAGAACACCGCCTGGATCGCCGCCGTGGTGTCCGGGACGAGCGTCGCCGCCCAATATTTGTCGGTGATGCCGAGCCACGCATTGGTGGCCTTGTACGAGATCTGCTTCTGCTTCTCGATCTCGGCGTAGCCGACTTCCTTCAGGCCCTGCTCGCCGAACACGCCGATCAGGCCTTCGTGCAGGATGTAGAAGCCTTCGAGCCTGGGATGGCCGTGCCGTGAGATCAGTGCATAAGGATAGAGCGTGGCGGGCTCCGAGCCCTTGTTCACGACCTCGTCGCGAACCGTGAACATGTATTTGTCGTCGACCGAGATGGTGCGGCGGAATTCCAGGCCCTGGCCGTTGTCGTAGGCAAGCGTGACCGGGCGGTTGACGCCCAGCGTGCCGGCGCCTTGCTGCTTCCAGACCGTCTCGCTGTTGGGCAGCGGCATGGTATTGCCGGCGGCGGCGACCCAGCCGAACTCGCCATAGAACGGCATCGGCGCGCCGGACGGGGACAACAGGACGACCGGCGGCGATTTCGGATCGACGGTCTCGCGATACTGCGTGAGCAGGAGGTCGTCGATGCGGCCGCCCTTGAGATTGATCGAGCCGGCGAGGCGCGGAGTCTCGATCGCGACGCGCGGCGATGCCTTCAACGCGGCCTCGCGGGTGATGGGCTTCACCGGCGGCTGGCCCGGCACCGGCGTCTGACCCGGCGCCGGCTGGGTGGTGGTCGACGGCTGGCCGGTCGGGGCCGGTGCGCCCGGCTGCGGCACCGACGTGGTCGGCTGCTGCTGCGTCTGTTGCTGTTGTTGCTTCGCCTGCTGTTGTTGCTGCATCGACGGCAGGCCGAAAAAGATCTGCCATCCGATCAGCACGATGGCCGACAGCACGATGGCGAGCAGCATGTTTTTCTGGTCGTTCATCTCATCGGCCCGGTTTGCGCGCGCCGCGCTCGATGCGGCGCAGCGCATTGCCAAAGTCCTCGATCATCTGGTCGAACTGCCGGCTCAAGGCGGTGCGCCGTCCCACCAGCACGTAGTCGCAGCCTGCGCGCAGGCCGTCTGCCGCGCTGCGTCTGACGACGTCGCGCAGGCGCCGGCGCACGCGATTGCGCTCGACCGCGGTGCCGACCTTGCGCGACACCGTAAATCCGATCCGCGCCGGCCCGGCGTCGCCGCGCCATCGCCCCTGCAGCACGAACGCCGCCGTCGCAACCTTGGTCCCGCTGGCTGCGGCCAGGAAATCCGCCCGCTGCTTCAACCGGACCATGTGAATCGTGACGTTGTTGGATCAGGCGCTGAGCCGCTTGCGGCCCTGCTTGCGCCGGGCGGCAACCACCTTGCGGCCGCCCTTGGTCGCCATGCGGGCGCGGAAACCGTGACGGCGTTTGCGCACGATCTTGCTGGGTTGATAGGTCCGCTTCACGGGTGCTTCTCCGCCTGGATTGAGTGTGCTGCCGAAGACCGCCCCGTATGGTGTCCGGTAGGCGCGCCGGAAGGCGGCTGCACGCCCGAAAACCGCCATCTGTAGGGATCGCCGGCACTTTTCAAGTCCCGCGGCTTATAAGGGAGGCCGCCCTCGCTCGTCAATGGAACAGGGATTTGGCGCAAGTCCGTGAAGTGGCGGCACAATCGGCTCACATCACGGTGAGATGGTGCCTCCCGGAGAGCGTCGGGCGACGCCGTCATGTATAGAGGGTGGCAGAAGTCCGCGGTTGATCCCGATGGCGGCACGGTTTGACCGACCGGTGGCTGCAGTCGTTTGGAGCAGGCAGCCGCTTGGAGCATGAATGTCGGAACTGCCGGCCCCCGAGATGCCAGCGCGATCGGCCCTCCGCCGCTGGCTGCCGCTGGCGATCATCGTGGTGTTATCGGTCACCGCCCTGGCGATCGGTTGGAATCGCAAGATCTCGTTTGAGACCCTGGTCCGCCACAACGACGCGGTCCACGGCTTCATCCTGGCTCACCGGCTCGCGTCGATCGGCATCTATATCGTGATCTATATGGTCGGCGTCGCGCTGTCGTTGCCGGTCGGGCTGGTCCTCACGATGTCGGGCGGTTTCCTGCTCGGCGGCCTTGCCGGCGGAGCCGCCGCAGTGGTCGGTGCGACCATCGGCGCCGCCATTCTGTTCATGATCGCCAAGAGCGCGTTCGGCGAGCATCTGACGCGCCGTGCGGGGCCGGCGGCCGAGCGGCTGGCGGAAGGATTTCGCGCCGATGCGTTCCACTACCTCCTGTTTCTGCGGCTGGTGCCGGTGTTTCCATTCTTCGTGATCAATCTGGTCGCGGCGATCGTGGGCGTACGCCTGTCGACCTTCCTGGCGGCCACCGCGGTCGGGATCATCCCGGCGACCTTCACCTTCGCGTTCCTGGGCGCGGGGCTCGACAGCGTGATCCGCGCGCAGGGCGCGGTGTACAATGCCTGCCTGGCGTCGGGCCGCGCCGATTGCAAACTCGACTTCGATATCAAGGCGGCGGTGACGCCGGAAATGCTGGGCGCGCTCGCCGCGCTCGGCGTGCTGGCGCTGATCCCGGTCGCGGTGAAGCGCATCCGCGCGCGCCGCACCGCGGCGAGTTCGTAGGGTTGGAGTGAAACCGTCGTGTGAAATTGTGGTGAGGCGGCGAGTTCGGTGCGTCCCCTCTCCCCCATAGCCCGTCGAAGACGGGCGTGAACGCCCTTATGGGGGAGAGGGAGCCGAGCCAGTCTGCCGCGCTAGTCGCGCAACATTGTCGTCGTGCGCCCATTGCGCCGAGGGAATGGAATGGCTGAAGTCATCACACCCGACATCTGCGTGATCGGTGCGGGCTCCGGCGGCCTCTCGGTCGCGGCGGCGGCGGCCGCGTTCGGCGTGCCGGTGGTGCTGATCGAGCAGGGCCGCATGGGCGGCGAGTGCTTGAACTCCGGCTGCGTCCCCTCGAAGGCGCTGATCGCGGCCGCGCGGCGCGTGCACGGCGCAACCGGCCTCGACGCCTTCGGCATCACGACGTCGCCGCCGCAGATCGATTTCGCCCGGGTGCACGAGCACGTTCACCGCGTGATCGCCGCGATCGCGCCGAACGACTCCAGGGAGCGCTTCAACGGCCTCGGCGTGCGCGTGGTCGCAGGCAAGGCCCGGTTCAAGGACAAGGACACCGTCGCGGTCGGCGACGATATCGAGATCAAGGCCCGCCGCGTGGTGATCGCCACCGGCTCGTCGCCGGCGATCCCGGCGATCCCCGGGCTCGCCATGGCGCCGTTCCTCACCAACGAGACCGTGTTCGATCTCAAAGCGTGCCCGCAGCATCTGATCGTGCTCGGCGGCGGGCCGATAGGACTCGAGCTCGGGCAGGCATTCCGCCGCCTCGGCGCGCACGTCACGGTGCTCGACGCGGACAAGGCGTTGGCGCGCGAAGACGTCGAGTGCGCACGCATCGTGCTCGATGCGCTCGTGCAGGAGGGGATCGTGCTGCGGCAGGGAGTGTCGGTGGCGCGCGTCGAAACGGGCGCGGCGGGTGTCGCGGTCGTGCTCGGCGGCACCGGCAATTACGAACGCATCACCGGCAGCGATCTGCTGGTCGCGACCGGCCGCCGCGCCAACAGCGACGGCCTCAACCTCGAGGCCGCCGGCATCGCCCACACCGCCGCGGGCATCACCGTCGATCGCGGCATGCGCACCTCGAACCGCCGCGTCTATGCGATCGGCGACGTCGCCGGCGGGCAGCAGCACTTCACCCACGCCGCCAACTATCACGCCGGGCTGGTCATCAGGAACGCGTTGTTCCGCCTGCCGGTGAAGGCCGACGACCGCCTGATCCCGCGCGTGACCTTCACCGACCCCGAGCTCGCGCATGTCGGGCTCAGCGAGCAGGAGGCGCGCGGCGCCGCCAAGACCATCCGGATCCTGCGCTGGCCGTTCGCCGAGAACGACCGCGCCCAGGCCGAGCGCACGACCCGCGGCCACATCAAGGTCGTCACCGACAAGCGCGGCCGCATCCTCGGCGCTACCATCGTAGGCCCCGGCGCCGGCGAGCTGATCACGCCCTGGACGCTGGCGCTGGCGAATCGGCTCAATATCCGGGCGCTGGCCGGTATGGTGGTGCCCTATCCGACCTTTGGCGAGGTTGGTAAACGGGCCGCCATCAGTTATTTCCTGCCAAGTTTGACGAGCCCGTTTGTGCGGCGCATCATTGGCTGGTTGCGCCGGTTGGGCTAGCTGCCGCGGCAGGAATTTGCAAAGTCCGCGATCGACATGGACAAGACCACGGACCAGATCGAGACCGAGAACGGCGCCGGCCTGAAGCAGCGGCTGGCTGGCCGGTTCGGCCTCTCCGACAAGCTCCTCGTCCTCACGATTCTGTTCGTGATGATCTCGGAAGTGCTGATCTATGTCCCGTCGATCGCCAACTACCGGCTGAACTGGCTCAGCGACAAGCTCTCCGACGCCTACACCGCCGCGCTGGTGCTCGAGGCCACGCCGGAGGTGCCCGAATATCTGACCCGGCAGGTGCTCGACTCGATCGGCGCGCGCGCCGTCGCCATGAAGATGGGGCAGCAGCGCCGCCTGCTGATGGTCGGCGACATGCCGCCGGCGGTCAATCACGACATCGACCTGCGCCAGGTGTCCTGGTATCGCGCCATCGTGAATGCCTTCGCGGTGCTGTTGTCGAACGACGACGAGGTCATCCGCGTGCTCGGCAACGCGCCGCGCGGCGGCGAGTTCGTCGAGATCATCATGGACGAGAAGCCGCTGCGCGCGGCGATGCTGCAATTCTCGTCGAACATCCTGCTGCTCTCGCTGATCATCTCGGCGATCACCGCGGCGCTGGTCTATCTCGCGCTGCACTACCTGTTCGTGCGGCCGCTGCATCGCATCACCGCCAACATGACGCGCTTCCGCGACGAACCGGAGAACCCGGCGCGCGTCATCGTCGCCTCCGCCCGGCAGGACGAGATCGGCACCGCGGAGCGCGAGCTGGGCGACATGCAGCGCGAACTCGGCGCGCTGTTGCAGCAGAAGACCCGGCTCGCGGCGCTCGGCCTGGCGGTGTCGAAGATCAACCACGACCTGCGCAACCTTCTCACCTCGGCGCAGCTGTTCTCCGATCGCCTCATCAGCTCGCAGGACCAGCAGGTGCAGCGCTTTGCGCCGAAGCTCATGCGGGCGCTGGAACGCGCGATCTCGTTCTGCGAATCGACCTTGTCCTATGGCCGCGCGCAGGAGCCGCCGCCGGACCGGCGCGAGATCGCATTGGAGCCGGTGGTGCAAGAGGTGCGCGAGTCGCTCGAGCTCGCGCCCGACACGCCGATCCGCTGGATCAGCGCGGTCGAGCGCGGCCTGATGGTCGACGCCGATCCCGACCAGCTGTTCCGCGTGCTGCTCAATCTCACGCGCAACGCGGTACAGGCGCTCGAGAGCCGCGACGCCCGCGACCCCGGCCGCGACCAGATCCGCATCACCGGCCGCCGCGAGGGCGCGGTGGTGGAGATCGAGGTCGCCGACACTGGCCCCGGCATCCCGGAAACGGCGCGCACGCATCTGTTCGAGCCGTTCAAGAGCTCGACCCGCACCGGCGGCTCCGGCCTCGGCCTCGTCATCGCCGCCGAGCTGGTGCGGGCGCATGACGGCGACATCCGCCTGGTGGAGGGCACGATCGGCGCGACCTTCCGCGTCACCATCCCGGACCGGGCGGTCGAGCTGAAGGCGCGCAGGAGCGAGCGGCAGCGGGCTTAAGCAGGCGGGGCGCGGCTCGGGCTTCCATCCGCGCGCGCAAACCCATCCCCGTCATCCTGAGGTGCTCGGCCGAAGGCCGAGCCTCGAAGGAATGACGGCCCGGCTGTGGCCGCACCGGGGCCGTGCATCCCCGGATCAAGTCCGGGGCAGGCTCTTCTAGACCCACCTTCGGTGGGCGCCTCAGGATGACGGATGACGGGCCGAACGCGCTGAAATCACGCCCCATTTCGCCTCTCTTGCCATCACGGAACGGAGGCGATAGCTATGACCCCATTCCGGGCGCCGTTGCGCCCGGTTCTGCCCGCGCATCCGCCAAACATTCCGGCGCGACGCGCACGACGCGCCCGTAGCTCAGCTGGATAGAGCACCAGACTACGAATCTGGGGGTCAGGAGTTCGAATCTCTTCGGGCGCGCCATCTAACATCCTGAGACACAATCAATCTCCAGAACGCTCCTAAAAGCCCCCAGACTAAAACTTCCGTTTAGTCTGGGTTCTAGTCTGGGGAAGTTTTTCTGGAGCTAATGAAGCATTGTCTCGAGTTGATGGATGTTTCGACCAACTGCCTCGCTCCCGTTCAGATGCGATTGTTTAGATAGGGAGAGCTCGCAATGAGTGAGTGGTGTGGCTACGCGATCGTTTGTCGTTGCGCAGATGCTGTTCGCTCTCAATAACGCTGGATGCTTGCCGGACGCGCTGTAGCGTCCGCGCCCGCAAGGAGTGTCCGCATGAAAATGCCGCCCGCGATGTCGCTCATCGGGCTGCTTAACATCGCAGTATGTTGGGTTCACGCAGATGGCCCTACTGATTGGAGCGAAGCAACAACTCCGTCAAAAAGTTGCTAACCGACGTGTGCAGTCTTTGTACACGTATATTCTACTTCTCTTTCGCATCCATTCTCACGAAGCTCGCCGGAACTACGCGCGCCTTCAGCGCTGTGCGCTACTGCAATTAATACGGACGGCGGAGTGCATTCCCCACAAGTGAATTTTATCGCCCAAAGCGCTGGTTTGGCAGCAGATCGAGGACGTTTTCGGAGGGACGGCACAGGCGAACTCCCTTCGGCGTTACCACCAGCGGTCGGTCCATCACGATTGGGTGCTCTTCAATCGCGTCGAACAGTCTAGCACCGGGGAGAGATAGATCGCTTAGCCCGAGTCATGATAAGGCGTGCCGCGCTCGCGCAGGATTTGACGCACGGATAGATCAGCGCGCGAAAGCAACTGTATCAGCAGAGCCCGGGTCGGCGGCGTCTTGCGGTATTCGATGATATGCGGCTCAACGCCCGCGTTGCGGATCATCGCAGTGCGTTGCGCGAGGTCTCGCAGTCCGGATTGTGATAGATGATGACGTCTACTTGTGTCTCCCACAGCAGCCACTGCAACCCCATCACGCTAAGCGAGCCGCTCCGTTAGGACCAGTGTTTCCGACGAAGTGGCAAGGATCATCACGACAGTCACAAATGATACATCGGCATGTCATATGCCCACGATTGATATCAAAGCGTTGCCGCAGGGCGTGTGCAGTCGGCGGAGTTAGCGGGCGCTTCTGACGAAGAACGCAGAGACTCGCCGGGCGACGAGGCAACGTCGCGAGCCGACCGTGTTCGAAAATTTCGCGCCCGGGGGAGATTTGTCATGCATCGCATCGTCGTTCTAATCGTCGCCGCGGTTGTCGCCGCTGTGCCGACAGCCTCGCCCCAAGCCAAGAAGTGTTGGGCGGCGCCGAGGCAGTCCGCGGTGCTGGTTCAACTTTCGCCTATCCAATGATCTCACGCTGGGCTCGCAGCTATCATCGCTGGCTCGCATTGGGAGGTGATTTTCCATTCTTCAACACCGGCCTGGACGACCCACGGGTCGGTCCGCCTCTCGACTATGAGCCTGTCGGATCACTCGCCGGCTTTTTGCGCGCGCGAGACCGTGCCGTGGATTTTGGCACCTCCGATGCGCCGTTACCTTCCGGAGAACTTGCCAAACACGGACTGGGGCAGTTTCCGATCGTGATTGGTGGGGTAACGGTAGCGATAAACCTCGACGGCGTGGCCAGTAATGAAATGCGCTTCACCGGTGAACTGTTGGCGGACATCTTCCTCGGGAAGGTTCGCGAATGGTCGCATCCTGCTATCCGGGCACTCAATCCCGGCTTGAAATTGCCGAACGCGCCTATCGCTATCGTGCACCGCTCGGATGGATCCGGTACGACCTTTAACTTTGCTCATTTCCTCAGTCAGGAGAAAAGCGAGTGGCGCGATAAAATGGGCACAAGCACTGTGTTGCGCTGGCCAACCGGCACCGCCGCAAAGGGCAACGAGGGCGTTGGCAATACTGTGCGGAAGACCAAGAACTCGATCGGCTATGTCGAATATGCGCAAGCCACCCAACTCAAGCTAAGCACCGCACTGGTCCGCAACCGCGCCGGACAATTTGTGGCGCCGGACAGCAAGACCTTCCAGACGGCAGCCAGCAGCGCTGATTGGAGCAAAACCGACGACTTCGATCTCATGCTGACGAATGCGCCCGGCGACACAGCGTATCCGATCACCGCGACGGTTTTCGTGCTAATGCATAAGAAGCCGAGTTCACCTCAGCGGTCGCGGGCGGCGCTCGCGTTCTTCCGTTGGGCCTTGGAGAAGGGCAGCAAGGAAGCGACAGGCCTCGGTTACGTACCCCTACCGCCGGCGTTGGCTGGGCAAGTCTTCGAGTACTGGTCGAAGTCGTTTCGCGCCGGCTCATAGTCCGTGGGTAAACCTCACAACCCAAATAGCGATTCGAGTTAACCTGATTCTGCGCCGAATAGCGACTTTCGGCCGTGCCGAATTTCAGTGTTTTCTCGTCGCCCTCTGTTTTGTCACACGTCTGTCATATGGCTGTCACAGAATGACGTCCGACGAATGCGAAGAGGGCATCCCGCATTCCGAGAGAGGGAGGAAGCCAATGTCATCCGTAGAGAACACTAGGCGCGTTCAAGAGGACGCGATCGTACATGACTTTTTGCGAGCAGGGCCTCAACTCGATCGGCGACGACTTTTCGTTTCCGCCGCTGCGTTCGCGGCGGCAGCAGGTGTTCCTGCAAGTGTTGCCGCGCAACAATCACCGCCAAAGTCGATTCTGAGGAAACCTGACAGCCGCCTGCTTAACATCGGTGCGACGGTGCGGTCCGGCCGATACTGGGAATTCACGACCTGGATGACGCCGGTCGAAGAATTCTACATCCGAAACCATTATCCGACGCCAACAGCGCCTGAAAAGCCGGAGCTGGTCAAGGAAACTTGGAAGCTGCGGGTGCACGGTGACAGCGTTCAGAAGCCGATTGAGATCAGCTACGACGAATTGCTCAAGATGCCGGCCCGCACCATCACTGCCAACATGCAGTGCCACGGCAACGCACGGAATCTGTTCTGGGAAGTGCAGGGGTACGACGGCAAGCAGGTGTCCGGCGGAAGCTGGGTCATGGGAGCCATCGGCCTCGCTGAATGGCGCTTTGTTCCTCTGAGCCACATTATCGAACGTGTCGGGCTCAAACCCGACGCGCGCACTGCGCTCTTCTGGTCGGGCGTCGATGGCACCGACATGGGACGTCCGATGCCGGTGTCGGAGATCCTCGCTCGCGGTGACGAGATGGGGATTTGCTACCAGATGAACGGCAATGATCTCATTCCTGATCACGGCGCGCCCGTGCGACTGGTGGTGCCCGGCTGGGGAGGCACCGCCTCCATCAAATGGCTGACCGAGATTCGGTTCACCAACAAGCGCGTATGGTGCCGGCTCAATACACGCGGCGAGGTCTATATCGGAGATGCTTACCAGCGCCCCGAATTCAGCAAGGATGACGAATTTATCGGGGTGACGGCCGATGACATCAAGGGTCCGATGGTGACCTGGATGCCTCCGCAATCGACGCTTACGGTGCCGCTCGTTCTTGAGAAGACGCCCACCATGCCGGCGAACTATCCTCTCAAGAAAGGCGAACTCCCTACTCTCCAAGCTGGGCTTCAAACCATGCGCGGCTATGCGTGGGGGCCGCAGTACGGAGTGCGCGACGTGGAGTACCGCATCGACAATGGTCCATGGCAGCCCGCGCGCATTCTGCCGCCGAACCTCGGGCGTTATGCCTGGGTGCGTTTCGAGTTTCCCTGGAACGCCGCGGCCGGGGAGCATGCGATCGAAACACGCACCATCGATAATTCGGGCTACGTGCAACCGGCGACACAGCCGCCTAATCTTTTGGGCATGGCGAACGGGACAATCCCACGCTTCCGCATCAGGGTTGTCTGACGTCAGCGATAAAGAACCCGAATGAAAACCATACGCAATGCGATGGGCTGCCTCCTCCTCGGGGCAGCCCTTCTTACCGGGGCCGCCGTTCGCGCCAACGACAGTGAGCAGGTCCGCTTAGGTGGGATGCTCTATAAGGAACATTGCGCCAAGTGTCATGGCGAGAACGGGAAGAGCGGCCCTGGCTATCCCCATCCAATGTGGGGCGACGGAGCGCAAATTCGGAAGTTCAAACACGCTCAAGGCCTGATCGAATATAACCGATTGCTGATGCCTTTCGACAATCCCGGCATCTTAACTGACGAGCAAATACTGGCTGTGACCGCATTCGTGCTCGCTAACCACGGCACGTTGGCACAAGGCCAAAACCTTGATGCTGGTAACGCGGCCAAGGTGATGATCGAGCGTTAGCCAATTCCAAATTGTTGAGATTGCCCGCCAAGAGTTCCTGAGCGGCATCCTAAGCAATTGCCGCGGCGATGATTTCCCCCTTTTCATCGGTGAGGGCGAGGGCTGTCACATGGCTGTCATGTGCGCGTCACAAGATAGACCCGAGAAAAATCGGGCAGGCGATGATCTTAACAGTAAGGACTAACCAGGCCGGCGCCCCGCCAGTGGTGGTGGCGGAATGCCTCAGTCTGAATCGCGACACCTTGCGGGTGAGTTGCGGTGACCGAGACCTGGGCGTCAGCCTGCGGAGTTTTCAAATTCTCGAGCTGCTTATCGAGAACTGGGGAAAACTCGTAACCCGCGATGAAATTCGGCAGCGCATTTGGGGCACGACCGAAATCGACGATCGCTCAATCAACACTGAAATCCGACGCGTGCGGCGAGCCATGGGCAGGGTGCCTCAACGCTGCGCGATCCGAACCGTAAAGAGCGAAGGTTACATCCTTGGCGGGCCGGTTCGCACCGCAGCTCGTTCAAAACGTCAGGTTGGACAATGCCCACCGTCACAATAGAATTGCAGAGCTTGCCTAATGAGGCTCTGCGCAACTCCATAGCCGCGCCGCGGATGGCCGCAACGGCTTGATCAAGCAACAAAGGGAGCTTTTCATGCAAGCGAAGAAAGTGGCCGCGGGGCTTTCAGCCGTGTCGGCATTGGCAATCACGGTCGCGTCCATGCAGGTGTCAGCGGTGGCGCAGACCAGGACCGTTTCGATCGACGGTTCTTCGACCGTCTTCCCGGTGATGGAAGCGATCGCCGAGGAATTTCAAAAGTCGAAGAAGAACCAAGTCCGCGTAACCGTCGGCATTTCCGGCACTGGCGGCGGTTTCAAGAAATTCTGCCGCGGAGAAACTGACATTTCGAACGGCTCGCGGCCAATCCTCACCGCTGAAATCGAAGATTGCAAGAAGACCGGTGTGAACTTCTTCGAGCTTCCGCTGGCCTTTGACGCGCTCACGGTCGCAGTGAGCCCGAAAAATACCGCTCTCGAATGCATCTCAATCGCCGACCTGAAAAAGATCTGGGAGCCGGCGGCGCAAGGCAAGGTGATGCGTTGGTCGGATGTGAATCCGAGCTGGCCCAATCGGCCGCTGAAGCTCTACGGCGCGGGCGCTGACTCCGGCACCTTCGACTATTTCACCGAAGCCGTCGTCGGAAAGGCAAAGTCGAGTCGCGGCGATTACACGGCTTCCGAAGACGACAACGTGCTCGTGCAAGGCATCGAGAACGACGTGAACTCTTTGGGCTACATTCCCTTCGCGTACTACGCGCCACATGCCGCCAAGATGAAGGCGCTCGCAGTCGATTGGGGCAAGGGGCAGGGCTGCGTGAAGCCGTCGCTCGAAAACGTGCTTGCCGGCACCTACAATCCGCTTTCGCGGCCGCTTTTCTTCTATGCCAGCCAGAAGGCCTCGGCGAAGCCTGAAGTGAAGGAATTCGTCGAATTCGCGCTGAAAAACGCGGTGCCGCTGATCAAGGAAGTGAAGTATCTCCCGCTGCCGGACCGCGCCTATCCTTTGAGCCTGGCTCGCTTCCAGAAGGGCGTGCTTGGTACGGTGTTCGGAGGCGTGCCGGAGGTTGGCGTTTCGATCGACGATCTGATGAAGCGCGAATCCAAGCACTAATGAACGTGAGGCAGCAGGCGGGCCACTCGCGCCCGCCTGCGGGTCTGCAGAGGGGATATCCATGGCATCGATGCTCACCACCGCAGAGCGCGGTCGCCAGCGAATTCGCGAGAGGCTGATCGAAGGTCTGTTGTTCGTTGCCGCTGCATCTTCCGTGGCTGTCACGATCGCGATTGTTGCCGTGCTTGTGTACGAATCCTGGAATTTCTTCCAGCACGTTCCGCTTTGGAACTTCCTCACGGATACGGTCTGGACCCCGCTGTTCGACAATCCCCGATATGGCATCTTGCCGCTGCTCAACGGTACGCTGCTGTCAACACTCGTCGCCTTGTGCGTTGCTGGGCCGCTGGGGCTCTTGGCGGCGATCTATCTCAGCGAATTCGCTTCGCCGCGAACGCGCGAAATCCTGAAACCGATTTTGGAGCTGCTGTCCGGAGTACCGACCGTCGTCTACGGCTTCTTCGCTCTTCTCTTCGTTACGCCATTCCTGCAGACGATCATTCCAGGACTACCGGGCTTCAATATACTTTCGGCGGGCATCGTCATGGGGATCATGATCATCCCTTACGTTGCCTCACTTTCCGAGGATGCGATGCGCGCCGTGCCAAATGGTATGCGCGACGGGTCACTCGCGCTTGGCGCAACCCGGCTTGAAACCGCGTTGCGAGTCGTCTTCCCGGCCGCGATCTCCGGCATTGCGTCGGCATTTGTGCTGGGTATTTCGCGCGCTGTAGGCGAGACCATGGTGGTTGCCATCGCCGCCGGCCAACAGCCCAACCTTACTTGGGACCCGCGCGAACCTGCGGCAACCATCACCGCTTACATCGTTCAAGTCGCTCTGGGCGATCTGCCGCATGGCTCGATCGCGTATCAGACGATTTTTGCGGCCGGTCTTGTGCTGCTTCTAATCACGCTGTCCTTCAATATTTTTGCATTTTGGCTGCGTGCAAAGTTCCGGGAGGCTTACTGATGTCGGAGCAGGCTCTTCCTATGCGTCCCGATGCGGTGGAAACGATGGCGCAGAGTGCCGTTGATCATGGGGTCCGGCGCAGGCGTCGTAGAGAATTTGTATTTATGCTGTGCGGCCTTGCGGCGATTACATTTGCGCTCCTGATGCTCAGTCTCTTGCTGCTGGACCTTGCGTGGCACGGTTTGCCGCGCCTCTCCTGGGACTTCTTTTGGAATTTCCCGTCTCGGCGCGCATCGCAAGCAGGCATTTTGTCGGCATGGGTCGGCTCGCTGCTCGTGATTCTCGTAACAGCGTTTTTCGCGGTGATTCTCGGCGTGTCGTCGGGCCTCTATCTTGAGGAATATGCGCCAAAGAACTGGCTCACAAACCTGATTGAAATCAACGTCAACAATCTCGCTGGCGTTCCTTCAATCGTCTACGGTTTGCTCGCGCTGGGCCTGTTTGTCTACGGGCTGGGAACCGGCCGCTCCATACTTACAGCAGGCCTTACGCTGGCTTTGCTGATACTGCCGATCATTATCGTGGCGACCCGTGAAGCCGTTCGCGCTGTCCCGCAGACTCTGCGCGAAGCGGCGTTCGGTATTGGCGCGACCCGATGGCAAGTTACGCGTGATCATGTGCTGCCGGCGGCACTCCCAGGCGTTCTGACCGGTGTAATCATCGGAATATCCCGAGCCTTGGGCGAGACCGCGCCTTTGATCACGATTGGTGCGCTCACCTTCATCGCGTTCTTGCCGGCACCTCCGATTACGTCGCAATTCCCATTTATTTCCTTTGAATGGTTGTTCGACGGCTTCACCGTTTTGCCGATTCAGGCCTTCAATTGGATCTCGCGTCCTGGTTCCGATTTCCATGCGAACGCCGCGGCGGCCGGTCTCGTCTTGCTCGCAATCACGCTGCTGATGAACGGCGTTGCCATCTGGCTGCGCTATCGCCTTCGCAAGAAACTCCAGTGGTGAGGCCAGAGGGGCACCAAATGAATTCCGTTCCGACCATCCAGATTTCTACGTCAACCGTTGGAATTCCCTCGCCAGTTAACGGTGGCGAGACCAAAGTGGCGGCGCGTGACGTCAACGTCTTCTATGGCGACAAACAAGCCTTGTTCGATGTCACCGTCGATATTCCGGAACGATCTGTGATGGCATTCATCGGGCCTTCGGGATGCGGAAAATCGACGTTCCTGCGATGTATCAACAGAATGAATGACACAATTATCGGTGCGCGGGTCGAAGGCAGCATCAAAATTGACAGTCAGGATATCTACGCCCGCGACGTTGATCCGATCGACTTGAGGGCGAGAGTGGGGATGGTTTTCCAAAAGCCAAACCCCTTTCCAAAATCGATTTACGAGAACGTCGCCTATGGTCCGCGTATCCATGGAATAGCGCGGAACAGAGCAGACTTCGATGAGATCGTCGAAAAGAGCCTGCAAAGGGCAGGGCTGTTTGACGAGGTGAAAGATCGGCTTGGCCAACCCGGCACGAGCTTGTCTGGCGGACAGCAACAGCGCCTATGCATAGCGCGCGCTATTGCCGTAAATCCTGAGGTCATCCTCATGGATGAGCCGTGTTCGGCATTGGACCCAATCGCTACGGCCCGCATCGAAGAATTGATGAGTGAACTTGTCGCAAACTACACGATTATCATCGTCACACATTCCATGCAGCAGGCGGCTCGCGTTTCAACCCGCACGGCGTTTTTTCACCTCGGCAAGCTGGTCGAGGTTGGTTCCACGCAGGACATCTTCACGGCGCCTAAGGACAGCCGCACCCAAGCCTACATCACCGGGCGCTTTGGGTAAGGAGAGGCAATGACCGAACAGCATACGAGCAAAGCCTACGATCAGGAGCTCGACGAAATAACCACCAAAGTTGCCCAGATGGGTGGTCTCACCGAGGCCATGCTGCAGGATGCCATCGCGAGTCTGTCGTCGTTTGATGGCAAGCTCGCACAACGCGCCATCGAAGCAGATCCGCGTGTCGATGCCTTACAACGCGAAATCGAGAATCAGGCGGTCCTGACGATCGCGCGCCGGCAGCCGATGGCAATCGATTTGCGCGATCTCGTCGGCGCTATCCGCATAGCCAATGATCTTGAACGTGTTGGCGATCTCGCGAAGAACATCGCAAAGCGCGTCATCAAGATGGGCGCCGATCCGAGGTTGCCGCGTGCCGTGGTCGGTGTGCGACAGATGGGAGCTACCGCCGCCAAGCAACTCAAGGACGTCATGGACGCATTCGCGGCGCGTGATGTTCAGCTGGCTGACTCGGTTTGGTCTAGTGACGCGCAGTTGGACTCGCAGGAAGACGTTGCGTTTAGAGACCTCCTGACGTTCATGATGGAGGATCCTCGAGACATTTCATTCTGTGCTCACCTCCTGTTTTGCTCGAAGAATATCGAGAGGATCGGCGACCACACGACGAATATTGCCGAAACAATTCACTACATTGCAACGGGCGATACTTTGCCGATGGACAGGCCAAAGGGCGAAGAAATGGAATCCGCTGCCTGAGGGACGTTGCCGAATGAACTTGATGGCGCAGAAGCAGAATGCCGAGGCGGCGGGCCTTCCGCGGCCTCGTGTGCTCATCGTGGAAGACGAAGAGCCGGTCGCTATCCTCCTACGCTACAATCTTGAAGGCGAAGGGTTCGACGTGTCGCACGCCACCAACGGTGACGAAGCGCTGCTTTTGATTGAAGAAAATTTGCCAGATGCAATCGTGCTGGATTGGATGCTGCCGGGTGTTTCCGGGCTTGAGGTTTGCCGCCGTCTACGGGCGCGGACTCCGACTAACAATGTGCCGGTGATCATGTTGACGGCACGCGGTGAGGAAGCGGATCGCGTGCGCGGACTGGGCATTGGGGCAGACGACTATCTCACTAAGCCGTTTTCGGTAAATGAACTGGTTGCGCGTCTTCGCGCATTACTCAGGCGCACAAAGCCGGAGCGGGTGGCTTCGAGGCTGGAGCAGGGCGAGATCACGCTCGACCGGGAAATGCACCGGGCCACGCGGGCGGGCCGCCACTTGAAGCTCGGACCTACGGAATTTCGCTTGCTCGACTTTTTGATGGAACGGCCCGGCCGGGTGTTCTCCCGGTCCCAACTGCTCGACGGCATTTGGGGCATGACAAGCGAAATCGATGAGCGCACGGTGGATGTGCATATCGGTCGCCTCAGGAAAGCACTCACCGGGAGAGACCAGCGCGACCCTATCCGTACCGTTCGGGGAGCAGGGTATGCTTTTGACGAAACCTTTGCTGGCTCGTCAAATTCCTAGCGTTCCATCCATTTTCCGATGGCGATGCAGGCAAGGCCAACGAGTAGTACCGGCAATAGAAGAAAGGAAAAAATTTCAAACCGCTTACCTTCAAGTAGCGGTGTAGATAGAACGGCCAATGCGGCCATGCTGGCGCAATAGGCGGCACAAAAACCACCGATTATGATGCGGCGATGCCACATTTGTTGCATCGGCGTCATGGCGCCGGCTCGATTTTGCGGACTATTTCAGCCATTCCGATTTCGCGGACGCGCGTTTGCAAGCTGAACGCGTCGAGACCGCTCGTCGGCAGCGCGGTAAGAAGTTGAATCCGGCGCAGCAACAGCCGGTGTGCATAGGCGAAGGCGGCACCAATCTCTGCCGCCCCGCCTTTAACCGCCGACGGATCAGACATGCCCCAATGGGCTGTTATCGATTGCCCGGGCCACAGTGAGCAAAATTCACCTGCCGACTGGTCGCATAGCGTGAAAACGAAATCGAGCGGGACCGCGCCAGGTCGCGCAAATTGATGCCACGACTTGGAGCGCAGTTTGTGTGTTGGATAGTCCAGACTATCGAGAAGGCTTAGGGCATTCGGGTGAATATAGCCGAGGGGCTGACGTCCAGCACTAAACGCGCGAAAGCGCGCTGCACCAATTTGATTAAGGATGGCTTCGGCGATGATCGAGCGGGCAGCGTTTCCCGTGCATAGGAACAGCACATTGAAAACGCCGTCGATCATGGTCGTCACCTAGCGCAAAGACGGTGCTGACTTTGTGTGCCACATCCAATTCGCGAACAGGACTGCCGCGAGGGCTCCGATCGCCTGTGCCACAATGAACCCCGGAACATCGCCCGGCGAGATGCCTGCGAATGTATCTGAAAGTGCGCGTGCGAGCGTTACTGCCGGATTGGCAAACGAAGTCGAGGCTGTGAACCAATAGGCAGCGGTGATGTACAGGCCCACGGCATATGGAGTGGCTGCAGAGGCTCCTGTAATGCATCCAAAGATCGTCAGCAGCAGCCCGAAGGTCGCGACCGCTTCTGCGAGCCACTGGCCGGCGCCTGTGCGGCCCGTCGTCGATAGTTGCAGCAACGGAAGTTCGAACATCAGGTGGGCGAGCCAGGCGCCCAAAATCGCTCCGACGATCTGGACTGCAATATATGCCGCGGCCTCCGACCAAGGCAGCTCGCCGCGCGACGCAAAAGCGGCACTAACAACGGGGTTGAAGTGCGCGCCGGAGACCGGCCCAAAGATCAGGATCAGCACAACCAAAATTGCGCCGGTCGGCAGCGTATTACCAAGCAAGGCGAGTGCAACGTTTCCGCCCGCCAGCTTCTGCCCCATGATTCCGGACCCGATGACAGTCGCAAGCAGCAGCGCTGTACCTGCGCCCTCAGAAACAAGCCGTCTTGATAGATCGTGCTTCACGATGCCGCCGCGGCCTTTGCGGTCGCGCCCTCCATACGGCCAATTGCCCTGAGACGTTCTTTGAGGGTCTGCTGGTCGAGACCATCGATGGGCAGCGCCACCAATGCATCAATGCGTGCCCTGAGCAATCGATAGGCATCATTGAAGGCGGCTGCGATTTCTGAAGCGGTGCCTTTGGCTTCGGCCGGATCGGGAACACCCCAATGAATCGTCATGGGATGCCCAGGCCAGAACGGGCAGGCTTCTGAGGCAGCACTGTCGCAGACTGTGAAGATCAAATCGAAGCGGGGCGCATCTGCGTGCGCAAATTCGTCCCAGGACTTCGAGCGAAAATCGTTTGTGTCATAGCCAAGTGACTGCAACAGCGTGATGGTATTTGGGTTGACCTGTCCCTTTGGTTGGCTTCCAGCACTGTAGGCACGAAAGCCCTTGCCGGCCTTGTTTAAGATGGCTTCGGCGATGACCGATCGAGCGGAGTTGCCGGTGCAAAGAAAAAGTACATTCCGAGGTTCGGCCATAGTGAGCCCCTAGGCGGAAACGCGAGCCCGCTTTACGCGGGCCGGCTTGCAAACGATCTTTGGGGGGCAGGTGACGGATGCACCGTTGCAGCAATTCTCAGTCAGAAAGCCGAGTAGGGAGTTCATCGTTTCGAACTGTGCCGCGTAGATCATTGACCGGCCTTCACGCCGCACCGTGACGAGGCCGGCTTGGCGTAACCGATCAAAATGGAAGGTCAGCGTGTTGGGAGCCAACTTCAGGGTTTCTGCGATTGCCCCGGCGGCCATCCCTTCATGTCCGGTTTGGACCAGAAGGCGGTAGACGTCGAGACGGTTTTCCTGGGCGAGAGCGGCTAAGGCAGCTACGGCATCAATCTTTTCCATAATTCTACGAATATAGAAATGTAGTCTCGTGTCAATGGATATCCGTCTCGGCTGGCCACCATCCTCTCCTACATATTTCTATAATTCTAGAAATACAGTTGACAGCCCGATTCACTGACACTAGTTTCGCGAACATGAGAATCGATGATGCAGCTGCTCGCATGGAAGCGCTCGGAAATCCGACGCGCTTGCAAATCTATCGCGCCTTGGTTCGTGCCGGTGCAGCCGGACTTCCGGTCGGTAAATTGCAGGTTAAACTCGATTTGGCCGCCTCGACACTGTCACACCACTTGAAGGCGTTGATCGTGGTTGATCTCGTGACGCAGGAGCGGCAGGCGACGACCCTGATTTGTCGTGCCAACTACGAAATGATGCATGGCCTAGTCGATTTTCTGGCCTCGGAATGCTGTGTCGATGGCGCCTGCGCGCCATCTCAACCGAAGGGCAAAGTTGCCTAGCTCTTTTGCCCGCTGTTTCGATAATTCTAGGAGGATAAAAAGATGAGTGCGATTAAGTCTGTTGCGATCATTGGTGCAGGACCTGTCGGCCTCGCCGCGGCAGCCCATGCGCTTGAACGCGGACTGAAGCCAATTGTGCTCGAAGCTGGTGAAAGCGTCGGCAAGGCCGCTCGGCAATGGGGGCATGTCCGAATGTTCTCACCCTGGGAATACAACATTGACCCCGCGGCTGGGCGATTGCTGGCCCAGGCCGGCTGGAATTCCCCCGATCCGCAGCACTATCCGACCGGCAGCGAGTTGGTAGAGGGATATTTGGAGCTACTGGCCACACGGACGGCGTTGCGGGATCACATTCATACTTCCAGCCGCGTCACCGCGATCAGCCGCGTGGGCTTCGACCGGCTAAAAACAAGCGGAAGGGAAACAGCTCCGTTTGAAATCCGCTACCAGAATGGCGCCGGCCCGAAAACCGTACTTGCCGACGCGGTGATTGACGCATCGGGCACATGGTCTTCACCCAGCCCGGCAGGTGCCAACGGGCTTGAGGCAATCGGCGAACGCGAAGCGCAGGATCATATTGCCTACGCCATGCCGGACGTCTTGGGCCGTGACCGGAGCCGTTATGCGAACAAAACAATTGCGGTGCTCGGAAGCGGCCATTCTGCGGTGGGCGCACTGATCGATCTCGTGCATCTCAAGGATATTGCCCCACAGACACAAGTCATCTGGCTCCTGCGTGGTGACAAGTCGGAAAAGGCTTTCGGCGGCGGCGCCAACGACAAGCTTTCTGCGCGCGGCGAGTTAGGCTCGATGTTTGCACGGATGGTGAAAGGCGGCGGGATCTCCGTCGAGGCGAGCTTCAAGGTGAGAAGCTTAGCCCTTAAGAATGGGCGGCTTGTCATCGGAAGCGATGTCGCCGGTCGCGAGATTGTTGCTGATGATCTTATCGTTGCCACCGGCTTTCGGCCCGATAACTCATTTCTGCGAGAGTTGCGCATCAGCCTCGACCCTGCACTCGAATGCCCGCCCGCGCTCGCGCCGTTGATCGATCCGAACGAACACAGCTGCGGCACGGTGAGGCCCCACGGTGCGCAGCAACTCGCTCAGCCCGAGCCAGGTTTCTACTTCGCCGGCATGAAGTCTTATGGTCGTGCGCCGACCTTCCTGCTGCTGACGGGATATGAGCAGGTGCGTTCGATCGTCGCCGACATCGCCGGAGATCGCGAAGCGGCCGAGCGGGTTGAACTTGTATTGCCCGAAACCGGCGTATGCACTGCTTCGGTGGACCCGGCGTCTGGTGAGTCAGCAGGGTGCTGCGGTGGCGCTCCAAAATCGAATGCATCCGCTTGCTGCGTCGCTGATGAAACCGCTAAGGCTGCAGGAAAGGCGGGGTGCGGCTGCGGCTAATCACGTCTGAGCTAGACCCGGAATTGGCAATCACATGAGCTTGAAAATTAGGTCGCCTGAATCCTTGGTCGTGCTCGTTTGTGCGGCACAAGTTTTCGTCCAGATTGGCTCGTCGTTCTGGCCGGCTCTGTTGCCGGGAATGATGACGCTTTGGCAGCTCAGCAACAGCGAAGCTGGCTGGATAACGGCGATCTTTTTCGGGGCGTACATGGTTGCGGTCCCCGTTCTCGTGCCTCTTACCGACCGTTTCGACACGCGAAGCATCTATCTGCTGGGCGTCGCGCTGACGGTGGTCGGACATTTGCTTTTCGCCACGGTCGCCGAGGGCTTCTGGTCAGCGCTCTTCGCGCGAGCGCTGGCCGGTATCGGCTGGGCCGGCACGTATATGACGGGGCTGAAACTGCTTGCAGATAGGGTAGAGGGCAAGCTGATGTCTCGGGCGACAGCAGGACATGCGGCCAGCATCGGCATTTCCGGCGCGCTTTCTTTCGCGATCGCGGACTTGATTACAAACGTTGCCGGATGGCGCGCGGCATTCCTTGCTGGGTCAATCAGCGCGGCGATCGCTTGGCTATTGATCGCGATCGCATTCCCTCGTCAGCCGCGGAAGCTTCCTGCGCAAGCGAGCAAGCCGGCGGTATTCGATTTCCGGCCCGTGTTTCGCAACCGATCGGCCATGGCCTATGCGGTGACCTACTGTATTCACACCTTCGAGTTTCATGCCGTGCGAGGCTGGGGCGTCGTTTTTCTGGCGTTCGTTGCGGGTGCCACCAGCTCCGAAGCAATTATTTCTCCGCCGATGGCGTTGACGTTGTTAGGGCTGATCGCAACCGTCAGTACCGTCATGGGCAACGAAGCCGCCATCCGTTTTGGACGCCGCCAGTTGATTGGCTTTGCACTGTTGGCATCGGCCGCCTGTGCGGCAGTCTTGGGTATTTGGGGACCAACATCGTACCTTCTCGCGGTAGCAATCCTCTTGCTGTACGGCGGTTTCATTTCATTGGACTCGGCGTCACTGACGGCGGGCGCGGCGGGTAGCGCGACGCCCGATAAGCGCGGTGCGACCTTGGCTGTGCATTCGACGCTTGGATATGCAGGCGGCTTTGTCGGGCCGCTGGTGGTCGGGTGGATACTGGATTTTGCGGGAGGCAGGACGCCAGCAGCATGGGCTGCCGCTTACTTAACAGTCGCGGCGATTGTTCTGGCGGCCTTAGTTATATTCGCATTGATGCGCCCCAGCGGTCTCGCTGGCGATCGGGCGCAATAATTGAGCGTGCCAACCGCTGTTCAATTTCAACGATTAGCCGGACGCTGAGACTTCCAACCGAGATTAGGAATCTCTGCCCTGTATTGTAATATCGCCGGAACCGGCACCGGCAATGATCAGGAGTGGCAGGGGCGTCATCCAGCGCACTGCATCCGTGCTCGACCGCGCGCCGCAGCTGCGGGTTCAGAGTGGCGAGATAGGCGGCGTTAGCCACGTCCTGTGGGTGAATTACCTGCTGCAGCATCCGTTGCCCATCCCGACGCTAAGTACAGACCTGAACAGTCGTATTCGATAAGAATTTCGCGCGCGCTATTTTGAGAGTAGGCGCCCCTCCAAGGATCGGGCGCTAATGCAAAATAGCTTTAATAAACAATCAGTTGCATTCGTGTTTAATTATAATCACCATTTGACATTGTCAATAGCATCATTTGGTGCTATCTAATGACTATGACACCGCGCCGCGTCCTTCCCGAAATGTCCGCGCCTGGTGGTCGCAGCCACCCACGGCAGACCTTTGCCGACGAGAAGGACCGTGTTCGGCTGACTCCTGCGGCTTTGGAGGCCGTTTGCAACTTGGCGGAGGCCTGGGACGTCACTGGCAAGGACATGGCTGCACTGCTTGGCGTGTCCCCGAGCACTTGGGATCGCATCAAAGGGGACGCGTGGAGCCAAGCGCTATCTCAGGACCAACTAACGCGCGCATCAGCGATGATTGGCGTTTTCAAGGGGCTGCATCTGCTGTTTGCCGACGCCATGGCTGATCGGTGGGTGCGGCTGCGCAATGCGGGGCCGTTGTTTGCTAATCGAACGCCGATCGAGACAATGATCGACGGCGGCATCCCGGCGATGATCGAAGTGCGCCGCTACGTCGATGCCTTGCGTGGCGGTATTTGAGGTGTCTTTCCCAGTTTCGCGCCTGGCGCTGGATAGGACGGTGCGGCTGGTCGCGAGCGCTCGGTTGCGTGATCCCGTTCTCTTGAAGCTCGTCTCGCGGCGCCACAGCGACGATGTCGCCGAGATTGAAGGCGCCACCAGCGGTCGCCTTGCTGCCCAGGAGCAGGGCACGGAAGGTCTAGAATTCCGCGAACTGGTTGCTGGGCTGCCGCATGCGCATTTCATCAACGCGGCGTTTGCCTATTTTCGGCCGCGCGAACGCAATCGGTTCAACAGTCGGAGCAGAGGAGCGTGGTACGCGGCGATGGCTGTCGAAACATGCCAAGCTGAGGTCGCATTCCATCTGGGACGCGAGCTTGAGCGCGTTCAGGACTACAATACTTCGGTGGATTACGCCGAAATGTTTGCTAGTTTTGCCGGGATTTTCGTTGATCTCCGCAATGCTGATCCACGACCCGACTGCCTCCATCCCGACCCGACAATTGGATATCCGGCCGGCAACGCGTTGGCTGATCAAGTACGCAGCGAAGGCAACAATGGGATCTTCTATCCATCGGTGCGACATGACAAAGGCACGTGCATTGTCGCGCTCTGGCCAACGGCCGTGCAGTCAGTTGCGCAGGGTCGAGTCCTGCGCGCGACATGGGCAGGAACGCCGATACCTGCTTGGTCGGTCCTAGCCTAACTCTGACGGTATTCCGACGTGTGACTAGCTATCAGCCTTCCAGAGGCTCCTCCCGTTGAATATGCACAAATGCGAGCAGCAGTCTCGAGCCCCGGGCCGGCGCTGAAGTGCTGGACGGGCGCTCTCATACCGGGCCCCCGAAGCCATTGCTGTCAAGAACTGATAAGAAAACAGTCTCTTGTTATCAGTTCGAACTGACCCAAAACTATAATTTCGCTATGACCGCGTGGTTACTCATCCGATGATTTGATGCTCTGCACGCGGTGCATCCGGGACATCGCTTGAATAAGTGGTTACGCGAGAACGGCAACCGCGGCGCGTGCGACTTTAATGAAGGGCATGGACGCTCACGGATTCTGTTTACATTCATTACCGGCGTGGGGGCGAGCCCTACGGAAAAATCCACGCGAACTGATAAGGAAACACACGTATTCATTTCAGTATTCATCTAGGTCCATTTGCAACGCGCGCAGTTCCTACGCTCGTTGAGCGGGCGCATCGCGCGCCCAGTGATGGGGACGGCGGAGCATACCGCGGCAATCGAACGGGCTGGATGTCTAAAAGAGTGAGAGCTCCGCTGGGGTTTCCGTGACGGGTTGAGGGCTGGGAGAGAGGCTCCCGGCGCCCGTCACGGAGATGACCCATGACCCAAGTGAATATTTTGGACGCCGCTCGCGCTGAGCGCGGGGGCTACAGGGTGGATGTGAGCCGTGGTGAGCGGATCGGCCGCGTGTCCTCGGAGTGGTTCTCGCGTCCGGCGGACGAGCGCTACCTGTCCCTGTCCGAGCTCTTCGCCGCGGTGCGCGGCCGCGCCGAACGAAGCCGGAGCCGGACCGCGGAGAGCGCGGCAATACGGGTGGAAGCGAACCGCGACGATGCCGAGCGGCTAGCGCTGATGCTGCCGGGCGAAGATGTGCCGCTTGTGCCGACCCACTGGAGCTTCGGGCAGCTCGCGAGCCTTGTCGGCGCGCCGGCTACTTATCTGCGCCAGCTCCCAGCACCGCTTGCCGGCATCAACCTTCAGTACGGGCTGGCCTCGCATCGTGCCGAGTTGGTCAAAACCCTCGAGGTTGAGGATGGACGCGTTGAACTGCGCGCGGTCACTGGCCCCGACTATGGCCGCATATACGACCATGAACTGGTTACGGCGGTGCAGCGGATTGCCGGCGACGGCACCGGCGATACGCGCTGGAAGGTGCCCGGCGTGCTCGACTGGTCGACGGGTATCTACAATCCCCGGGTCGACGTCACCCGAGATACGACCACGCTGTATGCATCGGACCGCGACGTCTTCCTGTTTCTGGTTGATGACCTCAATCCGATCGAGGCGGGGCGTCTGCCGGACGGCTCGCCCGACCTTTACTTCCGCGGCTTCTATTGCTGGAACTCTGAGGTCGGCGCAAAGACGCTTGGGATCGCGAGCTTCTATCTTCGGGCGGTCTGCCAGAATCGCAATCTCTGGGGCGTTGAGGACTTCGAGGAGATCACTATCCGCCACTCAAAATTTGCCGCCTCACGCTTCGCCCATGAGGCAGAGCCGGCGTTGACTCGCTTCGCCAATTCCTCGCCCACGCCCTTCGTCAACGGCATCAAGGCGGCGCGGGAGCGTATCGTTGCGTGCACTGACGAGGAACGAACCGCTTTCCTGCGCAAGTGCGGGTTCAGCAAGTCGGAGACGGCGAAGGTTATCGAGACGGTGCTCGCTGAGGAGGGCCGCAAGCCCGAGAGCATCTTCGACTTTGTTCAGGGCATCACGGCAGTTGCCCGCGATAAGTCCCAACAGGACGCCCGGCTCGATCTGGAGTCGCGAGCGAAAAAGCTGCTCGACCGGGCGGCAACCTGACGCCTGCGAGGCCGGAGACACGGCTTTCGTGTTTTCGGGCCTCACTATTCGCGCATTTCCGGATCGTCCGGCTTCGCGGCGCCGCCCTCGAGAGGAAGAGGGCGGCGCTCCGCTTCGTGACGGGTCAGGAGGTCGAGAGAAAGCTCTCGGCCGCCCGTCGCGGAGAAACCGAAATGCCAAAGTCCGTTCGGAAGATCACACTCAGTCAGTCGCGTGACATTCCCTTCAACAAGCTGGTGCTGAGCCAGGCCAACGTCCGCCGCATCAAGGCGGGCGTCTCGATCGAGGAGCTCGCAGAAGACATCGCGCGCCGCACGCTCCTACAGAGCCTTACCGTCCGGCCGGTTCTCGACGACGATGGCGCCGAGACCGGCATGTTCGAGGTCCCAGCCGGCGGGCGGCGGTATCGCGCACTCGAACTCCTCGTGAAGCAGAAACGTTTGGCTCGCACCGCGCCGATCCCCTGTGTCGTGCGCACCGAAGGGATTGCCGAGGAGGACTCGCTTGCGGAGAACGTCCAGCGGGCGCCGCTCCATCCGCTCGACCAGTTTCGGGCCTTCCTCGCGCTGCGCGAGAAGGGCATGAGCGAGGAGGAGATCGCCGCTGCCTTCTTCGTCGGCGTGCAGGTGGTAAAGCAGCAGCTTAAGCTCGCGTCCGTCTCGCCGAAGCTGCTCGATGTCTATGCCGAGGATGGCATGACGCTCGACCAGCTCATGGCGTTCGCCGTCAGTGCGGACCACGAGCGCCAGGAGCAGGTGTGGGAGGCGCTGCAGCGCTCCCACACCAAGGAGCCGTACCACATTCGTCGGCTCCTGACCGAGGGTGCGGTGCGCGCCTCCGACAAACGGGCGCAGCTCGTCGGGATCGAAGCCTATGAGGCTGCGGGCGGTGCCATCATACGGGACCTCTTCCAGCAAGACGATGGCGGCTGGCTGCAGGACCCTGTTCTGCTCGATCGACTTGTCGCTGAAAAGCTTGAGCGTGAAGCCGAAGCGGTCCAGGCCGAGGGTTGGAAATGGGTCGAAATCGCGGTCGACTTTCCCTACGGGCACACTTATGGGCTGCGCCACCTCTCTGGCGAAGCGGTCGCGATGAGCGACGA
>JAIESR010000107.1 GCA_019745775.1 Xanthobacteraceae bacterium | reverse complement strand
CTGCTGATCAACCATCCGCTCGACTGCCCGATCTGCGACCAGGGCGGCGAGTGCGACCTGCAGGACCAGGCGATGGCCTACGGCGTCGACTCCAGCCGCTACCAGGAGAACAAGCGCGCGGTCGAAGACAAATATGTCGGCGCGCTGGTGAAGACCATCATGACGCGCTGCATCCATTGCACGCGCTGCATCCGCTTCATGACCGAGGTCGCCGGCGTGCCGGAGCTTGGCGCCATCGGGCGCGGCGAGGACATGGAGATCACCACCTATCTCGAGCAGGCGATGACCTCCGAGCTGCAGGGCAACGTGGTCGATCTTTGCCCGGTCGGCGCGCTGACCTCGAAGCCCTACGCGTTCGCGGCGCGGCCGTGGGAGCTCGGCAAGACGGAATCGATCGACGTGATGGACGCGCTCGGCTCGGCGATCCGCATCGACACCCGCGGCCGCGAGGTCATGCGCATCCTGCCGCGGGTCAACGACGAGGTGAACGAGGAGTGGATCTCCGACAAGACCCGCCACGTGGTCGACGGCCTGCGCACGCAGCGGCTCGACCAGCCTTACATTCGCGAGGACGGCCGGTTGCGCCCGGCGAGCTGGCCGGCCGCGTTCGAGGCCATCGCGGCCCGGGTGAAGGGTGCCCGCAAGGAACGTATCGGCGCCATTGTCGGCGACCTCGCCGCCACCGAGGAAATCTTTGCGCTCAAGGAGCTGATGACGCGGCTCGGCGCCGGCAATCTCGACTGCCGGCAGGACGGCTCCGCAATCGACCCGGCCTGGGGCCGTGCGAGCTATCTCTTCAACGCCACCATCGCCGGCATCGAGCAGTCCGACGCGCTGCTGATCGTTGGCGCCAATCCGCGCTGGGAAGGTGCCGTGCTCAACGCGCGCATCCGCAAGCGCTGGCGCGCCGGCAATTATCCGATCGGCGTGATCGGCGAGCGCGCCAATCTTACCTATCAATATGACTATCTCGGGCAGGGGCCCGAGACGCTGACGGACGTCGCCGCCGGCAAGCATGCCTTCGCCGACGTGCTCAAGAATGCGCAGCATCCACTGATCATCCTCGGTGCCGGCGCGCTCGCGCGTCCCGACGGCGCAGCGATCATGGCGCTCGCGGCCAAGGCTGCCCAGAGCGTCGGCGCGATCAAGGACGGCTGGAACGGCTTCTCGGTGCTACACACCGCGGCCTCACGCGTGGGCGCGCTCGACCTCGGCTTCGTGCCGGCGAGCGGCGGCATGAACGCCGCCAGGATCGCCGGCACCGGCGGCCTCGACGTGGTGTTCCTGCTCGGCGCCGACGAGATCGAGGTCGCGCCCGGCGCCTTCGTCATCTATCTCGGCACCCACGGCGACAGCGGCGCACACCGTGCCGACGTCATCCTGCCGGGCGCCGCCTATCCGGAAAAATCCGGCACCTACGTCAACACCGAAGGCCGCGTGCAGATGGCGGCGCGGGCGTCGTTCCCGCCTGGCGAGGCGCGGGAAGACTGGGCGATCCTGCGCGCGCTCTCGGAGGTGCTGGGCCATCGGCTGCCCTATGACTCGCTCGCGCAACTGCGCGCGGCGATGTTCAAGGCGCATCCGCATCTCCAGCGCATCGGACAGATTGCGCCGGGCAATGCGGCCGACATCGCCAGGCTCGCGGACCTCGCCGGCACGCCGGACAAGACGCCGTTCGCCTCGCCGATCGACGACTACTACCTGACCAATCCCATCGCCCGGGCGTCGGCCGTCATGGCCGAGTGCTCGGTCATCGCGGAAGGAAGCGCCGCACGGACGGCGGCGGAATAAGCCATGTTCGAATGGTGGAACGCATATGTCTGGCCTTGGCTCGCGCCGGTTTGGCCCGTGCTCGTGGTGCTGGCGCAGAGCGTTCTGCTGCTGGTCATCCTGCTGATCGCGATCGCCTACATCATCTATGCCGACCGCAAGATCTGGGCGGCGGTGCAGATCCGTCGCGGCCCGAACGTGGTCGGTCCCTGGGGGCTGCTGCAGTCGTTCGCCGACCTGATCAAATTCGCGGTCAAGGAGCCGGTGATCCCGTCCGGCGCCAACAAAGGCATCTTCCTGTTGGCGCCGTTCGTCACTTGCGTGCTCGCGCTGGCGGCCTGGGCGGTGATCCCGGTCAGTGAGGAGTGGGTGATCGCCAACATCAATGTCGGCATCCTCTACATCTTCGCGATCTCCTCGCTCGGCGTGTACGGCATCATCATGGCCGGCTGGGCGTCGAACTCGAAATATCCGTTCCTGGCGGCGCTGCGCTCGGCCGCGCAGATGGTGTCCTACGAGGTCTCGATCGGCTTCGTGATCATCACCGTGCTGCTCCTGGTCGGCTCGCTCAATCTCTCGGAGATCGTGACGGCGCAGGATGGCCCGTACGGCATGTTCAGCTGGTTCTGGCTGCCGCTGTTGCCGATGTTCGTGATCTTCTTCGTCTCGGCGCTCGCCGAGACCAACCGGCCGCCGTTCGATCTGGTCGAGGCGGAATCCGAGCTCGTTGCCGGTTTCATGGTCGAATATGGCTCGACGCCGTACCTGATGCTGATGCTCGGCGAGTACACGGCGATCGCGACCATGTGCGCCATGGGCACGATCATGTTCCTGGGCGGCTGGCTGCCGCCGTTCCCGATCCCGCCCTTCACCTGGGTGCCGGGCGTGGTCTGGTTCGTGCTCAAGTGCCTGTTCATGTTCTTCCTGTTTGCCATGGCGAAGGCGATCGTTCCGCGCTACCGCTACGACCAGCTCATGCGGCTCGGCTGGAAGGTGTTCCTGCCGGCGTCGATGGCGATGGTCGCGATCGTCGCCGGCGTGCTGCAATACACGGGACTGGCGCCAAAATGACGAGGGTGGACGGTGCTGGATATCTCGCTGGCAGGATTGATCGGTGCGTTCGTCGGGACCATCGTCGCCGGCGTGAACTATCATCTGTTCATCGGCGCGCTGGAGCGCGCGATGCACAAGCCGGAGCACACGCCCGGCGAGCGGGATGCGATCGAGGCCAGGCTGTCCGTGCTGCGGCGCGTCGTGCTCACGGTCGAGCTCTTGTTTTTCGCAGGGTTCGGGTACTGGATCGGAAAGACGTTCTGGGGCTAGGGCTAGTGGCAACGGATCCAACCACCGCTCATTCCCGCGAAAGCGGGAAGCCAGTCTCGAAATCAAGCTGGTCCCCCGCTTACGCGGGGACGAGCGGAGCCGGAGATCAGGGGAGGCGCCCATGAGACTCGATCGCGCCGCCCGTGCGGTCTTCCTCTGGGAGTTCGTCTCGGCGTTCTTCCTGGCCATGCGCTATTTCTTCAAGCCGAAGCCGACGCTGAACTATCCGTTCGAGAAGGGGCCGATCTCGCCGCGCTTCCGGGGCGAGCATGCGCTGCGCCGCTATCCGAACGGCGAGGAGCGCTGCATCGCCTGCAAGCTGTGCGAGGCGATCTGCCCGGCGCAGGCGATCACGATCGAAGCCGGCCCGCGCCGCAACGACGGCACGCGGCGCACCACGCGCTACGACATCGACATGGTGAAGTGCATCTATTGCGGGCTGTGCCAGGAGGCCTGTCCGGTGGACGCCATCGTCGAAGGCCCGAATTTCGAATTCGCCACCGAAACGCGCGAGGAGCTCTACTACGACAAGGAGCGGCTGCTCGCGAACGGCGACCGATGGGAGCGCGAGATCGCGAAGGCCATCGAACTCGACGCGCCCTACCGGTGATGATGATGACGTTTGGATCGCACATTTCTCCGCAGGTTGTAGGGTGGGCAAAGGCGCGGCACTGCCGTGAATGGTGGGCAAAATCGCGCGCGCGCCGTGCCCACCATCGGGCATCGAGGCAGGCGATTTTGCCCACCCTACAGCTCTCACGCGCCGGCCATCTCACATGATCGTCTACGCGCTGTTCTTCTATCTCTTCGCCAGTGTCTGCATCGCCTCCGCGGTGATGGTGGTGGCGTCGAAGAACCCCGTGCACTCGGTGCTGTTCCTGATCCTCGCCTTCGTCAATGCGTCCGGCCTGTTCGTGCTGATGGGCGCCGAGTTCCTGGCGATGATCCTGATCGTGGTCTATGTCGGCGCGGTCGCCGTGCTGTTCCTGTTCGTGGTGATGATGCTCGACGTCGACTTTGCCGAGCTGCGGCAGGGCTTCATCCAGTATCTGCCGGTCGGCGCGCTGGTCGGCATCGTGTTCCTGGCGGAGCTCCTCCTGGTCGTCGGCGCCTGGACCATCGCGCCGGCCATCACCGAAAGCGTCGCCGCGCCGATCCCGCCGTTCTATTCGGTGACCAACACCGAGGCGCTCGGGCAGGTCCTTTACACGCGCTACGTCTACTTCTTCCAGGCCGCTGGCCTGATCCTCCTGGTCGCCATGATCGGCGCCATCGTGCTGACGCTGCGCCACAAGCCGAACGTCAAGCGGCAGGACATCTCGCAGCAGGTCTCTCGCACGCGCGACGAAGCGATCGAGGTCGTGAAAGTACGGCCGGGGCAGGGGCTGTCATGACCGTCGGGCTCGGCCACTACCTCACCGTCGCGGCGATCCTGTTCACCATCGGGATCTTCGGCATCTTCATCAACCGGAAGAACGTGATCGTCATCCTGATGTCGATCGAGCTGATCCTGCTGGCGGTGAACATCAATTTCGTCGCCTTCTCGACCTTCCTCGGCGACCTGGTCGGGCAGGTGTTCGCGCTGCTGGTGCTGACCGTGGCGGCCGCCGAGGCGGCCATCGGGCTCGCCATCCTCGTCGTCTATTTCCGAAACCGCGGCTCGATCGCGGTTGAGGACATCAACCTGATGAAGGGCTGATCTTGATGTTCGACCGAATTTACCAGCCGCCATGGCCGGGCTTGTCCCGGCCACCCACGTCTTTCTTTGTAGCCAAGACGTGGATGCCCGGCACAAGGCCGGGCATGACGAAGGAGAGGGCGTAGACCGGGCATGTATCAGGCGATCGTCTTCTTGCCGCTGGTCGGCGCGATCCTGGCGGGTCTGATCTCGCTGGTCGGCGCGCATGCGCGCTACCCGAGCGGGCGGCCCGAGGCCGGCGGGCACGATCACGGCCATGGTGCCGATCACCACGCCGCGCAGGAACACGCTTCCCCCCGTCATGCCGGCCACGACGCCCATCACCCGTCCGAGCCGGCGGCCGCCGGCTCCCGCGCCGCCGAGCTCATCACCACGTCGCTGCTGTTCGTGTCGATGATCCTGTCCTGGATCGCGTTCGTCACCGTCGGCTTCGGGCAGGATGTCCACGTCTCCCTGTTCAACTGGTTCACCGCCGGCGATCTCAAGGTCGAATGGGCGCTGCGGGTCGACACGCTGACGGCGGTGATGCTGGTGGTGGTGACGACGGTCTCGGCCTTCGTGCACCTCTATTCGATCGGATACATGGTCGAAGAGCCGTACCGGCCGCGCTTCTTCTGCTACCTGTCGCTGTTCACCTTCGCGATGCTGATGCTGGTGACGTCCGACAACCTGGTGCAGCTGTTCTTCGGCTGGGAAGGCGTCGGCCTGATGAGCTACCTGCTGATCGGCTACTGGTACCAGAAGCCGGAAGCGAATGCGGCCGCGATCAAGGCTTTCATCGTCAACCGCGTCGGCGACTTCGGCTTCGCGCTCGGCATCTTCGCGGTCTTCATGATGACCAAGGCGGTCGATTTCGGCACCGTCTTCGCGCAGGCGCCGTCGCTGGTCGGCAAGTCCATCCACTTCCTGTTCTGGGACGTGGATGCACTGACGCTGATGTGCATCCTTCTGTTCATCGGCGCGATGGGTAAGTCGGCCCAGTTCCTGCTGCACACCTGGCTGCCGGACGCGATGGAAGGCCCGACGCCGGTCTCGGCGCTGATCCACGCCGCGACCATGGTGACTGCCGGGGTGTTCATGGTGGCGCGCCTGTCGCCGCTGTTCGAGCTGGCGCCCACGGCCCAGACCGTCGTGGTGTTCTTCGGCGCGACGACCGCCTTCTTCGCGGCGACCGTCGGCCTCGTCCAGAACGACATCAAGCGGATCGTCGCCTATTCGACCTGCTCGCAGCTCGGCTACATGTTCGTCGCCATGGGCGTGGGCGCGTATTCGGTGGGCATGTTCCACCTGTTCACCCACGCCTTCTTCAAGGCGCTGCTGTTTCTCGGCTCCGGCTCCGTGATCATGGCGATGCATCACGAGCAGGACATCCAGAAGATGGGCGGGCTCAAGGACAAGATCCCGTTCACCTATGCGATGATGGTGATCGGCACGCTGGCGCTGACCGGCTTCCCGCTCACCGCCGGCTATTTCTCCAAGGACGCGATCATCGAGGCGGCGTTCGCCAGCCGCAACCCGATGGCGATCTATGCCTTCGCGCTCACGGTCGCGGCAGCCGCACTGACATCGTTCTATTCCTGGCGGCTGATCCTCGTGACCTTCCACGGCAAGCCGCACGACCGGCATCACTACGATGCCGCGCATGAGAGCCGGCCGGTGATCCTGATCCCGCTTGCTTTCCTGGCCGCGGGCGCGATCCTGTCGGGCTATCCGTTCAAGGAATTGTTCGCGGGGCAGGGCGTCGAGGCGTTCTTCCGCGACTCGCTGAAGTTCGGGCCGAACAACCACATCCTGCACGACCTGCATGCGGTGCCCTATTTCGTCGCGATGGTGCCGACGCTGATGATGGCGCTCGGCTTCCTGGTGTCGTGGCACTTCTACATCCGCAAGCCCGCGCTGCCGGCCGAGCTCGCGCGCCAGCACGAGCCGCTCTACAAGTTCCTGCTCAACAAGTGGTACATCGACGAGCTTTACGAGGTGATCTTCGTGCGGCCGACGCTGTGGCTCGGCCGCCTGCTGTGGAAGCAGGGCGACGGGCGCGTCATCGACGGCCTCGGGCCGGACGGGATTTCGGCGCGCGTGCTCGACGTCACCCGCAACGTGATGCGGCTGCAGACCGGCTATCTCTATCACTACGCGTTCGCGATGCTGATCGGCGTAGCGGCGCTCATCACCTGGTTCATCGTGCGGGCGGGAGCGGGCTGATGCTGAGCTGGCCGATCCTCTCCGTCACCACGTTCCTGCCGCTCGCCGGCGCGCTCTTCATCATGATGCTGGGGAGCGAGGGCGAGGCCGAGAAGCGCAATGCGCGCTGGGTCGCGCTGTGGACGACGCTGATCACCTTCGCGATCTCGCTGGTCCTGGTCTGGCGCTTCGACGCCGGCTCGGCGGAGTTCCAGTTTGTCGAGCGGCGGCCGTGGCTCGCCGGCACGATCAACTACCACATGGGCGTCGACGGCATTTCGCTGCCGTTCGTGATCCTCACCACCGCGCTGATGCCGCTCTGCATCATCGCGAGCTGGGGCGCGATCCAGACCCGCGTGAAGGAGTACATGATCGCGTTCCTGGTGCTCGAGACCCTGATGGTCGGCACCTTCTGCGCGCTCGATCTCGTGCTGTTCTACCTGTTCTTCGAGGGCGGCCTGATCCCGATGTTCCTGATCATCGGGGTCTGGGGCGGGCCGCGGCGGGTCTATGCGAGCTTCAAGTTCTTCCTCTACACGCTGCTCGGCTCGGTGCTGATGCTGCTCGCCATCATGGCGATGTACTGGAACGCCGGCACCACCGACATCCCGACGCTGCTCAAGCACGGTTTCCCGGCCAGCCTGCAGACCTGGGCCTGGCTCGCCTTCTTCGCCTCGTTCGCGGTGAAGATGCCGATGTGGCCGGTACACACCTGGCTGCCGGACGCCCACGTCGAGGCGCCGACCGCGGGCTCCGTCATCCTCGCCGCCATCCTGCTGAAGATGGGCGGCTACGGATTCCTGCGCTTCTCGCTGCCGATGTTCCCGCTGGCGTCGCAGGAGTTCGCGCCGCTGATCTTTACATTGTCGGTGATCGCGATCGTCTACACCTCGCTGGTCGCGCTGGTGCAGGAGGACATGAAGAAGCTCATCGCCTATTCGTCGGTGGCGCATATGGGCTTCGTGACGATGGGCATCTTCGCGGCGACCACGCAGGGAATCGCCGGCGGCATCTTCCAGATGGTCTCGCACGGCATCGTCTCGGGCGCGCTGTTCCTGTCGGTCGGCGTGGTCTACGACCGCCTGCACACCCGCGAGATTTCCGCCTATGGCGGCCTCGTCAACCGCATGCCGCTCTATGCGGCGGCCTTCATGGTGTTCACGCTGGCCAATGTCGGGCTACCGGGGACGTCCGGCTTCGTCGGCGAATTCCTGACGCTGATCGGCACCTTCCGGGTCAGCATCTGGACCGCGACGCTCGCGACGCTCGGCGTCATCCTCTCGGCCGGCTATGCGCTCTGGCTCTACCGCAAGGTGATCTTCGGGGCGCTCACCAAGCCGAAGCTCGCCGCCATCAAGGACCTCGACTATCGCGAGATGATCACGCTCGGCCCGCTCGCCGCCCTGACCATCCTGTTCGGCGTGTTCCCGAAACCGATCATCGACATGTCCGCCGTGTCGGTCGCGCAGCTGATCTCGCAATACCAGGCGGCGATCGGCGCGGCCAAAACCGCCGCCATGCTGGTGAAGTGAGACGACCATGAACGAAGCTTTCGTCGTCCGCGATCTCTACCCGGTGCTGCCGGAGCTGGTGCTGGCCGTCGGCGCGATGGCCCTGCTGATGCTGGGCGCGTTCCAGGAGCGCGCCGCGACCGCCATCAACTGGCTCGCGATCCTGCTCCTGATCGCGGCCGGTGCCGTGATCTTCTGGCTGCCGGCGGAACGCCTGGAAGCCTTCGGCGGCAGCTTCGTGCTCGAGCCCTATGCCCGCTTCCTCAAGCTCCTGGCGTTGACCGGCTCCGCGACCGCGATCCTGATGTCGCTCGACTATCTTGCGCGCGAGGGCCAGAACCGGTTCGAGTACCCGATCCTGATCCTGCTCTCGACCGCCGGCATGCTGATGCTGATCTCGGCGGGAGACCTGATCGCGCTCTATCTCGGCCTCGAATTGATGAGCCTGTCGCTCTACGTGGTCGCCGCCATCAACCGCGACTCCGTGCGCTCGACCGAAGCCGGCCTCAAGTATTTCGTGCTCGGCGCGCTGTCGTCGGGCATGCTGCTCTACGGCGCCTCGCTGGTCTATGGCTTCACCGGCACCGTGAGCTTCGCCGGCATCGCCAAGGCCTCGGCCAATGGCGGCCTCGGGTTGATATTCGGCCTCGTCTTCCTGTTCGCCGGCTTCTGCTTCAAGGTGTCGGCGGTGCCGTTCCACATGTGGACGCCGGACGTCTACGAGGGCGCGCCGACCCCGATCACGGCGTTCTTCGCGGCGGCGCCGAAAGTCGCCGGCATCGCGATGTTCATGCGCGTCGCCATCGACGCCTTCCCCGACATCGTGCCGCAGTGGCAGCAGATCGTCGTGTTCGTCTCGATCGCGTCGATGGTGCTCGGCGCCTTCGCGGCGATCGGCCAGCGCAACATCAAGCGGCTGATGGCCTATTCCTCGATCGGCCACATGGGCTTCGCGCTGGTCGGGCTCGCCGCCGGCACGCCGGAGGGCGTCCAGGGCGTTCTCGTCTACATGGCGATCTATGTCGCCATGACGCTCGGCACCTTCGCGTGCATCCTGTCGATGCGCCGCGACGGCCGGATGGTCGAGGAGATCGGCGACCTCGCCGGTCTCGCGCGCACCAACCCGACCATGGCGTTCTTCCTGGCGATGCTGTTGTTCTCGCTCGCCGGCATTCCGCCGCTCGCCGGCTTCTTTGCGAAGTTCTACGTGTTCCTCGCCGCCATCAAGGCCGGGCTGTTCGCGCTCGCGGTGATCGGCGTGCTCGCGAGCGTGGTGGGCGCCTACTACTATCTGGCGATCATCAAGATCATGTATTTCGACGAGCCGGCGAAGCCGTTCGAGCCGATGCCCTATCAGCTCAAGGCCGTGCTCGCCGTTTCGGGCCTGTTCAACCTGTTGTTCTTCGTCTATCCCGGCCCCTTGGTCGAGGCGGCGAACGCGGCCGCGAAATCGTTGTTCTGAGACATGCAGCTCGATCCCAGGGCGTCAGCGGCGGGGGTGCGGCTGATAGCGCATGAGGTGCTGGTATCGACCAACGCCGAGGCGCTGTCGCTGGCCGGCCGCGGCGAACGCGGGCCGCTGTGGGTCACCGCCGGCCGGCAGACCGGCGGACGCGGGCGGCGCGGCCGTACCTGGGTGTCGGAACGCGGCAACCTGTTTGCGAGCCTGCTGCTGACCGATACGGCGCCGCCGGAACATTGGCCGGAGCTCGCCTTCGTCGCGGCGCTCGCGATCCACGACGCCGTGGCCGAGGTCGCGCCGGCGCTGCGGCAGCAGCTCGCCATCAAATGGCCGAACGACCTGCTGCTGGCGGGCAAGAAATTCTCCGGCATCCTGATCGAAGGCGAGGGCGGTGCCGAAGGCAAAGGCTCGGTCGTCGTCGGTGTCGGCGTCAATTGCGTGAGCCATCCGGGCGACACCGACTATCCGGCGACCGATCTCAAGGCTGCCGGCGCCGAGGTATCGGCCGAGGCGCTGTTCACCGTCCTGTCGGCGAAGATGCCCGGCCGGCTGGCGCAGTGGAACGAAGGCGAACATTTTTCGACCATCCGCGCCGACTGGCTGGCGCGCGCCGCCGGGCGCGACCACGAGGTTCGGGTGCGTCTGGCCGAAGACGAGGTCGTCGCCGGTCGCTTCGAGGACGTCGACGAGGCCGGACGGCTGGTGCTGTCGCTGCCGGACGGCAGCCGCAAGGCGATCGCCGCCGGCGACGTCGTTTCGCTCGGCGAAGGCCGCTGATGGCGGACCCCGGCGACGAGCTGGTATTTGCGCCATTGGGCGGCGTCGGCGAGATCGGGATGAATCTCGGCCTCTACGGCCTCGGCACCGAGCGCCGCCGGGAATGGATCGCGGTCGACGTCGGCGTCGCCTTTGCCGGCGAGGAGCTTCCCGGCGTCGACCTGATCATGCCGGACATCCGCTACCTGATCGAGGAGCGCCGCAATCTTCTCGGCATCGTCCTGACCCACGCCCATGAGGACCATTTCGGCGCGCTGATCGATCTCTGGCCGCGGCTGCGGGTGCCGGTCTACGCGACGCCGTTCACGGCGGCGCTGTTCGAGGCCAAGCGCAAAGGCGAGCCAGGCGCGATCGACGTGCCGATCAAGGAGATCCCGCTCAACGGCAAGATCAATCTCGGGCCGTTCCACATCGAATTCGTGTCGATGGCGCACTCGATCCCGGAATCGAACGGGCTGATCATCAAGACCCGGCACGGCACCGTGCTGCACACCGGCGACTGGAAGATCGATCCGACCCCGGTGATCGGCCCGCCGACCGACGAGAAGCGGTTGCGGGCGCTCGGCGACGAGGGCTGCCTGGCGCTGCTCGGCGACTCCACCAATGCCGTGCGCGAAGGCCGCTCGCCGTCGGAAAAGGACGTGGCCGACGTGCTCGCGGAATTGATCCGCACCGCGCCGGGGCGCGTGGGCGTCACCACCTTCGCCTCCAACGTCGCGCGCATCCGCGCCGTCGCCGAAGCCGCCGCCGAATGCGGCCGCGAGGTCGTGCTGGTCGGCCGCGCCATGGAGCGGGTGGCGCAGGTCGCCCGCGAGACCGGCTATCTCGACGACATCAACGAGTTCCGTTCGCTCGACACCTATGGCTACCTGCCGCCCGACAAGGTCGTGGCGCTCTGCACCGGCAGCCAGGGCGAGCCGCGCGCGGCGCTGGCGCGCATCGCCCAGGATCAGCATCCGCTGGTCACGTTCTCCCGCGGCGACCGGGTGATCTTCTCGTCACGCGCGATCCCCGGCAACGAGAAGGCGGTCATGCGGGTGATCAACGGCCTGGTCAGCCAGGGCGTCGAGGTCATCACCGACCGCACCCACCTCGTGCACGTCTCCGGCCATCCGCGCCGCGCCGAGCTCGAGGAGATGATCTCCTGGGTGCGGCCGCAGATCCTGATTCCCGTGCATGGCGAGCCGCTGCACCTGCACGAACATGCGGCGCTCGCCCGCCGCGCCGGCGTCGGCAAGGTCCTGACCTGCCGCAACGGCGACCTGGTCAAGCTCGCGCCCGACGGCCCGGCGATCGTCGACGAGGTGCCGGCCGGCCGGCTCTACAAGGACGGCTCGTTGCTGGTCGATGCCGCCGAGCGCACCGTGCCCGACCGGCGGCGGCTCGGCTTCGCCGGCATCGTCTCGGTGGCGCTGGCGCTCACCGACCGCGGCGAGCTGGTCGGCGATCCCGAGATCGCGGTCACCGGCATCCCGGACAAGGACGCCGACGGCAATCCGATCGTCGAGCGGGCGCTGGAGGCGGTGCTCGACGCGCTCGAGTCGATGCCGCGCCCGCGCCGCCGCGATCCGGAGGCGGTCGCCGAGGCGGCGCGCCGCGCGGTACGTTCCGCGGTCGGCGCCGCCTGGAACAAGAAGCCGATGTGTCACGTGCACGTGCTGACGGTGTAGGCTTGCAAGATGCGTAGGGTGGGCAAAATCGCCGACGTGACGTCGATGGTGGGCACGGCGCGTGCACGATTTTGCCCACCATCAAGAACAATGCCCGCGCCTTTGCCCACCCTACGCAATCCGGAGCGCGCTGGATGATCGGTCGTCTCAATCACGTTGCGGTCGCCGTGCGCGATATCGCCAAGGCGGCGGACCTTTATCGCAATGTCCTCGGCGCCAGCGTATCGGAACCGGTGGCGCAACCCGAGCATGGCGTGACCACCGTGTTCATCACGCTGCCCAACACCAAGATCGAGCTGATCTCGCCGCTCGGCGAGAATTCTCCGATCGCGAAGTTTCTCGAGCGCATGCCGGACGGCGGCATCCATCACGTCTGCTACGAGGTCGACGACATCCTGGCGGCGCGTGACGGATTGCGCAAAAAGGGTGCACGCGTGTTGGGGGATGGCGAGCCGAAGACCGGGGCGCACGGCAAGCCCGTGCTGTTCCTGCATCCGAAGGATTTTTGCGGGACGCTGATCGAGATCGAGCAGGCGTAGCACTTCCCGAAAGCGACAATCTTGCTCCGCCTCACCCTGAGGAGCCCACCGCCAGGTGGGCGTCTCGAAGGGCGAGGCGGCCCCAATCGGTGTGGCAGCGGGGCCTGCATGGTTCGGGACGTTCGGCTTTCAGCCTCACTCCTCACCATGAGGATCAATACCCTGCCGCCCAAAAAAAAGTGGCGGCTCGACGGGCGAAGCCGCGAGCCGCACACCTCAACGCCAATGTTGTTTATAGTGTCGACGGATTGGACGGGGGGTCGGGGATTTCAATCCGGCGCACAGCCACTGGCCGTTGATCTCTCCTCAGCGATAGTAGCCGTGAGCGTGCCGATACCGCGCAGTCTGTACTGCCCAGTAGTATGGCGCGGCGACCGGCTGCGCGCAGCTGCCGCAACCGGCGGCATGGTAGCGCGGAACGTAGTAGACCGGCGCCGCAGCGGCGCAGCCGCCGCAGCCGGTGGTGTAGTACACCGGCACGTAATGGATCCGCTCGACGGTGCGGGTCTGCACCACCGTGCGGACACGCGGCGCCGGGCGCGGCGCGACGACGCGCGCGCGCGGCTGGCGAACGACCGGACCTTCATCGGCAACCGCCGGCGCCGTCGGCGCGAGGCTCAGGGTGACAGCGGCGACAAGAGCTGCCGCCAGCAGTGACATACGAGTGGCCAGACGAGTGGACATGCCACGGACTCCTTGTTGACTATCGGCGTGTGTTATCACCGAGGGGGGTCGCGGCATACGCGAGCAGGGATTTGTTCTGTTTTTTACCTTAATCCAACGGCTTAAATTCACTTGGGTAACCTAAACATGTCGCTCGCAACCGCGATCGCCGTCTACTTCATCATCTGGTGGGTGGTGCTGTTCATGGTGCTGCCATGGGGCGTCCGCAGCCAGGAGGAGGGCGGCGACGTCGTCGGCGGCAGCGACCCCGGCGCACCCGCTATCCCGCGGCTGTGGTGGAAGCTCGTCTGGACGACCGTGGTCTCGGGCGTCGTGTTTGCCGTCGGCGCATCGATTTATGTCTACCGGCTGGTGACGCTCGACGATCTCATCATCCTGTTCGGGATGCCGCGCTGACCGCAGCGGCCAACACGCTTGAGACTCAGAACCTGAAATGGCGAGAGGCGTCTGAAACCTTGCCGCGCAGGAATGAGCGCGCGCGGCACGCACCAAAAAAATGAGCAGGGCTTTAGCCCTGCTCGATAATTGCATGCCCTTCATGTCCGCCCGACTTGAACTCAATACGGCGGCTGTGGCTTTAGGCGCCTGGGGCTGGGTGTCCTCCCGAGACTTGGACCGTGGCTTTGGAAAGTTTTGGAACGTGATGTCAGACCGCGAACGGGTCGTGAGCCGTGACCCGCATGGCCGGGTGTCGCCCCCGCCGACTGGAACCTACCCAATTGTCCCCAGGCTTGTCACCAGCCCAAATGCGCCTCCGCGCACGATTTTTCGCCCGCGGCGCCGGACCGCCAAAACGGTCCCAAATCCGCCCCGAAATCTTTGAAAGGTCTTGTGTTTTATCAGCCCTTCCGGTTTCACTCGACGGGCCCGAGCCACCCGCGATTCCCGTCAATCAGCCATGCGCCTATCCCATTACTTCCTGCCGATCCTGCGCGAGACCCCGAAAGAGGCGGAGATCGTGTCGCATCGCCTGATGCTGCGCGCCGGCATGCTGCGGCAGGAGGCGTCGGGCATCTATGCGTGGCTGCCGCTGGGTTTTCGGGTGCTCAAGAAGATCGAGCAGATCGTGCGCGAGGAGCAGGACCGCGCCGGCGCGATCGAGCTCCTGATGCCGACGCTGCAGCTCGCCGACCTCTGGCGCGAGACCGGACGCTACGACGCCTATGGGCCCGAGATGCTGCGCATCAAGGACCGGCACGAGCGCGAATTGCTGTACGGGCCGACCAACGAGGACATGATCACGGAAATCTTCCGCGCCTACGTCCGCTCGTACCGCGATCTGCCCAAGAACCTCTATCACATCCAGTGGAAGTTCCGCGACGAGCAGCGCCCGCGCTTCGGCGTGATGCGCGGCCGCGAATTCCTGATGAAGGATGCCTACTCGTTCGACATCGACGAGGCGGCGGCGCGCGTGTCGTACAACAAGATGTTCGTCGCCTATCTGCGCACCTTCGCCCGCATGGGGCTGAAGGCGATCCCGATGCGCGCCGAGACCGGCCCGATCGGCGGCGACCTTTCCCACGAATTCATCATCCTCGCCGAGACCGGCGAGTCCGGCGTGTTCTGCAACAAGGATGTGCTCGAGCTGCCGGTGCCGGGCGCGGACGTCGACTACGACGGCGATCTCACGCCGATCATCAGGCAGTGGACGACGCTCTACGCCGCGACCGAGGACGTCCACGACGGAGCGCGCTTCGAGCGCGAGGTCGCGCCGGAGAAGCGGCTGCACACCCGCGGCATCGAGGTCGGCCAGATCTTCTATTTCGGCACCAAGTATTCGGTGCCGATGAAGGCGGTGGTGTCGGGCCCGGACGGCGCCGACCATCCGGTTCACGGCGGCTCCTACGGGGTCGGCGTCTCGCGCCTGGTCGGCGCGATCATCGAAGCCTCCCATGACGACGCCGGCATCATCTGGCCGGAGACGGTCGCGCCGTTCAAGGTCGCGATCCTCAATCTCAAGCAGGGCGACGCCGCTACCGATGGCGCCTGCGAACAGCTCTACAAGGCGCTGACCGCCAAGGGCGTGGACGTGCTCTACGACGACCGCGAAGAGCGGCCGGGCGCGAAATTCGCCACCGCCGACCTGATCGGGCTGCCTTGGCAGGTGCTGGTCGGGCCGCGCGGGCTCGCCGAAGGGAAGGTCGAGGTCAAGCGGCGTGCTGACGGATCACGGGAATTGATGAGCCCGGCGGACGCGATCGCGCGGCTATCGGCGTAAGGTGGCCACGTAATCTGTGCGATTTGTGCGCTTTTGGCGCATGAGGATGGCGTGAATCGGCCAGAATCATGTGAAAACGGGGGGCGGGAAGACAGTCATGGCCGAACCGACCGGTACACGCCCCTTTTCCGCTTATGAGTGGATGCTGTCGCTGCGCTACCTGCGGGCGCGGCGCAAGGAAGGATTCATCTCGGTCATCGCCGGCTTTTCGTTCCTCGGCATCATGCTGGGCGTGGCGACGCTGATCATCGTCATGGCGGTGATGAACGGCTTCCGCAAGGAACTGCTCGACAAGATCCTCGGCCTCAACGGCCACTTCGTGATCCAACCGGCGGAATACCCGCTCACTAATTGGAAGGAGGTCGCCGAGCGCGTCGCCAAGGTCGACGGCGTTATGCTGGTCGCGCCCGTGGTCGAAGGGCAGGCGTTGGCGTCCTCGCCATTCGCCGCGACCGGCGTCCTGGTACGCGGGATGCCGGGCGACGTTCTCGCCCGGCTTCCGTCGGTAGGCAACCGGATCAAGTGGGGCACGCTCGAAGGCTTCGACAGCTCCGAAGGCGTTGCCATTGGCCGCCGGCTCGCCGGCCAACTCTCCTTGCGCATCGGCGACAACATCGACCTTATGCATCCGAAGGGCGTCGACACGCCGCTCGGCGTCATGCCGCGGCGCAAGCCCTACAAGATCGTCGCCATCTTCGAAGTCGGCATGTCGGAATACGACGCCACCTTCGTATTCATGCCGCTGCAGGAATCGCAGCCTTACTTCAACCGCGCCGGCGATGTGACGGCGATCGAGGTCTACACCGGCAGTCCGGACCGGGTGATGCACTTCCGCAAGACCATCCCCGAGGCGGCCGGCCGGCCGGTCCGCATCATCGACTGGACGCAGCGCAATACGACGTTCTTCAACGCGCTGCAGATCGAACGCAACGTGATGTTCCTGATCCTGACGCTGATCGTCGTGGTCGCAGCGTTCAACGTTATCTCTGGCTTGATCATGCTGGTGAAGGACAAAGGCTCCGACATCGCGATCCTGCGCACCATGGGTGCGTCGCGAGGGTCGATCATGCGCGTCTTCTTCATCACCGGCACGTCGATCGGCTTCATCACCGGCACGTCGATCGGCGTGATCGGCACGTTCGGCGGCTTTCTGCTCGGGATCGTGGTGTGCGCTAACATCGAGTCGATCCGGCAATTCGTCGCCCCGCAAGCCTTTGACCCCTTGCTCTATTTCCTGTCTCGGCTACCCGCCGAGATGGACGTCCGAGAGACGACCGCAGTAGTCGTGATGGCGCTGACCCTGTCGGTGGCGGCGACACTCTATCCGTCGTTCCGTGCGGCGCGGCTCGATCCGGTAGAGGCGCTTCGTTATGAGTAAAGACATGGCCGAACCGACCGGTACACGCCCCTTTTCCGCTTATGAGTGGATGCTGTCGCTGCGCTACCTGCGGGCGCGGCGCAAGGAAGGATTCATCTCGGTCATCGCCGGCTTTTCGTTCCTCGGCATCATGCTGGGCGTGGCGACGCTGATCATTGTCATGGCGGTGATGAACGGCTTCCGCAAGGAACTGCTCGACAAGATCCTCGGCCTCAACGGCCACCTGCTGGTGCAGCCGCTGGAATCGCCGCTCACCGACTGGAAGGAGGTGGCGGCGCGCATCGCCAAGGTCGACGGCGTGATGCTGGTGTCGCCCGTCGTCGAGGGGCAGGCGCTCTCGTCCTCGCCCTTCGGCTCGAGCGGCGTGCTGGTGCGCGGCCTGCTCGGCGAGAGCCTTTCAAAGCTCCCATCCATCGGCAACCGGATCGTGCAGGGCACGCTCGACGGCTTCGACACCAGCGAAGGCGTCGCGATCGGCAAACGCCTCGCCAACCAGTTGTCGTTGCGCACCGGCGACAACATCACGCTGGTGCATCCGAAGGGCGCGACGACGCCGCTCGGCGTGGTGCCGCGGATCAAGCCGTACAAGATCGTCGCCGTGTTCGAAGTCGGCATGTCGGAATACGACTCCGCCTTCGTGTTCATGCCGATCAGCGAGGCCCAGGCGTTTTTCAACCGCAGCGGCGACGTGACGGCGATCGAGGTCTACACCAACAATCCGGACCGGGTGCAGACCTTCCGCAAGCTCATCGCCGAGGCGGCCGGCCGGCCGATCTTCATGATCGACTGGACGCAACGCAACGCGACGTTCTTCAATGCGCTCCAGGTCGAGCGCAACGTGATGTTCCTGATCCTCACGCTGATCGTGCTGGTCGCGGCGTTCAACGTCGTGTCCGGCCTGATCATGCTGGTCAAGGACAAGAGTTCCGACATCGCGATCCTGCGCACCATCGGCGCCACGCCAGGCTCGGTGATGCGGATCTTCTTCATCACCGGCGCGTCGATCGGCGTGGTCGGGACGCTCGGCGGTTTCCTGCTCGGGGTCGCGGTGTGTGCGAACATCGAGTCGATCCGGCAATTCATTTCCTGGGCCACGCAGCGGGAGGTCTTCGACCCCACGCTCTACTTCCTGTCGCGATTGCCCGCCGAGCTGGACGTGCGCGAGACGACGGCCGTGGTCGTGATGTCGCTGACCTTGTCTGTGGCGGCGACGCTCTATCCATCGTTCCGCGCGGCGCGGCTCGATCCGGTCGAGGCGCTTCGTTATGAATGAAGCTGCCGCCATCACGGAGCCGCGGGCGGGCGCCGGGCCGCTGCGCAAGGACGCCGCATCGACGGCGCCGCCTCCGGTGTCGCCGGAGCCGGCGGGCGGCGACGAACTGCCGTTTCCGCAGGACGACGCGCCGGTCCTGTTCCTGAACGGTATCGAGCGCCATTACCGCCAGGGCGCCGGCGTGCTCGAAATCCTCAAAGGCGCCGAGCTCGCGGTGTGGCCGGGCCAATCGGTGGCATTGGTCGCACCGTCGGGCGCCGGCAAATCGACCTTGCTGCATATCGCCGGCCTGCTCGAATATCCCGATGCCGGCGAGGTCTATATCGAACGCGTGGCGACCTCGACCATGTCCGACAGCCAGCGCACGCGGCTGCGGCGCACCGAGATCGGCTTCGTCTACCAGTTCCACCATTTGCTGCCGGAATTCTCCGCGATCGAGAACGTGATCCTGCCGCAGATGATCCGCGGGCTCTCGCGCAAGGAGGCGGCGAACCGCGCCAGCGAGCTCCTGAACTATCTCGGGCTGAAGGATCGCCTGACCCACCGGCCGTCGCAATTGTCGGGCGGCGAGCAGCAGCGCGTCGCGATCGCGCGCGCGGTCGCCAATGCGCCGCGCATCCTCCTCGCCGACGAGCCGACCGGCAACCTCGATCCGCGCACCTCGGAGCGGGTGTTCGGCGCGCTGACGCAACTGGTGCGCGCCTCCGGCCTCGCGATGATCTGCGCCACCCACAACATGGACATCGCCGCCCGCATGGACCGCCGCGTGACGTTGCGGGATGGGGCGGTGGTGGAGATGGAGTAGGGGGTGTAAGAGGCTAGGCAAATCCAACGGGCCCAACGCGCATGAGGCGCAAGCGTCGAAGACGCAATGGCGCCACGGGTGTTCCCCTCCCCCTTGTGGGGAGGGGTTAGGGGTGGGGGTGGTTGCTCAGGGCACGCTGAATCGTTTCGAGCACGCCTTCGATACCGCCCAGCACTTGTCCGCGGAAATGCGAACTTTCGACCGAGAGGCGATGGCGCAAGTGCCACCAGAGCTTTCGCTCAGCCTCCGTTGGTGCCGAACGCATTTGCCGCGCGAAGCGGCGTTGCGGCAACTCAGGAGCCGATCGATCCAGCAACGCCCAGGTTCGTGGTTGGCTGTCGGCCGGTCGGCATAAACGTTTCCCGCGCGAGACCCCACCCCTGACCCCTCCCCACAAGGGGGAGGGGAAACGAGAGGCCGTGCTCACCTCACGTCGGTATCCTCTGCGCCAGACCCACGCGCGGGTCGTCGAAAACCCACATGCCGTGATACTTGTAAGGCGCGATGACATTGATCGCGTTCATTGCACAGCCTTTCCGAGTGTCAGGGGACGTCGCTTCGCTCCACCCATCCTACGCACCTACGCACCGGCATTGCCGCCAGTGCGATGCCGTCGTCAGCTACACAAACATGAAGTCGCCGGCCTCAAGCTGGATGCCGTTGGTGAAGGTCGCCAGCAGGAACGTGTCGCTGACCTGGCCATCGTCGTCATACCAGAGCTCGTACAGCGCGTAGTCGTCCGTGTCGTAGAACAGGGCATCGCCATCGGCGTTCCGGGCCGTCGGCAACTCTGTCCCGGTTGCCAGTATCCAATCGTGCCCGAGCGGAAGACCGTTCTCGTAGACCGAAGCGACGTCCCAGATTTTGTCGACACCGGACGTGAAATCGGTGACCGTCGATGGTCCGGCGATCCCGAAGACGAACTCGTCGGCGCCACTGCCGCCGGTCATCCAGGTCGCCGCGCTCCCTGAATAGAGGCGGTCGTCGCCGTCGCCGCCAACCAGAACGGTCAGTCCGTCAGTCCCGCCGCCGAAGAGGTAATCATTGCCGCCGCCGCCATCCAGCAGTCCACCATTCTGACCGCCGTACATATAGTCGTCGTAGTTCGAACCGATGACGCGCTCGACGCTGTAAAGCATATCGGTTTCAACAAGGTGTGTATGCTCTCCGTTCTCGTCGCCTTCCACGCGGTAGGTGTGAACCAGGTTGGAAAAAAGCTGGGCGTTGATGGGGGCGTCGCTTCCTGCGTAGCTGACGGTGTCCACCCCGGCGCCGCCGAACAACGTGTCGTTACCGAGGCCGCCGAACAACAGGTCATTGCCGCCGCCCGCGTCGATCCGGTCATTGCCGGCAAGGCCGTAGATTTCATCGTTGAGTTCGGAGCCGTAAAGCGAGTCGTCGTGCTCGGTGCCGGTCACGAGCAGCCCGCTCGTGGGCGTATCGACCTTGACGGGATCATAGGATCTCTCGCTGAGATCGATCTTCTCGCCAAAGAAGCCGTCGTAAAGGGCGGTATCGGGCGACGTCAGGTGGGCGACAAAGTCGAACATGTCGTTACTGTCGCCGTTGGTTCCCACGGTCGACTTGCCAAGCTTCGCGGTCATCTTGCTCTCCCTGAAATTGATCCTGTGCACGAATGCGTAAGGCTCCGGCTGGCAGGGCGCCGTGATGGACGTCACAGTTCGGCGCTTTGCGCATTGCTGCGGATTTCAAGCGCGTGTCGTCGGGCCGCCGTCCCCCGCCCGGAAGGCATTTAGTTCAGGGCTTCAATGGCTTAGAGACCGGCGCGGATAACTCTTGACTCCAGAACAGAAAGTGAACTATGTTCTTCCTTCGTTCTTTTCGGAGGAGACACCCATGATCCGTTCGCTGATTGAGGAAGCCGCTGCCCTGACCTCGCTCGCCCTGTTCATCGGCATGGTCGTGATCTGGGCGCAGGTCATCGCGACGCTGTGACAGGGCAGACCGGTGGTAACCTAGCACGGTGCAGAACAGTGGTAAGCGGTGTAAGTTTGTAAGATTGGCGATTAAGCGATTGAAAAAATGATAGAATTTCACGTTTTTGCAATCTTACGGCCGTCGCTTGGGCTGTAAGATTTGCCCCCTGGGGAAAAGTCGGATGACCCGCCCGGGACGCGCGCTGAAGGTGGACACCGCCAAGGACGATCCTCACGATATTTCAAAGAGATTCGTGAGGACCTGATGGCCGGACCCGGCTTCGTGCACCTGCATGTCCACTCGTCGTATTCGCTCCTGGAAGGCGCGCTGACCATCGCGCGCCTGGCGGAGCTCGCCAAGGCCGACCACCAGCCGGCGCTGGCGCTGACCGACACCGACAACATGTTCGGGGCGCTCGAATTCTCCGAAAAGCTCGCCGGCTATGGCGTGCAGCCGATCATCGGCTGCGCGCTGGCGGTCGATTTCGGCGATCAGGACACCACCGGGCGCCATCCGGGCGCCGCCACCACGCCGGCGCGCCAGCGTATCGTGCTGCTCGCCGCCCGCGAGGCCGGCTACCGCAGCCTGATGCGGCTCAATTCGCGCGCCTTCCTGGAGAGCCCGGCGAACGAGGCGCCGCACATCAAGCTCGACTGGCTCGACGGCGAGGCCGACGGCCTGATCGCGCTGACGGGCGGGCCGGGCGGGCCGCTCGACGCCGCCATCGTCGGAGGCAACAGCACGCTGGCGGCGGCGCGCTGCGATGCGCTGGCCAGGCTGTTCGGCGATCGGCTCTATGTCGAGCTGCAGCGCCATGGCGAGGAGAGCGAGCGCACGACCGAGCCGGTGCTGATCGAGATGGCCTACGCCAAGAGCCTCCCGCTGGTCGCCGCCAACGAGCCGTATTTCGCGACCCGCGAGGACTACGAGGCGCATGACGCGCTGATCGCGATCGCCGAGGGCCGGCTGGTCGCCGACAGCGACCGCCGCCAGCTCACCGCCGAGCATCGTTTCAAAAGCCGCGCCGAGATGGCGGCGATGTTCTCGGACCTGCCGGAAGCGGTCGCGTCGACCGTCGAGATCGCGCGGCGATGCGCCTACCGGCCGCGCACCAAGGCGCCGATCCTGCCGCGGTTCTCGGTCGGCGACGAGCACGCCTCGGTCGACGAGGGCGCCGAGCTGCGCCGCCAGGCGGTCGAGGGGCTGGATCGCCGCATCGCCGCGCACGGGCTCGCGCCCGGACGCACCCTCGAGGAATACCGCGAGCGGCTGGAATTCGAGCTGCGCGTCATCGAAGGGATGAAATATCCCGGCTACTTCCTGATCGTCGCCGACTTCATCAAGTGGGCGAAGTCCAAAGGCATCCCGGTCGGGCCGGGCCGCGGCTCCGGCGCCGGCTCGCTGGTCGCGTATTCGCTCACCATCACCGATCTCGACCCGATCCGCTTCGACCTCCTGTTCGAGCGCTTCCTCAATCCCGAGCGCGTGTCGATGCCGGACTTCGACATCGACTTCTGCCAGGACCGCCGCGACGAGGTGATCCGCTACGTTCAGCAGAAATACGGCCGCGATCAGGTGGCGCAGATCATCACCTTCGGCACCTTGCAGGCGCGTGGCGTGCTGCGCGACGTCGGCCGTGTGCTACAGATGCCGTATGGGCAGGTCGACAAGCTCACCAAGCTCGTGCCGCAAAACCCGGCCAACCCGGTCACGCTCAAGCGCGCGATCGACGACGAGCCGCGGCTCCAGGCCGAGCGCGACCGCGATCCGGTGGTGCGGCGCGCCTTCGACATCGCGCAGAAGCTCGAAGGCCTCCACCGCCACGCCTCCACCCACGCCGCCGGCATCGTGATCGGCGAGCGGCCGCTCGCGGAGCTCGTCCCGCTCTACCGCGATCCGAAATCCCACATGCCGGTGACCCAGTTCAACATGAAATGGGTCGAGCCGGCGGGCCTCGTGAAATTCGACTTCCTCGGCCTCAAGACGCTGACCGTGCTACAGACCGCAGTGGCGTTGCTGCGCAAGCGCGGCATCGAGGTCGATCTCGCGTCGATACCGCTCGACGACAAGAAGACCTATGAGTCGCTGGCGCGGGCCGAGGCGGTGGGCATCTTCCAACTGGAAAGCCAGGGCATGCGGCGCGCGCTGCTCGACATGCGGCCCGACCGGTTCGAGGACATCATCGCGCTGGTCGCGCTCTACCGGCCGGGCCCGATGGCGAACATCCCGACCTATTGCGCGCGCAAGCACCGGATGGAGGACCCCGACTACATCCATCCCAAGCTCGAGCCGATCCTGCGCGAGACCTTCGGCGTCATCGTCTACCAGGAACAGGTGATGCAGGCCGCGCAGATCCTCGCCGGCTATACGCTCGGCCAGGCCGACCTCTTGCGCCGCGCCATGGGCAAGAAGATCCGCAGCGAGATGCAGGAGCAGCGCGCGCATTTCGTGAAAGGGTCGACCGAGCGCGGCATCGAGCGCCAGCAGGCCGACGCGATCTTCGACCTTCTGGAGCGCTTCGCGGAATACGGCTTCAACAAGAGCCACGCGGCGGCGTACGCGTTGGTCGCCTACCAGACCGCCTACATGAAGGCGAACTACCCCGTCGAGTTTCTTGCTGCGTCGATGACCCTCGATATGGGCAACACCGACAAGCTCTCCGAATTCCGTTCCGAAGCCGAACGCCTCGGCATCAAGGTCGTGCCGCCGTCGGTCAACCGCTCCGGCGTCGCGTTCGACGTCGAGAACGGTGCGATCCACTACTCGCTGGCGGCGCTCAAGGGCGTCGGCGCGCAGGCGGTCGAAGCCATCGTTGCGGCGCGCGGCAGCAAGCTGTTCGCCGATCTCTCCGACTTTGCAGGCCGCATCAATCCGCGCGCCGTGAACAAGCGTGTGCTGGAAAGTCTCGCGGCCTCTGGCGCCTTCGACGAGCTCGAGGCCAACCGGGCGCGCGCCTATGCATCCGTCGACACGGTCCTCGGGTCGGCGCAGCGCGCGCATGACTCGGCGGTGGTGGGCCAGTCCGAGCTGTTCGGCGGACCGGCGGCGCGCACGCCGCTCGCTTTGCCGTCGGTCGAGCCGTGGCCGCCGGCGGAGCGCCTGCAAAAGGAGTTCGACGCCATCGGCTTCTTCCTGTCCGGCCATCCGCTCGACGACTATGCGCCGGCGCTCCAGCGCATGCGCGTGCAGTCGTGGGCGGAATTCGCCCGCAGCGTGAAGGCGGGCGCCAGCGCCGGCCGCGTCGCGGGCTCGGTGGTGTCGCGCCAGGAGCGGCGCACCCGCACCGGCAGCAAGATGGGGATCATCGGGCTCTCCGATCCGTCCGGTCACTACGAAGCGGTGCTGTTCTCCGAGGGGCTGGCAGCGTTCCGCGACCAGCTCGAGCCCGGCAAGGCGGTGCTGCTCGGGCTGACGGCGGAACTGCAGGGCGACGACGTGCGCGCGCGGATTCAAAGTGTTGAATCTCTGGATGAGGCCGCCGCCAAGATGCAGAAGGGCCTGCGCGTGTTCCTGCGCGACGAGAAGCCGCTCGAAAGCGTCGCCAAGCGCCTACAGGGCGGCGCGCCGCAGCAGCGCTCGGGCGCCAACAAAGGCGACGGCGAGGTCTCGATGGTGCTGATCCTCCGGGAGGGTACCGAGGTCGAGGTGAAACTCCCCGGCCGCTTCAAGGTCTCGCCGCAGATCGCCGGCGCCATCAAGGCGATCCCCGGCGTGATCGAGGTGCAGGCGCTCTGACGCATTTACAGCGTCACGGCGAGCGGCTACGCCTTGGGACATGCAAATGGCAGCAAACCGTCCATACCGCGTGGTGATCGTGGGCGGGGGCATCGGCGGACTGACCGCCGCCGTTGCGCTGCATCAGCGCGGCTTCGAGGTCGAGGTCTACGAGCGCTCGTCGAAGCTCGAAGAGGTCGGGGCGGGGCTTCAGGTCGGCCCCAATGGCGTCAAGGTCATCCGCGCGCTCGGGCTGTGGGATCGCTTCAAAGAGATCGCGTTCCAGCCGGTCAACCAGGTCTCGATCAAGTGGGACGACGCGAGCCTGCGCCATCGCACGCCGCTGAAGGCCATGGCGGAGAAGGAATACGGCGCGCCCTACACCACGCTGCACCGCGCGCACCTGCATGAGCTGTTGCGCAGCGTGCTGCCGGAGCGCGCGATCCATCTCAATTCCAATTGCACCGGCGCGACGTCGACAGAGCGCAGCGCGGTGGCGCGCTTCGCCGACGGCCGCGAGATCGAGGCCGATGCGGTGATCGGCGCCGACGGCATCCGCTCCGCCATCCGCGCGCAACTGTTCGGCGCCGACAATCCGCGCTTCACCGAGCAGATGTGCTGGCGCTGCATGGTGCCGATGGAGCGCGTGCCGACGCGGATCGGGCCCGACCTGTCGGTCGAGCTGCCGCATGGCGAGTATCACGGCTGGATCGGGCCGAACGGCCACGTGATCTGCTATCCGATCGGCGACGGTTCGGTGCTCAACATCTTCGCCGGCCACGTCACCGACCAGTGGGTCGAGGAATCCTGGTCGGTGCCAAGCTCGACGGACGAGCTGCTCGCTGCCTACGAAGGCTGGAACGAGGCGCTGCTCGGGATGTTCAGTTGCGTGCAGCACGTCTACAAGTGGGGCATCTACGACCGTGACCCGATCCCGCAATGGACCAGGGGACGCGTGACGCTGCTGGGCGACGCCGCGCATCCGACCATGCCGACGCTGGCGCAAGGCGGCAACATGGCGATCGAGGACGGCTATGTGCTTGGCCGCAATCTCGACCGCCATCGCGACGACATCCACGCCGCGTTACGCGGCTACGTCGCGGAACGCCAGCCGCGTACCGCGCGTGTCACCTTGCAGTCGCGCCAGCAGTTCGCCAACAATCGCAAGGTGCCGCCGCCGCCGTTCCTCGATCGCACGTGGATTTTCACCTACGATGTCACCAAACAACCGGAGGCGCAGCCGGCGTAGCCGCGGTTCACCGCCGACCGCCTAAGCAGGAGAAACGGGAATGGCCTCGATCGAGAAATTCAACGACCACTGCTGGAAGGACGTCGTTCCGGCATCCGATCTCGAGCTCTACAAAGGCTGGCGCCGCGAGACCTTCGTCGGCCCGCGTCCCGCGCTGCTGGCGATCGATCTCTATGACCTGGTCTATCGCGGCGGGCCGTTGCCGCCGGTCGAGATCAACGAGCGCTATCCCAACACTTGCGGGATCTTCGCGCATCAGGCGATCGCGCCGACCAAGAAATTGTTCGCCGCCGCGCGCCGCGCCGGCATCCCGATTTTCTTCTGCACCCAGGAGACGCGGCCCAACAACCGTCCGCGCGGCGCGGTGTCGACCAAGAGCTCGCGGCCGACGCCGGCGCCGGACGCGTTCGAGATCTATCGCGAATTTCCGGTCGAGCCGAACGACATCGTGATCAAGAAGCAGCGCGCCAGCGTATTCCAGGGCACGCCGCTCATTTCGCATTTGACCATCCTCGACGTGTCGAGCGTGATCGTCTGCGGCGAGAGCACCTCCGGCTGCGTGCGGGCGAGCGCGGTCGACGCGCATTCGAGCGGCTTCCACGTCACCATCGTGGAGGAATGCACCTACGACCGCGCCGAGCTGACCCACAAGATCAATCTGTTCGACCTGCACCACAAATACGCCGACGTGATGCATCTCGACGAGGTGGTCGCCCATCTCGACGGCCTGCACATGGCGCGCGCCGCGGAGTGATCCCCATGCGAACCCGAGTGCTCACCAGGCTTCTCGTATGCGCGGCGCTGGCCGGCGTGACGTCGGTGGCGCGCGCGGAGACGGCGCCGGTCAGCTTCGCCGGCAAGCAGCTCAAGGTCTCGATCGGCTATTCGCCGACCGGCTTCGGCTACGACACCTACGGGCGGCTGCTGGCGCGCCATCTCGGCCGCCATCTGCCCGGCAATCCGACGGTCGTGCCGCAGAACCGGCCGGGCGGAGGCTCGCTCAATCTTGCCAACTACATTTTCAACGCGGCACCCAAAGACGGCACCGAAATCGCGTTGATCGGGCGCGGCCTCGCGATGGAGCCGCTGCTTGGTGGCAGCGCCTCGCTGGCGAAGTTCGATTCCACGAAATTCGCGTGGATCGGCAGCATGAACAACGAGGTCGGTGGCTTCTTCATCCGGCAGCCGGGCCCGGTGAAGACTTTGGCCGATGTGCTCAAGGGCACGCCGTTGCAGGTGGGATCGACCGGTGTCGGCGGCGATCAGCACGCGTTTACGGCAGCACTCAACGCGTTGCTTGGCACCAAGCTGAAGCCGATTTCCGGCTATCCCGGCACGCAAGAGATCATGCTCGCGGTCGAGCGGGGTGAACTCGACGGCATCGTGGGCTACTCGTGGGGCGTCGCGAAGTCAGGCAACAAAGCGCAGCTCGACAACGGCTCGCTCAAGATCATCCTTCAAATTGCATTCAGGAAGCACAAGGAGCTGCCCGATATTCCGTTGATCGCCGACCTGATAACGAACCCCGACGACCGTCAGGTCCTTGAAATGATCTTCTCGCGCAACGCCATGGGGCGGCCGGTGGTGGCGCCGCCGGGCGTCGACCCGCGGGTTGTCGAGGTGCTGCGCAAGGCATTTGCCGACACCATGCGCGACCCGCAGTTCATCGCGGACGGAGCGAAGATCGGCCTCGAACTCGAGTTCGTCGGCGGCGCCGAGGTGCAGTCGATGATCGAGCGGCTCTACAAGTCGCCGGCCAACGTGGTCGGCCGCGCGCAGACGATCTTCACGTCGAATTAGCGCGGGCTATTCCGGCTTCAGGTTGATCGCCGCGGCGAGCTTGGTCCATCGATCGATCTCGTCGCTGATCAGCTTCTGGAACTCGTCGGGCGTGTTCACCACGGCGTCGGCGCCCTCGGTCTTGAGCCGCGCCTGCATCTCCGGCGTCCGCATCGCGTCGGCGATGAGCCTCTGCAGCTTGGCGAGGATGTCGGGCGGGGTGCCGGCGCGCGCCAACAGTCCGAACCACTGCTGCGCTTCGAAGCCAGGAACGCCGACTTCGGCGATGGTCGGGACCTCCGGCATCGCGCTCGAGCGCTTGGCGCTGGAGATTCCGAGGATGCGCAGTTGACCGGCCTCGACGTGCGGCTTCGCCGTCACCAGGTTGAGCATCATCCCGGAAATGCTGCCGCCCAGGATATCGGTCACCGACTGCGACACGCCTCGGTACGGGACGTGCTGGATCTTGATGCCGGCCATCAGATTGAACAGTTCCATCGCCATGTGCGGCGCGGTGCCGGGACCGGCCGAGCCGTAGGTGAGCTTGCCCGGCTCGCGCTTGGCCAGCGCGATGAATTCCCTGACCGAGGTGGCCGGCACCTTGGGATTGAGCACCAGCCCCTGCGGCACCACGGCGAGCTGGGTCAGGCCGGTAAACGTCTTGCGCACGTCCCACGGCATGGCGTTGCGGACGAGGTGCATCGACGTCGTCGTCGCGGGGGAGAGGTAGAGGGTGTAGCCGTCCGCCGGCAGGCCGGCGACGTATTCCATGGCGGGCAGGGTGCCTCCGCCGGGCCGGTTCTCGACCACGAATTGCTGGTTCAGCTCCCTGGCGAGGTGCTGGGCGACCACGCGAGCGAAGGTATCGCTGCCGCCGCCCGGGGTGGCCGGGACGATGATCCGGACCGTCCGGCTGGGGTAGTCGCCTTGGGCTGCCGCAGGGACGGCCGGGAGGCCGAGGCCCAAAAGGGCAAGGCCGGTCACGGCCAGACAGGTCCTGGGCAGCATGCCTTCCTCCGCCGTGTTTCTTTTATGTCAATCAGGCTAGGGGATTTGGTGGCGGACGGGAATGCGGCTCAAACGCGCGTTTTCCGGCCATTTCGCTTGCTTCCAGGGGGGCTCGCCCTTATATAGCCGCCATCTCACACGCGGACCTTGGCTTAAGGCCGTCCGGTGGCTCCGTCCGAATCCTCGGATGGGCTCACTGGTCCGCGGCGGATCAACCGGAGAACGATAATGGCGCTTCCCGACTTCTCGATGCGCCAGCTGTTGGAAGCTGGCGTGCATTTCGGCCATCAGGCCCACCGTTGGAATCCGAAGATGGCCTCGTACATCTTCGGCACCCGCAACAACATTCACATCGTCGACCTCGCGCAGTCGGTGCCGATGCTGCACCGTGCCCTGCAGGCCGTCAGCGACACGGTCGCCAAGGGTGGGCGCATCCTGTTCGTCGGCACCAAGCGGCAGGCGCAGGATCCCGTCGCCGAGGCGGCAAAGAAATGCGCGCAGTACTACGTCAACTCGCGCTGGCTCGGCGGCACGCTGACCAACTGGAAGACGATCTCGGGCTCGATTTCGCGGCTGCGCAAGCTCGACGAGATGCTCGCGTCGAACGAAGCCGGCGGCTACACCAAGAAGGAGCGCCTCGATCTGCAGCGCGAGCGCGACAAGCTCGACCGCGCGCTCGGCGGCATCAAGGACATGGGCGGCTTGCCCGACCTGGTGTTCGTGATCGACACGAACAAAGAGGACATCGCGATCAAGGAAGCGCGGCGCCTCAACGTTCCGGTGGCGGCGATCGTCGACACCAATTGCGACCCCGACGGCATCACCTTTGTCGTGCCCGGCAATGACGACGCCAGCCGCGCGATTTCGCTGTATTGCGATCTCGTCGCCAAGGCGGCGATCGACGGCATTGCGCGCGGCCAGGGCGAGCGCGGCATCGACGTCGGCGCTGCGGCGCAGCCGATCGCCGAGGAGGTGCCGGCTGCCGACGGTGTCGGTTACGAGGTGCTCTCGGGACCGCGTGGCGTTGCCGACGATCTCAAGAAACTCGGGCACGTCTCGCCGGCGATCGAGAAGAAGCTCAACGATCTCGGCATTTTCCATTACTGGCAGATTGCGGGTCTTGGCCCCGACGCTGGTCATAAGATCGGTGAAGAGGTCGGGTTGCCGGGCCGGGTGGACAGCTGGATCGCCAAGGCGAAGGAGCTCACCGCCGAAGCCGAATAAGCTTCAGCGCGCTCGCAAGCTCCTTCGTATCGTAGACGCCCCGTCGTCACACCTGCAGACACCGATGATGTGCCGGGCCCATGCCCGGCCGGACCGAACAAGAGGACAACCTCGATGGCCAACATTTCCGCACAGATGGTCAAGGAACTGCGCGAGGCGACCGGCGCGGGCATGATGGATTGCAAGGCGGCGCTCGGCGAGAACGACGGCAACATGGACGCCGCCGTCGACTGGCTGCGCAAGAAAGGCCTGTCGAAGGCCGCCAAGAAGGCCGGCCGCGTCGCGGCCGAAGGCCTGACCGGCGCCGCCGTGAAGGGCAAGAAGGGCGTTGTGGTCGAGGTCAATTCGGAGACCGACTTCGTCGCCCGCAATGATCTCTTCCAGGGCCTGGTCAAGATGATCGCCGATGTTGCGTTCGACGTCGGCACCGACGTCGAGAAGATCAAGGCCGCCAAGGTCGGCGCCATCACGGTCGCCGATGCGATCGCGGAAACGGTCGCCAAGATCGGCGAGAACATGACGTTGCGGCGCGCGGCGTCGCTGTCGGTCGAACAGGGCGTGGTGTCGAGCTATGTGCATGGCGCCGTGATCGATGGCCTCGGCAAGATGAGCGTCATCGTCGGACTCGAGTCGTCGGGCGATGCGGACGAGTTGGCGCGTATCGGCCGCCAGGTCGCGATGCATGTCGCTGCGTCCAACCCGCAGGCTATCGATCCGTCCGGCCTCGACCCCGCGGTCATCAGCCGGGAAAAGGACGTGCTCGCTGACAAGGCCAAGGCACAGGGAAAGCCTGCGAATGTCGTCGACAAGATCGTCGAATCAGGGCTCAAGACCTTCTACAAAGAGGTCTGCCTGCTCGATCAGCCGTTCATCCATGACGACAAGAAGAGCGTGGCACAGGCTCTGAAAGAGGCCGAGGGCAAGGTCGGCGCGCCGATCAAGGTCACCGGTTTTGTACGCTTTGACCGCGGTGAAGGTATCGAGCGTGTTGAGTCCGACTTCGCCGCCGAAGTAGCGGCAACGGCGAAGGGTTGAGGGCGACTTCCTCGGCTGCCCGAGAGGGTAGCCGCAACGGGCAAGGCGGACACGCCATGGCTGAGCCGATCTACCGACGCGTGCTCGTCAAGGTCTCCGGTGAGGCCTTGGCGGGTACGGACGGCGCCGGCATCCATCAGGCGACACTCGAACGCATCGCCGCCGATCTCGTTGCGACCCAGAAGCTTGGCGTCAGCATTGGCATTGTTGTCGGCGGCGGCAATATGGTCCGCGGCGCGCAGATGTCGGGGAAGGGCATTCCGCGTCTGACCGGCGATCTGATGGGCATCCTTGCCACCGTAATGAATTCGCTGGCGCTCGAATCCGCAATCGAAGCGGCCGGTGGTGCCGCGCGTACGATGTCGGCGGTGACGATGCCGGAGGTCTGCGAAACCTATGAGCGGCGCCGTGCGCTGCGCCACCTCGACAAGAGCCGGATGGTGCTGCTTGCCGGCGGCACCGGCAATCCGTTCTTCACGACCGATACCACCGCCGTGCTGCGCGCCGCCGAAATCGGCGCCGGCGCGGTGCTCAAGGCTACCGACGTCGATGGCGTCTACAACGCCGATCCGAAGAAAGATCCGAAGGCGGTCCGCTACGACAAGCTGACGCACAAGGAAGCGATCGAGCGCGACCTGAAGGTCATGGACGCAACAGCCTTCGCGCTTGCCCGCGAGAACCGGATGCCTATCATCGTCTTCTCGATCCGAGAGTCGCGGGCGATCGAGACCATCTTGCGCGGCAAAGGGCGCGCTACCGTCGTCAGCTCTTGAGGAACAGAACACCGGCTCGCTGCGCCGGACAGTCAGGACAGGCGGTCTTTGGTTTTCACCGCGTGCTTTCAGGAGGTCTTCATGGCAACTGCGACACATGACATGAATGAACTCAAGCGCCGCATGCAAGGCGCGATCTCGGTCTTGAAGCAGGAGCTTGGCGGGCTGCGCACGGGCCGAGCATCGGCCAATCTGCTCGAGCCGATCCAGGTCGAAGCTTATGGCACCCATATGCCGCTCAATCAGGTCGCCACGGTAAGCGTGCCGGAGCCGCGCCTGATCTCGGTGCAGGTCTGGGACAAATCCATGGTTCACGCCGTGGAAAAGGCGATCCACGCCTCCAACCTGGGGCTGACGCCATCGACTGACGGCCAGGTATTGCGCCTGCGGATTCCGGAATTGAACGAGGACCGCCGCAAGGACTTGGTCAAGGTCGCGCATAAATATGCCGAAGCCGCCAAGGTGGCCGTGCGGCACGTGCGACGCGACGGCCTCGACGTGCTCAAGAAGCTGGAAAAGGACCACAAGATCAGCGAAGACGAGGGCAAGCGGTCGTCCGAGCAGGTGCAGAAGGCAACCGACGACATTATCGTCGAGATCGACAAGATGCTTGCGGCCAAAGAGAAGGAAATCCTCACAGTGTGAGGTTTTGTCGGAATGACCATTCCCGAGGCCCTTAATGTCCGTACCCCTGAGTTCGCGGTGCCTCGGCACGTCGCGATCATCATGGATGGCAACGGGCGCTGGGCCTCGGCGCGTGGCCTGCCGCGCAGCGAAGGGCATCGTCGCGGTGTCGAGGCGTTGCGGCGCACGGTGCGCGCGGCCGGGGACCTCGGCATCCAGATCCTGACGATCTTCTCGTTCAGCTCCGAGAATTGGGCGCGCCCTCCGGCTGAAGTGCGCGAGCTGATGGGGCTGTTGCGCCGTTTCATCCGGAACGATCTTACCGAGCTCCATCAGAATGGCGTGCATGTGCGCGTGATCGGCGAGCGTGACGATCTTTCGCCAGACATCCGCGCGCTGTTGGAAGAGGCCGAGGAACTGACGGTCAACAACGACAAGCTCACCTTGGTGGTCGCGTTCAACTACGGGGCGCGGCAGGAGATCGCGCGCGCCGCGCAACGCCTCGCCGCCGAGGTCACGGCGGGCCGTCTGCCCGCCGAGGCCATCACCGCGGAAGCGATCACGGCCCATCTGGATGCGCCGGATCTGCCCGATCCCGATCTCATCATCCGCACCAGCGGCGAGCAGCGGCTGTCGAACTTCCTGCTCTGGCAGGCCGCCTATAGCGAGCTCGTTTTCGTGCCGACTTACTGGCCGGACTTCGATCGCTCGACGCTTGAAGGAGCCATCGCCGAATATCGCCGTCGCGAGCGACGGTTTGGCGGGCTGGTCGCACAAACCGGTTCATGATGATGTCCGACGCGGAACCCGCGCGTCCTACGCCGGTCGGTGGCCGCGGGAGCGAGTTGGCGTTGCGTGTCGCGTCGGCACTCGTGCTCGCGCCGCTCGCCGTCGGGGTGGCTTATCTCGGCGGATGGGCGTTCGCGCTGTTCTGGGGCATCGCCGCCATCATCGTCATGTGGGAGTGGACGACGCTGGTTGCCGGCAGCGACCGGCGTTCGGTGCTGATCACCGGCATGGCCGCCGTTGTCTTGGCGGTCGCACTTGCGGCCAGCAGCGTTGGCGCCGTCGAATACTTTCACGACCTGCGTTTCGCGGCGGCCGCGATCGTTCTGGCGATGGGCATGCTGGCATGCGCCGTGATCGCGACGCGCGAGCGCGCGGTCTGGGTCGCCGCTGGCGTGCCTTACGCCGGCGCAATGGGGCTTGCGCCGATCGTGCTGCGATCCGAGGCGGAGCATGGCTTCATCGCGATGATCTTTCTGTTCGCGGTCGTGTGGGCGACCGACATCACGGCCTACTTCGTGGGCCGTGCCGTCGGCGGCCCGAAGCTTGCGCCGCAGCTCAGCCCGAACAAGACCTGGTCCGGTTCGATCGGTGGGCTCGCCGGTGCGGTGCTGGCAGCCGCGGTTGTGGTCAAGGTCAGCGGGGTCGGCAGTTTCGTCGCCGCGGCCATGATCGCGATCGCGCTCTCGGTTGCGGCCCAGATCGGCGATCTCGCCGAGTCAGCGCTTAAGCGCCACTTCGGCGTTAAGGACGCGGGCACCTTGATCCCCGGCCATGGCGGGCTCATGGACCGCTTGGATGGTTTTGTGGCGGCGGCTGTGCTTGCCTGCCTGATCGGCCTGGCCCACGGCGGTATGCATGCACCCGCCCGCGGCTTCCTGATATGGTGACCGGATGAAGGCGAAGACTGCGGTGAAACCGGGCTTCAGGGCCGCGGACAGTGAGCGGAGCGTCACATTGCTGGGCGCGACCGGATCGATCGGTGCGAGCACCGTCGATCTGATCAAGCGCGAGCGCGGGCGCTATCGCGTCGAGGCCGTCAGCGCGAACACCAACGCCGCGGCGTTGGCTGCGCTTGCGCGCGAGGTCGGTGCGCGTTTTGCGGCGGTCGGCGATGAGCGCCTCTACGGTGAGCTCAAGAGCGCATTGTCGGGGTCCGGCATCGACGCCGCCGCAGGCGAGGGCGCGCTGGTGGAAGCGGCGCAGCGTCCCGCGCAGTGGGTGATCGGCGCCATCACCGGCGCCGCCGGGTTGCGTCCTTCGCTGGCGGCCGCCGAGCGCGGCGCAATTGTCGCGCTCGCCAACAAAGAGACGCTGGTCTGCGCCGGTAGCCTGTTCATGCGGCGTGCCGCGGAAGCGGGCGCGACCGTGCTGCCGGTCGACTCCGAGCACAACGCGCTGTTCCAGGCGATGAGCGCCGGACGGCGCGAGGACGTGCGGCGCGTCATCCTGACGGCTTCCGGCGGGCCATTCCGGACCTGGACCAAGGCGCAGATCCGCGCCGCCACGCTCGAGCAGGCGCTCAAGCATCCGAACTGGTCGATGGGCCCGAAGGTCACGATCGATTCCGCGACGCTGATGAACAAGGGCCTCGAAGTGATCGAGGCATATCATCTGTTCGCGCTCAAGCCCGACGAGATCGACGTCGTCGTGCACGCACAGTCGGTGATCCACGGACTGGTCGAGTTCCGCGACGGCTCTTTCATTGCCCAACTCGGGAGCCCGGACATGCGGATCCCGATCGCGCACTGTCTGGCATGGCCGGAGCGTATCGACGGGCCGGCGCCGCGGCTCGATCTCGCGCAGGTCGCGACATTGTCATTCGAACACCCCGATCTGGAACGGTTTCCGGCGCTGGGGCTGGCCCGGCGGGCCTTGGAGGCGGGCGGCGGCGCCCCGACCGTCCTCAATGCAGCCAATGAGGTCGCCGTCGGCGAGTTCCTCGCCAAACGGCTTGGATTCGTGGGAATATCGAGCTTGGTCGAGGCGACGCTGGCAGCGGCGGTGGGGCGTGGGCTTACGCGGGAACCCACGAGCGTCGACGATGCACTCGCTATTGACCATGATTCAAGATTGTTGACGCGCGAACTCTTGCCCGAAATTGCCGCAAAGGCATCCTAGAGGTAGCGGGTTCGCCGATCGTAGCCGCAGGGGGCGGGGACAGCCGGATCATGGGTCTTGAAATTCTGCCGAGTGTGGGAGCGTTGGGATCAGGCATCCTGTACGCAATCCTTGGCTTTTTGTTCGTTCTGACGGTTGTCGTGTTCATCCATGAGCTCGGCCACTTCCTGGTCGCGCGCTGGTACGGCGTGAAGGTGCTGGTCTTCTCGATCGGCTTCGGCCCGGAGCTGTTCGGCTTCAACGATCGCTATGGCACCCGCTGGAAGCTCTCCGCGATCCCGCTCGGCGGCTACGTCAAATTCTTCGGCGATGAAAACGCCGCCAGTGTTCCCGACCAGGCCGCCGCTGCGGCGATGACCGAAGCCGAACGCAAGGTCAGCTTCGTTCACCAGAAAGTCGGACCACGCGCTGCGATCGTGGTCGCCGGCCCGCTGGCCAATTTCATCTTGGCGATCGTGATCTTCGCCGTGGCGGCGATGGTTTACGGCCGGCAAAGCACGCTGCCGCGCGTCGATACGGTTCAGCCCAACAGCGCCGCCGCGGCCGCCGGGTTCCAGCCCGGCGACATCGTGCAATTAATCAACGGCCGCGCCATCCGCAGCTTCTCCGACATGCAACGCATCGTCAGCTTCAGCGCCGGTGAGCCGCTGACGATCGTGGTCGAGCGCGCCGGTAAGCCGGTGACGCTGAAGGCGACCCCGGCGTTGCAGGACGTAAAGGACAATTTCGGCAACACCCACCGCATGGGCGTGCTCGGGATCACGCGTTCGCTGGCGGCCGACGAGGTTCGATTCGAGAGAGTCGGATTCCTGACCGCCGTCGGCATCGGTTTCACCGAAACCTGGGCGCTGGTCGAGCAGACGATGACCTATATCTGGCGCATCTTCGCCGGACGGGCCTCGGCCGATCAGCTCGGCGGCCCGATCATGATTGCCCAGATGTCAGGGCAGGTGGCCAGCGTGAGCTTTTCGCTGCTGGTCCAGTTCGTAGCCATGATCTCGGTCTCAATCGGCCTCTTGAACCTCTTCCCGGTGCCCCTGTTGGATGGCGGTCATCTTTTGTTCTATTCGATCGAAGCTGCCAGAGGACGCCCGCTTTCCGAACGGGCCCAGGAATACGGATTCCGCCTCGGAATGGCGCTGGTATTGATGCTGATGGTATTCGCAACCTACAACGATATCGGCCGTCTGGCTTCGCTTTGGCCGAGGTCCTGATTCCCGAAGCGATTGCGGCATGATTTAGGCGGTAATTGTTGTGTATGGGCAACGGTTTGACAGCAAAGGACGGCCGCGTGGATAGATTGGTTTGCGGCGCAGCCAAATCCCTGTAGAACCAGGGGCCTAATGATCGGCGAACCCCGGGGGAACGGGGGTTCGGAGGGGGACTAGGGCGTGACGTGGGGTCTGCGGCTTATTCGGACGCTGGGAGCGGTTGGGCTGCTCCTGAGCAGTGTGCTTCTCGGCACGGCATCGGTCGTGCTGACGACGCCCGTGGCCTATGCGCAAAGCAATATCGACGTCCAGGGCAACCGCCGGGTCGAGGCCGCGACCATTCGTTCCTATTTCAAGCCGGGTCCGGGCGGCCGCCTCGGCGCCTTCGAGATCGATGAGGCCTACAAGGCCCTCTACAACACCGGCCTGTTCCAGGACGTCAGCATCCGGCAATCGGGCGGACGCATCGTCGTCGTCGTGGTCGAGAACGCGGTCATCAACCGCATCCAGTTCGAGGGCAATCGCCGCGTCAAGGACGATCAGCTCAAGCCCGAAATCCAGTCGAAAGAGCGCGGAACGCTGTCGCGCGGCGTCGTGCAGTCGGACGTGCAGCGTATCGTCGAGGTCTATCGCCGCAGCGGCCGCTATGACGTGACGGTGGTGCCCAAGATCATCGACCTGCCGAACGGCCGCGTCGATCTCGTCTTCGAAATCAGCGAAGGCGACAAGACCACGATCCTCGGAATCGAGTTTGTCGGCAATCGCGCCTATTCATCTTGGCGGTTGAAGGACGTCGTTCGCACCACCCAGACCAACATCCTGTCGTTCCTGCAGAGCACCAACATCTACGATCAGGACCGGCTGGAAGCGGACCGCGAACTGCTGCGGCGGTTCTACCTGAAGAACGGCTATATCGACGTGCGTATCGTCGGCGCGGCCGCCGAATTCGATCCGACGCGCAATGGTTTTGTCGTCACCTTCACCATCGAAGAGGGCGAGCAATATCGGGTGGGAACGGTCGACGTTGTCTCGAACGTGCGCGCCATCGATGCCGGATTGATGCGTTCGCGGGTCAGGACATCCCCCGGCGATGTCTACAACGCGGAAGCGCTGGAGAGGTCGGTCGAGGATATGACGATCGAGGCCGCGCGCCAGGGCTATGCCTTTGCGATGGTGCGGCCGCGGGCCGATCGCGATTACCAGGCGCGGCGGGTCAATCTCATCTACACGATCGACGACGGGCAGCGCATCTACATCGAGCAGATCAATATTCGCGGCAACACGCGGACGCGCGATTTTGTGATTCGGCGCGAATTCGACGTTGCCGAAGGCGATCCCTACAATCGCGCCCTGATCAATCGTGCCGAGCGGCGGCTCCGCAACCTTGGCTACTTCAAGGAGGTGAAGATCGCGACCGACCCGGGCTCGTCGCCGGATCGCGTCATCATCAATGTGCTCGTCGAAGAGCAGTCGACCGGTGAGTTCTCGGTCGGTGGCGGCTATTCGACCGCGGACGGCTTCCTCGCCGAAGTCAGCATCGGCGAGCGCAACTTCCTGGGCTACGGCCTGTACGCGAAGGCGTCGGTGCAGTACGGCCAGAACTCGTCGGGCTATTCGGTCTCCTTCGTCGAGCCTTACCTGCTCGGGTACCGGATCGCGCTCGGCGTCGACCTCTTCTCGCGCGTGCAGAAGGCGACGAATTTCGTCTCCTACGAGTCGCGCACCACCGGCGGCAATATCCGGTTTGGGTTCACGCTGCGCGAAGACCTGTCGCTGCAGCTTCGCTACTCGATCTTCAGCCAGAAGATTGACCTCCCGTTCCACTTGCGGAACTGTACCAACGTCGATCCCAATAGCGCTCTCGGGACCTATCCCACGCCGGCGAACGTGGGCCTGATCGACCCCGCGACGGGTCTGCCGTTCTCTGCATCGACAGGGCAGCAGAACTGCTTCCAGGACGGCGAAGCATCGCTGGCCGTCCGCCGCGAGCTGGCGCGGGGAACCGTCATCACCTCGCTGGTCGGCTACGACCTCGCCTACAACACGCTCGACAACAACCGCAATCCGACCAGCGGCCTGCTCGCGGTGCTGAAGCAGGACTTCGCCGGCGTCGGCGGCGACGTGCAGTACATCCGCACCACCACCGACATCCGCAGCTACTATGAGCCGATCCAGGACGTCATCGGCGTGTTCCGCCTGCAGGCTGGCTATATCTACGGCTGGGGCTCTGACGGATTGCGGATGCTGGATCACTTCCAGATGGGTCCGAATCTGGTCCGCGGCTTCGCGCCGTCCGGCATCGGCCCGCGCGACCTGACCCCCGGCACCACCAACGACGCGCTCGGCGGGTCGTCGTACTGGGGCACCAGCGTTGAATTCCAGACGCCGCTGTTCTTCGCGCCCAAGGAAGTCGGCATCAAGTTGGCGGTGTTCGCCGATGCCGGGTCGCTTTGGAATTATAAGGGCCCCACGTGTTGGACCGTGACCAACGAATGCCTGCAACCGTCGGCCAACGGCATGTTCGTTAACTCTTCGGTCGGCGCCGGCCTGCTCTGGGCGTCGCCGTTCGGACCGCTGCGTTTCGATCTTGCATATCCGATCACAAAGCGCTCATACGATCGTACCCAGATTTTCCGTTTCAGCGGCGGGACGACGTTCTAAGCGAAACGTCGATCGCGGCACGTCCGGAGTGGTATGAGCGCGCGATCGTTTTTTCGGGGCGACAGGCGGATCAGCGTCGGCGAGATAGCCAAGCTCACCGGCGCGGAGCTGCATCGCAATGCCGACCCCGCGCGAACGATCACAGGCATAGCCACACTCGATCGGGGCGGCCCATCGGACCTCGCCTTCCTGGATCAGGCCAGGGACTTGGATCGGGCTCGCGCCAGTGCCGTCGGCGCCTGCCTCACCGATCGGCATTCGGCCGCGTGCGTGCCGGCGCACACCGCCTTGCTGGTCGTCGAACAGCCATTCGAGGCCTTCGTCGCCGTTGCGCGCGCGCTGTTTCCGGACGCGCTGCGTCCGTCGTCGCTGTTTTCCGGTGCGCATGCGGCCCCGGGCGTAGCGGCGGGCGCGGTCGTTCATCCGAGCGCGCGCCTCGAAAGCGGCGTGACGATCGACCCCGGTGCGGTCATCGGCGCCGGAGCTGAGGTCGGGTCAGGCACCACGATCGGCGCCAATGCCGTCATCGGTGCCGACGTCCGGATCGGCCGGAACTGCGCGATCGGCCCGAACGCGTCGGTGGCGCATGCCCTGATCGGAGACCGCGTCATTCTGCACGCGGGCTGTCGGATCGGGCAGGATGGATTCGGCTTCGCGATGGCCCCGAACGGACATCTTAAGATTCCGCAAGTCGGACGGGTAATCGTTCAGGACGACGTCGAGATCGGCGCCGGCAGTTGCATCGATCGCGGCGGCCTCAGCGACACCATGATCGGCGAGGGCAGCAAGATCGACAACCAGGTCCAGGTGGGCCACAATACGGTCATTGGCCGTCATTGCGTGTTGGTTGCGCAGGTTGGAATTGCAGGCAGCGTTGTGCTCGAGGACTACGTCATGTTGGAGCGGCAGGTCGGTGTTGCCGACAATCTGACGATCGGCGAGGGTGCCCGCGTGGGTGCGCAGAGTGAGGTCATGTCCGATATTCCGGCCGGCCAGGCGTGGCTCGGGTCGCCGGCGAAACCGGTCCCGGATGCACGAGGAACCGTCCGATGAACGAGGCGGTCACGACCCTCGACGCGGCCGACATCATGGCGATCATGAAGGCGCTGCCGCACCGCTATCCGTTCCTGATGATCGACCGCATCATCAATATGCAGGGCGACGAGTCGGCGGTCGGCATCAAGAACGTGACGATCAACGAACCGCAGTTTCTCGGGCATTTTCCGGAGAACCCGGTGTTCCCCGGCGTGCTGCTGATCGAGGGCATGGCGCAGACCGCCGGCGCGCTGTGCGCATTGTCCTACAAGATCGACGGGCCGAAGATGGTCTACTTCATGACCATCGACAAAGCGAAATTCCGCAAACCGGTAACGCCAGGCGATACCGTCGAGTACCACGTGACCAAGATCGCGCACAAACGCAACATGTGGTGGTACCACGGCGAAGCGAAGGTCGAGGGCCGCGTCGTCGCCGAGGCCGACATCGGCGCCATGTTGAGCAACCGATGACCGATGCGCTCATCGACGCCACCGCGCGGGTGAGCACGGGCGCCGTTGTCGGGCGCGGCGTGTCGATCGGTCCCTATTGCGTGATCGGCGGCGACGCCGTCATCGGCGAGGGCTGCAAGCTCGCGGCGCAGGTTCACGTTCAGGGCCACACCTCCATCGGTGCGCGCACGCGTGTCGCGCCGTTCACGTCGCTCGGAGGTGCGCCGCAATCCACGCGCTATCGCGGCGGGCCGACCAGATTGGTCATTGGCGCGGATTGCGACATCCGCGAGCACGTCACGATGAACATCGGTACCGAAGATGGCGGCGGCACCACGACGGTGGGCGATCGCTGCCTGATCATGGTGGGAAGCCACATCGCGCACGATTGCCGCGTCGGCAATGACGTGACGTTCGCCAACAACGTGGTTCTCGGCGGCCACGTCGTGGTGGGCGACAATGCCTTTCTCGGCGGCCTGGTCGCGGTCCATCAGTTCGTCCGGATCGGCGAAGGCGCGATGATCGGCGGCATGAGCGGCATTCCCGCCGACGTCATTCCATTCGGAACGGCCGTAGGGTTCCGCGCTACGCTGCGCGGCGTGAACATCGTTGGCATGAAACGACGCGGCTGTTCGCGCGAAGACATCAAGGGCGTGTGGCGCGCCTATCGGATGCTGTTCCATGGCGATGGCACGTTCGAGCAGCGGCTGCCGTCCGTCGAGCGGGAATTCGCCGGGCATCCCCTGGTCGGCAAGATCATCGATTTCATTCGCGCATCCGATCATCGCTCGTTGATGATTGCCGAGCGTGCCGGAACGGCGGGCGAGCCCGCCGAAGTCGCCAACACGGGCTCATGAGCCAGGCGCCTACGCCAGGAAACGGAGAGCCGGTCGCGATCATTTGCGGCGGCGGCACCCTTCCGTTGACGGTCGCGGCCGCGGTTGGACGGGATGGCCGTCCGGTCGTGCTGTTTCCGATCCACGGCTGGGCCGATCCGTCGGCGTTCGAGGGGTACCGTCACCACTGGCTGCATCTCGGCAGCGCAGGCCGGTTTCGCCGTCTGGCCCATCAGGAAGGCTGCCGCGACGTCGTCATGATCGGCAACGTCATCCGTCCCGCCATTCGCGACCTGCGGTTTGACTGGCTGACGTTGCGCCTGCTGCCGCGTGTCTTCCGTATTTTCAAAGGCGGCGACGACACGCTGCTGTCCGGCATTGCCAAGCTGTTCGAGGAGCATGGGTTCCGCTTGGTCGGCGCCCACGAGGTGGCGCCGGAAATTCTGGTGGCAGAGGGGCCGCTGGGTCTCGTCAAGCCGTCTGCGGCCCATGAGGACGATATCGCGCGCGGATTTGAGCTGATCGCCGCAATCAACGCATTCGACGTCGGCCAGGCCGTGGTGGTCGCAAACAACCGGGTGCTCGCCATCGAGGCGGCGGAAGGCACCGATCAGATGCTTGATCGCATTGCCGCGCTCCGCGCCGGGGGACGGATCAACATCCCCGAGAACAGCGGCGTCCTGGTTAAAGCGCCGAAGCCCACGCAGGATCGGCGGATCGACCTTCCATCGATCGGCCCGCGCACGATCGAAAAGGCCACGCAGGCGAAGCTTGCGGGCATCGCGGTGGCGGCCGGCGAGACCATCATCGCCGAACCGGCGCGCGTCGCCGAGGCGGCAGACCGCGCCGGGCTCTTCGTGGTGGGCAAACGCCCCGGAGCAACGCCATGACGGTCCCGGCCGGGGCGGCGCGCTCGTCCGAGCCGCTCACCGTCTGCATCATCGCGGCGGAAGCGTCCGGGGATCACCTCGGTGCGGCGCTGATGCGCGCCCTGAAATCGAGGCATCATGCGTTGCGCCTGATCGGCGTCGGCCGCGGCGAGATGGCGAACGAGGGCCTTCAATCACTACGGCCGGGTGAGCCGCTGGCGTTGATCGGCTTCGGCGTGATCACGCACCTGCCGGCGATCCTGCGTTACATCCGTGATGTCGCGGACCGCGTCGTGGCGGCACGCCCGGATGTGCTTGTGATCATCGACAGCCCGGAATTGACGCACCGGATCGCCAAGCGCGTGCGCAAGGCGTCGCCCTCGATCCCGATCGTCGATTATGTCTCGCCATCGGTGTGGGCATGGCGGCCTGGCCGCGCACGCGCGATGCGGGCCTATGTCGACCACGTGCTGGCACTGTTGCCGTTCGAACCGCAGGCCCATGAGCGGCTCGGCGGGCCACCCTGCAGCTATGTCGGGCATCCGTTGATCGAGCAGTTGGATAGGCTGCGCCCCAATGCCGGTGAGGCAGCGCGGCGGCTCGCCGATCCGCCGGTCGTGGTCGCGCTGCCGGGCAGCCGGGCGGGCGAAATCAGGCGCATGACGGCGGTTTTCGGCGAAGCCGTGGCCCTGGTGAGGGATCGCGCCGGACCGATCGACGTGGTGGTCCCGACCGTGCCGCAGCTCGAGAACAGTGTGCAGGCGGCGACGGCGGGCTGGACGGTACGGCCGCGCGTGGTCGTGAGCCCCGCCGAAAAGTGGGCGGCATTCCGCACCGCCCGTGCGGCACTCGCCAAATCCGGCACCGTGACGCTCGAGCTGGCGCTCGCGGGCGTGCCCACCGTCGCGGCCTACAAGGTCTCGCTGCTCGATGAGATGATCGCGCGCGCGGCAATCAACGTGCCCTCGATCATCCTCGCCAATCTGGTTATCGGCGAAAACGTCGTGCCGGAGCTGTTGCAGCGGGACTGCACGCCGAGGAATCTGGCTGACGCGCTGACGCCTTTGCTCGTTGACAGCGCGGAACGCCGGCGGCAGGTCGAGGCCTTCGCGCGCCTCGATAGCATCATGGAAACCGGCACGGCCGAGCCGAGCGGCCGGGCCGCCGACATCGTCCTGTCTTACCTAACGAAATAGCGGTTGTTATTTCCGGCGCGAGATCGGCTGGTAGTCGCGCCGTTGCGCGCCGGTATAGAGCTGGCGGGGACGGCCGATCTTCTGGTCCGGATCCTCGATCATTTCCTTCCACTGGGCGATCCAGCCGACGGTGCGCGCGACCGCGAACAGCACGGTGAACATGGCGGTCGGGAAGCCCATCGCCTTGAGCGTGATGCCCGAATAGAAGTCGATGTTCGGATAGAGCTTCTTGTCGATGAAGTATTCGTCCGACAGCGCGATGCGCTCGAGCTCGAGCGCGACATCGAGCAGGGGGTCGTCCTTGATGCCCATCTCGTTGAGCACCTCGTGACAGGTCTTCTGCATGATCTTCGCACGCGGATCGTAGTTCTTGTAGACCCGGTGGCCAAAGCCCATCAGGCGGAACGAGTCGTTCTTGTCCTTGGCGCGCCTGATGTATTCTGGGATACGCTCGACGCGACCGATCTCGGCCAGCATCTTGAGCGCGGCTTCGTTGGCGCCGCCATGCGCGGGGCCCCACAGCGAAGCGCAGCCGGCTGCGATGCAGGCAAACGGATTGGCGCCCGACGAGCCGGCGAGCCGGACCGTCGAGGTCGATGCATTCTGCTCGTGGTCGGCGTGCAGGATGAAGATGCGGTCCATGGCGCGCGCCAGCACAGCGTTGGCCTTGTACTCTTCGCACGGCACCGCGAAGCACATGCGCAGGAAGTTGGTGGCGTAATCGAGCTCGTTCTTCGGATAGATGAACGGTTGGCCGATCGAATATTTGTAGGCCATCGACGCGATCGTCGGCATCTTCGCGATCATGCGGATCGATGCCACCATGCGCTGGTGCGGATCGGAGATGTCGGTCGAGTCGTGGTAGAACGCCGACAAGGCGCCGACGCAGCCGGTCATGATCGCCATCGGGTGCGCGTCGCGGCGGAAGCCTTGATAGAAGCGGCTCATCTGCTCGTGGACCATCGTGTGATTGGTCACGCGATTGTCGAAGTCGGCTTTCTGGCCCGGGGTCGGCAGCTCGCCGTAGAGCAGGAGGTAACAGGTCTCGAGGAAGTCGCCGTGCTCGGCGATCTGCTCGATCGGATAGCCGCGATAGAGCAGGACGCCTTCATCGCCGTCGATATAGGTGATCTTGGATTCGCAGCTGCCGGTCGAGGTGTAGCCCGGATCGTAGGTGAAGACGCCGGCCTGGGCGTAGAGTTTGGCGATGTCGACGACCGACGGGCCGATCGTCCCCTCGTAGATCGGGAACGAGTAGTTCTGATTGCCGATCGTGAGCTGTGCTTGCTTGGTATTGGCGCCGGTCTTCGCGTCCATCGTCGAGCCCTCGGTTGCATGAGCCCAGCGGAACGGACCCCACAGGATGCGATCTGCGGGATGGAACTCCGGCCGGGCCGCGGGGGGAGGTTCCCAAATTGCGTAGCTTATTCAAGTGTGCGCTGCAAGATGGAGCCCTGCGGCGCGCACATATCACGAGGTTGCGTGAGGGGTCTTAACCCGGGCTTGGTGACGGGTCGCCGTCAAAGCCGGTCGCGCAGGCGGGCGAGGCTTTCCTCGCGGCCGAGGACGGCCAGCACATCGAAAATCGGCGGCGAGGTCGTGCGGCCGGTCAGGGCGGCGCGCAGCGGCTGCGCCACATTGGCGAGCTTGGTTTCCTTGCGCTCGGCAAAGGCGCGGACCGCCTGCTCTGTGGCCGCCGCATCCCAGGTGCCGAGCGCGGCGAGATCGTTAACCAGCTCGCGCATCAAACCCCGCGCGTCGGCAGTCAGGATGCCATTGGCTTTCTCGTCGAGCTGGAGCGGCCGGTCGGCCCACAAATAGTGAGAGCCTTCGACCAGTTCGACCAGCGTTTTGGCGCGCTCCTTGAGCCCCGGCATGGCCGCGCAGAGGCGCGCCCGAAGCTCGGGGGTCAGCTTGGCTGCCAGCTCCGTTCCGCCGGCAATGTGGGGTAGCACGCGATCGATCTCGGTCAGCAACGCGGTGTCCGTGTACTGGCGGATGTAGTGGCCGTTGAGGCTGTCGAGCCGCGCCAGGTCCAGCCGCGCCGGCGAGCGGCCGATCTGCGGCAGGTCGAACGCCGCGATCAGCTCTTCGGTCGAGAAGATTTCCTGGTCGCCATGGCTCCAGCCGAGTCGCGCCAGGTAGTTGCGCATGGTCTGCGGCAGGTATCCCATCGCCCGGTAAGCCTCGACCCCCAGCGCACCATGGCGCTTGGAAAGCTTGGCGCCGTCCGGACCATGGATCAGCGGGATGTGCGCCATCTGCGGCACCGTCCAGCCCATGGCGTCGTAGATCTGTTTCTGGCGTGGCGCGTTGGCGAGGTGGTCGTCGCCACGGATGATGTGGGTGACGCCCATGTCGTGGTCGTCGACCACGACCGCGAGCATGTAGGTCGGGTTTCCGTCCGAGCGCAGCAGCACGAAGTCGTCGAGGTTCTCGTTCTGAAAGACCACGCGGCCTTGGACGTGGTCCTCGATGACGGTTTCGCCTTCGAGCGGCGCCCGCAGGCGGATGGCCGGCTTCGCGCCGGGCGGTGCCTTGCTCGGATCGCGGTCGCGCCAGCGCCCGTCATAGAGCCGCTTGCGGCCCTCGGCACGGGCCTTCTCGCGCATCTCGGTCAGCTCGTCGGGCGTTGCGTAGCAGCGGTAGGCGGCGCCGGCCGCAAGCATCTGCTCGACCACCTCGCGATGGCGCGCCGCCCGCGGGAACTGATAGATCGCGTCGCCGTCCCAGGTGATGCCGAGCCAGTTGAGGCCATCGAGGATCGCGTCGATCGCCGCCTTGGTAGAGCGTTCGCGGTCGGTGTCCTCGATCCGCAGCAGCATCTTGCCGCCGCGCCCGCGCGCGTAAAGCCAGTTGAACAGGGCGGTCCGCGCGCCGCCGATATGGAGGAAACCAGTCGGTGAGGGGGCGAAGCGGGTAACGATCTCGGTCATTCTGTTGCAGGCGTCGTGGCGGCGGGCGGAATGAGGCCGCCCCTGTAGCATAGTGCGCGGCCGTGGCCTATCTCCTGGTCAGCCGTTGGGTTAGCGGCAGATTGCAAACCGCTTGGCGCATCCATCCGGATTTGGCACATAGGCCCCGAAACGAGGAATCGCTATGTCAGTTGCCGAGGCGACCACACCCGGGCGCGACTTTATCCGCGATATCGTCCAGGCCGACCTGGATGCGAAGCGTCACACCACAGTGGTCACGCGGTTTCCGCCGGAACCGAACGGCTACCTGCACATCGGTCACGCCAAGTCGATCTGCCTGAATTTCGGCGTGGCCGAGGAATTCGGCGGCCGCTGTCACCTGCGCTTCGACGACACCAATCCGACCAAGGAAGAGCAGGAATACATCGACGCCATCGAAAAGGACGTGCGTTGGCTCGGCTTCGATTGGGGCAAGCACCTCTACCATGCATCGGACTATTTCGAGCAGCTCTACCAGTGGGCGGAAGACCTGATCCGCGACGGCAAGGCCTATGTCGACGATCAGTCACAGGACGAGATGCGCATGAACCGCGGCACGCTCACCGAGCCCGGCCGCAACAGCCCGTTCCGCGACCGGTCGGTGGACGAGAATCTCGACCTGTTGCGCCGCATGCGGGCCGGCGAATTTCCGAACGGCGCGCGTGTGCTGCGCGCGAAGATCGACATGGCGTCCGGCAACATCAACCTGCGCGATCCGGTGCTCTACCGCATCCTGCACGCCAACCACCCGCGCACCGGCACCAAATGGTCGATCTATCCGAGCTATGACTACGCCCACGGCCAGTCGGACGCGATCGAGGGCATCACGCATTCGATCTGCACCCTCGAGTTCGAGGATCACCGGCCGCTCTACGACTGGTTCCTCGACAACATCAAAGGGATTCCGTCGCATCCGCATCAGTACGAGTTCGCGCGTCTCAATCTCACCTACACGATCCTGTCGAAGCGGGTGCTGACCCTGCTGGTGCGCGACGGCCACGTCAGCGGCTGGGACGATCCGCGCATGCCGACGCTGGCAGGAATGCGCCGCCGCGGCGTGCCGCCGGAGGCGCTGCGCGATTTCGTCAAGCGCATCGGCGTCGCCAAGGCCAACAGCACCGTCGACATCGCGATGTTCGAGCATGCGGTCCGCGAGGTGCTCAACAAAGGCGCGCAGCGCCGCATGGCGGTGCTCCGCCCGCTCAAGGTCGTGATCGAGAACTACCCCGACGGGCAGAGCGAGGAGCTCGACGCCGTCAATCATCCCGACGATCCGGCCTTGGGTACGCGCAAGATCCGTTTCGGCCGTGAGCTCTATGTCGAGCGCGACGACTTCATGGAGAACCCGGTGAAGGGGTTCTTCCGCCTGTCGCCGGGCAAGGAGGTTCGGCTGCGCTACGCCTACTTCGTCACCTGTCGCGAGGTCGTGAAGAACACCGCGGGCGAAGTGATCGAATTGCGCTGCACTTATGACCCCGCGACCCGCGGCGGCGATGCGCCCGACGGCCGCAAGGTCCGTGGCACCATCCACTGGGTCTCGGCGACCGATTCCGTGCCGGCCGAGGTGCGGGTCTACAATTCGCTGTTCAACAGTCCCAATCCCGACGCCGCCAATTTCGCCGCCGATCTCAATCCGAATTCCCTCGAGGTGCTCGCCGGCGCGCGGCTCGAGCCGAGCCTGGCGACGTCCGGCAATTCACCGGCGCCCGTCCAGTTCGAGCGGCAGGGCTATTTCTGTACCGACCCGGACACAAAGCCCGGCAAGCTCGTGTTCAACCGCACCGTCGGACTGCGCGACACCTGGGCCAAAGTTTCTGCGGCGAAGGTGTCAGGCGCGAAGACGGCCTGATTTTTCTCCTGTAACTCCCGCGTGTGAATTGCGTGGACCGCACCTGTGCAGCGCCCGCGGGCGATGTACCATGTCCGCGGTGGGCGAAGTGGCGTGGGCGTTGGCACCGTGGCCGATCAAAGCATCGCGCGCGGACGGGAAGCGGCTGGAGGCGAAGCGGTCTGGCCGCCGGCAGGCGGCCGTCGGCCGGCGTGGGCTTGGCCGGACAGCCTTGGCGGCCTCGCGCGACCGATCGGCAAGCGGCTGCGCGCCTGGGCGCTGGCGGACGTGGGGCCAGGACGGCTCGTGCCCTGGCTCGCGATTTCGTTCGGTCTCGGGATCATTCTCTACTTCACCGCCGACCGGGAGCCCGCGCCGTGGGCGGCAATGATCGTCTTCGTCGTCGCCGTGGCGGGTGCCGCTGTTATCCGCAACCGGGTGATCGCTTTCCCGCTTGCACTCGCTCTAGCCGCTGCCTCGGCGGGTTTCCTCGCCGCGACGGCGAAGCGCGGCTTCATCGCCCACCCGGTGCTGCAGGCGGCAGCCTGGAATGTCGACATCGCCGGCTTCGTGGAAGCGCGCGAGGAACGGGAGCGCTCCGACCGTATCGTCGTGCGCGTTCATCGCATCTCAGGCAAGCGGCTCGACCAGCCGCCGGAACGCGTGCGCGTCTCGGTGCGCAAGGGCACCGCGCCGCCGGTCGCGTCGTATGTGGAGTTCAAGGCGCGGCTGTCGCCGCCGCTCGAGCCGCTGCGGCCCGGCGGCTACGATTTCGCCCGCAGCCTCTACTTCCAGGGCATCGGCGCGTCCGGGTTCGTGCTCGGGCGTATTCGCACCGTCGAGCCGCCCTTGCTGCCGGGGCTCAAGCTGCGCGCGGCAGCGGCCATCGACGCGATGCGCGACGCGCTGGACCGCCGCATCCGCGCGGTGCTTGCCGGCGACCGCGGCGCGATCGCCTCCGCGCTGATCACCGGCAAGCGCGACGCGATCTCGACGCCGCTCAACGACGCGATGTTCGTTTCTGGGCTCGGGCACGTGCTGTCGATCTCCGGCTATCACATGGCGGTGGTCGCCGGCGTGATCTTCTTCGTGCTGCGGGCGCTGTTCGCATTGATGCCGGCGACCGCCGGCCATTTCCCGGTCAAGAAATGGGCGGCGCTGGCGGCGCTCTTTGCGGCGGCGTTCTACCTCGTGCTGTCGGGCGCCGAGGTCGCCACCCAGCGCTCCTTCATCATGATCGCGATCGTGCTGATCGGCGTGATGGTCGATCGCCCCGCCATCACGCTGCGGACGCTGACGGCGGCGGCCATCATCGTGCTGCTGCTCACCCCCGAGGCGATCGTGCATCCGAGCTTCCAGATGTCGTTTGCGGCGACGCTCGCGCTGGTCGCAGGCTATGAGTGCGGCCTCTCCTGGATGAGCGCGGCGGCGGAGACCCCGATGGGCATGCGCGTCGCGCTCTGGGGCGGCCGCGCGATCGTCGGGCTCGTCATCGTGTCGCTGCTCGCCGGCTTCGCGACCACGCTGTTCGCCGCCTATCACTTCCATCGGCTAGCACCCTATGGCGTGATCGCGAACCTGCTGGCGATGCCGTTCGTTTCGGCCTGGACCATGCCGATGGGCATCCTCGGCGTGGTGCTGATGCCGCTCGGGCTCGACGGCTTCGCCTGGTACCTGATGGGCTGGGGTATCGACTGGATGATCGCCATCGCGCTCTGGGTGGCGAGCCTGCCGGGCGCGGTCGGCCGCATGGCGGCGTTCGGGATCGGACCGTTGCTCGTCGGCAGCGCCGGGCTCGTTCTGCTCTGCCTGCTCAAATCGCCGTTGCGCCTTACGGGCGTCGCATTGCTCGCGGTCGCGAGCGTCTGGGCGGTGCGCACACCGCAGCCCGATGTGCTTGTCGCCGCCGACGGGCTCACTTTCGCTGTCCGCGGTTCGGACGGACGGCTGAGCATCGTCCGCGGCGGCAGCGATACCTTCGCCGTCCGGCAGTGGCTCGCCGCCGATGCCGATCCGCGGTCGCACACCGACGCGAGTCTCGGCGCCGGCATTCGCTGCGATGGGGTCGGCTGCGTCGGGCGCCTTGCGGACGGACGGCTGGTCGCGCTGGCGCGTTCGCTCGAGGCGTTGGAGGAGGACTGCCGCCGTGCCGCGGTGGTGGCGTCGCCGCTCGATGCGCCGGCCGGCTGCGCGGCGACGGTGATCGACCGCGGCGTGTTGCGCCGGACCGGGACGGTGGCGCTACGGCGAAGCGGGGAGGGGTTTGCGATGTCCGCGGTCAGGCCGCAGGGCTACGACCGTCCCTGGGCGCAGGCGCGGCCCCCTGTCGGTGACGCGGGCACGCCTGCCGCCGGCCCTCCGGCATCCCGCACACCGCCGCGTGATGCCACGCCGCGGCCCGAGGACCTCGAGCCCGGCGACTAATAGCGCCTGAGCAGGCTGATCAGCTTGCCCTGGATGCGCACGCGGTTGGGCGGCAGGATCCGCACCTCATAGGCGGTGTTCGCCGGCTCCAGCGCGATCGAGGCGCCACGGCGGCGGAAGCGCTTGAGGGTGGCCTCCTCCTCGTCGATCAGCGCGACCACGATGTCGCCGGTGTCGGCCACGTCGGTGCGCTTGATCACGGCCATGTCGCCGTCGAGAATGCCGGCTTCGATCATGGAGTCGCCGCGCACTTCGAGGGCGAAGTGCTCGCCCGAGGACAGCATGTCGGGCGGCATATTGATGACCGAGCTCTTGCTTTGGATCGCCTCGATCGGCGTGCCGGCGGCGATGCGGCCCATCACCGGCACGGCGACCGGCCGTCCGCTCTCGTCCTCGCTGGCGGCGCGCACGCGCCCCAGATTGCCTTCGATGACGCTCGGCGTGAACCCGCGCGAGCGCCCGGTGCCGCCCATGCCATGGGCGACCGAGTCCGGAAGCTTGATGACCTCGATCGCGCGCGCGCGGTTGGGCAGGCGGCGAATGAAGCCGCGCTCCTCGAGCGCGGTGATCAGCCGGTGGATGCCGGACTTGGACCGCAAGTCGAGGGCGTCCTTCATCTCGTCGAAGGAAGGCGGCACGCCCGCCTCTTTGAGGCGTTCGTGGATGAAGCGCAGAAGCTCTGCCTGCTTGCGGGTCAGCATCTCTCTCGGGTCCCCCGGCTGCGACGCGCCCTTCGGGGCTTGTCGAAACAAATCATGAACAAACACTATCCGTTCCATATGTGTTCCGCAACCATTTAATTTGGCGTGAACAAATCGAAGAAGCGTTATAGGGCGAGCTTCAGGATGCTGCAGCGGGAGCCCGCGCGCGCGGCCGGGTCATGGGGCTCGCGAACCAATAAACAGCCCGCTTTTGCTAGCGGAACCAGCATGGAACTGTCCTGCTGGGAGAACGGCGTGGCGACCGGACCGTCGGGTCCGTCGGTCAGCGTGGCCCGCAAATAATCTGCCCGCTCGTCGTTCTCCGGGAGGTCACAGCCGAGCACGGCCGATTCGATTCGCGGCTCGACGTCCGCGCGTCCGGCGAGTCGCCGGATCAGCGGCACGAGGAAGAGCACGGCACAGACGAAGGCCGACACCGGGTTGCCGGGCAGGCCGAGCACATGCATCGACCCGAGCCGTCCGTGCATCATCGGCCGCCCGGGTCGCAGCGCGACCTTCCAGAACGACAGCGCGAGCCCTTCGGCCGCCAGCGCCTTCTGCACGAGGTCGTAATCGCCGACGGAGGCCCCGCCCGAGGTCACCAGGAGGTCGGCGCCAGCCTCCCGGGCGCGGCGGACGGCGGCGACGGTGTCGTCGAGGCGGTCCTTGACGATGCCGAGGTCGATGACCGTGCAGCCGTCGCCGCGGGCCAGCGCCATGGTGGCGTAGCCGTTGGAGTAGACGATCTCGCCGAAGCCCGGCTCGGTGCCCGGCATCACCAGCTCGTCGCCGGTCGCGAGCACCGCGACCCTGGGCGCGCGATGCACCGGCACGGTCGGGTGGTTCATGGCGGCCGCGAGCGCGAGGTCGCGGGCGCTGAGGCGCGTGCCCTTGGTCAGGAGCACGCTGCCCGGCTTGAAATCGAGCCCGGCGACGCGGATGTGGCGGCCCTTGGGCGCCTTGCCCTCGGTCACGGTCACCGTATCGCCGTCACGGATGGTATTTTCCTGGATCACGATGGTGTCGGCGCCGGGCGGGACGACGCCGCCGGTGAAGATCCGCGCCGCCTGGCCGGGCCCGACCTTGCCGTCGAACGGGTGCCCGGCGGCGACTTCGCCGATCACCTTGAGCGTCGCAGGGAGCTTCGCGACGTCCTCGGCACGGGCGGCGTACCCGTCCATGGCGGAGACGTCGTCCGGAGGCTGCGTGCGCCTGGCGGCGAGGTCGGCGGCGAGCACGCGGCCGTGGGCGTCGTTGAGCGACGCGGCTTCGGCGGGCAGCGGCGTGGCACCGTCAAGCACCCGCGCGAGCGCTTCTGCAACCGGCATCAGCGCCGCCACGCGCGTCACTCCTTCGCTCGGTAGTGGCCGGACTGGCCGCCCGATTTCTCGAGCAGCCGCACGCCCTCGATCCGCATGCCGCGCTCGACCGCCTTGACCATGTCGTAGATGGTGAGGCACGCGACCGACACCGCGGTGAGCGCCTCCATCTCGACGCCGGTCTGGCCGGTGACCTTGACGGTCGCCTGCACGACCAGCCCCGGCAGCTTGTGGTCGGGCTGGATGTCGACCGCGATCTTGGTGATCGGCAGCGGATGGCAGAGCGGGATCAGCTTGTGGGTCTGCTTCGCCGCCATGATACCGGCGATGCGCGCGGCGCCCATCACGTCGCCCTTCTTGGAATTGCCTTGCAGCACCAGGTCGAGCGTCTTCACCGTCATCACGACATGGCCTTCGGCGACGGCTTCGCGCTCGGTCGCCGCTTTCGCCGACACGTCCACCATGCGGGCGTCGCCGCTCGCCCCGATATGAGTGAGGGTCGTGGCCGGAGGCGCTATCGCGCCGGTCTTGCGCTCAAGCTTGGGCTTGCTCTTCCCCGTCGATTTGGTTTTGGCGCGTGCCATCGGCTCACCCGGCGGCGCTGGCGCGGCGCGGCTCCCGGCTGATCAGCACGCGCGTCGCCTGTTCCACGTCTTCCTGCCGCATCAGGCTTTCGCCGACCAGGAAGGCGCGGATGCCGACGCGCGCCAGCCGGGCAACGTCGTCGGGCGTCGCAATCCCGCTCTCGCCGACGATGATGCGGTCGAGCGGTACCTTGGGCGCCAGCCGATCGCTGGTGGCGAGCGTGGTGTCGAAGGTCTTGAGGTCACGGTTGTTGATGCCGATCAGCCGCGATTTGAGCTTGAGCGCGCGCGTGAGCTCGTCGGCGTTGTGGACTTCGAGCAAGACGTCCATGCCGAGCGCGAACGCCGCGTCTTCGAGGGATTTTGCAGTGGCGTCGTCGACCGCCGCCATGATGATCAGGATGCAGTCGGCGCCCCAGGCGCGTGCTTCCGCCACCTGGTAGGGCTCGTACATGAAATCCTTGCGGAGCGCGGGCAGCGCGGTGGCGTTGCGGGCCGCGGTCAGGTGGTCGGGACTGCCTTGGAAGGACGGCGCGTCGGTGAGCACCGAAAGACAGGCGGCGCCGCCGGCTTCATAGGCCCGCGCGAGTTTCGGCGGATCGAAATCGGCGCGGATCAGTCCTTTCGACGGGCTCGCCTTCTTCACCTCGGCGATCAGCGCGTAGCTGCCCGCGGCAAGCTTGCGCTCGATCGCCGCCAGGAAGCCGCGCGGCGGCGGCGCGGCATTGGCTGCCGCGTCGACCAAGAGCGGAGGCCGGACACGTTTCGCCGCGGCGATCTCGTCGCGCTTGTAGGCCTCGATCTCGGCAAGGATGTCGGCCATGGCTCAGTAAGCTCTGCGATCGCTGCCCGGTGAACGACAATTCTGAGGCGAGTCGGGTCGGCTCCCTCTCCCCTGGGGAGAGGGGTGGGGTGAGGGAGTACGGTCTCGATGGGTTCGAACCCCCTCACCCCAACCCTCTCCCATCCGGGGAGAGGGGGTGCACCGAGTTCGCCGCGCCATCATCGGGTCATCTCTACTAATCTACTAACTGTTAGACACTTGCACGAGCTTGTCGAGGCGCGCTTTGGCAGCACCGGTATCGATCGACTTCGTCGCCTGCTCGACGCCCTGCTTGAGGGTCTTCGCCACCCCGGCGACCACAAGCCCTGCGGCCGCGTTCATCAGCGCAACGTCGCGGAACGCTCCCTTGCCGCCCTTGAGCACGCCGGTCAACGCCTTGGCGTTGTGCTCGGCGTCGCCGCCGCGCAACGCCTCCGGCTTCTGCCGGGCGAAACCGATTTCGTCGGGCGTGATCTCGAAGCTGCGCACCGCGCCTTTCTCCAGCGCCGCGACGTAAGTGGGCCCGGTAATCGTGATCTCATCAAGGCCATCGGAGCCGTGCACCACCCAGACGCTCTCCGACCCCAGGTTCTTGAGCACCTGCGCCAGCGGCTCGACCCACTGCCGCGAGAACACCCCGACCATCTGGCGGCGGACGCCGGCGGGATTGGAGAGCGGCCCGAGCAGGTTGAAGATGGTGCGCGTGCCGAGCTCAACGCGCGTGGGACCCACATTCTTCATCGCGGGATGATGCGCCGGCGCGAACATGAAGCCGATACCGGCCTCCTGGATGCAGCGTCCGACCGCGTCCGGCGCCAGCTCGATCTTCACACCGAGCGCGCCGAGCACGTCGGCGGCGCCGGAGCGGGAGGAGAGGGCGCGGTTGCCGTGCTTGGCGACCGGCACGCCCGCGCCCGCCACGATGAAGGCCGCGCAGGTCGAGATGTTGTAGGAGCCCGAGGCGTCGCCGCCGGTGCCGACGATGTCGATGGCTTCCGGCGGCGCGGTCACGCGCAGCATCTTCTCGCGCATCGCGAAGACGGCGCCGGTGATCTCGTCGATGGTCTCGCCGCGCACGCGGAGCGCCATGAGCAGGCCGCCCATCTGCGACGGCGTCGCTTCGCCCGACATCATGCGGTCGAAACCGCGCGCGGCTTCCTCGCGCGTCAACGACGCGCCGGAGGCGGCCTTGGCGATGAGCGCCTTGAAATCGTCGGTCACGTCCAACCCCATTATTGCGCCCTTCGCGCCCCTCAACGTGCCGCGCGGCGGCTGCCCGGCATCGTGCGCGCCGTGCTGCGACCGGTCGCGGCGTTCCACGTCGCCGCGATGTCGAGAAAATTCTTCAGGATGAGATGCCCGTGCTCGGAGGCGATGCTCTCGGGATGGAACTGCACGCCGTGTACCGGCAGCCGCGTATGCGCGACGCCCATGACGAGCTTGTCGTCGGTTTCCGCGACGACTGAAAGCTCCGACGGCATGGTCGCGCGCTCGACCACCAGCGAGTGGTAGCGCGTCGCCTGGAACGGTCCGTTGATGCCGCGGAACACGCCTTCGCCGCGATGCCTGATCGACGACAGCTTGCCGTGCACCAGCGTCGGCGCGCGCACGACCTTGCCGCCGAACGCCTGGCCGATCGCCTGGTGGCCGAGACACACGCCCAGGATCGGGATGGTCGACGACGCTTTGGCGATGACGTCGAGGCAGATGCCGGCCTCGTTCGGCGTACATGGCCCGGGCGACAGCACGATTGCCTCGGGCGCCGCCGCGATCACATCGGCGGTCGCGATCTTGTCGTTGCGATGCACGACGACGTCCGCCCCCAACCCGCCGAGATAGTGGAACAGGTTGAAAGTGAAGCTGTCGTAATTGTCGATGAGGACGATCATGGTTCTCGTGCCCGCTCAAGGTCTTAGTCCCGCCCGCCGGGGAGGGTCAATGTCCCTCGCACCCGGCTTCTTCTTTCACCGCCAGGGTAGGGTGTAAGATCGGGTGTAAGATAAATTCTTGAAAGCGATCATCGGCTTAGGTTCGAATCTTTCATTCTTTCGGCTCTTACCACTCCGTGCAGTGGCCTTCGACGTGACATTGGTGCATTCGCAGGTCCGGCTATGCCTATGGCGCGTCTTTGGACACGCCCCCGGTGAGCGGCACGGGAGGACAATAATCCTTAATCGACCAGGCTCAAAGCGGTTTCGGGCGCTATGAACGGAACGCGTATGACAACGCGTCAACATCTGCGCAAAACGATGAACTTGTTTCGGTGGCATCGGCGAAACGCTATCAACAGAAAAGTGAGGCTGGTCTCGCCGGGTGTAGCGCCACGCTGGGTTCCGCGCAGGCCTTCCGCGCTGCGGCCCATTGGCCCGCCAGTTCATTTTGGTCATGATTCAGCCCCGGCTTTCCCATATTGTCACGACGGACCGGGACGGAGGGATTCCATTGTTCTCAGCGCGCTCACGAGCTGTCGCCGCGACGGCGTTGTCGCCGATCGCAGGCGTATTCTTGGCCTTCGTTATTGCGGCCGCGGACGCGCGCGCCCAAGGCGCGTCCCCCGTGCGCGCGACCACCTGCGAGGACGCCGCGGAGATTGCCGTGCTGCCGTCGCCGATCGCGCCCTGGCGCGGGGCGCCGCTGCGGGTCCTGTTCGCCGCCGAGAAACCCCTCGAAGGCCGGCTTACGCTGGTCGCGCCGAATGGCAGCGTCGCAGCGACGTCGAATGAGCGCTTCGGCGGGCCGCCGTATTCCTGGTTCGCGGAGGTCCCGAAGCCGGTCGCGGGCAAGTGGCAGGTGCGGCTGACGCGCGCCGACGCGCCGGCCGAATGCGCGACCATCACGCGCGAAGTCGTGGTGCTCGACAAGGAGCCGCCGAAACCGCGCGGCGTCGACAACAGCGTCTGGCCGATCCGCGACACCTGGAACCGCTCGACCGAGAACCTTTATTCGGCGTGGATCGAGAAGATGTTCGACGCGCCGCTCGACGCGACGCTGTCATGGCCCGCGCTGCATGAGGTGCTGCGCGACCGCTCACGCAACTTCCTGCACAACCACCTGGGTCTGAACGAAGACTCGATCAAGATGTTCATCCGGCCCGATTGCGCCGACCTGCCGTACTTCCTGCGCGCCTATTTCGCGTTCAAGATCGGGCTGCCCTATGGCTACGCGAAGTGCACGCGCGGCAGCGCCGGCGGACCGCCGAAATGCTTCGCGTTCTGGAACATCCAGAACCTCGAGCCGCCGCCGGCCGGCTCGCAGGAAGACGAAGCCGCCACGCCACCGCCGACGACCACGGCGACGTCATCTTCGCCGTTCGGTCTCTTCAGCCAGGCGGGCGCGCCGCCAGCGAACGTGCCGGCATCGAAGGCGCCGGCGCCCGCCGCCAAGAAGCCGCGGGGATGGCCGCCGAAACCCGCCGGGCTGGTACCGGGGTTCGGCTGGTACCTGCAGCGCGTCGCCGACGCTGTGCACTCGGGCGCCGGGCGTACCGCGCTCGAAGACATCAACAACGATTTCTATCCGGTGCCGCTGACGCAGGACACGCTGCGGCCGGGCACGGTCTACGCCGATCCTTACGGGCACCTGTTGATTCTGGTGAAGCGTGTGCCGCAGACGGAGAGCGACGCCGGCGTGATCCTCGCGGTCGACGCGCAGCCCGACGGCACGGTCGCGCGCAAGCGGTTCTGGCGCGGCAACTTCCTGTTCGCGCAGGATCCCGCGCTCGGCGGCCCGGGCTTCAAGCGCTTCCGGCCGATCGTGCGCGACAAGAGCGGCCTGCGGCGGCTCACCTTCGCCGAGATCGCCAAGAATGCGCATTACAGCGATTTCTCGACCGACCAGGGACGGATGAGCATCGAGGCGTTCTACGATCGCATGGACGACGTGATGTCGCCGTCGCCGCTCGATCCGCTGCGTGCGATGAAGGAAGCGATCGCCGCGCTGGAGGAGCAGGTGAAGGCGCGCGTGACCTCGGTCGAGAACGGGCGCAAGTTCCAGAACAGCGGCAAGGGCGAAGCCTCGATGCCGGACGGCGCCGCGATCTTCGAGACCACCGGCCCGTGGGAAGATTTCTCGACCCCGTCGCGCGACCTGCGGCTGCTGATTGCGATCGACGTCGTGCGGACCTTCCCGGAGCGCGTCGCGCGGCGGCCCGAGCGCTATGCGATGCCGGCCGGCCAGAGCATCGCGGAAGTGACGGCGCAATTGCAGCGCGTGCTGGCGCAGGAACTGTCGTCGCGCACCTTCTCTTATCCGCGCAGCGACGGCTCGCCGTGGACGCTCTCGGTCAAGGACGTGGTCGATCGCGTGAAGCTTCTCGAAATGGCCTACAACCCGAACGACTGCGTCGAGCTGCGCTGGGGCGCGGCCGAGAACAGCGACGAGGCCAGGACCTGCAAGCGGTTTGCGCCGCGGGCTCAGCGCGCCAAGATGACCGAGTATCGCGCGTGGTTCAGTGAGCGGCGCCGCCCGCCGCGCAGCTAGGCAACAGCGCATCGTTCACTTGGAAAAGCGGTTTTCACCGCCGGGAATGGGATGCGATTCGATCGGATGAAACGGCGCGAGTTCGTTGCGCTGCTCGGCGGCGCGGTCGCCTGGCCGCTGGCGGCGCGCGCCGAAGCCGTGGGCGATGCCGGTGTCAGCGGACTCGATCCGCGCATCACGCCGGCGCGTCCGGACCTCGCGGCGCAACACCTCGCCGGCAAGGTCGAAGCCAAGCGTTTCGTCGAGGGCGGGGCTTATGAGATCGGCGCGCCGCAGGCGCCGGTCCGCAGCAGGCCCTCGCATGCCGCGGAGCTGTCGACCGAGGCGCTCAAGGGCGAGCGGGTCACGGTCTACGACACCGGCCCGGACGGCTGGGCGTGGGGACAGCTCGCCGGCGACGGCTATGTCGGATACCTGCCGGTCGATGCGTTGCGCGAGCCCGGACCTGCCGCGACCCACAAGGTGTCGGCGCTGCGGACGTTCATGTTCCCGGGGCCGTCCATCAGGCTGCCGCCGACGGCGACGCTGTCGTTCGGCAGCCGGCTCGCGATTGCGCGCACCGAGCGGGCGTTCGCGGTCACCGCCTCAGGCGGTCACGTGCCGGCGTCGCACCTTGCCGCCGTGGAGAGCCGCGAGCCCGATTTCGTCGCGGTCGCCGAGCGGTTCCTGGGCGTGCCGTATCTGTGGGGCGGCAAGACCAGCCTCGGCCTCGACTGCTCGGGGCTGGTGCAGCTCGCGCTCAATGCCTGCGGCATCGCCTGCCCGCGCGACACCGACATGCAGGAGCGGGCTCTCGGGTCGGCGCTCGCGCACCCGCGCGAGCTCAAGCAATTGCGCCGTGGCGATCTCGTGTTCTGGAAGGGGCATGTCGCGATCGTGCGGGACGATGCGACCTTCGTGCATGCCAACGCCTCGCGTCACACGGCGGTCGCGTTCGAGCCGATCGCCGAGGCGATCCCGCGCATCCGCGGCGTCGCCGGCGAGGTCACCAGCGTGCGGCGGCTGACGCCGTCCTGATCCGCCGGCGGCGCGCGGGACAAGCGCTGCGGCATCATCCCAGCGACAGGAATGGAAGCGCAAAGCCGATCGCAAAGCCGAGCGCGGCTTGCGCGACGTAGAGGTAGAGGACGAGCTTTGCCCAACGCATGTGGCGGCCTGTACGCTTGTTCTTGACGCGGGGTCCTGCGTGCTTGCTGTCGATCCTTCCCCGCGGCCGGCCTGCTGTACAGCGATTGCCGGCCTTAACGTTAGCGTCGGCGCCGCCGCCCAGGTCGGACGGTAAGCCGATGCGTTCGCGGCCGAACGCTTGTGTCCAAAGCGGACACCCCTGACCCGGAATACGACAGCGTCAGCCTTTGTGGATCGGATCGATCCAGGCCACGGTCTCCGGCTTTTCGACTCCCTCGATATCGAGATTGACCACCACCGCCTCGTTGTCGCTGCGGATGACGACGCATTCGAGCGGCTCGTCCGCGCTGGCGTTGATCTCCTGGTGCGGCACGAACGGCGGCACGAAGATGAAGTCGCCGGGACCGGCCTCGGCGGTGAACTCGAGCCGCTCGCCCCAGCGCATGCGGGCGCGGCCGCGCACCACATAGATCACGCTCTCGAGTTCGCCGTGGTGGTGCGCGCCGGTCTTGGCGTTGGGGTGGATCGCGACCGTGCCGGCCCACAGCTTCTGCGCCCCGGCGCGGGCGAGGTTGATTGCGGCCTTGCGGTCCATGCCCGGCGTCTGCGCGGTGTTCGAATCGAGCGAATGGCCGGGGATGACGCGCACGCCGTCATGCTTCCATTTCGTTTCGGTCATGCTACTGCCTCGCTTGCGGTTGCGTCTTAGGTCATCATTCAACGCGTCATTGCGAGCGAAGCGAAGCAATCCAGAATCGCCGTCAGCACCTGGATTGCTTCGTCGCTTCGCTCCTCGCAAAGACGACGGGTCGATAAAGTCGACCCGTTTGTGGGTTTGACTCAAATCTCGACGAGCTCGATCGCCTCGCGGCTCGGGCCCTCGATCATCGCGGCGCGCGTGTCGCCGAGACGATAGGGCTGCTCCAGAAACATGACGCCTTCGCCGTGCAGTTTGTCGATCCAGGCGTCGAGGTCCGAGACGCTCAGCGCGATGTGGTCGTAGAGCTGGCCGCGCGTGCCGATCAGCGGCGCATCGTCCTGGCGGGCGTACCAGGTCAGCATCACGTCGTCGAACTCGACCGCCGCGCGCGGCGTGCGGTAGAGGCCATGGCGCTCCATCGCCGGCCATGACGGCTCCGGCCCGCGCGGCACCTGGCAGTTCGCTTCCGTCATCGCGGCGGCGCTGCTGCGGCCCGCGACCGGGTGCGCATCGAGATGCCGGCGGTACCAGAGCTCGGCGCAGAACGGATGATCCTGGAACATGTGCACGTGGTTCATGCGCTCGGCCGGGAAGTTGCCGAGATACTCGACGATCGCGCCGTCGGGCCCTTGCAGGTAGGCGAAGCCGCGCTCGCGCGCGGGCTGCACATTCTTGGATTTGGCGTCGGCGATCTCGGCGCGCGTGAGGCCAAGCGCGGCGCCGGCCGGCCAGGTGTCGGAAGAGATCAGTACTGTGCCGCCGTCGTCGGAGGTGTAGAGCGGGAAGTGCTGCACGTCCGGCCGCGCCTTGTAGGTGTCAAGGCGCCGGCGCGAATCCTGGACGTGCCACCCGAAGTGCCAGATTGCGGTCTGCGGTGAGGTCGGTGGCGGGGTGTCGACCTTGCTGAACAGGATCAAAACATTGGTCGGCGACTTCAGCGCCGGGATGCCGGCCCAGGTGGTTTTCGAGGTGCCGGGAAATTGCTTGAGGTAGAAATCGATTGCGGCATCCGGATTGACCGAATTGAGATGCAGGTGATGGAAACCCGGCGTGGCCAGCATGGTGTGGCTCCCTCAGCAACCGGCGAGGCTCATTGGGTTGACGTATCGACGGATGATGCGTTTCGTACTATTAATTACAAGGACGCAAGGGAAGGGCGACAGTCATTTCACCGGCCGCCGGGTGTGGCCGAGAAGCAGGAGCGCCACATGTCTCACCAGCGCATGCGCCCACGTAAGAGCGCCGTCGCCCTCATGATGGTGGCCGGCGGCCTCGCCGCGCCGGCGTCGGCACAGTCGCCCAACCGCCCGACGAACACGGGACCATCCGCCCCGGGGATCATAGCCCCGGATTTCCAAAAGGGCACGGGAAAGGCCGCGATCCCGTGCAACTTTGCTCCGAAAGGCAAGGCCGCGATTCCGTGTAACTACTTGAAGGCGAAACGAGGCGCCATCCCCTGCGATATGTCCAAGAGTAAGGTGAAGAGCGGGGGTCGCAATCCAGCGGGCGCCATGAATCCGTGCCAGCTACGATAGGGATGGGCAAGGCGGCATCTGTGCCCTTCGACAACTTGGAATTTGCGCTGACGGAAAGCCATGATGCCGGCTCTCAGCGGTCCTACTCGATCGAGCGGCGTGCGATTGGCCGAGCCGATTATCACCCCACCGTTCGACGATCTGGCGCCGCTGCCGCGCCGGCGGCTCGTAGCCATGCGGGCGGCGGCGCGCGACCTGTTCGCTGTCCTCGAGGCCGGTGCGCGCAAAGGTAGCCACCCGGTCGGCGACCCTCTCGCCGCCAGCCCCGAAGCCTTCACCCGCTGGACCTATTATCCGCCGGAACCGGTCGACGACGCCAAAACCGGCAGCGGCTGGTTCTATCACGCGCATGAGCCGTCCGAAGCGCGCCGGTGGAGCGAGCACGGCCACTTCCACTGCTTCTCCCTGGTCGACAGGTTGCGCAAGGGAGCCAAGCCGTTGGCGCTTCCGGCCGATCCAGATCCCGACAAGGCGCGCACCGTTCATCTGGTGGCGATCTCGATCGAGCAAAGCGGCGTGCCACAGCGGCTGTTCGCGACCAACCGCTGGGTCACCGGCGAATGGATGCACGCGGCGGGCGACGTCGTGCCGCTGATCGATGAATTCGCGATCCACACCGACAAGCGCTTTCGGCCGACCAGCCGGTGGCTCTCGGCCATGCTGCGCCTGTTCCAACCGCAGATCGCTTGGCTCCTGCACGAGCGCGACCTGGTGATCGGCGAGCGACGGGCGCAGGGCGCAGACGACTTCACCGAGGATCAGAAGATCGAGGCGGTCGCGGTTGCCACGATCGATGTCGACGCGCAGCTTGCCGCGCTCGATCGGGCCTGGAAGCGCCAGAGCCGCCGCCGCGCTGCGTGAGGTGGAGAGCGCAAATGCGACTTGTCATTGCTCCGCTTATTCTGGCGATCGCGGCGCTGCCGGCGGCAGCAGCCGACGATCCGGCGGCGCTGTGGGCGGCCTTGCGCGACGGCGACCGGGTCGCGCTGGTGCGCCACGCCGAGGCGCCGGGCGGCGCCGGCGATCCGCCCGGCTTCCGGCTTGGCGTCTGCGCTACCCAGCGCAACCTCAGCAAACAGGGCCGCGCCGAGGCGCGCGCGCTCGGCGATCGTTTCCGCGCCGAAAAGATCGCGGTCGCAAAGGTTCTCACCTCGCGCTGGTGCCGCGCCCGCGATACCGCGCGGCTGATGAAGATCGGCCGCGCCGAAGCCGCCAGAACCTTCGACTACGCCTATGCGCCGTTCAATCGCGGCCGAGTCGACGAACTCACCGAAGGCGCCCGCGCGGTGGTTGCCGCCTGGAAGGGACCGGGCGCGCTCGTCGTCGTCACTCATGGCTCCAACATCAACTCGCTCACCGGCGTTGATCCGGGCGAGGGCGGGATCATGGTGGTGGAGCCGGACCCCGCGAGCGAGGCGCGCTTGCGCGTGCTCGGCCGCATCGCGTCCGGCCGGTAGCGCCGGTTCCTATTCATGGCGCGACAGCGTTTCTCGCAACGACCTCATTGCTCACCTGCTTCCGCCACAGATCCGAAGCCGCGCGCCGCGCGCACAACCAATGCGGTCAAACGTCGCTTCCGCCTCCTGGACAATGCTCCGACTTGGCGATAGTTCTAGCAGGCTGCTGAAAAACTCGCTCGACGGCAAGACCTGATCGTGATTCCGTTGGATTGGACACGACGGGGTGAT
>JAIESR010000090.1 GCA_019745775.1 Xanthobacteraceae bacterium | reverse complement strand
CGCGCGCCGATGCCCTCGGCCGGCCTCGGGGCCGCGGTCGTCGGGGCCCCGACGCCCGGCAAGCGCAATGCCATGCCGCACGAGGCGCCGGTGGTGGCCACCGCCGTCGATTCCCGCCACAGCGACCACTATTACGAGACCAAGAGCTCGATCTTCGGCGCGCTGATCGAGGCGATCGACCTGTCGCAGCTCGCCAAGCTCGACGCCGATTCCGCGCGCGAGGAAATCCGCGACATCGTCAACGAGATCATCGCGATCAAGAACGTCGTGATGTCGATCTCCGAGCAGGAGGAACTGCTCGACGACATCTGCAACGACGTGCTCGGCTACGGGCCGCTTGAACCGCTGCTGGCGCGAGACGACATCGCCGACATCATGGTGAACGGCTCCGGCACCACCTATATCGAAGTCAAGGGCAAGATTCAGAAGACCGGTATCCGCTTCCGCGACAACCAGCAGCTTCTGAACATCTGCCAGCGCATCGTCAGCCAGATCGGCCGCCGCGTCGACGAATCCTCGCCGATCTGCGACGCGCGCCTGCCCGACGGCTCCCGCGTCAACGTCATCGTGCCGCCGCTCGCCATCGACGGGCCAGCGCTCACCATCCGCAAATTCAAGAAGGACAAGCTGACGCTCGACCAGCTCGTCAAGTTCAACTCGATCACGCCGGAAGGCGCCGATATCCTCAAGGTCATCGGCCGCTGTCGGGTGAACACGCTGGTGTCCGGCGGTACCGGCTCCGGCAAGACCACGCTGCTCAACTGCCTCACGCAGTTCATCGAGCACGACGAGCGCGTCATCACCTGCGAGGACGCGGCCGAACTGCAGCTCCAGCAGCCGCACACGGTCCGCCTGGAAACGCGCCCGCCCAACCTCGAAGGCGAAGGCCAGATCACCATGCGCGACCTGGTCCGCAACTGTCTGCGTATGCGCCCGGAACGCATCATCGTCGGCGAAGTCCGCGGACCCGAGGCGTTCGACCTGCTGCAGGCGATGAACACCGGCCACGATGGCTCGATGGGAACGCTACACGCCAACTCGCCGCGCGAAGCCATGTCCCGCGTCGAATCCATGATCACCATGGGCGGCTATTCGCTGCCCTCGCGCACCATCCGCGAGATGATCACCGGCTCGGTCGACGTCATCGTGCAGGCCGCGCGCCTGCGCGACGGCTCGCGCAAGATCACCCACATCACCGAAGTGGTGGGCATGGAAGGCGACGTCATCATCACCCAGGACCTGTTCGTCTACGAGATCGAGGGTGAGGACGCGCACGGCAATCTTATCGGCCGGCATCGCTCGACCGGTATCGGCCGGCCCAAGTTCTGGGATCGCGCGCGCTACTACGGCGAGGAGCAGCGGCTCGCGGCAGCGCTCGACGCCGCCGAGGCCGTGGAAACGACGACGCGGAGCTGAGGGGGCGGCGGACATGAACGCAATCGCCGTATTCTTCCTGGTCGCGGTCGCGATCGGCGGCATCGCATGGGTGTTCATCTATCCCATGTTGTCCGGCGAAAAGCAGGCCGAGCGCCGCAAGGAGACGCTCACCAAGACCGGCACGGTCGCGCCGGCACGCTCGGCGCGCAACCCGCAAAAGTCCCGCCGCGAACAGGTCGAGGGCACGCTCAAGGAGCTCGAGGCGCGCCAGAAGAAGTCCGTGCCGCTGCATCTGAAGATCCAGCAAGCCGGCCTGAACTGGTCGAACAAGCAGTACTATCTGATCAGTGTCGCGCTCGGCCTCGGCGCGCTGCTGCTCTTCATGCTGATCGACGCCGGCATCTGGGCTGCGCTCGCCATGGCGTTCGCCGCCGGCTTCGGCATGCCGGCGTGGCTCTTGAAATTTCTCAAGAAGCGCCGCGAGAACAAGTTCCTGGAGGCGTTCCCGGACGCCGTGGACACCATCGTGCGCGGCGTGAAGGCCGGCCTGCCGCTGCTCGACAGCATGCGGATCATCTCGATCGAGGCGCCGGAACCGGTGCGCAGTGAATTCCGCGCGATCATGGAGACGCAGGCGATCGGCATACCGATCGGCGATGCCTGTAGCAAACTGTTCGAGCGCGTCCCGCTTCCCGAGGCCAACTTCTTCGGTATCGTGATCGCCATCCAATCAAGGGCCGGCGGCAACCTGTCGGAAGCGCTTGGCAACCTCTCGCGCGTTTTGCGCGACCGCAAGAAGATGAAGGCGAAGATCCAGGCCATGTCGATGGAGGCCAAGGCCTCGGCTTCCATCATCGCCTGCCTGCCGATCGCGGTGATGTTCCTCGTCTATATCACCAGCCCGCAATACATCGAGCTGCTATGGACTCATCCAACGGGCCGCATGCTGCTTGCCGGCAGCGCCGTATGGATGTTCATGGGCGTCATGGTCATGCGAAAAATGATCAACTTCGACTTCTAGTGCGAACAGTGGGGAACCGATGATCGACCTGATCTCCGATAACCTCACGAACACCCGCGTGCTGGCGATGGTTTTCGCCGCCGTGGCAGCGATCGCGACCGTGCTCACCTTCGCGATGCCGCTGTTGGCGGGCGACTCGCTGGCCAGCCGCATGAAGTCGGTAGCGCTGGAGCGGGAGAAGATGCGCCAGCGCGAACGCGAGCGGCTGGCGCGCGGCGAAAAGGTGACGCTGCGGCGCTCGCCCAAGCAGTACATGCAGCGCATCGTCGACCGGTTCAATTTGAACAAATGGGTCGGCCAGGAGGAAGCGCGCGCGCTGCTCGTGCAGGCGGGTTACCGCGGCCAAGCTCCGTACGTGACGTTCCTGTTTTTCCGGCTCGTGACGCCGCTCGTCGTGCTGGCGTTCGTAGTGTTCTATATCTTCGTCGTGCTCAAGCTCAACCAGCCCACGTCGGTCAAGGTCATCATGTGCATCGCGGCGGCCTATTTCGGCATGAAAGCGCCGGCGATCTTCCTCAAGAACAAGATCACCAAACGCCAGACCTCGATCAAGCGCGCGTTTCCGGACGCGCTCGACCTCTTGCTGATCTGTGTCGAATCCGGCATGTCGATCGAAACCGCTTTCAAGAAGGTTGCTGCTGAAATCGGCTCGCAATCCATCGCGCTGGCCGAAGAGCTCACCCTCACCACCGCGGAGCTGTCGTTCCTGCAGGAACGCAAGCAGGCCTACGAGAACCTCGCCCGGCGCACCAATATCGATGGCGTTAAGTCGGTTTGCATGGCGCTCCAGCAGGCCGAGCGCTACGGCACGCCGCTCGGCCAGACGCTGCGCGTGATGGCGCAGGAGAACCGCGACATGCGCATGAACGAGGCCGAGAAGAAAGCCGCCGGCCTGCCGCCGAAGCTGACGGTGCCGATGATCCTGTTCTTCCTGCCGGTGCTGTTCATCGTCATCCTGGGACCGGCCGGCATCCGGGTATCGGAGACGTTCAGGTAAGCGGGCCGCGCTCGGAGAACGTCTCGCGCCGATGACGGCCTACGGCCTGCTCGCTACGCGCTTTGGCCAAAAAATCCACAAGTGCGTTCACGCGCGTCTTCAACGGGCTATGGCGGCCTTCGAAGGACGACGGTCCGATGCCGGGCCACGAGTCCGGGGCCGTGCATCCTTCGAGGCGAGCCATAGCGCGTCAAAGACGCGCGTAAACGCGCTGATGGCTCGCGCCTCAGGATGACAGTGAGAGATTGGACGCGTCTGAGTCAGGTAAGCGGTCAGGTCGCCGGACCGCCGACGCCGCCGCGCTTGGGCTGCTGGCCGCGCCCTTGCGCGCTCTGCCGCGCGATCATCTCACGCAGATAAGCGACGTTGGCGGCAGCCTGGTCGGGCGGCAGGTCGGCGCGCGCGATCGCTTCGGCTTCCGCGAAGCGCCCCTGCAGGCCGACCACCAGCGCGAGGTTGCCGCGCACGCGCGGATCGGTGCTCTTGCCGGCGGCCGCGCGCTTGAGCGTCGCCTCGGCTTCGGGGAGATTTTTCGCGAGCACGTACGACAGTCCGAGATTCGACAGGATCGTCGGCTCCTCCGGCATCAGCCGCAGCGCGCTGGCGTAGTGGGTCTGCGCCTCGTCGTGGCGGCCGAGCTGATCGAGCACCACGCCGGTGACATTGAGGAGGCGCCAGTCCGGACGGTCGGGCGTGTGGGCGCGGTTGAGCACCGCCAGTGCCTGCTCGTGCTTGCCGACATCGGCGAGCGCGCGGCCATAGGCGCCGGCGAGCTCCATGCTGCCGGTATTGTGCATCGAGGTCTGCTCGAGCACCGCCACCGCCTGCGCGCGCTGGCCGATGGCGCGCAGCGCCTGCGCGTAATTGATTGCCGCCGTCACATCGCGCGGGTTGGCGCGGTAGCGTTCGCCCCAGACCTGCATGGCCTGGCGCGGGTCGGCGGGCGCGGCCTGGGACGAGGACGGCGCCGCCGCGGTGGCACCCGTTGTGAGGCCGGCCTGTTGCAGCGTGCCGCAGCCGGCGGCGCCGGCCGCGACGACAATCGCGGTCACAAGCAATGCGAGCCGACGGGCCGGGGGGGCCGCAATATTGATGGACGGAGACGCTGTCATGGCCTTCACGCGGTTGGAGCCGCAGATGCGATCCGACAGCAATAAAGCGTTAACCCTAATGAGTGGTTAACCGCGCGATGGCGTGATAGCTGGAGGGCCCGTCTCGCTTCGTTCGGTTCAGGGGATTTGTCCGATGCATCAAGCTTTTGTGGCCCGCGGCGCCGCGTCCGCCGTTCCCATCACCTTCGTGACCGCGGCGAATTGGGCCGAGCACCGCGCGAGGCTCGATGGGCGCTCCCGCGCCTTCGCCGAGGCCGCCGGCTTCGAGCCCAAGGCGGGCCGCAGCCTGCTGCTGTCCGGCGACGACGGCGCACTGGCCGGCGTCCTGTTCGGCCTCGAAGCCGCCGACGATCCGCTCAAGGACACGTTCCGGCCGGGCGCGCTGGCGACGCTGCTCCCGCCCGGCGTCTACCGCTTCGCCAACCCGCCGCATGACCCGCGGCTTGGCGCACTCGCGATCGCGCTCGGAAGCTACCGCTTCACCCGCTACCGCAAGGGCGACGGCAGGGACGTCCAGCTCGAGCTGCCGGACGGCGTCGACGGCGACGACCTCTCGCGCACCGCCGAGGCGGTGTTCCTCGCGCGCGACCTGATCAATACGCCGGCGAACGACATGGGGCCGGCCGAGCTCGAATACGCAGCTCGTGCGCTCGCGACCCAGCACCAGGCGCGCGTCAACGTGATCGCGGGGGACGATCTCCTCACCGAGAATTTCCCGCTGATCCACGCGGTCGGCCGCGCCGCGGCCGCCGACCGCCCTCCCCGCCTGATCGACATCACCTGGGGCGACGCCGCGCATCCCAAGGTGACGCTGATCGGCAAGGGCGTCTGCTTCGACACCGGCGGGCTCGACATCAAGTCGGACGCCGGCATGCTCAACATGAAGAAGGACATGGGCGGCGCCGCCACCATGCTGGCGCTCGCGCACATGCTGATGTCGCGCGGCATCAAGCTGCGGCTGCGCGTGCTCATCCCGGCGGTCGAGAATTCGATCGCGGGCGCGGCGTTTCGTCCGCGTGACATCTATCGGTCGCGCAAGGGCATCACCGTCGAGATCGGCAACACCGACGCCGAAGGCCGGCTGATCCTCGCCGACGCCATGGCGCTCGCCGAGGAGGAGAAGCCGGAGCTGATCGCCGACATGGCGACCCTCACTGGCGCGGCGCGCGTCGCCCTCGGCACCGAGGTGGTGCCGTTCTACACCGACGACGAGGCGCTGGCGGCCAAGCTCTCCGATTGTGCCAAGACCGAGAACGATCCGCTATGGCGGTTGCCGCTCTGGCGCCCCTACGATCAGATGCTGGAATCGAAAGTCGCCGACACCAACAACGTGTCGCAGGGCGGCTTTGCCGGCTCGATCACCGCCGCGCTGTTCCTGCGCCGCTTCACCACCGAGGCGAAGGCCTGGCTGCATTGCGATATCTACGCCTGGAACCAGTCGACGCGGCCGGGACGCCCGGAGGGCGCGGAGTGCCAAGCGGCGCGCGCGCTCTACGCGCTGCTGGTCGACCGCTATGGCTGACCCCATCAGGGCGCACCAGGACGACCCGCGCGTCACGCCGGCACGCAGCGATATCGCCGCCAAGCATCTCGAAGGCCGGGCGCAGGCCAGACGCCATGTCGAGGGCACGCCGCGCCAGGTGGTGGTGCCGTCGGCGCCGGTGCGGCACGAGCCGCGGCCGGACGCGCTGCTCGACACCGAAGCGCTGCGCGGCGAGATCGTCACCGTCTACGAGACGACCGAGGAAGGCTGGTCGTGGGGGCAGCTCAAATCCGACAGTTATGTCGGCTGGCTGCCGACCGATGCGCTCGGCCCGGTGGGCGCGCCCGCCACCCATCGCGTCGCTGCCCCGCGCACGCTGATGTTCCCCGCCCCCTCCCTGAAGACCACCCCCCTCGAAGGCCTGTCGTTCGGCTGCCGGCTCGCGATCGCGCGCATCGACTCGCAGTTTGCCGTGACTGCTGCCAGCGAATTCGTGCCGCTCAGGCATCTCGTCGACGTGAACGCGCAGGAGCGCGACTTCGTCAGCGTCGCGGAACGCTTCCTCGGCGTGCCCTATCTCTGGGGGGGCAAGACCAGCGCCGGCCTCGATTGCTCGGCGCTGGTGCAGCTCTCGCTGAACGCCTGCGGCGTGCCATGCTGGCGCGACAGTGACATGCAGGAGGCGTCGTTTCTGCCGCGGATCGAACCGGCGGATGACCTTTCAAATCTGCAACGCGGCGACCTGATTTTCTGGGAAGGCCATGTCGCGATCGTGCGCGATCGTTCGACGCTCATTCACGCCAACGGTCATCACATGGCGGTCGCGATCGAGCCGATCGCGGATGCCGTCGCGCGCAACCGCGCAGACCGCATCGCGCTATCGAGCGTGCGGCGGTTGCAGGGAGTGCCGCGCGGCGATCAATAGCCGCGGCGCCGATCGACGATATGTTCGAGCGGCATGCCGACTTCCAAGCGGTCGATCTGACGCAGGATGTTCGACACGATCGCGCGCGGCGACGACTGCGCGGCGTTGTGCGGCGTGATCGTCACCTTGTTGTGCGTCCACAGCGGGCTGGTGATCGGCAGCGGCTCGACCGGGAACACGTCGAGCGTCGCGCCGGCGAGCGTGCCGTCTTCGAGCGCAACCAGGATGTCGGCATCGACCTGCATGTCGCCGCGCGAGGCGTTGATCAGATAGGCGCCGTGCATCGCGCCGTTGAACTTGAGTCGGCGGAAGGTGTCGAGATTGAGGATGCCGCGCGTCGCCGGCGTCGACGGCAGGAGGCAGACGAGGATCTCGGTACGGCGCAGGAACGGCTCGAGTCCGATCTGGCCGTAGAAGGTCTCGACGCCGGGGATGATCTTCTGGGTGCGGCTCCAGCCGTGCACGCGGAAGCCGAGCCGTTGCAGCGCCACCGCGGCGGCGTGGCCGAGCTCGCCGAGGCCCATGATGCCGACGGAAACGTCGCTCGCCGGCGCCTGCTCGTGGTCGTGCCACATGCGCACGCGCTGCTGGGTGTCGTAGAGCCGCTGGTGGCGATGATAGGTCAGCACATGCAGCACGACGTATTCGGTCATGCGCATGGTCATGTCGGGATCGACGACGCGGACGACCGGCACGTTCGGCAGCTCAATGTCGGCGAGGAGGTCGTCGACGCCGGCGCCGAGCGAGAACACGGCTTTGAGGTTCCTGTATTCGGCGAGCATACCGTGCGGCGGCTTCCAGACGCAGGCATAGGAAACGCTCTCCGGATTGCCGGCGTTCTCCGGCCACAGCCGGATATCGCGCTGCGGGGCGAGCGCGCGGAAGATCTGGTCCCAGCCTTTGGGGTCCCAGCCGATGATGGCGAGCAGGATGGCGGACATGCGGATGGTCTAGAGGGTCGCGCGCGCGGCGACAATCTCTATTGCGCAACGACGCCGGTGGGTGCGGCTTCGATATTGAAGGCGGCGGCGAACAGCGCTCGGGTGTAGTCGGACTTCGGGTTCGCGAACAGCTCGCGGGCGGGACCTTCCTCGACCACCTTGCCGTTTCGCATTACCATCAGCCGGCTCGCCAGCGCCGCGACCACGCGCAGGTCGTGGGAGATGAAGAGATAGGTGAGATTGAGCCGCTTCTGCAGGTCGCGCAGCAGGTCGACCATCTGCGCCTGGATCAGCATGTCGAGCGCGCTGGTCGGCTCGTCGAGCACGATGAAGGTCGGCTCCAGCACGACCGCGCGCGCGATCGCGATGCGCTGGCGCTGGCCGCCGGAAAACTCGTGCGGATAGCGGAACCGCGTCTCCGGATCGAGGCCGACGTCGCGCAGCGCGCGGACGACGCGCTTCTGGCGCTCGTCCTCGCTCATTTTCGGATGATGCACCCACAGGCCTTCCTCGACGATGTCGGACACCGACATGCGCGGGCTGAGCGAACCATAGGGATCCTGGAACACGATCTGCATGCTGTGCCGGATCGGCAGCATCTCCTTGAACTTGAGGCCGGCGATGGTCTTGCCGAGGAAGATGATCGGCCCCTGCGACGAGATCAGCCGCATGATCGCGAGCCCAAGCGTGGTCTTGCCGGAACCGGATTCGCCGACGATGCCGAGCGTCTCGCCCTTGCGCACCGCGACGTCGACGCCGTCGACCGCCTTGATGTGGCCGACGACCTTGCGCAGCACGCCGCGCTTGATCGGGAACCAGACCTTGAGGTCCCTGGCCTCGACCACCATCGGCTCTTCCGGCCGCAGCGGCGCCGGATCGGGCTTCGGCTCGGCGGCCAGCAGCGCCTTGGTGTAGGGATGCTGCGGGCCCGTGAACACGTCCTCGACCGGGCCTTGCTCGACGATCTTGCCATCCTTCATCACGCAGACGGTATCGGCGAGCCGCCGCACGATGCCGAGGTCGTGGGTGATGAACAGCATGGCCATGCCGAGCCGCTGTTGCAGGTCCTTGAGCAGCTTGAGGATCTGCGCCTGCACGGTGACGTCGAGCGCGGTGGTGGGCTCGTCGGCGATCAGCAGGTCCGGCTCGTTGGCGAGCGCCATCGCGATCATCACGCGCTGGCGCTGGCCGCCGGACAGCTGATGCGGATAGCTCTTGAGCCGTGCTTCTGGATCGGGAATGCCGACCTGGGTCAGGAGCTCGAGCGTGCGCGAGCGCGCCGGCGCGCCGGCAAGTCCCTGGTGCAGCAGCAAGGCCTCGCCGATCTGCTTCTCGATCGTGTGCAGCGGATTGAGCGACGTCATGGGCTCCTGGAAGATGATCGAGATCCGGTTGCCGCGGATGTGGCGGATGTCCTGCTCGCGCAGCTCGAGCAGGTCCTGCCCTTCGAACTGGATACGGCCGGACGGATGGCTCGCCGCCGGATACGGCAGGAGCTTCATCACCGACAGCGCCGTCACCGACTTGCCGGAGCCGGACTCGCCGACCAGCGCGACGGTTTCGCCCTTCTTCACGCTGAACGAAATACGATCGACCGCGAGCGTCGTGCGACCGGCCTGATGGAAGGCGACCGAGAGGTCCTTGACGTCGAGCAGCGGGTCCATGGGTCTCACGCTAGCACCTTCAGTGCTTCATCGATGGCGCTGCGATCAAATGCGACCTTTTTCATATCCGCCGGCGGCTTGATCCCCTCATCGTGCGACACGAAATAACGGCATCTGGCCTGTATCGCGGTCGCCAAATGAATGGCATCGGGTAAACGCAGCTTCTTGTCATGGGTCCGCTTATGGACATGGCGTAATTTTGCGCTGTCGTAGAGAATAGTTCTGTTGATCGGAATAAGATCAAGAAACTTACTCCATACCATCAAATCAAGGTAAGCGCGCTTTATGTCCGCTTCCAGGCCATGCTCCGATCCCGCCAACACTTCGGCAAGAGTCAGTTCGCTGGTAATTCCGACGCCGGGGTTCTTTTGAAGCGCACTGAGTAGGGCTCTGGCCGGTTCCGAAACGGCAGGCACACCTTCAATCGCAAAAATGAAAGTCATCGAGTCCAGATAGAAGATGGCAGGAGGCTGATTTTCAGTGATCCCACTCATCTCTAAGCTGCCTGATGCTTGTTACGATCTCTTCTGCCGAACGAAATGGAGGCCGACGGGACGCAAATATCTCTTCTAATGTCATCGGCTTATGCGACGGCGTGTCTTCGACCACGGTAACGGTCACACGGCTCGATGGATCGATGCCAACCCGCAAATCCTCAGGAAGTTGCGAAGCAGGGTAGTTCTTGCGAATGATCTCATTCATGGCTCAGTCCTAACGCGGTACATTATATCGGTCTTTTACCGGAAGGTCTTGCGCGGATCGAAGGCGTCGCGGACCGCCTCGCCGATGAAGATCAAGAGCGACAGCATCAACGCCACCGTGGCAAACGCGGTGAGGCCGAGCCACGGCGCCTGGATGTTGGCCTTGCCCTGCTTGAGCATCTCGCCGAGCGAGGGCGAACCGGGCGGCAATCCGAGGCTCAGGAAGTCGAGCGCCGTCAGCGTCATCACCGACGACGAGAGGATGAACGGCAGGAACGTCAGCGTCGCCACCATCGCGTTCGGCAGCAGGTGGCGAAACATGATCTTGCTGTTCGAGACGCCGAGCGCGCGGGCGGCCTGCACGTATTCGAAATTGCGGCCGCGCAGGAATTCGGCGCGCACCAGCCCGACCAGCGCGACCCAGGAGAACAACAGCAGAATGCCGATCAGCACGAAGAATCCGGGCACGAACATCGAAGAGACGATCAACAGCAGGTAGAGTTGCGGCACCGATGTCCAGATTTCGATGAAGCGCTGGAACAGGAGGTCGGTCCAACCGCCGAAATAGCCTTGCACGGCGCCGGCCATGACCCCGATCACCGACGAGATCAACGACAAGGTCAGTCCGAACAGCACCGATATCCGGAATCCATAGATGAGCCGCGCGACGACGTCGAAGCCCTGATCGTCGGTGCCAAGCCAATTGTATTCGAGGCCACGGCAGCCGCTGACGCCCTTCTTCTGCGCCACTTCCTTGCACTGCGCCTCCGTCAGCATCCAGGTCGGCGGCGACGGCGCCGGTGTCGGCAGATCGAGATTGTGCGTGTTGTAGGAATAGCGGATCGGCGGCCAGATCATGGTGCCGCCCTTTTCCTCGATGAGCTTGCGCAGAAACGGATCGCGATAGTCGGCGGCGGTTTCGAACTCGCCGCCGAACGCCGTCTCCGGATAGGTCACGAACACCGGGAAGTAGGTGCGCCCTTCCATCCGAATGACGAAAGGCTTGTCGTTGGCGATGAATTCGGCGCCGAGCGACAGCACGAACAGGACCAGGAAAACCCACAGCGAGACGAAGCCGCGCCGGTTGGCCTTGAAGTTCTGCCAGCGCCGTTGATTGATCGGCGACAGCCAGCTGCGCTTCGGCAGCGGCGCATCGACCGGCGGCGGCTCCGGTGGCGCGGTGCGCGGCGGCTGGACCTGGATGGCCGTGCGATCGTCCACCTAGACCTCCCGGCTCTCGAAGTCGATGCGCGGATCGACCCAGGTGTAGGTCAGATCCGAGATCAGCGTGACGATCAAACCGATCAGGCCGAAGATGTAGAGCGTCGCGAACACGACCGGATAGTCGCGGTTGATGATGCTCTCGAAGCCGAGCAAGCCGATTCCATCGAGCGAAAAGATCACCTCGATCAGCAGCGAGCCGGCGAAGAAGGCATGCACGAAGGCACCCGGAAAGCCCGAGATGACGATCAGCATCGCGTTGCGGAATACATGGCCGTAGAGCACCTGGCGCTCGCTGCAGCCCTTGGCGCGCGCGGTGAGCACATATTGCTTGCGGATTTCGTCCAGAAACGAGTTCTTGGTCAGCAAGGTCATGGTCGCGAAGGCGGCGAGCCCGAGCGAGATGATCGGCAGCACCATGTGCCAGAGATAGTCGAGGATCTGCCGGTACCACGGCAACAAAGCGAAATTCTCGGATGTCAGCCCGCGCAGCGGGAACCAGGCGAAAAACGATCCACCGGCGAACAGCACGACCAGCAGGACCGCGACGAGGAATCCCGGCAGCGCATAGGCGACGATGATCACGCCGGAGGTCCAGACGTCGAAGGCGCTACCGTCGTTCACGGCCTTGCGGATTCCGAGCGGGATCGAGATCAGGTAGCTCAGCAATGTGAGCCAGATGCCGAGCGAGATCGAGACCGGCAGCTTCTCCTTGATCAGGTCGATGACGTTGATGTCGCGGAAATAGCTGCGGCCGAAATCGAAACGCAGATAGTTCCACACCATCAGGAAGAAACGCTCGTGCGCCGGCTTGTCGAACCCGAATTGCCGCTCCAGGCTTTCGATGAATTTCGGATCGAGGCCCTGCGCGCCACGATATTTCGGAGAACCGCCGTCGGATTGCGGACCGACCTGAGTCCCACGCGCGCCGAAATCGCCGCCCTGCCCGCCGCCGGGAACGCGCGAGCCCGCGCCGGTATCGGCGCCGGAGAGAACCGCCAGCACGCGCTCGACCGGTCCGCCCGGCGCGAACTGGACGATCACGAACGTCACCAGCATCATCCCGAAGAGAGTCGGAATGATGAGCAAGAGACGCCGGATGATGTAGGCCGCCATTCGACCGGTCCTGTGGTGTCCTGCTTCAGTCGCAACCGCGGCGAGGTTAGCACGATCCCGCCGGCAAGCGACACGATACCGTCTCAGATAGCTTGCGATGGAGCCACGGCCAAAGCGAAATATCGCTGCGGCCGCCGTTCATTACGATTGTTTCATCCTGCTCGCTGGTTCTTGGCCGCCCGGTCGCGGTCGAACCACCAGGTTTCCGGGATGCCGCGCGCGAACCGCGGCTTGGTCGGCGGCCGCCCGAATACGTCCCAATAGGCGATCCAGTGCGAGGCCTTGTACCAATGGGGAACCCAATAGCGGCCGGCGCGGATCACGCGGTCGAGCGCCTTGCAGGCGGTCACCAGCGCCGGCCGGCTGTCGGCGGCGATGATTTTGTCGACCAAAGCATCGATCACCGGATCGGATATGCCGGCGAGGTTTTGCGAACCCGGAACCTTGGCCGCCTGCGACGTGAAGTAGGTCCGCAACGAGTCGCCGGGCAGGGTCGAGAAACTGAAACGCTGCACCGTGATGTCGAAGTCGAACTCGTCCACGCGCCGGCGATACTGCGCCGGATCGACGATACGCAGGGTGGCGTCGATGCCGAGCGTGCCGAGATTCTTGATGTAGGGCAGGTGATGCGGCTGGAACGTCGGTTCGTCGATCAGGAATTCGACCGCGATGCGCTCGCCGTTGGGCAGCAGGCGCCGGCCGTCCTTGATCGGGAAGCCGGCCTTCTGAAGCGTGGTGCTGGCCTGCCGCAGCAGGTTGCGGTCCTGGCCGGAACCGTCGGTCACCGGCGGCACGAACGGCTCACCGAACACCTCGTCCGGCACCTTGCCGCGGAACGGCTCGAGCAGCGCGAGCTCGTCGGCGCCCGGCTTGCCGACCGCCATCATGTTGGAATTCTGGAACACCGAATGGGTGCGAGCGTACGATTCATACATGATCGACTTGTTGGTCCATTCGAAATCGAACGCCAGGATCAAAGCTTCGCGCAGCAGCCGGTCCTTGAATTTCTCGCGGCGGGTGTTGAAGAACCACCCTTGCGCGCCGGAGGGCGTGTCGTCGGGCAGAACGTCCTGCTTGACGCGGCCGTCCTTGATCGCCGGGAAATTGTAGCGCGTCGCCCAGAAGCGCGAGGTGAACTCCTCGCGGAACAGATAGTTGCGGCCGGTGAAGCCTACGAACGCGATGTCGCGGTCCCGGTAGAATTCGTAGCGCACGGTGTCGAAATTGTCGTGCCCGACCGACACCGGGAGGTTAGCGCCCCACCAATCCTTGACGCGATCGTATTCAATGAAGCGGTTAGGTTCGAACTTGCCGACCTTGTAGGCGCCGGAGCCGAGCGGGACGTCGAGCGTCGTTTCGTCGAAGTTTCGATTGGTATAATAGGCACGCGAGAAGATCGGCAATGTCGCCACGAACAGCGGCACGTCGCGGCCACGGCCCGCCGCAAACCTGACGACGACGGTCGCGTCGTCGACGGCCTCGGCACCGGTCATGTCGCGCGTCAGCTGGACGATGATCGGATGCCCCTTCTCCTTGAGGATGTTGAGGGAGAAGGCGACGTCGTGCGCCGTCATCCGGCTGCCGTCGTGGAACTTCGCCTCAGGCCGCATCAGGAAACGGTAGGTCAGGCCGTCGCTCGAAATCCGCACCGCCCGCGCCGCCAGCCCGTACATCGAGTCGGGCTCGTCGCCGGCGGTCTTCATCAGGGTGGCGAAAGTGAGCTGCATGCCGAGCGCGGCATCGCCCCGGAAGATGTAGCTGTTGAGCGAATTGAAGGTGAGGAAGTTCTGGTTGTACTGCCGGGTCGAGCCGATCTGCGAGAACAACCCGCCCTTGGGCGCGTCCGGATTGACGTATTCGAATTGCTTGAAGTCGGCCGGATACTTCAGGTCACCGAAGCCGGACATGCCATGGCGTTCGCCATCCTGCGCCAGCGCCTCGGACGTAATCGTCGCCGGAACGACGAGAGTCGCCACCGCGCTGGCGCCGAGCGCGAGCGTATTGCGCCGCGTGAGACCGCCGCCCGTCACTAGCGCGACCCCGTCTTCGCCGCCCTCTGCGCGTCCCACCACCAGACGGTCGGGAACGCTGCTGCGCCGTAGCGCGGCATGTTCTCGGGATGGCCGAAGCGATCCCAGCGCGCGGTACGCTGCTTGTTGTAGGTCCACTGCGGCACCACGAAGTGATGGTGCAGCAACACACGGTCGAGCGCCTTGGTGGCGGCGACGAGCTCGTCACGGTTCTTGGCGAAGATCACGCGCTGGATCAGCGCATCGATGGCCGGATCCTTGATGCCGATCAGATTGCGCGAGCCCGGCTGGTCGGCCGCTGCCGAACCCCAGAAGCCGAGTTGCTCGTTGCCGGGCGACAGCGACTGCCCCCACGAGCCGATGACGGCGTCGTAGTCCCACGAGCGCAGGCGGTTCTCATATTGCGCATCATCGACGGTACGGGCGCTCACGGTAACGCCGAGGCGTTCCAGCGCCGGCTTGTAAAACAGGATGATGCGCTCGAAGGTCGGACTCTCGGTCAGGAACTCGATCGTCATCGGCTCCTTGGTCTTGACCGACACCAGGCGGCGATCGCGGATCTCCCAGCCGGCATCTTTCAGAAGGCGCACGCCTTCGCGAAGATTTTCGCGCACCTTTTCGGGACTGCCGCCGGTCGGATTCGTGTAGGGGGTCGTAAAGACCGTATCCGGCACCTTGCCGCGCACGGTCTCCAGGATCGCGAGCTCCTCGCCTTCCGGCAGGCCACGCGAGGCGAGCTCGGTGCCCTCGAAATAGCTGCCGACCCGCGAGTACTGCCCGAAGAACAGCTGCTTGTTCATCTCTTCGAAATCGAAGGCGTAGTTGAACGCGCGGCGCACGCGTGGGTCGGCGAATTTTGCGCGGCGCGTGTTGAATACGAACGCCTGCATCACGCCCTGGCTGCGGACCGGGAACTCTTCCAGGATCACGCGCTTTTCGGTGCGCGCCGGGAAATCGTAGCGCGTCGCCCAGTTGAGCGCGGAGTTCTCGGTGCGCCAGTCGATGTTGTCGCCCTTGAATGCTTCCAGCGCGACGGTCGTGTCGCGGAAATACTCGTAACGGATTTCGTCGAAGTTATCGCGGCCGATATTGATGTTGAGATCCTTGCCCCAAAAGTCCTTCACGCGTTCGTAGGCCACGGTGCGGCCGGCCGCGAAGCTCTTCACGCGGTAGGGGCCGCTGCCGAGCGGCGGTTCCAGCCGCGTCTGGCCGATATCGCGCTTGTTGCCGTTGGCGTCGGTGCCTTCCCACCAGTGCTTGGGCAGGACGTAAAGCTGCCCGACGATCAGCGGCAGTTCGCGGTTGCCCGGCCCGTCGAAGGTGAAGGTGACATCGCGCTCGCCGGTCTTCTCGGCCTTCGTCACGTGACGATAGTAGGCGGAGTATTGCGGATGATGCTTCTTGAAGGAATCGAGCGAGAAGATCACGTCCTCGACGGTGACCGGCTTGCCGTCGTGCCAGCGTGCATCGGCACGCAGCCGATAGGTCACGCTCGAGAAGTCCGGCGGATGCCTCACCGCTTCGGCCAGGTAGCCGTACTCGGTGGACACCTCGTCGAGCGCGTCCGCCATCAGCGTGCTGTAGAGGAGGTTCAATCCCGCCGCCAACGAACCGCGCACGCCGGACACGGCCATGTTGAAATTATCGAACGTGCCGACCGCGATCATGCGGACGAGGCCGGCCTTCGGCGCCTGCGGATTGACGTAGTCGAAATGCTTGAAGCCTGCCGGATATTTCACCTCACCGAACAGCGACAGGGCGTGGCGCCACGGCGTCTCTTCCTGCGCGGCCGCCGGCGTCGCCAGCGGTGCCAGTCCAAGCGTCTTCGAACCAAGTGTCCTCGAACCAAGCGTGTCGAGCGCGGGCGCGGCCAGCGCGACGGCGCTACCACGGAGAACGGATCGGCGGGACAGCTTCATGGATGCTCCAAACGACGGCCAGGACACCGTTTGCACGGATTATGTCCGAAATCCGATGCCGCGCCCACTCAAGGAAGGGCGACGCCGGTCTATTGCAGCATCACAAATATGTGGCCAGGAAGGCGGCCGCCATCCGGGGCGGAGGCGCCTGTTACCTTACAAAACCGTTAGCTATTTGGCCTGTGCGGCCTTGAGGTTCTGCGGCTTGTCGGACTTGCTGTTGAGGAACAGGATCAGGTCGGCGCGCTCGCTCGCCCGCGGAATGCCGGCGTAGGTCATGCTGGTGCCGGGAACCATGAGCTTCGGATTCTTGATGAAGTCGCTCAGTTCCTGGACGGTCCAGGGGCCCTTCATCTTCTTGAATGCGGCCGAATAGTTGAAACCAGCCTCGGAGCCCTTCTCGCGGCCGATGACGCCGTAGAGATTAGGGCCGACCAGGTTCCGGCCGCCCTTGTCGAAGGTGTGGCAGGACACACACTTGTTGTGGGAGGTCTCGCCGCGCGCCAGGTCGGCACTCGCCAGCAGTTGTTCGATCGGCGGTTCCTGCTGCGCCGGCGCACCCTTCGGGTCGCCACCTGCCGGTTTCTCGGGCACCGCGATGGCGTAACCGGGCTTTGCAGGCACCGCCGGGTGGAAGATCGCATTGGCCGCGATGTTGAGCGACAACAGGCCCAGGCAGGTACCCAGGATCGCGCCCATGATCTTGTTCAGTTCAAAAGAGTCCATCGCGTCGAGGCTCCAAACGCGGCAAGGGATGTCGCAGCGAGCGTGCGGCGGCGGATGGATAACCCGGTTGCCTGGGCTCTGGCAACCCGTATAACCGGCCGGTACACGTCGCTTTTTGCGGTTTTCGGCCGCACGACGGCTTGATCCCAAAGGCCGAATTCGAGCCCATGGCCGGCACGGACGTCATCACCATCATTCCCGCCCGGATGGCCTCGACCCGGCTGCCGGGCAAGCCGCTGGCCGATATCGGCGGCACCCCGATGATCGTGCACGTTCTGCGGCGGGCAGAGGCTGCCGAGACCGGGCCGGTTGTGGTGGCGACCGATTCCGAGGCGATCTTCGCCTGCGTCGAAAAGGCCGGCGGGCGCGCCGTGATGACTCGCGCCGATCACGTGTCGGGCTCCGACCGCATCGACGAGGCGCTCACCAGCGCCGACCCGGAGGGCGGCTGCGGCATCGTGCTCAACGTCCAGGGCGACCTGCCGACCATCGACCCCGGCGACATCCGCGCCGCGCTCACCCCGCTCGCCGATCCGGCGGTCGACATCGCCACGCTGGCGGCGGAGATCGTGCGGCCCGACGAGCGCACCAACCCGAACGTCGTGAAGGTGGTCGGCTCGCCGGTGTCGGCCAGGCGGCTGCGGGCGCTCTACTTCACCCGCGCGACCGCGCCGGCGGGGGATGGGCCGCTCTACCACCACATCGGGCTCTATGCGTATCGCCGCGCCGCGCTCAAGCGGTTCGTGGCGCTGCCGCCCTCGCCGCTCGAAATACGCGAAAAGCTCGAGCAGCTGCGCGCCCTCGAAGCCGGCATGCGGATCGACGTCGCCATCGTTAACGGCGTGCCGCTGGGCGTCGATACCGAGGAAGACCTCGAGCGGGCGCGCGCGCTGATCGCGCGGAGCCGTTGACGAAGTTCCGGGGGGCGAGTACCGGAACGCCATGGCCAATCCGAAGAAAGTCGCATTCCAGGGCGAGCCGGGGGCGAATTCGCACCTCGCGATCCGCGAAGTCTACCCGAAGGCGGAGGCGCTGCCCTGCGCGACCTTCGAGGACGCCTTCGCGGCGATCGCATCGGGCGACGCCGATCTCGGCATGATCCCGATCGAGAACTCGGTCGCGGGACGCGTCGCCGACATCCACCATTTGATGCCGGACTCGAAGCTGCACATCATCGCCGAGCATTTCATGCCGGTGCGCCACCAGCTGCTCGCGGTCAAAGGCGCGAGGCGCGCCGACATCAAGACGGTCGAGAGCCACGTGCATGCCCTCGGGCAATGCCGCAAGGTGATCCGGCAGCTTGGCATCAGGCCGATCGTCGCCGCCGACACCGCGGGATCGGCGCGCGAGATCGCGGAGGTCGGCGACAAGTCGCGCGCCGCCATCGCCACGCGCCTGGCCGCCGAAATCTACGGGCTCTCGATCCTCGCCGAGGACATCGAGGACGAATCGCACAACACCACGCGCTTCATCGTGCTGGCACGCGAAGCGCAGTGGGCGAAGAACGGCACCGGGCCGATGATCACGACGTTCCTGTTCCGGGTGCGCAACGTGCCGGCGGCGCTCTACAAGACGCTCGGCGGCTTCGCCACCAATGGCGTCAACATGACCAAGCTCGAAAGCTACATGGTCGAAGGCAATTTCTTCGCAACCCAGTTCTATGCCGACGTCGAAGGCCATCCCGAGGACAAGAACCTCGTGCTCGCGTTCGAGGAGCTCTCCTTCTATTCGAAGGAAATGAAGATCCTCGGCGTCTATCCGGCGCATCCGTTCCGCGCGACGTTCGAAGAAGCCGCGGACTGAAGCCGCGCGCGCTGCAACAAGATCAGGCTATGGACAATCCGGCTGCCATTCGGAGTGCGACGCCGGATGACGCGGATCGCATCCGCACGATCGCCCGCGCCGCGTACGTCAAATACATGCCGCGCATCGGATGCGAGCCGGAGCCCATGCTGGCCGATTTCGCAGCGCTGATTGGGGCGGGCCTCGTCGTCGTGGCCGAAGACCGCGCCGACATCAAAGGCTACATGGTCGGCTGGCCCAAAGCGGATGCATATTTCATCGACAACATTGCGGTTGGTCCCGAGCACCAGGGTCAAGGCATCGGCCGACATCTGATCGAATACGCCGCGACGGAGGCTAAACGCCTGCAACTTCCGGCCGTGCGGCTCTATACGAATGTCGCGATGACGGAAAACCTCGCGATGTATGCACACATCGGGTTTGTCGAGACTCATCGTGCAGAAGAGCATGGTTTCCAGCGCGTCTATCTGCGTTGGAGCCTCGGTGATCGCATGGCAAGGCCTTAGCACCGACCAATGCCACCGGCTGAAAACGTCCGCCTTGTGACCGCCATCACATCGCGACGGGCGCGCTGCGCCTATCCTCCTCACGAGAGTTGAGGCGGCGCAACCGACCGCCTCCTCTGGGACGGAGGCAACGACCATGATCCGCGCGGCGACACCCAACGGCATCCTCAATGTGATCGGCTGGCTGGTCACGAGCCTGCTGATCGGCGCACTCGCCGGCCGAATCGCAAAATATTTCGGCGCACCGATGGAGTTCCGGATGTTGGCTTCCGCCGCGCTCACCGGAGTCGCCCTGGCGATCTGGTATCTCGGCCGGAAGGCGGACTAGATCGTCTGGTACTCGCCGACTTGCATATCCGTGCGCATGTGAAGCCGTGATGGCGCCGCAAAGGCGGGCCACTCCGAACAAACTCGCGACATGAACGCACTTACGCTCCCCCGGCGGCGACGAACGTTGCACTGGGAGGTTCTCATGCGTTCATTGATGGCGTTTTCGCTGTTGCTCTTGTCCACCGCCAGCGTGTTCTCCGCCGAGATCAAAGCGACGTCGCGCATCGAGGCGGTCACGGTCTATCCCGCAGGCGCCGAGGTGACGCGCGTCGGCCGCCTGACGATGGAAGGCGGCGAGCATGTGATCCTGTTCACCGATCTGCCCGCGCAGGCCGTGCCGGGCTCGATCCGCGTCGAAGGCCGGGCGACGGGCGCGTTGCAGATCGGCTCGGTCGACACGCGGCGCGTCTCGGTGCCGCGCACCGACGAGGCGATCGCGGCCACCGAGCGCAAGCGGATCGAAGATGCCATCGACCGGTTGAGGGATGAGCGCGCCGTGCTGGAGGCCGCCGTCGAGGCCGCGCAGGCGCAGAAGGCGCTGGTCGGCAACCTCGCGCTGCTGCCGACCCAGACGCCTTCGCCGCATGCCACGGCGTCGCAGCCCGACTGGTCGCAGCTTTTCACGCTGATCGGCCACCGCGTCGCCGAGGCGCAGAAGACGATACTCGAGGCGCAGATCAGGATGCGCGAGACCGACCGCCAGATCGCCGACCTCACGCACAAGCTTTCGACCTTGGCGCCCGCCGCGGAGCAGCGCACCGAGGTCAAGGTGTTCGCCAACGCGGCCGGCGCGCTCGATGCCGATCTCGTCATCCGCTATCAGGTGAGCACCGCATCGTGGACGCCGTTCTACGACGCGCGGCTCGCGACCGGCACCCGCGACCAGGCGCCCAGGCTGCAGCTCGTCCGCCGCGCCTCAATCCAGCAGCGCACCGGCGAGAACTGGGACGACGTTGCACTCAGCCTGTCGACGGCACGGCCAAACGCGGGCAGCGCCGCTCCCGACATCCGCCCCATGACCGTCGACTACGCACCCGAGGTCGCACGACCACGCGCGGCAGAACCGCGAGGCGGCCAGGGAGGCCAGGAGGGCGCATCCCAGCCGGCCACCGCCCCGGCTCCCACCACCAGGACCCACTTGCAGGCAGGCCACTATGCCGCCGAGGAGCGACCAGCCACGATCGAGGCGCAGCCCTTCCAGGCGGTCTATGCCATCGCCGGCCGGGTCGCCGTGCCGTCCACCAACGAGATGAAGCGCGTGCAGATCGACGACATCGCGATCGATCCCACCCTGTCGGTGCGGACGGTGCCGAAGGCCGAGGCGAAGGCCTATCTCTATGCCAAGTTGACCATGGCGACCGGTACGCCCGTGCTGCCCGGAGCGGTGTCGCTGTTCCGCGATTCGATCTTCGTCGGCAATGGCCGACTGCCGCTGCTCGCGCCCGGCGAGGAGCACGAGCTCGGCTTCGGCGTCGACGACATGGTCCGCGTGCGCCATGCGATCGCCGAGCAGACGCGCGGCGAGAGCGGATGGGTCGCGACCTCGAAGACCGACGTGCGCAACTACCGCATCACCGTGAAGAACCTGCACCAGCGGCCGATCCAGGTGCGTGTGCTCGACCAGATCCCGGTGTCGCAGAACGAAGCGATCAAGATCGATCTCACCGGCCGCACCCAGCCGACGCGGCGCAATGTCGACGACAAGCGCGGCGTGCTGGCATGGGACATGACGCTGGCGCCCGACGAGGAGAAGGCCGTCGACTTCGGCTATCGCGTCACCTGGCCGGCTGGCAGGAACGTCACCTACGCGCCGGGCTCGTGAGGCGGCAGGCCCCTCGGTCCGCTCGTCCCCGCGAAAGCGGGGACCCAGGTCAGCTCAAGACTGGATTCCCGCTTGCGCGGGAATGAGCGGGGAAAGACCCGTTTCAGGTGGGAACCGCTTTAGATCGTCTGATTGTACGCGCCGACGTCCGGGTGCGTGCGCAGCACGGCGTCGACCGCCTTGAACATGTCGCGCATCCGGGTCTCGGACACGGGGCTTTCGACCACCACGACCAGCTCGGGCTTGTTCGATGAGGCACGCACCAGGCCCCAGGTGCCGTCCTCGACGGTGACGCGCACGCCGTTGACGGTGACGAGGTCGCGGATGCCCTGGCCCGCGACCTTGTCGCCCTTCTTCTGGGCGCCCTCGAAATGCGCGACGACCCTGTCGACGATGCCGTATTTTATCTCGTCGGCGCAGTGCGGCGACATGGTCGGCGACGACCAGGTCTTCGGCAGCGCGTTCTTGAGGTCGGCCATGCTCTTCCCGGGATTGCGGTCGAGCATGTCGCAGACCGCCAGCGCAAAGATCAGCCCGTCGTCATAGCCGCGGCCGAGCGGCTTGTTGAAGAAGAAATGCCCCGACTTCTCGAAGCCTGCCACCGCGCCGATCTCGTTGACCCGGCGCTTCATGTAGGAATGGCCGGTCTTCCAGTAGTCGGTCTTGGCGCCCTGCTTGATCAGCACCGGATCGGTCATGAACAGCCCGGTCGACTTCACGTCGGCGACGAAGGTCGCGCCGTTCTGCTGCGCCGAGATATCGCGCGCCAGCATCACGCCGACCTTGTCGGCGAAGATCTCCTCGCCGTCGTTGTCGACGACGCCGCAACGGTCGCCGTCGCCGTCGAAGCCGAGCGCCACGTCCGCCTTGTGCGCGCGCACGGCGTCGGCCATGGCGTGCAGCATCTTCATGTCTTCGGTGTTCGGATTGTAGCGCGGAAAGGTATGGTCGAGCTCGCAGTCGAGCGGGATCACCTCGCAGCCCACCGCTTCGAGCACGCGCGGCGCGAATGCGCCGGCGGTGCCGTTGCCGCAGGCGCACACGACCTTGAGCTTGCGCTTGAGCTTCGGCCGATCGGTCAGGTCGGCGATGTAGCGCGCGGGGAAGTTCTCGTGGAACTCGAACGAGCCGCCGCCGCGCATGTCGAGCTTGGCGCCGAGCACGATCTCCTTGAGCCGCGTCATCTCGTCGGGGCCGAAGGTGAGCGGGCGGTTGGCGCCCATCTTCACGCCGGTCCAGCCGTTGTCGTTGTGCGAAGCCGTCACCATCGCCACGCACGGCACGTCGAGGTCGAACTGCGCGAAATAGGCCATCGGCGTCATGGCGAGGCCGATGTCGTGCACCTTGCAGCCGGCAGCGAGCAGGCCCGACACCAGCGAATTCTTCACCGAGGAGGAATAGCCGCGGAAATCGTGGCCGGTGACGATCTCCGGCCGCACGCCGAGTTCCCGGATCAGCGTGCCGAGGCCGATGCCGAGCGCCTGCACGCCCATCAGGTTGATCTCGCTGCCGAGCAGCCAGCGCGCGTCATATTCGCGGAAGCCGGTGGGCTTCACCAGCGGCTCGGACTCGTAGGCGTAAGTATTGGGGGTCAGCGCGGACTTCGGCTTGGGAAACATGAGGCCTCGACAATCTCACCGGCGTGAAGGACATAACCCAGGCGACCCCAATAGGAAAGTGTCGAAGGCAACAGTTGGTTGCGAACGCCTTGCCGGCGTCTATGCCGGGCTGCATTGCGGTCGGCGCACTATCATGCCGGTCTTCGAGGCGCTCATGCAGCACGGCAAAGCGCTGCAAGGTCGGGCTCCCGGCACGGCGTAGCGCGTCGTCATCGCACTTCGGCGAGCAGCCGATCGTAGAACGTCCCAGCCTGGACGATCGTGTCTTTCGGAAAGCCCACCACCTTGGCCACGCCTGCCTGTAGCGTGGCGCCATCGAGCGCCGTCACGCGGGTGTTGCTCCTTGCGACCGTGCGCTTGAATTCGGGATCGTCGAGCATCGCCGCAAACGCGCCGCGCCACAGCGCCACGCGATGCGCGGGAACGCCCGGCGGAAACGCGAAGGCGCGGCCGATCTCCGCTCCGATCGTGTAGATCTGCAGGAACGCCTTCTCGGCGTCGTTGCGGCCGAACTCGGTGATCGACGGGATGCCGGCGAGCTCCGGCGGCCGCGTCATGCCGTAGACGTAGAGCGGGTGAATGAGCCCGGCGCGGTACTGGTCGCCGTAACGTTCGAGGATGCCGTCCCAGCTCGTGGTCACCACGTCGACTTCACCGCGCTCCCAGGCGAGGCGGGCGTCGTTCGTGCCTTTGTAGCCGGTGACGATCTTGAACTTCGTTCCGGCGAGCGCATTGAGGATGCGCGGATTGAGGCCGGTCGCGTTGGTCACGCCGGAGGCGCCGGCGATCAGCTCGCGCTGCCGGGCGTCTTCGATCGTGCGCGCGTTCGACTGGCGCGACGCCACGCCCACTTGAACCACGCTCGCAAGACGTCCGATCCACTGGAATTGCCCGGGATCGAACTGCGCGCGCGGGTTCAGGAGGCCGTCCTGCACGATGTTGGCATGCGGCAGCGACAGCACCGTGCCGTCCTGCGGCGCGACCTTGGCGAGGTGATTGAGCGCCACCAGCCCGCCGCCGCCCAGCATGGTCTGCACGATCAGCGTCGGCTTGCCGGGGATGAAGCGGCCGATGTGGTGGGCCATCAGCTGGGCGTAGCTGCCGTATTCGCCGGCGGTGGTGGTGCCGATGATGATCCGCACCGTCTTCCCGGCATAGAAATCGTCGCTGGCGGGATCGGTGCGCGCAGCCGAAGGCAGCAGCATCGCAGCGAACGCGATCAGCGCCCAACGCAGCATCGCCGTCTCTCCCCGGAGCGCGCGCCGTTTTTCAGGGAAGGCGCTGTCGCGGGCACAAGCTTGCCGGTGGCGCATCCGGCGCGCAAGTCCATTGAGAGAGATTGAAGAGCTATTGCTCGAGCACGAGCTTGCCGCGTTCGTGCGTCCAGCGCACGCGCGAGAGGAACGACATGCCGAGCAGGTTGACGCTCAGGCCCTCGTCGGAATGCACGATCGCCGCCACGTCGCGGACGACGATGTCGCCGACCTCGACCGTGCGCAACTGCACCAGCGCGGCCTTGGTGACGCCGTTGGCGGTCGATACGCGAACGGTGTAGTCGCTCGGCCGCGGGTAGATGCCGAGACGCGCCGCGGCGCTCTCGCGCAATGCGATGTGCGACGCACCGGTGTCGACCAGGAACTCCAGCCGCCGGCCGTCGACGCGCGCTTCGACCTCGAAGTGGCCGCCGCGGCCCTTGGTCAGCACGACGTTGCGGGCGGACGCCGCCGACGACGCCGGCGCAGGCGTCGCGTTCATGGCGACGGTCCCGCCGCTGTTTTCGAGATGGCGCACCGCCATCACGCCGGCGGCGAGGAACACAAGAGCCACGATGAGGAAGCGAAACATAGGGGTCACAGATAACGGACCACCGGCAAATGCCGCCTGAACGCTGGTGCGGATCTGCCAACGATTTGGCTGTGCTGGTGAACGCTCCGTGAATCGGACGCCGGAAAGTCCGGGAGATCAGGTGCCGCGAGGCTTGGCGCGCCGCGTCGCCGGGGCCTGCAAGGGATTGTCCGGCCAGGGGTGGCGCGGATAGCGGCCCTTCATCTCGGTCTTCACCGCGGCGTAGCTGCCGCGCCAGAACCCCGGCAGGTCGCGCGTCACCTGTACCGGCCGGTGCGCGGGCGAGAGCAGTTCGACCACCAGCGGCACCCGCCCGCCGGCAATCGTCGGATGCTTGTCGAGGCCGAACAGTTCCTGCACGCGGATCGCGAGCTTCGGCCCCTCCTCCGCCCCGTAGTCGATCGGCACCGACGAGCCGGACGGCGCGGCGAAGTGCGTCGGCGCCTCGGCATCGAGCCGGCGGCGCATGTTCCACGGCAGCAGGCCGTAGACGGCGTCGGCGAATTCATCCGCGCCGAGCGCAGCGATCGCGGTCTTGCCGGCGAACGCGGGCGCGAGCCACGCGCCGGCGTTCGCCGCCAATGCGGCATCGGAAAGATCGGGCCATTCGTCACCTTCCGCCCGGCGCAGGAACATCACGCGGTCGCGCCACTGCTCGAGCGGCTTGCTCCACGGCAGCCGGTCGAGGCCGAGCCTGGCGATCCCTTCCGCCAGCATGCGCGCGGTGTCGTCGTCGGGCTCGACCTTGCGGCTCTGCTCGCCGAGCGTGACCGCGCCGAGCCGGCGCAGCGCCCGCGCGCGGACCGTGCCGGTACTCGCATCGAAAGCGACCGCGTCGCGCGCCTCGATGCGGTCGGCGAAATGCGTTTCGATCTCGGCGAGCGTGATCGCGGCGGCCAGGAGCACCCGGCCCTGCGCGGCGGTGCCGGCGATCTCGCCGACCGCGAGGAAATTTTCGCGCGACAGTGCCGATGCCTGGTCGACATGGGCGCCGCGCCCGTTGGCGAGCAGGAACGACCCGCCGGCGCCGCGGCTCCGCGCGATGCGATCGGGATAAGCGAGCGCCAGCAGGAGGCCGGGCGACAGATCACCCGCCAGATTCTTATCGCCCCACGACGGCTCTCTCCGCCCCCCTCCCCCTTGTGGGGAGGGGTCGGGGGTGGGGGTGGTGCGACTGCGGTCGCGCCGTGCCCAAAACTCCGACCCCCCTCCCCACCCCTCCCCCGACGAAAGGGCGTTCACGCCCGTCTTCGACGGGCTATGGGGGGAGGGAGCAGACCCGTCGCGCGGCAACGTTTGCGATTCCTTCGCCGCAATCTGCGCCCAGCGCTTCGCCATGGCGCGCGCGTCCTGCGCGCGGCGGGAGCGATCGCGCCGCAGATTGTCGAGGCGATGCCCGAGGTCGACGTCGTTGCCGCCGAGCCCGCGCTCGGTCAGCACCGCCGCGATATCGGCGGCGACGTCCGCCTCGCCATGCGCGGCGGCATCGACCACCATGCGGGCGATGCGCGGCGGCAGCGGCAGTTGCCGCAGCGCCCTGCCCTCGTCGGTGATGCGGCCATCGCGGTCGATCGCGCCGAGCTCCGTGAGCAGCGCGCGCGCCTCCGACCAGGCGGCCTGCGGCGGCGGGTCGAGGAAGTCGAGCTTGGTCGGATCGCTCACGCCCCAATGCGCGAGGTCGAGCACCAGGCTCGAGAGATCGGCGGCGAGGATTTCCGGCGTGCCCGACGCGGCGAGCGACGCGGTCTGCGGCTCGTCCCACAGCCGGTAGCAGACGCCGGGCTCGGTGCGGCCGGCACGGCCGCGGCGCTGATCGGCGGAGGCGCGCGACACCCGCACGGTCTCGAGCCGCGTGAGCCCGACATCGGGCTCGTAGCGCGGCACCCGCGACAGCCCGCAATCGATCACGATGCGCACGCCTTCGATGGTGAGCGAGGTCTCCGCGATCGACGTCGCCAGCACCACCTTGCGCCGGCCCTTGCGCGACGGCGCGATGGCACGGTCCTGCACGTCGGCTTCGAGCGCGCCGAACAGCGCGACCACGTCGACCGACGGATCGTCGATGCGCTCTTTCAACAGCGTCTCGGCGCGGCGGATCTCGGCGGCGCCCGGCAGGAACGCCAGCACCGAGCCGGGCTCGGCGCGCAGCGCCCGCGCAGCCGCATCCGCGACCTGCCGCTCGATCGGCGCGGTCGCATCACGACCGAGATAGTGCGTGTCGACGGGGAAGATGCGGCCCTCGCTCTCGATCACCGGCGCATTGCCGAGCAGCTTCGCCACCCGCGCACCGTCGATGGTCGCGGACATCACCAGGATTTTCAGATCATCGCGCAACCCACGCTGCACATCGCGCGCCAGGGCAAGGCCGAGATCGGCGTCGAGCGAGCGCTCGTGGAATTCGTCGAACAGCAGCGCCGCGACACCATCGAGCGCGGGATCGTCGAGCACCATGCGCGTGAACACGCCTTCGGTGACGAGCTCGATCCGGGTCTTCTTCGACACCTTGGAGCCGAAGCGCACGCGATAGCCGACGGTTTCGCCCACGTCCTCGCCGAGCGTCGCCGCCATGCGCGCGGCGGCGGCGCGGGCGGCGAGCCGGCGCGGCTCGAGCACGATGATCTTCTTATGTGCGGCCCACGGCTCCTGCGCCAGCGCGAGCGGCACCCGCGTGGTCTTGCCGGCGCCCGGCGGCGCGACCAGCACCGCGGCGTTGGCGCCGCGCACTGCGAGCGTGAGCGCCGGCAACGCATCGTCGATGGGAAGTGCCGGGTCCATTAGCGTTAATCGCGTCCTAAGCCTGCCCCTGGCACTGTATTTGAATGGGTAAAGAACAGCGAAACACCTGATGTTGTATCTGAAACAAATGGGAACCGATTCGGCACATCCGATGTACAGCAATGACGCATCCGCGCGCCAGCGGATCGAATGGGTCGACTATGCCAAGGGCTTTTGCATCGTCTTCGTGGTGATGATGCATTCGACCCTCGGCGTCGGCGCGGCCGCCGGCAGCGAAGGCTGGATGCACCACGTCGTCGCCTTCGCGCAGCCGTTCCGGATGCCGGACTTCTTCCTGATCTCGGGCTTGTTCCTGGCGCAGGTCATCGACCGCGACTGGCGCACCTATCTCGACCGCAAGGTCGTGCACTTCTTCTATTTCTATCTGCTGTGGACCGCGATCCAGTTTGCGGTGAAGGCGCCCGGCCTGGCGCAGGGCCACGGCGTCGCCGGCGTCGCCTGGCTCTATCTCGAGACCTTCTGGGAGCCGTTCGGCACGCTCTGGTTCATCTATCTGCTGCCGGTCTTCTTCGTCATCACCAAGCTCGCGCGCGGCTGGGGCATTCCCGTGCTCGCGATCTGGCTGGTGGCGGCGGCACTCGAGATCGCGCCGATCCACACCGGCTGGACCGTCGTCGACGAGTTCGCGAGCCGCTTCGTCTACTTCTATACCGGCTATATCCTGGCGCAGCGCTTCTTCACGCTGGCGTCGCAGGTGCAGGCGCAGCCGGAGACGGCGCTCGCCGGTCTCGTGGTCTGGGGCCTGGTCAACGGCATCCTGGTGTTCAACGGCTTCGCGCAGCTTCCGTTCGTCTCGCTCGCGCTCGGCCTCGCCGGCGCCGCCGCGGTGGTCGCGGTGTCCGCGCTGCTCGCACAAATTCGCCTGTTCGAGCCGCTGCGCTATTGCGGCGAGAAGTCGATCGTCATCTATCTGGCGTTCTTCCTCGGCATGGCGGCGAGCCGCACGGTCCTGCTCAAATACGGCTGGATCAGCGACATCGGCACCATCTCGGCGATCGTGACGCTGTGCGGCATCGTCGGCGCGCTGTTGCTGTACTGGACGGTGCGTCGCACGCCGCTCAAGTTCCTGTTCGAGCGGCCGGAGTTATTCTGGATCGCGCCGAAGAAGCCGCTGAAGCTGCAGCCCGCGCACTGAGGCGTGTCCCGCCGCGATTACGGGGCGGGCTTCGATGCCCCATCGCACCTGACCGGGCCGGGCTGGCACGCGATGCCGATGTTGGAGCAGCGCGGCGCATCGCTGCCGCGCTCGCAGCGACGGCACCCGTCGGTCCACACCTGACACGACGCATTCCGGTCACCATAGGCGTGGATGTTGTCCGAGGCCGCCGGGCTCAACTTGCCCTTGACCGGCATGTCTGCGGCGCCCGACGGGGCCGTCAACAGCACGGCCGCGATCATCAACACCATCGCTTTCATGGCTCTCGCTCCACGTTGCGCACCCGCGCTGCGCCGCTACGCGACGGACAAGTCTATAGCCAGGATCATGGCGCCAATGCGCACGAATTCGCTGTGTAACGAGGGCCGGAAAACGTTGCCATCCCCCGGCGGACAGCCCACATTCCGGCCATGTCCAAAGCCCCGCAAGCACAAATGCCCAAAAAGGGCGACCACGTCTTTCTGGTCGACGGTTCCGGCTACATCTTCCGCGCCTATCACGCGCTGCCGCCGCTCAACCGCAAGTCGGACGGGTTGCAGGTCAACGCCGTGCTCGGCTTTTGCAACATGCTGTGGAAGCTCCTGCGCGACATGAAGGAAGGCGAACGGCCGACCCACCTCGCGGTGGTGTTCGACAAGTCCGAGCAGACCTTCCGCACCGAATTCTATCCCGAATACAAGGCCAACCGCTCCGCCCCGCCCGACGACCTGATCCCGCAGTTCGGCCTGATCCGCGAGGCGGTGCGCGCCTTCGACATCCCCTGCCTGGAGCAGGCCGGCTTCGAGGCCGACGACCTGATCGCAACCTATGTGCGCGAGGCCTGCGAGCTCGGCGCCAACGCCACCATCGTATCGTCCGACAAGGACCTCATGCAGCTCGTGAACGACTGCGTGATCATGTACGACACGATGAAGGACAAGAAGATCGGCATCCCCGAGGTGATCGAGAAGTTCGGCGTGCCGCCTTCCAAGGTGATCGAGGTGCAGTCGCTGATCGGCGACTCGACCGACAACGTGCCGGGCGTACCCGGCATCGGCGTGAAGACTGCGGCGCAGCTGATCGGCGAATACGGCGACCTCGAAACGCTGCTCGCGCGCGCCGGCGAGATCAAGCAGGAGAAGCGCCGGCAATCGCTGATCGACAATGCCGACAAGGCCCGGCTCTCGAAGCGGCTGGTGACGCTCGACGACCACGTGAAGCTCGACGTGCCGCTCGCCGAGCTCGCGGTGCACGAGCCCGACTACAAGCTGCTGGTCGCATTTCTCAAGGGCATGGAGTTCAACACGTTGACCCGCCGCGTCGCCGAATTCTCCGGCGTCGAGGCCGCCGAGATCGAGGCGGCGCAGCCGTCGACCCGGTCGCCACGCGATCGCGACGCGGCAGCCGCGAAGCCGGCGACGGTCGCGGCGAGCGCAACCGTCGCGCCGGGCCTGCCGCTGTCGGGCGGCGGCATGACGCCGAAGAAAATGCCGACCGGCGCCGCCGGCAATATCGTGATCACGCCGCAGGCGCTGGCGGCCGAACGCACCGAGGCCGCGCGCAAGGCGAAGTTCGATCGCGCGCGCTATGAGATCGTCGGCAAGCGCGACCGGCTCGAAGCCTTTGTCGCGCGCGCCCGCGAGATCGGCTCGGTCGCGATCAACGCCGAGACCGTGGGCGAAGACCCGATGCAGGCGGCGATCTGCGGCATCGCGCTGGCGATCGCGCCGAACGAAGCGTGTTACGTGCCGCTGGCGCATCGCAAGGCCGGCAATGGCGACGGCGGGCTGTTCGGCGGCGAGCGCGCGCCCGATCAACTGAGCGAGGACGATGCGCTCAAGCTGCTCAAGCCGCTGCTCGAGGACCCCGGCGTCCTCAAGATCGGGCAGAACCTGAAGTTCGAATTGCAGCTGTTCGCCGTGCGCGGCATCGAGATGCGCTCGCACGAAGACACCATGCTGATGTCCTATGTGCTCGACGCCGGCCGCTACGGCCACGCCATCGAGGCGCTCGCGCCGCGCTACTTCAACCATACCGCAATCGAATACAATGACGTCATCGGCACCGGCAAAGCCAAGGTCGAATTCGACTGCGTCGCGTTCGACAAGGCCGCGCCCTATGTCGCGGAGGACGCCGACCTGGCGCTGCGGCTGACGCAGGTGCTGCGTCCGCGCATGGTCGCCGAGCACATGACCAGCGTCTACGAGACGCTGGAACGTCCGCTGCTGCCGGTGCTGGCGCGGATGGAGCGGCGCGGCATCGCGGTCGACCGGCAGGTGCTGTCGCGGCTCTCGGGCGAATTCGCGCAGCGCGCCGCCGGCCTCGAAGCCGAGGTGCGCGAGCTCGCCGGCGATCCGTCGTTCAATCCGGGCTCGCCGAAGCAGCTCGGCGACATCCTGTTCGGCAAGATGGGGCTGCCCGGCGGCACCAAGACCAAGACCGGTCAGTGGGCGACCGGCGCGCGCGTGCTCGACGAGCTGGCCGAGCTCGGCCACGCGCTGCCGCAGAAGATTCTCGAGTGGCGGCAGATCACCAAGCTGAAGTCGACCTATACCGACGCGCTGCCGGGCTACATCAACCCCACCACCAGGCGCGTGCACACCAACTACGCGATGGCGGCGACGCCGACCGGCCGGCTCTCGTCATCGGAGCCGAACCTTCAGAACATTCCGATCCGAACCGAAGAGGGCCGCAAGATCCGCCGCGCCTTCATCGCCGCGCCCGGCCACAAGCTCGCCTCCGCCGACTATTCGCAGATCGAGCTGCGGCTGCTCGCCGAGATCGGCAATGTCGAATTGCTGCGCAAGGCGTTCCGCGACGGCCTCGACATTCACGCCATGACCGCATCGGAGATGTTCGGCGTGCCGGTCAAGGGCATGCCCGGCGAAATCCGCCGCCGCGCCAAGGCGATCAATTTCGGCATCATCTACGGCATCTCGGCGTTCGGCCTCGCCAATCAGCTCGGCATCGAGCGCGAGGAAGCCGGCGCCTACATCAAGAAATACTTCGAGCGCTTCCCCGGCATCCGCGACTACATGGAAGAGACCAAGGCGTTCGCCAAGCAGCACGGCTATGTGACCACGCTGTTCGGCCGCAAGTGCCACTACCCGGAGATCAAGCACTCCAACGCCTCGATCCGCTCGTTCAACGAGCGCGCCGCGATCAATGCGCGCCTGCAAGGCTCCGCCGCCGACATCATCCGCCGCGCCATGACCCGCATGGACGCCGCGCTCGCCAAGAAGAAGCTCAATGCGCGGATGCTCTTGCAGGTGCACGACGAGCTCGTCTTCGAGGTGCCGGAGGACGAGGTCGACAAGACCCTGCCGGTGGTGAAGGCGGTGATGGAGGACGCGCCGCATCCGGCGGTGACGCTGTCGGTGCCGCTCGCCGTCGACGCGCGCGCCGCCGACAACTGGGACGAGGCGCATTGAGTTCGAGACATTTCGGTTTGTGCACGCCCGAGCGACGAATTAGGTCTGCTCCCTCTCCCCATTGGGGCGAGGGAGCAGACCTACTGCGCGGCTCCATCGCAGGTCAATTGCTGCAGCGTCTGCTATGAGTCCGTCGTCATGCAACAGTTCCGCGCTCTCCTGCTCGTTTTGGTCGCTTCGATCGTGCCGACCGCCGCCCACGCCGCGGCGCTCGACGGCACGGCACTGCGCTGGCCATGGGCGCTGCCGTTCATCGGCATCCTTCTCACCATCGCTGCCGGGCCGCTGTTGTTTCCGCAGCTCTGGCACCGCCACTACGGCAAGCTCGCTTTCGTCTGGGGCGCGCTTGCGATCGTGCCGATCGCCGCGCTCTATGACGTGCCGACCGCGGCCGCCGCCTTCGTGCACGCCCTGTTCGCGGAATACCTCAGCTTCATCGTGCTCCTATTCACGCTGTATGTCGTCGCCGGTGGTATCCTGGTGACCGGCGAGCTGCGCGGCACGCCGCTGGTGAACACCGCGATCATCGCCTTCGGCACGCTGATCGCGTCGATTGTCGGCACCACGGGCGCGGCCATGATTCTGATCCGGCCGCTGCTGCGCGCCAACGCCAACCGGCAGCACAACGCCCACGTCGTCGTCTTCTTCATCATCCTGGTCGCCAATGTCGGGGGGTCGCTGAGCCCGATCGGCGACCCGCCGCTGTTTGTCGGCTTCCTGCGCGGCGTGGACTTCTTCTGGCCGGTGCAGAACCTGTGGCTGCCGACCGCCTTGCTCGCCGGCATCGTGCTCATGATGTTCGTCATCGTCGATATCTGGTTCCAGCGGAAGGACCGGCGGGTGGCGCTGATCGGCGAGCCGCCGCTGCCGCCCGGCAGATTGAGCGTCCACGGCAATATCAATTTCCTGCTGCTCGCTGCCGTGATCGGCACCATCCTGATCGCATCGCAGTGGAAATCTGGCATCGTCTTCGACGTCCTCGGCACCAAGGTCGAGCTCCAGGAATTGATCCGCGACGGCACGCTGATCGCGATCGCCATCCTCTCGCTGGTCCTCACGCCGAACGAGCACCGGGAGAGCAACGGCTTCACCTGGGAGCCGATCCGCGAGGTCGCGATCCTGTTCGCCGGCATTTTCACCTGCATCATCCCGGTGCTGGCGATGCTGCAGGCCGGCAAGGCCGGCGCCTTCGGCTGGCTGCCGCAGTTGATCGACGACAGCGTCGTGCCGAATGAGGTGGCCTATTTCTGGCTGACCGGCATGCTGTCCGCCTTCCTCGACAACGCGCCGACTTACCTGGTGTTCTTCGAGCTGGCCGGCGGCGACTCGCAGATGCTGATGACCAAGCTCGCGCCGACACTCGCCGCGATCTCGATGGGCGCGGTCTACATGGGCGCGCTGACCTATATCGGAAACGCGCCCAACCTGATGATCTACGCCCTCGCGGAAGAGCGCGGCGTCAAGATGCCGAGCTTCGTCGGCTATATGCTGTGGGCGTCGCTGATCCTGCTGCCGGGATTGCTGCTGATTACTTTCGTTTTCCTCGTTTAGCGGATGTCTTGCTCGAGCGGGAGACGCGCTTCGCGCTTTTGGCCTTCGCGCCCGCCCTCGTGCCGGCTCTTGCGGCCTTTGCCGGCAGCGACGCGACCACCTCGACCTCGAGCAGCGCGCCCTCGCGCGCGAAGCTCGAATTGCCGAGCGTCGTCGAGGCCGGCAGCGCGGCGGCGTTGAGATAGCCGGCGCGGACGTCACGCAGCACCGGCAGGTGCGCGATGTCGGCGAGGTAGCTGTTGATCTTGACCACGTCCTTGAAGCTCGCGCCGACCGCCGCCAGCGCCGCCTTCAGGTTCTCGAACACCTGCACGGCCTGGGCGCGGAAATCGCGGCTCACCAGGTTGCCGTCGCGGCCGGTCGCGAGCTGGCCGGCGATATAGACCGTGCGGCCGGGGCCGGTCACCTCGACCACCTGCGTGTAGGTCGGCGGTTTCGTCAGCGCCTCGGGATTGATGAAGCGGATGTTGGCCACCGTTGAACCTCCCCTGTTGTTCGGTATGCGCGTTTCCCACCGGCTCCCGGCGGGATGGTTAGCGGCCATTTACCTTTGCCGCCTAGAGTGCCGGTTGTCGATTGGGTCCGGGCGGGATTGTTTGGCTGAACGTCTGAACCGAAGGCCGTCTGCTGCGGCCCGGCAAGGCTGAAACTCTTTGTTCCGTCCGGCGTTAGACGATTAACGCACGCATGGGCGGCAAATTGTGGCGTGCGATGGAGGCATTCTTGATTGTCCGACCCCGAAAGGCCTTCTGTGCACACCTGACCGGGCTTGTGATCGCCGCGATGACGGTGACGGCGGTGGTCCTGCCGTCCCCGCCCGCCTCCGCCCAGGGCCTGTTCGACTTCCTGTTCCGCGACCAGCGCCGCCCCGGCCCGCCGCCCAACGCCAGTGCCTACGCCGACCCGTCCTATCCGGGGTTCGAGCGCGAGCGCGGCGGCGGCGCGCCATCCGGCATCGCCGGGACGTTCTGCGTGCGGCTATGCGACGGCCGCTATTTCCCGATCCAGCGCAGCGGCGGCGCCAACCCGGCGCAGCTCTGCAACGCGTTCTGCCCGGCCGCCGAGACCCGCACGTTCTCCGGCACCGGCATCGATCACGCGGTCGCCAGTGACGGCACCCGCTACGCATCGCTGCGCACCGCCTTCGCCTATCGCGAGCGCGTCGTGCAGAACTGCACCTGCAACGGCCGCGACCCCTACGGACTGGTCGCGCTGAACCCGGCCGAAGACACGTCGCTGCGGCAAGACGACATCGTCGCCACCAATGAAGGCTTCGTCGCCTATCGCGGCGGCGGCCGAGGCGGCGCCGAATTCACGCCGATCGCGTCCTATCCCGGCCTGTCGCCGGAGTGGCGGCAGCGGCTGGCGGAGACGCGCATCGCACCGAACAACGCGACGCCGGTACCGCCGGAAGCCGTGCGCCGCGGCGCGGCCACCCGCGACGACCGCGGCCGCCAGGTTCAGCTCGATCGATAGCCGGGGCGGGTAACCAGCAACGCGCGCTGTGGGCCATCTGCGCGAACGCGGCGAGACCTGCTCGCCTTCCGCTTTTGTGCTGACCCCATGCAGAAGTATTCGGCTTAACTCCCGCGCCCCTTCAAAGGCTGATTGACCGTCTGTCCTCGATCACCACAAAAGATTCCCTCTATTCGGGCAGGCCAGCCGCCCGAAGACCTTCATAAAGCCGCTCTTGTTGCGCAGAGAAGTTCGGGTCCTTCGAACGCGCTGCTTTCCGCAAATTCGGAATGCTCGCTCCCGGCTTCTGTCGGAGAAACTCAGTCAATGCCGCCTCTGCCTCCGCTGCGCGCCCAGCGAGCGCAAGTGCGCTGACGTAGTATGCGTGCTGAAGGGCGGTGGGAGTACTCGTCTCGCCATTGATCGCGCGCGCCATCCGTGAAACCGCGGCTGTCAAGTTGCCTCGATGGAACTCGGCCATACCGATAAAGCCGAACCAATGCTCAAGATTGGGATCGCGGGGGCTCAGCCTGATCGCCCGTTCGATTGAGGGGATCGCTTCGTCGGGCCGCCCGAGTTCTATAGCCGTCAAGCCAAGCTGGGCGTGTCCTGGCGCAAAGTTCGGGTTGATCGACACCACCGTCTGAAAGGTGTCGTGAGCGGCCGAGGTGCGTTGCTGAAGGCGTAGCAGGAACCCGCGCGAATGATGAGCAACGACGTGATGGGGATCCACCGCCAGCAGTTCGGCGATGGCCGCTTTGGCGATCCTTGTGTCTTCCGCAGGTGAGGCGCTCCAGCCGTTCAGCAATGAAATTCCCGAGGACCACGCGACACCAGCCATTGCACTCATTGCGCTCGGGTCACGTGCCAAGGCCTCACGGAACAGAGCCAGCGCCGTCTCGTAATGTTCCGCCTTTTTTGCGGTATAGATCAGCGCCCAACCACGTGTAGCGAGATCGTATGCGTCCGCGTTGCCGCGCCGCTCACGCAATGCCCTTTCATTCTCGAGCCTGGGCAACCGAAGATTCAGGGCGCTGGCAATTCGGCCGACCACTTCGTCCTGCCAGCCGGCAAGTTGGTCACGCCCTCGCGTGAAGCGCTCTGCCCAGAGATGGGCCCCGGTAGCAGCATCCTTTAACTGTACATTGATCCGAACTTCATTGTCGGTTCGCTGTACACTGCCGTCGAGCAGATACCGCACATTCAACTCACGTGCCACCTGCCTCGGGTCGAGCTGATTGCCCTTGAACGTCTGCGCAGTCGCGGGCGCAATTACCGTCGTACCGGGAATCCGCGATAAATCCGTCGTCAGGTCCATAGCTATACCAACGGCGAAATGTCCTTGATCGAGATCGCCGCCAACACTCCTAAATGGCAGCACAACAAGAGAGACAGACGTCGTTGGCGCGAAGCGGTCATCTGGAAGCCGACGACCTGCGAAAAACCCCGCGAATATGATTGCCAGGACACAAGCCGCAGCAACTAGGATAGTGCGATGGTCGCCACGGCCGTACTGAAATGCAGTCCACCCAGCCTTCCCATCAACGGATACACCATCAGTGTGCCCAGGCGCGGCGACTTCTGAGTACTGGACCGCGCCTTCGAATCGATAGCCGCGCCGCTGCACGGTTCTGATGAGCCGTTGGTCATTATCTTGCAAGGCCCGACGAAGTTCAGCAATGCATTGAAAAAGCGAATCGTCAGTGACCGTTACCGTAGGCCAAATTGCGTGAATCAATTCGCCCTTGGAAACAAGGCGGCCCGCATTGCCTACAAGATACCGCAAGACTTCGAAGGTCTTGGGCCGGAGCGAAACTTCTTCGTCGCCAGCCAAGAGACAACCACGCTCCAGATCAAGGACGTACCGGTCAAATCCAAGCCTGCCTGGGCCCGGCATGGCCGGATGAGCCACTGCCGCGGCCCGCTGGCCAGAGTTCAACGCAATTTCAGCGGTTTTTCCGCCGTCTTTCAGGACCCGAGGGTCAGAAAAGGTGTTCATTCGAGGCCGTCCGGCGAAGTGACGACTTGGCAAGGATAATCGGGTTCGGTTTCCAGTGCCAGTGCCAAGCGCGCTCTGAACGATGCCAGCGGTGCACGCGGACCGACTGTCGTAAGCGCGTAAGCAGAGAGAGGGAAAATCATGCGCCGACATTGCGTCGCCCTGATCCTCGCGTCCATCGCGTGCACGTGTCTTGCTTTCGCACAGGGAGACACCGGTGCCGCGCGACGTCTCGCACCGTCGGGTGAGCTGCGCGCCGCTCTCATTGCGTCCAATCCCGTCCTTGTCACGAGACTGACAAACGGTGAACTCGGTGGGGTCTCCGTAGAGCTTGCCCGAGCCCTGGGTGCAAGGTTCGGAGTAACTGTCCGACTCATCCCTTACGAAAACCCCGCGCGCTATAACCAGAGTCTCGGCAAGGGCGAATGGGACATCGGCTTGGCGGCTCGCGACCCCTCTCGCGCGGAGCACCTCGCATTCAGTGAAGTCTTCATGGAGGTCGACAACAGCTACGTTGCCCGGCCCGGTTCACCGTTGAAAAAGGCCGAGGACGTAGATCGTGCCGGGATCAAGGTCGCCGTCGCCCAAGGTTCAGCGCCGGACGCTTTCCTGACCCGTACCCTGAAGTACGCCGAGATCGTACGCGTGCCGGGCGGCCTCGGACCCGCACGAGAAGCCCTGGTGACGGGGCGCGCGGACGTATACGGAGAGAACGCGCATCTCGCGCATCGTATTGCCACCGACCTTTCGGGCGCTTCGGTGCTCGAAGGGCGCTTTAATGTCGTCCATATGTCGATAGCCGTCCCAAAGGAAAGGGCTGACGCTCTGGACGCCGTCAATCAGTTTGTCCGTGAAGTAAAGCGCAACGGGGACGTTGCTCGCGCAATAGAACGGGCCGGCCTCCGCGGGGTCAGGTCTGCGCCGTAGAGTGGACTTTTACATGCAGGGCAAAGCGATGGGGTCTTGACCGGACTATATTTCTATGATTATATTCAAAAAGCGCCGGCCGTGAGGTCGACCCTCAGGGGTCCGGTGAAATAGTGGTAAGAGCTGTAAGTTTGCCGGTTTAGAGAGTCAAATCATTGAAAATAAATAGAAAATTACGGGTCAAAACCTTACAGCAGCCCTGTAAGAATGACGTAAGAACGCCCGCCGCGGCGAGCCTAGTCCAGCGCGCCCGCCACCTCTTCCCCGATCGACAGCGACGCCGTCAGGCCCGGCGACTCGATCCCGAACAGCATCACCAGCCGCGCCACGCCGTGGTCCTTCGGCGTGTCGATGATGAAGTCGCGCGCCGGCTCGCCCGGGCCGCTGATCTTCGGACGGATGCCGGCATAGTCCGGGACCAGCGAGTTGTCGGGCAGCCCCGGCCAATACTTGCGGATGCTCGCATAGAAAACGTCCCCGCGGCGCGGATCGACGTCGTAATTCTCGCGCTCGATCCATTCGACGTCGGGACCGAAGCGCATGCGGCCGGCCAGATCGAGCACGACATGGGTGCCAAGACCGCCCGGCACCGGTGTCGGGTAAATCAGCCGCTTGAACACCGGCCGCCCTGTATAGGCGAAGTAATTGCCCTTCGCGAGCGCGAGCTTGGGCACCCGCTCCTGCGGATAGCCTTCGGTGGCGCGGGCGAGTTTCTGCGCGCCGAGCCCGGCGGCGTTGATGACGGCGTCGACAACGATGGTCTCGCCGGCGCCGAAGTGCACTTCCCATCCGGCCGGTGTCTTCACCAGCCGCTCAATGCGGGTGTTGAGCGCGACAGCGCCGCCGTGATCCTCGATCTCCCCGTGCAGCGCCAGCATGTAGCGATGACTGTCGATGATGCCGGTCTCCGGCGAGTTCATCGCGCCGACGCAAAATACCTCCGGCTCGAGCTTCTTTACCGCCGCCACATCGATCAGCGCGAGGTTCTCGCAACCGTTGATCTGCGCTTGCTTGTAGATCTCGCCGAGCTTGTTCAATTCGACGTCGTTCGTCGCCACCACGAGCTTGCCAGTCTTGCGGTGGGGGACGCCGCGGGTAGCGCAGTACGCATAGAGCATGCGCCGACTGCGCGGGCAGTGACGGGCGCGCAACGAGTCGGTCGGATAGTAGAGGCCCGCATGGATCACTTCGCTATGACGCGACGATGTGACGGTGCCGATGCCGGACTCCGCTTCCGCGACGATCACCTCGTGTCCGGCGCGCGCGACCGCACGCGCGATTCCCAGCCCGACGACACCCGCACCGACGACAAGCACCTGCATTGCAACTGACCAAGATGAACGAACGTTGAAGTATCCGGCAATTTCTTGATGGCCTGCGCTATTGCGTCGCGAGCCATCCCGCAACCGCCGACAGGATGCGCGACAGTGCATATTTCGGTCGCGAGCGATGCGTTCGCCGCACCAGTGGTCGAACGATTCAGCACGCTTCCGCGTTGAACAACGATGACAAGGGGCGATTTAACAGGACCGAAGTGGAGTTCGCAATGTTCCAAGCTGGCTTTCGCGTCGCGGCGACTTCGATTGCGATTGCGATTGCGCTGACCCATGGCGTTGACGCGCAAGGTCAGGGCAAAGGTAGAGGAGGAGGAGGTGGTGGTGGCGGAGGCGGAGCCCCCGCACCGGTGCAACGCAGTGCGCCCCCACCGGCGATGCGCTCGGCACCGCCGCCAATGGCGCGGCCGTCCGCGCCGATGATGCGTCCGGCGCCGCAGATGCGCCAGGTTGCGCCCGTGCAGCGTCAGGCGCCGCGGCAATTCCAGGCGACGCCGCGGCAACTCCAGACGGCGCCGCGCCAATTCCAGGCCGGCCCGCGGCAGCAGATGTCGCCAAGGCAGATGTCGCCCCGGCAGGTAGCACCGAGCCAGCGCGTTTCGCCACGCCTGGCAGGACCGCGTGACGGCAGGCCGAAGGGCGACCTGCGCAGGGGCGTCGTCCCGCGGCAGGGAATCGCGGGCGAACGCGGCAAGGCCGGCAGCCGGGCGGCCGAGCGCCGCGAGCTTCGCCAGCAGTCCGGCGGCAAGTCCAAGCTGATCGGGCGCGAGAATGCGCGCGAGCGGGCAGCCGAGCGCCGCCAGGAAAGGATCGAGCGCAAGCAGCGTGCGGTGGAAGATCGCAAGCAACGCGCGATCGAGCGCAAGGAGGCGATCGACAAGGTACGAGACAATCGTCGCGAGGAGCGCAAGGACGCGCGTCAGGAACGTCGCGAGGAGCGCCAGGAGGCTCGCGACCGCCGCGAGCGCGTCCGCGACGCTCTGGTGCGCCGCGGCAAGGGCGATCGTGATCTGGTGTTGCGCAATCGCGCCTTCGCCGATCGCAAGGCTCGCAATCAGTCGGAGCGCGCGCTGGCGCAGGCCACGTTCGGCGGCCGCTACGCCGACCGCTTCCGGGACGGCGCGCGCGATCGGCACGACCGGCGGCGCTGGCGCCATCGCCACATCCACGTCATCGGCTGGCTCGGTCCGGTGTTCTGGCCTTACGCCTATGCCGACTTCGTCGATTACACCTTCTGGCCGCATGCCTATGACGCGTTCTGGCCGTACGCCTATGACGACGTCTACGAAGGCTTCTTCGGCTATTACGCGGTCGGCGGACCCGCCTACGATCAATGGTACGCGGGTGGCGGTTACGCGAGCAGCGGCAATGGCCCCCCGCGCACGACCGGCGCTCGCAGCGGCAGCGGCGGTCCGCGCACGGCAGCGCGGCCCCCGGCCGCCGGCGCGGCGCAGATATGCACCGGCGAGACATCCGGGCTGACCGACTGGCCGATCGAGCGGATCGTCCAGGTCGTCAACCCCAACGACGAGCAGCGGGCCGCGCTCAACGAGCTTGCCGGAGCGGCCTCCCGCGCCATCGACGTCCTGCGCTCGGCCTGCCCCGACGATCTGCCGAGCACGCCGGCCGGACGCATGGCGGCGATGCGTCAGCGGCTCGAGGCGATGCGCGAGGCGGTGCAGATCGTCCGCCCGGCCCTCGAACGCTTCTACGCATCACTCAGCGATGAGCAGAGAGCGCGCTTCGACGCGATCGAGCCGAACCCCGGCGCGGCGCAGGCCACGGCGCGCAAAGGCGACCTGTCCCAGGTCTGTAGCCAGACAATCACCAAGACCAGCAATACGCCGGTCGGGGCGATCGAGAAGGCGCTGCGGCTCTCCCCTGAGCAGCGCCAGGCGTTGGAGAACCTGGACGCCGCCACCGCCAAGAGCGCCGAAATGCTCGCAGCTAGCTGCCCGACCGAGGAGACGCTGACGCCGCCCGGACGGCTCGCCGCGATGGAAGGCCGCCTCAACGCCATGCTGCAGGCGCTCGACGTGGTGCAGCCGGCGCTGGTCGACTTCTACGGCTCGCTCAGCGACGAGCAGAAGGCGCGCTTCAACCAGCTCGGCGTCCGCCGGCAGGCGAGCCGCTGAGGCACGTGCGGCGAAACGCCAACAAGAAAGGGCGGCCGCGCGTAGGGCCGCCCTTTCGCAATCTGGACGCTCGCCGGAGGTCACTCGGCCGCGAGCCGAACCTCGGGCGCCGCCGCGAGCACCTCGGCATCGACGTGCTTCTCGTACTTAACGAAGTTCTTCTGGAACATGCCGACGAGCTTGCGCGCGGTATCGTCGAACGCGGCTTTGTCCTTCCAGGTTTTCATCGGATAGAGCAAATGCGGCTCGACACCGGGCACCGAGGTCGGCACCGAGAAGCCGAAATACGGATCGGTGCGATAGCTCGCGTTCTTGAGCGAGCCGTCCAGCGCGCCGGTGACCAGCGCGCGCGTCACCTTGATCGGCATGCGCCGGCCGACGCCGTACACGCCGCCGGTCCAGCCGGAGTTCACCAGCCAGCAGTCGACCTTGTACTTGGCGATCAATTCACGAAGCAGATTGCCGTATTCCTGCGGCGGACGCGGCAGGAACGGCGCCGCGAAGCAGGTCGAAAATTCCGGCTCGACGCCGACCAGGCCCTTCTCGGTGCCGGCGACCTTCGCGGTGTAGCCCGAGAGGAAGTGGTACATCGCCTGCGCCGGCGTCAACTTGGCGATTGGCGGCATCACGCCGTAGGCATCGGCGGCGAGGAAGATGATGTTCTTCGGCTGACCGGCGCGGCCGGTCTTCGACGCGAGCGGCATGAACTCGATCGGATAGGCCGAGCGGGTGTTCTCGGTCTTGCTATCGTCGTCCCAGTCGCAGACCCGCGTCTCCGGGTCGAACACGACGTTTTCCAGCACCGCACCGAAACGGTTGGTCGCGGCGTAGATCTCCGGCTCGGCTTCCTCCGACAGCTTGATGCACTTCGCGTAGCAGCCGCCCTCGAAATTGAACACGCCGTCCGGGCCCCAGCCATGCTCGTCGTCGCCGATGAGGACGCGGTTGGGATCGGCGGACAGCGTGGTCTTGCCGGTGCCGGACAAACCGAAGAACAGCGCGACGTCGCCGTCCTTGCCGACATTCGCCGAGCAGTGCATCGGCATCACGCCCTGCGCCGGCAGATAGAAATTGAGCGCGGTGAACACCGACTTCTTCATCTCGCCGGCGTAGGACGAGCCGCAGATCAGCACGATCTTACGGGTGAAATCGATCGCCACCATCGTGTCGGAGCCTTCCCGGCCACCGTGACGCTTGGCGTCCGGCTTGAACGACGGCAGATCGACGATCGTCATTTCAGGGATGAACGCGGCAAGCTCGGAACGGTCCGGACGGATCAGGAGCTGACGGATGAACAGCGAGTGCCACGCGTATTCGGTGAAGACGCGCACCTTGATGCGGTATTTCGGATCGGCGCCGCCGTAGAGGTCCTGCGCGAACAGCTTCTTGCCACCCACGTGGGCCTGGAAGTCTTTCAGCAGGTTCTCGAAATGCTCTTGGCTCTGCTTGCGGTTGCCGTCCCACCAGACGACGTTCTCGGTGGTCGCATCGACGACGGTGTGCTTGTCCTTGGGCGAGCGGCCGGTGTGATGTCCGGTCTCGGCGCAGAACGGCCCGCCTTGGACGATGTAGCCTTCGCGCGCCGCAACCGCATGCTCGTAGAGAATGGGCGCGTCGAGATTCCAGTGGACCGCGGCCAAATTTTTGAAGCCGAATTTGTCAGCGCCGTATGCGCCGTTCCTCAGACCAGTTTCCTGCACGAACAAACCTCCAGATACACCGGATTCCGGCCGTCGCCGGAATTCCCACCCGCGCCGCTGCTACGGTTTGGCCAGCCCCAGTATAGCGCCCGCCCGCGAGGCGGGCGACCTATAGTGCGGATATCGCCGCCTGCCAAGACGGAATGGCATTCCAAGATTGTTGCGCTGCACACACAATACACACGCGCGCTCGCGCCAGAACGGTGCCGAGCAAAGTTGCCGCGGCCGTTCTGTCAGGCGGCGCGCGCCTGGTCGGCAAGCTGCTTGAGTACTTGCCGCAGCACACCCGGCGAACGGATGCGCTGCGGAAACGGTAGCCGCAGCGCCGTGCGATCGAGTTGCAGCTCGAGCCCTTCCGGGTCGCAACCGACGCAACGCCAGGCGCCGTCGTCGGCGCCGAGCAATTTGGTCGCATAGAGCCGACAGGTGTCGGCGTGATCGGTATTCATATGCGCCAGGATATCGGGCTCGGCCGCGGTGAGCTCGGCAGCATCGTCGACCAGCGTCAGGATATCCGCCGGCTTGAGGTCGACGATGCGTCCGAAGCCCGCGACCAGATGCGCGCTGGTGAGCGAGAGGCGGTAGAAGGCGAAGTCCGCGAAGCCGACAAACATCTCGGCCTCCGGCTGGCGTTCGAGGTAACGTCGCCGCACATCACCGTCGTCGGTCGGCGCCGCCGTCCCCATCAGCATGACGCGGGCGCCCTGGAGAGGATCGCCGGCCTTGCGTTCGTCGATCATCAGGGAGACCCGCGGGTCGGCCAGCACGTTCTTGGTGTGCACGGCGAGGCGGGAGATCAGCAGCAGCGGTGCCCCGTCGGCGGCGGTCGCGACGTTAACCAAAGAACAGTAGGGGTCGCCGGTTCCCGGCATCAGCGTCGCCAGCGCGCCGCTGCGGCCCTCCCGCAGGAGCTTCTTGGCCGCCGTTTTCGGGTCGAAATCGGGGGTCGGTTTCATTCGTCCTCAGCCTCCCAACGGAACTTTTCGCGCGGTCAGACGTCGCAACATGACGTGACGGGGGCCGTTTTGCCTTGCACCGTCGTACCAAGTATGATTCAGAAAGCCTTGAAAGCATCGACGAATCACGGCTTTGCCGAGAATTAGTCACATTTCGGCCCAGCTTTGCGGGCTGCCTCAATTCGCTTGGGGGCGACCACTACAGAACAGGGGCTCATGCCTACAATCGCTCTTGTCGACGACGACCGCAACATCCTGACGTCGGTGTCCATCGCGCTTGAAGCCGAGGGCTACCGCATCATGACCTATACGGACGGTGCGTCGGCGTTGGACGGCTTCAAGACGTCGCCGCCCGACCTCGCCATCCTCGATATCAAGATGCCGCGCATGGACGGCATGGAGACGCTGCGCCGTCTCCGCCAGAAGTCCGACATGCCGGTCATCTTCCTCACCTCCAAGGATGAGGAGATCGACGAGCTGTTCGGCCTCAAGATGGGCGCCGACGACTTCATCCGCAAGCCGTTCTCGCAGCGCTTGCTGGTCGAGCGCGTGAAGGCGGTGCTGCGGCGGACCACGCCGAAAGACGGCGTCGCGCCGAAGGAAGTCGATGCGCGCGCCCTCGAACGCGGCCACCTGCGCATGGACCCGGAGCGCCACACCTGCACCTGGAAGAACGACCCGGTGACGCTGACGGTCACCGAGTTCCTGATCCTGCAGGCGCTGGCGACACGGCCTGGCGTGGTGAAGAGCCGCAACGCGCTGATGGACGCCGCCTACGACGATCAGGTCTATGTCGACGACCGCACCATCGACAGCCACATCAAGCGGCTGCGCAAGAAGTTCAAGGTGGCCGACAACGACTTCGACATGATCGAAACACTCTACGGCGTCGGCTACCGTTTCAAGGAAATGTGAGGCGTAGTCGCCCACAGGCGGGCCGCGCTATAGTGCGGCACCGCCGATTTTTTGCGGTCCGGCGGGACCAGCCAATCACGTGATGCTGCTGGTCAAGGCTACCTGGCAGATTGATCGTGCTCAACAGAACGCCCGAAACGTTCAAGACACAGGTCGAGGCGCAAACGCCTGACGACGATTTGCCGCGCGAGGACAAACTCCCCCGCAGCGGCTTCGCGCGCACCGCGTGGCAGTTCTTCACGCATCTGAGCATGTCGAGCCTGACGCGGCGGATCATCTTCCTTAACGTCGCCGGTCTGGTCGTGATGGTGATCGGCATCCTGTACCTGTCGCAGTTCCGCGCCGGCCTGATCGACGCCCGTATCCAGAGCCTGATGATCCAGGGCGAGATCATCGCCAATGCGGTCGCTGCGTCGGGAACAATCGATCCCGACGGCGCCACGCTGGATCCGCAGCGGCTGCTTGAGCTGCAACTGGGCGAAACCTACGATCCTTCGGACGCCGGCAATCCCGGGCTCGATTTCCCGATCAATCCGGTGCGCGTCGCGCCGGTGCTGCAACGCCTGGTGTCGCCGACCAATACGCGCGCGCGCATCTATGAGCGCGACGGCACGTTCATCCTCGACAGCCTGGCGCTCTACGACGTGCTGCGGTTCGACCTGCCGCCGCCGGAATCGTCGCAGCCGAACTACATCGAGCGGCGGCTGATGGCGCTGCGGCGCTGGCTCACGCGCGGCGATCTGCCGACCTACCGCGAGCTCGGGCAGGCCAACGGCAGATCCTACGAAGAAGTCGCGATCGCGCTGACCGGACTGAAGTCGAGCATGGTGCGCATCAACGATCGCGCCGAAGTCATCGTCTCGGTGGCGGTGCCGGTGACGCGCTTCCGTGCGGTGCGCGGGGCGCTGATGCTCTCGACCCAGGGCGCCGAGATCGACGACATGGTCACCGCCGAGCGGTTCGCGGTGCTGCGGGTGTTCCTGTTCGCGGCCGGCGTGATGATCGTGCTGTCGTTCCTGCTCGCCGGCACCATCGCCGGCCCGATGCGCCGCCTCGCGGAGTCCGCGGAGGTCGTGCGCCGCCGCATCAAGAACCGCGTCGAGATTCCCGACTTCACGCATCGCCGCGACGAGATCGGGCACCTGTCCGGCACGCTGCGCGACATGACCAACGCGCTTTACAGCCGCATCGAGGCGATCGAGAGCTTCGCCGCCGACGTCGCGCACGAATTGAAGAACCCCCTCACCTCGCTGCGCTCCGCGGTCGAGACGCTGCCACTCGCCAGGACCGAGGACAGCCGCAACCGCCTGCTGGCCGTCATCCAGCACGACGTCAAGCGGCTCGACCGGCTGATCTCCGACATTTCCGACGCCAGCCGTCTCGAAGCCGAGATGCAGCGCCAGGAAGCGAGCCCGGTCGATCTGATCAAGCTGCTCACCGCCGTCGTGAGCGTCGCCAACGAAGTGCCGCGCGACGACGGCGTCAAGGTCACGCTCAATTTCGAAGGCGGCAACGCGCAGTCGTTCATCGTGCCAGGCCACGACTCGCGGCTCGGCCAGGTAATCAACAACCTGATCGACAACGCACGCTCGTTCTCGCCGGAGGGCGCCACCGTGCGCGTCACCTGCCGCCGCTTGAAGAACGAAATCGAGATCATCGTCGATGACGACGGCCCGGGCATCGGCGCCGACGTTCTGGAAAAGATCTTCGAGCGATTCTACACCGACCGGCCCGAACAAGGCTTCGGCCAGAATTCGGGCCTCGGCCTCTCGATCTCAAAGCAGATCGTCGAAGCGCATGCCGGACGCCTGTGGGCGGAGAACCGCATGAGCGTCTCGACGCCGCATAAACCGCCCACCGTGCTCGGCGCGCGCTTCGTCGTGCGCCTGCCGGCGAGCTAAAGGAGGCGGCGACGGCAACGGAGCACGCCTCGGCGGTGCTGATCGGTCGCCACGCCGCGCTGATCCGCGGCCCGGCCGGCAGCGGAAAATCACGCCTAGCCTGGGATTTGGTCGATACCGCCGCCATCGGCCGCCTTCGATTTGCGCGACTGGTCGCCGACGACCGCGTCGAGCTAGCAGCCAGCCACGGACGCCTGCTGGTGCGCCCAGCGGCAGCGCTCGCCGGCCTGATCGAAGTACGCGGCATCGGCGTCCGGCGCGTCGCCTTCGAGCCGGTCGCCGTTGCCGCTCTGGTGATCGATCTCGCGGCAGTTGATGGCGAGCGAATACCCGCGCCGTCCGCGCGGATTGCCGAGATCAGCGGCATCCTCCTTCCGCGGCTCCCGGTCGCAGCCGGCGCCGACGCCCTCACGATTGTGCTTGCAACGCTCAATTCCGACGCTACATAGACGCCCGATTCCGCGATGCAACACCGCCCAAAAATGGATAGCCGAGCCCTTGCGAAAGGGTCTTGGATGGTCAAGATGGTGGCCCTTTCGTGCGGTGCACCCTTCGCGCCCGCGAGGAGCGCTTCATGATCGGTCTCGTTCTGGTTACGCATGGGCGGCTCGCCGTCGAGTTTCGCTCGGCCCTGGAACATGTCGTCGGCCCGCAGACGCAGATCGAGGCGGTCACCATCGGACCCGATGATGACGTCGAACAGCGCCGCAAGGACATCATCGAGGCGGTCAAGCGCGTCGATACCGGCGAAGGTGTCGCCATCCTCACCGACATGTTCGGCGGCACGCCGTCGAATCTTGCGATCTCGGTGATGAGCCGCCCGAAGGTCGAAGTGCTCGCCGGCATAAACCTTCCGATGCTGGTCAAGCTCGCCAAGGTCCGTGACGAATATCCGCTGCCGGACGCGGTCGCGGCGGCGCAGGACGCCGGGCGCAAATACGTCACCATTGCCAGCCGCGTGCTCGCCGGCAAATGAAGGAGCCGGCATCCGTCACCCGCGTTCTCGAAATCTGCAACAAGAAGGGGCTGCACGCGCGCGCATCCGCGAAGTTCGCGCAGATGGTCGATCAGTACGACGCGGTGGTGAAGGTGACGCGCGGTACCGAGACCGTCGGCGGCAATTCGATCATGGGGCTGATGATGCTCGCCGCCGGCCCCGGCACGCAGATCACCATCGAAGCAACCGGGCCTCAGGCCGATGAGGTTGTCGAAGCGCTGACGAAGCTCGTGACCGGACGTTTCGCAGAAGACGAGTAGGTCCGATCACGCGGATCGCCCCACCAACCATCGCGCGGCAAGTCGAAGGTCGGCAACGAACTGCCGATATTCGCGCGCCTTGTCGTCGTCCTCCTGGATCCGCAGCAGGTACGACGGATGGATCGTGACCAAAGCGAGCGTGCCGTCCGCGAGTGCCTGCTTCTCCCCGCGCATTTTCCCGATCGTTACCGGACGACCAAACAGGCTGCGCGCCGCGCTGGCGCCAAGCGCAACGATCGCCGCGGGGCGAATGATCGTGCGTTCGTGATGAAGCCACCATTTGCAGCGTTCGATCTCGTAGGCGTTGGGTTGCTTGTGCAGCCGCCGCTTGCCGCGCTGCTCGAACTTGAAATGTTTCACCGCATTGGTGACAAAGACGGTCTTGCGGTCGATCTCGGCGTCGGCCAATGCACGGTCGAGCACCGCGCCCGCTGGACCGATGAACGGCTTGCCGACAAGGTCCTCCCTATCGCCGGGCTGCTCGCCGACCATCATCAACCGCGCGTCGGTGCGGCCCTCGCCTGGCACCGCCTGGGTCGCGTGCTTGTAGAGCGGGCACCGCGTGCACGCAGCCTCCGCCTTCGCGAGCTGCGAAAGCGACCGGATTGGGCTCTCGCCCACCTCGTCTTCGGAAGCGACTTTCGCTGATTTCTTGGCAGCTTTGGCCATGACCCGTGTCAACGCCGCCCGAGCCTCTGCGATCCAAACGACGACATAAAGAAATCTTTATATCTTTATTGTCTGAGCGGGCACGGCCTGCTATAGGCACGCCCAAGTTCGGCCCCCCTTCCACTGTCCAGCCAAGGATTGTTCATGACCGCGTCCGCCCAAGCAAAAAGCAAAGCTGCTGCCGAGTACATCGTCAAAGACATCGGCCTCGCCGAATTCGGCCGCAAGGAAATCTCGCTCGCCGAGACCGAAATGCCCGGCCTGATGGCGACCCGCGAGGAATATGGCCCGAAGCAGCCGCTCAAGGGCGCCCGCATCGCCGGCTCGCTGCACATGACGATCCAGACCGCGGTGCTGATCGAAACGCTGGTGGCGCTCGGCGCCGACGTACGCTGGGTTTCGTGCAACATTTATTCGACGCAGGACCATGCGGCCGCCGCGATCGCCGCGGCCGGCGTTCCGGTGTTCGCCGTGAAGGGCGAGACGCTCAAGGACTACTGGGACTACACCGCCAAGCTGTTCGAGTGGCACGGCGGCGGCACGCCGAACATGATCCTCGACGACGGCGGCGACGCCACGCTGTTCGTGCATCTCGGCGTGCGCGCCGAGAAGGGCGACACCGCCTTCCTGGACAAGGCGAGCTCCGAAGAGGAGGAAGTGCTGTTCGCGCTGCTCAAGCGCGTCCTGAAGGAGAAGCCGAAGGGCTACTTCGCCGAGCTCGCCAAGAACATCAAGGGCGTCTCGGAAGAGACCACCACGGGCGTGCATCGTCTCTACGACATGCAGAAGGCCGGCACGCTGCTGTGGCCCGCCATCAACGTCAATGACTCCGTCACCAAGTCGAAGTTCGACAACCTTTACGGCTGCCGCGAGTCGCTGGTCGACGGCATCCGCCGCGGCACCGACGTGATGATGTCGGGTAAGGTCGCGATGGTCGCGGGTTTCGGCGACGTCGGCAAGGGCTCGGCCGCTTCGCTGCGCCAGGCCGGCTGCCGCGTGATGGTGTCGGAGATCGATCCGATCTGCGCGCTACAGGCTGCGATGGAAGGCTATCAGGTCGTCACGATGGAAGACGCGGCGCCAATGGCCGACATCTTCGTCACCGCGACCGGCAACAAGGACATCATCACGATCGAGCACATGCGCAAGATGAAGGACCGCGCGATCGTCTGCAACATCGGCCACTTCGACAACGAGATCCAGATTTCCTCGTTGCGGAACCTGAGGTGGAACAACATCAAGCCGCAGGTCGACGAGATCGAATTCCCGGACGGCCACCGCATCATCCTGCTGTCGGAGGGCCGTCTCGTGAACCTCGGCAACGCGATGGGTCACCCGAGCTTCGTGATGTCGGCCTCGTTCACCAACCAGACGCTGGCGCAGATCGAGCTGTTCGCGAACAACAAGGACGGCAAGTACAAGAAGGAAGTCTACGTGCTGCCGAAGTCGCTCGACGAGAAGGTCGCGCGGCTGCACCTCGCCAAGATCGGCGTGAAACTGACCGAGCTGCGCGACGACCAGGCCTCCTACATCGGCGTGAATAAGGAAGGCCCGTTCAAGGCGGATACGTATCGCTATTAACCTTTGCCGGCCAACGCCGGGTTTGGTTTGCATATGCGCCGGGCATCGCCGTGCCCGGCGCAGTCGCTATCTGCGATTAAATATTCGTAATGCCGGTGGTTGCCGCGCATCGTGGCCGATAACTAAAGGTCGGAATTCGACTGCAATATGCAGGGATTAGACTTGCCCAAAGCAAGTGCAGATGGCTAAGTTCGTGTTTGACCTATTACGAACTTGTAACCCCAATGACACAGTTTCTGCTAGTTGTGCAGCGACTTACACGGGATCAGGTAATCCTATCCCGAGGAGGGGCGACATGACTTCCGTAAAGGCTTTGGTTTTGGCGCTGGCATGCAGCGGCTTTGCGGCCGCCGCGAGCGCGCAATCGCTGACCCCCGTTGAAGAGCAGCTGGCAGCGCGGATCGCCGGTGCGGGCGCCATCGAGGCGCCGGCGGCGCTGCATCCCGATGCAGTCAGTGCGCGCGGCACGCCCAATCGTGTGGTGGTGTCGCGGGTCGAGGCGGTCCGGACCGACAACGGTTCCCGTCTCGCGGTCGTGACCACCTACCAGTACGAAGGCAACATCACGACCAACCGCATGGTCGATCTCGACACCAACGCGATCGTCAGCGAGCGGACATCGACCGACACCGGCACGCCGGTGGGCACCGTCGAAGCCGACTACGCGCGCTCGCTGCTGATGAGTGACGCACGCATTCAGGAATTGATTGCGCCGTTCCAGGGCGCCGTCGATATCGGCCTGATCCCGACCGTGATCACCGATCCATCCGATCCGCTCTACGGCAGGCGCATTGTGCGCGCGGTCATCAACACGCCGCAAGGCTTCGTGACCGGCGTGCAAGTATCCGTCAACCTGTCGGACGCGACGGTCAGCGTGCAGCAGCAATAGCCGATGCGGGCTCTCAGGGGGTTTTCATGAGTTTGACGTCGCAATGCCGCCTTCGGGCGGCATTGGTGTTTGTGGGTTGCGTTGCATCGTCGATTGCGCTCGCACAGCTTGCACCCATGGACCATGGCGCGCACGGCAGCGCACAGCCGTCGCCTCCGCCACTGAACATGCGCACCGGCCCGCAGTTCGTGCCGATGCAGAACATGCAGCGTCCGCCGACGCCGACCATGCCGGATCCGGCGACGACAGGTCCCGGCCCGGGCGCTCCGGGCCAGCCGCCGCAAGCCGGCGGCCCGCCGAAGCCCGGCCTCGGTGGGCCCGGACCTGGGCAGCCGACGCAACCACAGGCGGGAGGTCCTCCGAAACCCGGCCCGGGTGGACCCGGACCTGGTCAGCCGCCGCAAGCCGGCGGCCCGCCCAAACCAGGGCTTGGCGGGCCGGGCGGACCGGGACCCGCTCAGCCGCCGCAAATCGGCGGACCACCCAAGCCCGGCCTCGGCGGCCCCGGACAACCCGGCCAGCCGCAACCTGGACCAGCCCCCACCGCCTCCACCGACGGATGCGAGCCGCATTCGCCGATGCCTGCCGCCAATCAGCTGCCGGCCTACACCCGGCGCGCGGGCGATGTCGTCAGCTATCAGCAATTCCCGCCGTCGGGCCCGCGGCAAACCGCGTGGTTCGTGGCGACAAACTACGGCGGACGCAAAGGCTATTTCGTCAGCGAGGCGTGGTATCTGCCGGGACCGGACAAGCCGTGGGTCAAGGTGCTCGACGAAGCCGGTCCGGCGGAAATCTTCGTCCCCTACCAGAACAACGCACATCGCTTCTCGGACCTGATCGTGCTTCAGCTTCAGCTCGAGCCGCTGATCGATTCGATCGCGGGACGATGCGGGCAGCTCATCGACCGCCCCAACACGTCGGGCCGGCGCATCGTGCGCGAGATCTCGGAGAAAGGCTTGCTGTGGATCGCGCCGCGGGTCGTGGTGAGCGGCGGCAAGACCAATTTCCGCGGTCACAACATCTACCGCGGTCACAAGCTCACGCTGTGGGCGGTCGTCGACGCCTGGAACTACCGCTATGTGCTGAGCTACGCGTTCCATGACGACGGCTCGATCGATTTCCGCGCCGGCGCGACCGGAACGAACTTTCCCGGCTCGGAACGGATCGCGCACACCCACAATGTGCTGTGGCGGATCAATCTGCGCATCACCAACCAGCAGCGTGGCGGCGCGACCAACGTTAACGTGATGCGGCACATCAGTGACAAGCGGGTCAGGGGTCCGCTGACCAACGAATGGCCGACAATCAGGGAAGTCTGGGAAGATCGGATGGAGCCGTTCAACAACGGCGTGGAAGGATCAGCCGTCTTCAACCCGATGGAGTTCACGGGACTGCACGTGCAGTCGACGACGCTGAGAAACCGTCTCAACAACGCGTCGGGCTACATGATCATGCCGTCGTATCGCGGCTTACCACGACACCGCGAGCCGTTCCTGCGCAAGGATTTCTGGGTCACGCGCTACAAGGATCCGGCGGCGACGCGAACCTTCCCCGAAGACGATGTGCGCTGCCTCGAGAACATCGAGGTCTACGTTGCGCTCGCCGGCAAGTCGGAGCTGGCCAAGGACCTTCCGTGCCGCGAGCCCTACATCAACAACGAGTCGATCCAGAACACCGAGACGACGGTGTGGCTGATGTCGACCTTGCTGCACACCTTCCGCGACGAGGACGGCACCTTCGCCACGCCATCCCGGACGTTCTGGGGCACGGCATCGACGATGTGGACCGGCTTCGACATGAAGCCGCACAACCTGTTCGAGGGCGCGCCGCTCTATCCGCCGTTGCCGCCGGCGCGTTGAGGCCACCCACCTCACGAGAGCGCGGAACGGCGGATCAAATCGTCGCAGTGCCCGGCATCCGTCCCGAGGCGGATGCCGCATTGTTTCGGGCCAAGTGACCTCGCAGTTTGCTAGCTAGGAACGAGGCGGCACCAGCACGAAGATGAAACGGACCGGCGGCCCGCGCCGGCCGAGAAACGTCGCGGCGTGCTCGTACTCCTGACGGACAACCGCTTCCGCCTTCGCCACGCGATCCACGAACGCGAGACAGCCCTGATCGCCCGCCAGGCAGACCGCCGCCCAACCGCCCTCCCGTGGAGGCCCGTCACCGGCGACCCAGGGCGATATGAGTGGATCGCCGAATGCCCACGAGCGCGGGTGGTCGGAGCTGTAGAAACTCGCCGCATTGGCGAAAAACGTGTTGCTGCCGACGACTTTGAGCGGCTGTTTCATGGTCAGCCGCCATGCGCGCGTGAGTTCCTCGCTGACCGCCGCATAGTGCGCGCGTCCGGGCCTGGTCTCATCGACGATGAAGCGCACCCAGGCGACGGCCGGCGAAGCCGCCCAGCACGACGAGACTTATGCAGAGCACAACGAACGCCAAACGAACCGCATCGATGCGCTTCACCACCGCCGAGGACGGCGACAAAAGAATAATCGGCAGCAGAAACCATGCCGGCATCGTCCACAGTGCCGAGAGCTTGATCCCGATAAGCGGCAGCACGACGATCGGCAGCAACAGCGGCGCTCCAAATAGCACCACCAGCATGCGCCCCTCGGGATTATCCGGCCATAGCGTTGCGCGCAACGCGCGACGGTCGGGCCGGACGATCAGGACATAGGCGAGCAGCAGGACACCGACGTAGCCAGCCGCGCTCACGGTGGAGGACACGGCCCGCCAAAGCAGACCCGCCGTCGATGAACTGCCGTGCACCCGCTGGGCGTATGCCAGCGTCTGTCCGCCTGTCGTGAAGAACCAATGCAGATGTGGCGCCAGCACGATGAGCCCGACCACGGCGGCGACCCACGGCGCCGGCGAGCGCAGATAGTCGAAGCGTCGCGGATGCATGAGCGCGGCAATGACAAACGCCGCCACCAGCAAAATCGAATAGTACTTTCCGAGCATGGCAAGCGCCGCTGTCGCGCCCGCGGCCGCGGACCACGCCAGCGAGCGGGTTTCGAACGAGCGCAGGAAGCAATAGGTCGCGATCGGCCAAGTCGAGAGCAGGGCCTGGTTGGTCGAGAACCGTTGGCCGTGGAACTGGTACAAAGGCGTGAGCAACAGCAGCAGCAGGACCAGAAGCCGCTTATCGCCCTCGACATATCGCCGCGCAATGAGGTCGACCGCGAAGAATGCGACTGCCGCGTTGACCATTGCGAGCAGATGAAACGACCAGTCTGCAATCGGAAAAATCGCAAACCAGGCCGCCGCGATAAAACCGGCGAGCGGCGGATGCTTGTAGCCCGGCGCCAGATTTTGGCTCCAGGCGAACACTTCCAGGAGATCGAAATGCAGACCGATCGAGGCGTATGAAACGACCTGGAAGCTCGTCCAGATCGCGACGAACAGCCCGAGAAAGATGCAGAGCGCCTGCCCGGGAACCGCGTCGAACCAGCGGTTAATAGCGGCCGTGATTCTCGCCGGTGGGCTCCAGGACAGCAATGCGGACGCCACGGAAAGTCCCTCCGCCCGCCAAATCGGCCGGTCCCTCGAACCGCGGCAACCTATCGTACGAGGCCCGCCGGGGCTATCCACTACGTCATAGAAGCCCTTTATCTTCAGTCCTTGCCCTCGGTGCCAGGAATGTTAAATCCTTGTTCGGGGATCGGGGTACAGGATGCGCTATGTGCCGATGGATCGCCTATCGCGGAGAGACCATCCCGCTCGAACAATATGTCACCGCGCCCGCTCACTCGCTCGTGGTTCAGAGCGTCAGGGCGCTGGAATCGACCGCCTCCACCAACGGCGACGGCTTCGGCCTCGGCTGGTACGGCGAGCATCCGGAACCCGGCCTTTATCGGGAAGTTCGCCCGGCGTGGTCGGATGAGAACCTGCGCTATCTCTGCCGGCACATTCATTCGCATCTCTACTTCGCGCATGTGCGCGCCTCGACCGGCACACCGGTTACCCGTCCGAACTGCCATCCGTTCGCGTGCGGCCGCTGGCTGTTCATGCACAACGGATTGATCGGCAACTGGACGCGCATGCGCCGCCAGGTCGAGTCGCTGATCCCCGACGAGTTCTACGGATCGCGCGTCGGCACGACCGATTCCGAGGCGGTGTTCCTCGCGATCCTCGGCGCCGGCGGCGACAAGGATGTCGTGACTGCGACCGGCAAGGTGCTCACCGAACTGACCAAGATGGTCAGCCTGAACGGCCACCAGGAGGCGCTGCGCTTCACCTCCGCGATCGCCAACGGCCGCGACCTCTACGCGTTCCGCTATGCCGCGAACGACAACGCCAACTCGCTCTACTATCGCGAGGCCGGCGGCAATGTCGTCGTCGTTTCAGAACCGCTCGATTCCGAACACGCGCGCTGGAAGCCGGTGCCGCCCGGCCACATGCTGGTCGCGCTCGATGGCCAGCCGGTGGCGCTCGAGCCGTTCCTCGGCGCGCAGCGTGTCGCAGCCGAGTGAATTGACAACCGTCCGTCGCCCGCGCTTCATGCCTCCCGCCTGAGATCAAGGGAGAACAAGAAATGGCGCGCGGTTCCGCAATTGTCGGCGTCGCCCTGCTGCTTGCGACCGCTGCCGGCGCACCGGCACAAGCCCAGTCGGTCGCCGAGTTCTACAAGGGCAAGACGGTCAACGTGCTGATCGGCGTCGGTGTCGGCGGCGAATACGATCTGCAGGCGCGGCTGGTGGCGCGTCACATCGGCAAGCACATCCCCGGCAATCCGAATGTCGTGCCGCAGAACATGACCGGCGCCGGCGGCATCAACATGGCCAACCACCTGTACAACACGGTGGCGCGCGACGGCACCTTCATCGGCATGATGGGCAACAACTTCCCGGCGACACAGGCGGTCGGCGGCAAGAGCGTGAAATTCGACACCGGGAAAATGCAGTGGCTCGGCACCATGGCGCCGGTGGTCGAGACCATGGCGGTGTGGCACACCGCCGGCGTCAAGAGCATGGACGATCTGCGCAAACAGGAGGTGGTGGCCGGCGCATCCGGGCGCGGCGCGATCACCTACTTCTATCCGATGATGATGAACGCATTCCTCGGCACGAAATTCAAGATCGTGACCGGCTATCCGGGCGGCAACCAGATCAACCTTGCGATGGAGCGCGGCGAAGTGCAGGCGCGCAACAACACCTGGTCGAGCTGGAAGGCGACGCGCCCGCAATGGCTCAAGGACAGACAGATCTATGTGGTCGCGCAGGCCGGCCCGCGGGCGAGAGATCTCGACGCGCCGTCGGTTGAGGAGATGGCGAAGACGCCGGACGATCGGCTGACCATCGAGCTGATCGTCTCCGGCACCCAGCTTGGCCGCCCGTTCGCGACCACGCCCGACGTGCCGGCCGACCGGCTCGCCGCACTGCGTGAAGCGTTTCGTGCCACCATGAAAGATCCCGAATTCCTCAAGGACGCGGCGCAGATGGGCTTCGAGGTCGACCCGGTCTACGGAGAGCCGATGCAGAAGACCGTCGAAAAGATCCTGAGCACGCCGAAGAGCCTCGCGATGCGTGCCAGGGAATTCCTCGAGTGAGCTGATCTTTAAGTTCACGTCGCGTGCGCGCCAAGGCAAGCGATTGGCGCCACGAGCAACGGGAGGATCACGATGACAAGACTGGCAAGCCTCATTGCAGCCATCATCATCCCTGCCGTGGGCGCCGGCGCGATCGGCACCGCCTCGGCCCAGGACTGGCAGCCATCCCGCCCGGTGACGCTGGTGGTGCCCTTCCCCGCCGGCGGCGGCAATGACGCGCTGGCACGACTGGTGGCGGAGCGGATGAGCAAGACGCTCGGCCAGCAGGTCGTGGTCGAGAACCGCGGCGGCGCCGGCGGTACGGTCGCAACGCGCGCGATCGCCAAGAGCCCGCCCGACGGCCACACCATCCTGCTTTCCTACACCGGCACGTTCGCGATCAATCCGACGCTCTATCCCAATGCCGGCTACGACCCGCGCAAGGATTTCGCGCCGATCGGCTCCATTGGGACCCTCACCAGCATTCTGGTTGCGCATCCGTCGCTGCCGGTGAAATCGACCGGCGATCTGATCGAATACGCCAAGAAGAATCCCGGCAAGATCAACTACGGCTTCGTACCCGGCACCGTCGGCCACATCTCGACCGAGATGTTCGCGCGCAGCGCCGACATCAAGCTCACCAACATTCCCTACAAGGGCAACGGCAACGCCATCGCCGACCTCATGGGCGGGCACGTGTCGATGATGTTTCTCTCGATCCTGCCGGTGATCGGGCAGATCCAGGCCGGCACGCTGCGCGCGCTGGCGGTCGCGAGCCCGGCGCGCTCGGCGCTCGTTCCGGACGTGCCGACAATCGCGGAGTCGGGCGTGCCCGGCTTCTCCGCAATTATCACCTATGGCCTTGCGGCGCCGGCCGGCACGCCGCGCCCGATCGTCGAACGGCTGAACAAGGAGCTGCAGGTGGCGCTCAACGATGCGGGCTTGCGCAAGCGGCTGGACGCCGAAGGCGGCGCGGTGCTCACGGGCACGCCGGACGACTACGCCAGGACCATCGACTCCGAGGAAAAGAAATGGGGCCCGCTGGTGAAGAGCCTCAATCTCAAGGTCGAGTGACGCGCGAGGGTTCGCAAACGCTACGAATCGAAATCCCGCATGATCAGCCGTGCGCCGCGCTGATAGGTGAGGTAGGCCCACAGCCATTGCAGCGTCACGCGCGCCCGGTTGTCGAACCCGACCAGCAGGTAGACGTGGATCAGCGCCCACATCACCCAAGCGAACCAGCCTTTCAGCTGCATCCAGCCGAAATCGAACACCGCCGCGTTCCGCCCGACGATGGCGGTATTGCCGCGGTTGTGGAACTTGAACGGCGGCAGCGGCTTGCCGTCCGCGAAACTCTTGGCGAGCGCGCGGCCGAGATAGGCGCCCTGCTGCGCGGCGACCTGCGCCAGTGCCGGCAGCGGCGCGCCGTGCTCGTCGGGCGTACTGGCCATGTCGCCGAGCGCATAGACGTCGGCGACGCCTTTCACCGACAGGTCCGGATTGAGCGGCACACGGCCGGCGCGATCGAGCGTGGCGCCGAGCAGAGCGGCGGCGGGTGACGCCTTGATGCCGGCGCCCCAGATCACCGTGCCGGCGTCGATCCGGCGTCCCGCCACCACGACGCCCTTGGCGTCGATCGACTCGACCGCCTCATTGGTAATGACGGTGACGCCGAGTTTCTCCAGCGCCCGCTTCGCATAGTCCGACAGTGGTTCGGGAAAGCCGGCGAGAATCCGCGGGCCGGCCTCGATCAGGATGATCTTGGCGCGGCGAGGATCGATGTTGCGGAAATCGCGCGCCAGCGCATGACGCGCGAGTTCGGCGACCGAGCCCGCCATCTCGACGCCGGTCGGCCCGCCGCCGACGATTACCGTCGTCATCAGTGCGTCCTGCCGGGCCGCGTCGGGCGAAACCTCGGCACGCTCGAACGAGGTCAACAGCTGCGCGCGGATGCGCCGCGCATCTTCGAGCGAGCGCGGCCCGGGCGCGAACTCCGCCCATTCCGGATGCCCGAAATAGGAATATTCCGAGCCGGTCGCGACCACGAGCTTGTCATAGGGAAGCTCGCTGCCGTTCGAGAGCCGCACGCGGCGCGCCGCGGTATCGACGCTGGTCACAGTGCCGAGCGCAACCTCGATGTTCTTGTAACGGCCAACGATGCGGCGGATCGGGCGCGCGATATCGGCCGGCGAGAGCGCCGCAGTCGCCACTTGGTAGAGGAGCGGCACGAACAAGTGATAGTTCCGCCTGTCGACAAGAGTGACCTGGACCGGCTTGCCGCCGAGCGCCTGCGCACAGGCGAGGCCGCCGAATCCTGCGCCTACGATGACGACGCGGGGCAGATTGTCGGGAGTCGGCATGGCGGGCCATCTGCGATTCACCCAAGTAGATATGAGTTTTGCTCACGGCGCCAGCAACCCTGCGCGCTTGCCGGCGTTCGATCAGATCTCGCTCGTGGAGTGGGAGGCGGTGCTGCGCGTCAATGTCACCGGCGTCCTGTGTGCCCGCACCGTGGTCGGCGCCATGCAGTGCATTGCGCGGCCAGGAACCCGCGGGGACCTCGTCGGCACTGCCGTGTTCTGGCCTCTGACGCCGCCGCCTTGACCGGCCAGGCTCACCGTGGATGGCGGCCCCACCCACGCTCGACACCGACCTTAAAGCCTTGCCGGTGCGCCGGGCGGGTGTTATCTGCCCGCCATGACGGCGGTTCCGATCGAAAATATCCGCAATTTCGCGATCATCGCGCATATCGACCACGGTAAGTCGACGCTCGCCGACCGGCTGATTCAGCTCACCGGCGGGCTCGAGGCACGCGAAATGGTCGAACAGGTGCTCGATTCGATGGATATCGAGCGCGAGCGCGGCATCACGATCAAGGCGCAGACCGTCCGGCTCAAATACAAGGCGCGCGACGGCAAGGATTACATCCTCAACCTGATCGACACGCCCGGGCACGTCGACTTCGCCTATGAGGTGAACCGCAGCCTCGCCGCCTGCGAGGGCTCGCTGCTGGTGGTCGATGCCTCGCAGGGCGTCGAGGCGCAGACGCTCGCGAACGTCTACCAGGCGATCGACAACAACCACGAGATCGTGCCGGTCCTCAACAAGGTCGACCTGCCGGCGGCCGAGCCGGACAAGGTCAAGCAGCAGATCGAGGATGTGATCGGGCTTGACGCCTCGGACGCGATCGGCATTTCCGCCAAGACCGGCCTCAACGTGCCGGAGGTGCTGGAGGCGATCGTTACGCGCCTGCCGCCGCCGAAGGGCGACCGCGAGGCGCCGCTCAAGGCGCTGCTCGTCGACAGCTGGTACGACCTCTATCTCGGCGTGGTGGTGCTGGTGCGCATCGTCGACGGCGTGCTGCGCAAGGACCAGCGCATCCGCATGATGGGCACCGACGCCGTCTACAATGTCGATCGGGTCGGCGTGTTCACGCCGAAGCTCACGCAGGCCGAGGAGCTCGGCCCCGGCGAGATCGGCTTCCTCACCGCATCGATCAAGCAGGTGGCTGACACCCGCGTCGGGGACACCATCACCGATGACCGCAAGCCGGTGGCGGCGCCCCTGCCCGGCTTCCGTCCCGCGATCCCGGTGGTGTTCTGCGGCCTGTTTCCGGTCGACGCCGCGCAGTTCGAGGATTTGCGCGCCGCCATGGGGAAGCTCCGCCTCAACGACGCGAGCTTCTCGTTCGAGATGGAGACCAGCGCCGCGCTCGGCTTCGGCTTCCGCTGCGGCTTTCTCGGGCTCCTCCATCTCGAAATCATCCAGGAGCGGCTCGAGCGCGAGTTCAATCTTGACCTGATCGCGACCGCGCCGTCGGTGATCTACAAGATCAAGCTGCGCAACGGCGAAACCATGGAGATCCACAATCCGGTCGACATGCCGGACGTAATGCAGATCCTGGAGATCGAGGAGCCGTGGATCGAGGCGACGATCCTGACGCCCGACGACTATCTCGGCGCGGTGCTCAAGCTGTGCGAAGACCGGCGCGGCAAGCAGAAGGAACTCACCTACGTCGGCAACCGCGCGATGCTGAAATACGATCTGCCGCTCAACGAGGTGGTGTTCGATTTCTACGACCGGCTGAAGTCGGTGTCGAAAGGCTATGCCTCGTTCGATTATCACCTCACCGACTACAAGCCGTCCGAGCTGGTGAAGCTGCAGATGCTGGTCAACGGCGACCCGGTCGATGCGCTTGCGATGCTGGTGCACCGCACCCGCGCCGAGCAGCGCGGCCGCGCCATGGCCGAGAAGCTGAAAGAGCTGATCCCGCCGCACATGTTCCAGGTACCGATCCAGGCTGCGATCGGCGGCAAGATCATCGCCCGCGAGACCGTGCGCGCCTTCCGCAAGGACGTGACCGCCAAGTGCTACGGCGGCGACGTCACGCGCAAACGCAAGCTCCTCGAGAAGCAAAAGGAAGGCAAGAAGAAGATGCGGCAGTACGGCAAGGTCGACATTCCGCAGGAAGCGTTCATCGCGGCGTTGAAGGTGGATGTGTGAACGAACGCGCGCCTTCCAACGCGATGGCGTCCCAATACTAGCCGCTAACGACCCCACATGATCTTTTGCTGGCAGGCTTCCTGCTTCAACACGATCGCGTGATCTCTCCGCCGACCCGGCGGCAACGTCTGCAACGTTCGCCGATCGTCGGGCCCGGGCTCGCAAGCCTTGATCTTCGCAATGCGCTCGCGATAGAGCTCCTCGCTCACGCCCCACTTGATGGCCTCCTGGCAAGCGGCGATTTCCTTGACCGACCTTGTCAAGCACACTTCCGCATCTCGCTCCTTTTGACGCATCTCACCGGCCGTCATGCCATAGCGGCGGGCGCCGTAGACGAACTGAGCCTCCAGGAATCCGGGATCGATTTCAGGTACGACGTGGGCGTAGGTGTCAATTCGGTAGATCAGCGTCTTGGTCGATTCCGTGCTGATCATCTGATCGTAGAACTCTTCGGCGACGCCCATCTCCGCCACATACTGTTTGATCAATGTCAGTATGCGCTGTAGCTGCTGTTCACGAGCCTGCCGGTCGTTCAGCACGGTTACCTGGTAGGGACGGTGCAATCCCAGTTCACCCAGGTTGTGTCTCATCACGCCAGCGATGAAGAGCAACGCACAACCGCTGTAGCACCGGCTTGGCACTGAAATAACCGTGATACCGTCGTGCTTTCTGATCAGGCGTCCGATCTGCATCGCTGCGAATACGTCGCCGCCGACACTGTCGAGCCGCGTATACAGCCGACGGCCTCCCAGCTCCTGGATCACTGTCTCAAACGTCTTGGAGTCCTGGCTCGTGATGGTGCCTGAAACATCGACGAACAACGAGCTGTCGGTTCGCCCGTGCACGACAACGTCAGCGCGCACGAGCGATGCTGGCGCCAGAATCAAAGCGACAGCCAGGATCGAAACTGCCCACCCCCCGTACACAACACACGTCCTGCGTTTCCAGTACGCCACATGGGCGACGGTCCAAAAATTAGCACGGAGCACCGTCCGCTTGCATTGTCTGCGTAACGGCACGACATAACGGCAGCTTCTGAGTCAGAATGATTCACAGCAACGTTAACCGCCGCGCGACACGCCGTTGCCGCATCGGCAAAGCGTGCGGACGCATTAACCGCTTTCCACGAATGGCAGCCGAAATAACCGCACGCTGTGAAACGTGCGGGGCCGATTATGATACCTCCGCATGTAAGGCTGCCCGACCAACGCAAGGTTTCAGACATGAATTACGATGACACGCTGACCGAGGCGGAATTCGCGACCTTCACGCCGAACGCCGAGGTTGTGCGCTATCTCGAACTGACGCGACAGCGTCTCGGTCTCGCAAAATCCGAGATGAAGGTGCTCGACTGGGGCTCGGGCGCGGCGACTACGTCGCCTGGCTGCGCAGGGCCGGCTACGACGCCTACGGCGCGGAGATCCGACAGGCGGCGTTCGATCGCGGCAAGGAGTTGTTCCGCACGCTCGGCTTCGACCACGACCGCGTCATCCGACCGATCACGCCCGACTGCAAGACCGACCTGCCCGCCGGTGCCTTCCATTTCGTATTCACGCACTACGTGCTCGAGCACGTCGCTGACATCGACGCCGTGACGGCGGAGATGGCGCGTGTCACCACGCCCGGCGGCTGCGGTTTCCATGTCTACCCCGGGAAACTCCGTCCGATCGAGCCGCACCTGTTCATGCCGTCGTACACTGGCTGCCGAAGAACCTCGCCCGCAAGTGGCTGATCCGCGCCTGCCTCGCCTGCGGCCTCGACCCGAAGTGGGATTGGCTCGCGACAGCGACACCGCAGAAGAAGGCCGACGCCTACTACGCCTTCTGCAACCACGAGACCTTCTACCGGCGGTTCCGCCGTGTGCGCGGCAGCTTCAATCAGGTCGGCTTCGAGGTCACGCCGGTGTCAGCCGATCACCCGGCGCTGGCACGGTTGCGCGTCGTGCCGGCAGCATTGCGAAAGCTCCTGGTCGAAACGCCAGTCATGATGTTCCAGACCGTGGAAATCATCGTGCGAAAGCCGCTCAAGCCCTAGCAGGCTGCTGAAGAACTCACATCTTGGGCCGGTGCGAAGTGTTTTGATGCATTTTTGGCCCAGCTAGGCTTGA
>JAIESR010000049.1 GCA_019745775.1 Xanthobacteraceae bacterium | reverse complement strand
ATATCTGAGCCCTATGGAGTTCGAGCGGAAAGCTGGATTCGCTTAACTGCGTGTCATCCAAACCGGGTGCAGGCCATTCGAGGCGATCGTAGACATGAACCTCTTCCAAGCAGCCCGGCAAATTATCGACCAGCGCATTTGTCATTTGACAGACGCTGAAATGCTGGATCGGCTACGAACGTTGGCACAACGTCAAAGCACGTTGTCAGGCCCAATCATCGATGGCGCAGACAACATGCCGTCGAGCGACGCCTATCGTCATCGCTTTGGAGGTCTTGTGCGCGCTTTCGAACTTGCAGGGCATAACAGCAAGCGCGACTACGGGTACCTGAGGATGCGCTCGATTGCTCGAAGCGTCCTTGAGGACACAATCAAGAGCATCGAACGTCTGGGCGGCAGCGTCAGCTACAACGACGATAGCAATCTTCTTACGATCAATAACGAGCTCACAGCGTCAATTACGGTGGTGTATTGCTATCAAGAACACACTAAGGCAAGGACGGCCCGCTGGAGGTTACGGCTTCGTGCCAAGCTTAAATCGGACATCACAATCGCCGTGCGGATGGATGAGACCAATGCACGGGTAAAGGATTATCTGATACTGCCATGCATTGATTTCATTGACCGCGTCCTATGGCTATGCCCGGAGAATAAGTTCGAGATCGATGCCTACCGTTACGAATCGCTCGATCCGCTGATTCAGCTGTGTGCTCGGCACGCGATCGGGGGCGTGCATGACTGAAGCGCATGCAGAAGTGCAGTTGATCCCGCTCAGTTCGATCTCGGTATTGAATCCTCGTGCCCGCAACGAAACCATCTTTAATGAAATGGTGACCAGTATCGCCCGTCTAGGTTTGAAAAGGCCGATCACCATCGCTCGACGCGAAGAAGGTAAAACGTACGACCTTGTCTGCGGTCAGGGTCGGCTTGAAGCATACCGGGTGCTTGGCCGTGAAACAATTCCCGCAATCGTGATCGACGTCTCAAGGACAGATTGCTATGTCATGAGCTTGGTCGAGAACCTAGCTCGCCGTAACCACACCTCCCTCGAGTTCATTCGCGAGATCGGTTTTCTAAAGGACCGCGGCTATTCCGCTGTTCAGGTTGCCGAGAAGATTGACTTCAGTAGAGAGCACGTCAGTTCAATATTCTATTTGTTGGAACATAGCGAAGACCGCTTGATGACCGCCATCGAGAAGGGGCAGATGCCCCACACTGTTGCGGTGGAAATCGCCCGGTCGAAGAATTGCGATCTGCAGAAGATACTGACCGATGGCTATCAAGCTGGCACGATTACCGGCAAGCAGGTTACCGCGATCCGGCGGATTGTCGGCCAACGCGGCCGAGCTGGAAAGTCTGTTTACCGTGGCTACGTGCAGTCGAATACTAGAACGGCGAATGCGCTGACGCGACAGCACCGTCAGGAAACAGAGCGGCAAGCGCTCGTAATAAAGAAGGCCAAGATAGCTCGATCGCGTCTGCTCTTTGTCGTGACTGCGCTGCAACGGCTCCTTTCCGACGAGCACTTCACCACACTGTTGCGGGCAGAAGGTATCCATACAATCCCAAAGTCGTTGGCCGCGCGCATCTACGGAAAGGCGGACTAGATGACCTCATCCTCAATCGAAGCTGCTTTTGAACAGGGCATCTTGGTAGTGCCGCTTCATGCCATTGTCCCGCGGAAGCCGGTTTCGGACAGCCTCAAAAGGACCATCAAATATCGGCGTATCGTCCATTCGATTGAAGAGGTTGGCATTGTTGAGCCCTTGGTGGTCGCGCGGCACCCCCAGGACAAACTGAAATATCTGCTGCTGGATGGTCACCTTCGACGAGAAGCTTTGTTCGATCGCGGCGAAGATAGCGTCTGCTGCATCGTTTCCCGTGACGATGAGGCGTTTACTTACAACAAGCGCATCAATCGGCTCGCGACGGTTCAAGAGCACTACATGATCGTCCGCGCATTAGACCGCGGGGTGCCAGAGGCCAAGCTAGCTAGGGCACTCGACGTCAACATCAAGTTTGTCCGACGCCGAAAGACGTTGCTGAATGGCCTGTGTGTCGAAGCGATAAAACGTTTGAAAGACAAGCCCGTCAATCCCGCCACGTTCGATGTCTTGCGGAAGATGAATCCTACACGGCAGATTGAAGTAATTGATCAGATGGCTTGCGCTGGCAATTTCACGACAAGTTTCGCACGGGCCCTGCTGATTGCTACTGCACCCGACAAGCTATCGCGGCCACCAAACCGACGGCGAATTCCGGGGCTCATGCCCGACCAAAAGGCTCAAATGGCCCATGAGATGCAAGTGTTGCAGAAGGCTTTCGCCGCCGCTAAAACAAGCTATGGAAGCGACGTGCTGAGCCTAGTGATCGCCTCGCGCCACGTTTCGAATCTCGTCGAGAATAAACGCATCAACCGCTACCTACAGCGCAACTGCCCAGAAATTCTCGAAGGATTCATTGAGATCGTGAACGCCGTATCGCTCGATCAAGCTTCGATCGGTCCGGAGAGCATGTAACGCAATCTATATCGACGCGCCGCTCATCCAGCGGGCCGGCTCTGGACCCGCCAAATTCCCCGGAATCTGACATTCTGCGAAATTTGGCTTCTCGCATCGCACCTGCACTGCTACTGACAACAAAACTGCACATTTCACATCAGTGTTCACTCGCTGCGATAGGCCGCTACGAACAGCATCTCGACTCAAGATCGTCGCTATTTCCCCTTGAGACCCAAAATGAAATCATATGAACTTGCTACCGCCTTCTTTAGCTGGATAGATGATTGGGTGAAATCCAGCATCTGACATATGGCGTGCCAATTTTGACGCCGGTAATGGATAGTATGGCCAAACGGTTGTTCGACGCGTAACGTCCTTGCCCGCTCACCATCCGCGACTCATCAATACGTTCCTTGCGGAGTCCAGTTCGACAGCCCACATTTCTCGAACAGCGCTCACTGACTCCCAAATGCTCGTTCCACCGCACTAAGAGTGCTGGCCGTGAGAGCCTTACCGGGCTACCCTTTGGGTGGGAGCCGGAGGTGCCGGGCATGGACGAGGGACCGGAGCAAATCAAAGCCGAAGAGGTATCTACCCTCATCGCCAATGCGCTGGCGCAGCTGCAAGAACCCGCCCAGGTTCGTGCCGATGGAGTTTGGCTCCTGAACTGGCCGTCGGTTCGCATTTCCTTGGGTCGCGCCCTCGCCTATCGCGCGGCACCGGATGGCCAAATCTGGACCGCGTGGGTCGACCTGACTTGTATGTATAATACCGCGCTGCCGTCCACGGCCGCGAAGACCCACGTCATCGGTTTCGGACTCGACAGGACGGCAGCGATCTCAGATGCGGTCGACAACTGGAGGAAGGGCATCGCTCCAGCATTGATCTCGTACATCTACGGCGTCTTGGTTGCTGACGCAGACACCTGGGCCGCCGGCGACGCACGGGCGCCGTCCGGATGGAGCTGCATCAGTGGGCCCTACGTTCTCCACGGCAACCAAGCAAGCGTCGACACGCTCGGCGCTTTTCTACAACAAGAGCCGATGATCGGCCCGGTACGCGAGCGTCTTGCCGCCACGCTCGATACCGGCGCGTCTATCCATACGATATCGCTATATCGAGCCCAGACGGCGTCCGGCAATTTCGCTGACGTTCTGATCGATAATGACCCGGATGCCGTAGCGGGCGAACTGCTCAAGAGCATGCGATGGCCGAAAGAACTCGCCAACGAGCCGTTCGTCGCTGCGCGACATTTTCTGCTGTGTATCGCCCCGAACGCGGCGCCCGATGGTCACGCGGCGCATGCGCGGCTCGATGATCATCAAGAACAAGCACGCAGTCGCAACCGCCGCATACTTGTCGCCATCGCGTTCCTGGCTCTGGCGACGGCCTTCAGCTATGTGCTGCATAATGCCTTTGTTGGTTTGACGGCGCTGCTCGCACCGAAGGCGGACGGAGCGATTTTTACGCTGGTGCCGGTCACGCCGTTCTGGTGGGCACCGGCCTCGGTGCTCGGCAGCCTGCTCTCGGGTGCGGTCGTATGGGCTGCGATTTTCTTAAGAGATCGCCGCGCGCCGGCTGCCGGCCAAGGACCGCGCGTTATGCCTGTGAGATTGATCGCGCTCTGCATCTTCCTCGCCGCATTAATGGGATTGGCGACGATTTTCGCGGTGCGCAGCAACTTACAACTCATGCCTGACGAGATCGTTTTGCGCCGCATGTGGTCGTTCGGTATCGAACGCTATCCCTACTCGCGCGTAGTGGCGCTGATTGAGGAGGGCGAACCTGGCCGCCGGGGTTCAAGTTTTAGCATTCACCTCAAGGACGCGCCGGCGTGGAGCACCCGTCAGGAGGTGATATTTCCGGGGTCCGCCGAAAAGCAGTATCTCGCGAAGCGGACGGGACTGGAGATACAACACATGCTGAAACCATGAATCGTTGGAGTTTCAGCCGATCACATTCATCACATACTCCTGGGAGGGGACGATGGCTGACTGGGTTGCCGCAGCGTACGAGCTCTTTAAGCAGCAATGTGAGGACATTGACATTCTTAGACACCTCACCTCCGAGGGATGCTCGCGCGCGCTGGCGGAGAAACTCCTCGTGTTTTTCCCTCACTCCTGCGCACTCAATGTCCTTGCTGATACGGGAGTCGTGTTTTCGAAAAACTTCCGATGCATGCGGTCCGACGGAAGTGTCGGCCCATCTCGGCCATTGATCTCCGATCCGGACTGGGTGGCGATCGATAGTTTCGTGTCGGAACGGATGGCCGCAGAGAAAGATGCCCTGGCCGTTATAATGACCCGCAGCGCCGAATTCGATTCAATCAATCAAGCCCTCAACAACGGTAGTGAGCTCAAAAATCTCGTGTCGGAAGATCCGATATTCATGTTCACGGCCGCGAGCGGCCTAGCGGATGCACCTGAATCAGCGCCCAAGCCATGGTGGGCATTTTGGCGCTGAAAGCCTGGTAGCGAATGGCATTTATCGCGCCGGCATCCTGACGGATACTTTGGAGCACGGTCCGGGAACGTCGCGAGCATCGACCGGGCAGACTTCGTAGTCATATTGGCGGCCACCACTGAGACCAAGGTCTTCAAGACGCGAGCCAGAAACCACGCGTGCTGGGCCGCTCCACGCAGCCGGCGCGCGGGTCACTAGGTAAGCCGCGGCGTCACGCGACCGATCCCATTCAAGGATCGCCACCGTAGGGCCGCGGGAATTTCCACGTAAATTGGCTGGTGCATTGGCGGGCCCGCGGGCCGCGAGGTAAACCGCCGAACGTCCTTGCAACGTCGAGCCATCGGGTAGTCGCGCCGTCGCTTCCAGTTGGAACTCAGAACCCTCGGCCAGCGCAGCAGGGAGGGTCACAACTGCTTGCGCCGTCGGTGGCTGGGCCATGAAGCGTGCCAGTTCTCCTGAACGGGAGCCGCCCGTTCGCAATGCTATGACAATCTCTGCCGCCGCCGCGATCATCACGGTTGCCGGCGCGGCCACCGCAACAGGGACTCTTCCGTCCGCCGTCGCCCTTACCGACACAACGACGTCGCCCTCACCTGCGGCTGCCACGATACCGTCGGGCCGCATCCAAAAGCGCGCCGTCCGGCCGGCAACGGTCACGAAGCGCAATGCGGTTTCAGCAGCGGCGGGAAGCTTCGCAAGTGTCGCGCGCTCCACAAGAAGGAGTGGCGACGGGTCAGGAGGAAGAAAGTGCGCTGCAGCGCCCGCCGTTCCACGCAACACCGGCGTGAAGCCGCTTGCTGTCACCACCGCATAGCCGCGCTGCTGGCCGTCAAGGGCGCGCACCTCAAGCGCGCCGCCGGCAACGGAGGTCGTTCGGTCGACGTCCACTATAGCCGTGAACCACTGCCCGCTGTCCTCGCGTAACAGACGATAGCTCCCGGGCGGCAGCGGCACCGGCCCCTCGGAAAAACGCGCGTGCGCGGCGATCCGTCCCCCAGCATCAGCGACGACGTGATAGGAGAAATCGGCGACCGCGACCGGCGCCGAGAGTTGCACGGCGCCCAGGCGTACATCGACCGCCTCGCCGGCTCTGATGACAATCACGGACGGGTCCGGATCGGCAAGATCAGCATGAAGATAATATTCGCCGGGCAGTAACGGTATCGTGGCCGGTCCTTTGCCTGCTACCGCGCGTCCTGCGACCGTCCCGGCGTCACGCGCCATTGCATAGAAGGTCCGGTTTGCAGAGCCGATCGGCGCGCCGATGCGAATGATCCCAGGTGCGACCTCGACGACGCCCGTCGCTGGAACATCGAAAGGGCCGGACCGATGTTCGGTACCGGCGATCCGCAACGCATATCGTCCCACCGGAAGCGTGAAACGGGTCGGTGCCGCGCGACGTTCGATTGGCAACGCAAGATCATCGTCCCAGGCCAGCACCTCCAATTCCGGACGAATATCATCGGGGAATTCGCGCACCAGCAATTCGCCGGCGTGGGCCACACCGAAAAGGACGGCGAAGATGCCCCCCGAAAGGAGCCAGCTACCACGCGCCGACATGTTCCACCGGACGCAATGCAGGCGGTGCTTGCGGGCCGCCCATAGCGAGGTTCGCGGCCGGTCCCGCTATCGCTCTCACGACAAGCATGATGTGCGTAACGTCAGCGTTGTCGGCGGCGCGCACCTGCAAGATTCCGAGTTGGGCGGCTCCGAGAGTCGCCCGCGGTCCTTCGCCGAGCGGCTTCCCGTCGCTGCCCTGCCAGGCCAGCGTCACAAATGAGGCAGGGTCAGCTTCCGCCAGAAATGTCCCCGCCGCCGGTGCAGCGAACACAAGCCGCCGTGTCTGACCGGGCGCGAGCGGAAGGCGGATGCGCCGTGCTAATGCAAGGTTGCCCGACGCGGTACTCGCGATAAATCCGGCGCGCAATCTAACAGGATCGTTGGAGACATATGCTTCGCTCGGATAGCGCCCACTGCTCACCCTGAGCACAACCGGTTCACGGGAACGAACGAGGAGATCAGCAGCACCGGTGCGCAGTTGATTTCCAGCTTTGTCTAACCATACCACGACCGGGGCTCGTCGCTCCTTCGGTGAATCAAGGATTTCGACATGCAAGGCGCCTTCGCCGGGCGGCTCGATTCGAAAGTACCGGTCTTCGTGAAGAATGAGGAACTGGAATGTCGCCACCTGACCGATCGCAAGCGAAACCGCTTCGGCGTGGCTTGTCCCTCCAGGATCGGCCACCGGACGAGGCACCAGACGGAGACGGAACCGCACAACCGCCTCGGAGACGTATTCCTGCGATTCATAACGGGCGCTCCCGACCTCCAGGAGGTAGGTCTGGCCGGCGTCCGCCGCGATGTCCCATTCGCCGGTCCGCAACGCGTTGCCCTTGGCATCATGCCACCTCAGATAAGGCCCTCCGCGCGCCGGCGGGCTCGTGAGTTCGAAGCGAAGCGCGCCGGCGACAGGCGTCGCAACTCGAAAGAAGTAGCGCTCGCCTCGCACCAGAAATCGCAAGCTCGTCTCTTCGTCGATGGCAAGCGGCGTTGCTTCGCCTGCACTGGTGGCACCACGGTCGCTCGGAACCCTGGGCGCAAATCGCACACGGAATCCCACCGGCGATTCAGACGCATACTCCCGTGAGGAATAGCGCGAGCTCGACAATTCGAGGATGAGTTCCTGGCCAGCCTTCGCTCCAATATCGAATTCGTTGGTGCGCAGGACGTTGCCCTTGGCATCGAGCCACTTCGGATAGGGACCTCCGTGCACGGGCGGCCTCGTGACTTCCATGCGCAAAGCACCGTCGGCAGGAGCCTTGATGCGGAAGTAATACTGTTCTCCCCGGACCAGGAAACGGAAGCTGGTCTCCTCGTCGATTGCCAGGAGAGAGGCTTGGGCAAAATTGTTCGCCCCACGGTCCACGGGTTCAAGAGGCAAATATCGGACACGAAACCGCACAGGCTCCTGGGACACATAGGCTCTGTTTTCATAGAAGTGACTGTGCAGTGCGAGCAGCACCGTCTGGCCGCCCTCAATGCGGATATCCTCCTCCCCGCGCCGCACCACCTGGCCCTTTTCGCTCTGCCAAATTGGATACGGAGATATTCTGTCAGTTGGCGAGGCCACTATTTCGACGCGCAACGCGCCATCGCCAGGCGCTTTCAGTTGAAAGAGCGGATACTGTCCGAGAACCTCGAAACGGAAGCTCGTTTCTTCGTTGATCGCAAGCATGATCGGCGCCTGTGCCCACGCAGTGACCGTCTGCGGCACGAGGCCCACCACCACGAACAAGAAAAATGCAGCGAGGTGGCGGGTTCGGTGCAACATGGTCAAAGCGCTCGGCGTCGACGCGTCAGCACAACAAACAACCCGGCGCCAGCAATCAGAACTACTGAGGCCAGGAAAGCGAGCCAGCCGAAGCTCCACCCGCGAGCAGTATCGCTCATTGGCGCTTGCGACAGCGTCGTGATGCCGGTCCTCAAGTTCAACAGACGTGCCGGTTCAACTTGGCCATAGCGATCGATGGCGCGAAATTCGAGCGTGCCCCCTGGCAATTCTTTAAACGTGAGCGCGACTTCGTAACGCCGCCATTGAGCGTCGCCCGCATTTCGCCATTCGACTCGATCGATCCCGATGCCTGCTACATCGCTTGCGCGCAACAAAACGCCGTCTTCGACAGCCGGCAAGGTCAGCGGCGTGATCGCGCGCCCATCTACACTGCGATAGGCGACACTCACGGGCGGGCGATTTCCGATCGTGATTTGGCGCGTCGTAGCCACTGTGCGGTCGGCCCGAGTGCTTTCGGCCACCACGGTATAGTTCCCATCGGGCACTAGTTCGCCGTTTGCGTCACGTCCATCCCACTCGACGCGCAGCGGCCCATTCACCGTGCCAGCTCGCAGCTCGCGCACGACCTGCCCACGGCGAGCAAGGACAGCAACACGAAGCGTGGTGCCGGCCTCGGCCGACGCCGTAACGATAGCAGGTCGGCCGAGGGCAATGGCCCACACCTTAGGCTCAACCGCAAGCGTGGGAGCCGCGAGTAGCTCGACCACCCACAAATTGCGCACGCCACCGGCGTCACTATCGAACAGAAGATAGCGTCCATCGGGAGAAAACGCCGGACGCCGCGGTGTGCCATCCATCGTCGTAGCGAGCCGCGTGCGCTCACCCCCGGCTGCGGGCGCGAGCCAGATCGCAGGCGCATTCGCGCCTGTTACGAAAACGATATTGCGCCCATCGGGGCTCGGACCGGCGTCGCGCTCTTCAATCGCGGGGTCGTCCAAGCGATCCGAGAGCGCGACCGGCGTCTCGCCGTTTGGCGGCAGTCGCCAGATCGTGCGGTTGTAGAAGTACTGTGTAAACAGCACACCGCCATCGGGGGCAGGTTGCGGCCGTTCGACGATAGCGCCCTCCTCCAGGGTCACCAATGGCGCGCCCACAACATCGTTGCCGGACAGCGCTCGCACCCGGTGCAAATCCGCCACCACCGTACGGCCGAAACCGACCGCCGGATCTGCCACGCCGCCAAGGAGCCGAACCTCTCGACCAGCGGCATCGATACGAGCCAGCCCGAGTCGGTCGGCAACCAGCAGCGCGCCATCAGCACCGTAGGCGAGTGCGCGCTTGCCGCCACCTGACCGCGTCACCTGACGCGCCTGGCCTCCCCCGACCGGAACTTCGAAAACTTCTGGTTCGCCCGCCACCGCTCGCAGGAACGCGATGCGGTTACCGTCGGGCGACCATGCCGCCGCGTAACCTCCGTCAAGCGTCAATTGTCTTGGTGTGCCCGCCCCAACCCGTTCCGGCGCGAGCTGCCAGGACCAGCGGAACGGCGCACTCAGCGCATTGCCAGCGTGGTCGCTTATCGCTTCCAGAACAGCCTCCACTGTGCCGTCAGCAGCGGCCACCGGCATCTGCGACAGACGGCCAAAGGCCACGTCAATTCGGCGTCCGTCTCGAGAAACCTGGAGCGCGGCGACAGGCACGCGGACGCCACCGACGATAAGCCGAGCGGTTGATCCAGCGACGCCGGTATCCGTATTGAAGCGCACCGATACTTGCTGAGCGTCAGTCTTGGTGCCCGGCGCCGGCGAAGCCTCGGCGACCACTGGCGGCGACCGGCGGACCGGCACCGGCCACGCCTGCCACGGCGATTCAGTGCCGTCCGCAGCCCGCACCCGCAGATGCAGCCAGCGGACGCCATCGGCGCCATCCAAATTCAAATCGAGGGTGGCAGCAGGCCCCGAATTGGTAGATGTCTTTGCGGGCGCTTCCCGGCTGTCGGTCAAAGCCCACTCGAGCATGTCGCCAGCTCCCAAAGGAACCGCCATCCGACCGGGCGCGGCCGGCCAAGCCGGGCCGAGGCGCAATCCCGTCACTTCCAGTGCATCGGCTGGCATCGCGCCCCCACCCTCTGCCGGTGCAATGAGCTCGATGCGCCGAACGCGCGCAACACGTTCGCCAAGCAGCTCTGCCAGCGGCACGATCGCGGCACGCCATGTCCCGTCATCCGTCAACGGGGGACCGCCGACCGAGCGGAGCTGCCCGCCGCCGGTCGACGCCAGACCGGCAAGGGTGATCGTCGTGGTTCCAGCGTCGTGCCGCACGACCAACGCAGCTCGGCTGCCTGCTAACAGACGATAAGCGAAGGCAAGTTCTTTCAGCTGTTCGCGCGGTGCATCTCCATCAAACCAGACACCATCCTGCCGCGGCAGGAACTGCTGCACATTCGGCTGGGAAATCCCCTCCGGCCATGGCTGCGGCAGGCGCTGCGATTGCGTCGCGACAGGCGACCGGGATTCCGGCGTCGCCGTTGGTAGCCTTAGTCCGATGAGGCCGCCTGGCGGCACACGATCGAACAAGACGGGCTCGCCGGCGCGCGCGATCTGTGTCCAGTTTCCATGCGCATTACGAATGGCGATCGCCAACCGACGTGCCTCGTCACTCAGTGTCACAGCGCGAATGGGCGTGCGGAACCCGAGACCACCGGGTCGCAGGCGCCACGCTATTTCCTTCACATCGTTTGCGCGCTCAAGTCCGACTGCGACCATACCGTCGGCAAGCGCCAATGGCGGAATTTCCAGACGCAGATGTCCATCCGGGCTGGTCAAAACTGTGGTGACGTCGGGAACGACCACTTCGCCGACGAGAATGCTGCTGCGATCTTCGACAACGGTGTTGTTCTCACCGAAGGTCCGCAGGCGCAAGGTCGCGCGCCCGGCGCTGATCGTCTGGTTCGTAGGATGGAACGGAAATGAATGACTCAGTGAGCCCGTATTGAACGAGCCGATGTTGCCAAAGATTGTTCGTCCCCCTCCTGTGCCGGGTGGACCCAACCGATTGCGAATCTCTTCTTCGCTGATTGTGGCCTGACGGCTGCCTTCGGCAATAACTTGCCATGGCGCGTCCGGCGCCGCGCCCGCGGGCCGCCAATCCAGCACCCAGCGGCGGAAACCCGCACCACCCGCCTGCCCGAACACCGGCACGGTCTGGCGTCCGACGGCGTCCGAACGCGGGAAATCGATACGAGCGATAAGAGGCGATGGCGTCTCAAGTGCAACAATCTGCGTAACAGTCTCAGAGCCGTTGCGTCGTGTCAGTCGAAGCGACGCGCCCTGCGCAAGCCCTGCCGCGCCGCGCCAGCGCAAAATTATCGGCCCCGCGCGCGCCGCCTGTTCCAGCAACGGAAGCTCGCGACCATCCGGTGTGACCAGGCGAGCGGCGAAAGTTCCGCCACCAGCCTTGAGCCGCAGTTGCGCTTCGATGCTGACCATGGCCTCGGCGACCGGAAACGTGCGCGACGCCTCGACGACGCGCGGAGCAGGATCGTCGGTGTAGCTGGTAGTGGTCGTGCCCCAATCGACGCGACCGCCGCGCGTTCCAAACAGGACCCCGGTGACGCGGCGACCGACCGCGTTGAAATCGGCCGCTGATATGCGCAGGCGCATCCAAGCGCCAGCTGATGGCACAGTGCCCCATGCAGCAGGTTGGCCGGGCTCGGTTTCTCCCAGCAGCACGCGATGCTCGCCATCGGCATCATCGGTATAGAGCTGGATCACCATGCTGCGCGGCGGCGCCTTGGGATCAACGCGAAGATACTGCACCAGTGACATGCCGTCGGCCAGGAACCATCCTGCGCTCGGCGCAATCACATAGTGAACGTCGGGACCGTCTCCCTCGCTGCGGTGAGTTGCCTTGCCGAACGGATCCTGATCGGCAGGATTCCAGCGCCATGCGCCAATGGTCTGCGCGCTCGCAGGCGTTTCACCGCCCAGCCAAGGCAGTGGCGCGTCGCTGGCCGGCACTGCCGCCGGCTGCGAATCCAGGAGCGGCGCCATTTTGAGCCGCACGACCTCCGCCACCTCAGTAGGCGCAGCGGTTGGCAACTGGACCTCGACACTCGTGGTGGCGACGGCGTCGGCATTATCTCGTGCCTCGAGATCAACTTTCGCCGTTCCACCCGAGAGCCCGCCTAGTGGAATCCTGAGCGTGTCTCTGCCCGACGTATCGATTAGGCCCGCACGCTCTTTGCCTTCCGAATCTTGTATCCACCACGTCACCTGCGTGTGACGCGAGACGCTCAGCGGGAGTTGCAGCCGATCGCCGCTGATCGACGGCGCCTCTGTCAATAAACTCGGCCGAGTGCCACTCACCTCGATCTCACGCTTCTCGCTTAGGCCCGCATCGTCGGATACGGTGAGCTCATAGCGTCCCGGCGGCGCGCGTCCACCCGCATCGTTGCTCCCATCCCATGTCAGGGTTGCGACGCCGATCGACAGATCGAACGTGCCGAGCGTGCGAATTGTTGCGCCGTTAGAATCGAGAACGACGGCGGTGACGCGGCGGGCTTCGTCATTCCAGAGGCTGGCTGTGGCACCGCCCGCGCCTAACTGCAGTGGACCACGATACCGCGGCACAGGCAGTGACCCCGATCCCACGGACAGAAAAGTGGGATCGGTTTGATTCCACTTCTCCCAGAAATTTCGTGCGAGCGAATAGATCGTGTAGAGCGCAAGCGCGGCACCGAGCAATCCGGCGAGCAATGCACCCGCCGGTCCAAGACCGGCAAGGAACGGCAAAGCAGCTCCCAGCGTCGACAGGAGGATGCCTCCCACCGCCTGTCCGTAAGAGATCTGCCCTGTGAGGTATCCGAAAACATTGGAAGCAATACCCGCCAGCGCCAGCGCGGGCCCTGCCGCAGCCAGCGCCCGTGCAGCTCCTTGGAAGGCACGACCGACCGGACCGAAGTATCGCTGCAGCACGCCCGCGGCGCGCGACCAGCCCGATGCGCGTGGCGCCGACGATGGTCGCGTCGATGGCGGGAGGGCGCGCCATTCGCCACCCTGTCCGAGGGATGGCGGTCTGGGCGGAGGCGGCACACGCGGGGGACCACCTCGGGAGCGACCGGGCCGGGCAAAATCTCTCGGCCCATACGCCTGGGTGCCGGTGCCTTCAGACGGTGGAGGACCGGTAAAATCTCGTTGCCAGCCCCCTGGTCTCGGACTTTCAACCCACCCGGACGGAGGCGGCTGCATCGGTGGCGTGCCCGGAGGAAAAATCTGCGTTCCGCCCGGCCCACGCACGACAATACCGGGGCCGCGCACGACCGGTGGCTCCCCGCGGGGCTGGCCAGGCTGCCACCAGCCAGGATTTTGTGTTGCTGGACCTCGAACAACCGGCGGCTCACCGCGCGGTTGGCCGGGCTGCCACCACCCGGGATTACCGGCTGCTGCTCCCTCAGGGCCAGACGGCCGCGGTGGCAACCAACCGCCTTGAGGTTCCCAACCCACTGGCGTCCGTCCGGGATGGTAAACCGGCGGTCCCTGCCAGAACCCGCCAATTGGCGGCGGCGGAGTCGGCGGCGTCGGTCGGGGGAGAATCCAAGTGCCATTAGGCCCAACCGGCGATGGCCCTTGCGGCATCACCCACGTGCCGTTTGGCCCAGGCGCCGGAGATCCTGGTGGAAAGACCCACGTGTTTGATCCGCTTCCGAGTGACGGCCCATGTGGCATCACCCATGTGCCGTTCGGCCCTAACGTCGCACCTGGTGGGACGACCCAGGTGTTTGATCCATTGCCGAGATTGGCGATCCAAAGTGGCCGTCCGGACGATGTTAATCGTGGGTCGGCGGACGCTTGATCGGGCGCGAAAAAGTCGCGGAAGCCTCGGGGCCTAGGCTGCGCCGGTGTAGGCGTCGGCTGCGCTGAGGGAGGCGTCGGCTGTGCTGACGGAGGTTGAACCGGTGGCGGCGCACGCCAGCGCGGGGGCAATGGGAGGTCGTAGGGCTGAGCAACGGGTCGGCCATCCGCACCGACAGGCGTAGTGGGGGCAGGCGATGGACCAGATGGTGTCGCGGGCGAAGGCTGCGCTGTTGTTGGCGGCGTTGGTGTCGACGGCTGTGGTCGTTTGGGCAATGGCAATCCATCGGATTCAGGAATCGGTTTGCCAGAGCCCCCGAGTGGAGTGGTCGGGCGCGGGATGCCATCAGATGGAGGTGCCGGCTGGGATGGTTGCGGCGGCGCCGTGGTGGGAGGCGTGACCGGCGCGACCTGTTTTCCAGGCTGCGGTCGCGGCGGCAAGGGCAAGCCGTCAGATTCCGGAATTGGTTTGCCGGAGCCTCCGAGTGGAGTGGTCGGACGCGGGATGCCGTCGGATGGAGGCGTCGGCTGCGGCGCCGCCGACGGCGGCGGCGCCGCCGGTACTGCCGGCTTCCCCGGTTGTGGGCGAGCAGGCGGTGGCAATCCTGGGTCCGTGTTGAGTTGCGCCAGCCGCATCCCCGTGAACGTGGTGCGTTGGGACGGCTCGGTTGGCGCCAAGCCGGTGTGGTCGATAAGTCGAAGCGGCGCGTTGTTGGCGTAAGCGTAGGGATTGATCCCACCGGCCCAGCCGATTGGGTCTGGCGAAACAAACCGACCTGCGGCCGGCAAATAGGCGCGTGCACCTAAGAAAACGAGTCCGGTGTCGGGGTCTTCGACAGCTCCCGTGAATCCGACAATGCCATCAGCGATTGAAGTGGCCGGAGTGCCCCATGCGCCTCGAGGGAGCGCCCGGACACTTTCATCTCCGTCAATGGCTGCGACCGGGGTGCCTAATGCATCCGAGAGGACCGTGGTTGCCGTGCCGTCGCGATCGCCAATCCGCAATAGACTCGCGCCCGAGGCTCCCACGTCGATCCGCGACATCAGCTGCCCGCCACCGTCGTAAGCGGCGATCGGCTGACTGCCGTCCCAGGTGACGCGCAAGGTCCCGTCAGGGCCGGAACGCTCGACCAGACGTCCGGCAAAGTCGTAGCGGTAGCGGCGCTCCGGGGCGTCCGGCCGCCGGGCCGCCGCAACACGGCCGAACACGTCGTACTCAAGCGTGATTGCGCCCTCGATCGACGTAATGTGTCCGGCGTCATCATAAGCGACCGCCCTACCTCCGAGCCGTGTGAGTCTGCCGCTGGCATCATATTCGGCGGCCTCTACAGAATCGCCGCTGCGATTGCCGGCGCCGTCGTAACGCCACTGCTGCGTCTCGCTCGCGCCGCTGCTGCGCGTCAAGCGGCCAAGAGCGTCGTGCTCGAACTTCGTCTCCTGCGACCCGAGGACAATCGATGCAGGATTGCCGACGGTGTCATAGGTCACGCGCCGTTGGAAACGAGTTGCGCCATCTTTGCTCAGGACAAAGCCGGCGTCGCGTCCTCGCGAGTCGAGCTGATGCTCGATCGAGAGCGCACCGAAGCCTGCGCCCACGAGGCGTCCAGCAACGTCGTAACGCAATGATATAGCAGTGCCATCGAATGCGTCGACGCGAACGAGCTGGCCGGTTGCATTGTAGCTATACCAAGTCGATCGACCGTCGGGACCAAGGGTCTGCGACAGGCGCCCGGCTGAATCGTAGCTCCAGGCGACCGCGCGGCCGAACGCATCCGTATAGCGCGTAGCAAGATCGCCGGGCGCCCACTCGAACTGATGAGTGCCGAGGTCGTCCTCGATATGGCTGAGCCGCCCGCTTGGATCATAGTTGTAGCGAATAAGTATCCGGTCGCCGGAACTGACCGTCGTGACGCGCCCAGCGATGTCGTACCCATAGTCGAGACGGCGCCCCGCGGAATCTTCTCGCCAGGCCAATCGACCGCGGGCGTCATACCCGGCGCGTACCGTCGGGCCGTTGGCAAATCGCTCGGCGACCAGCCGATTGGCCGGGTTGAAGCTCAACGCGAATTGCCGCCCGTCGGGATCCGTGACGGCCGTCGGCGCGTCGAGCGGATTCAGTTCGGCCCGCGTGGTGCCGCCGAGCGGATCCTGCACAGTGACGGCCCGACCCTGTGCGTCCCGTCCGATCCGCCAGACCCTGCCCGCAGCGTCGGTCACGCTATCGGGATCATCCGATAGGCCGTATCCTAATTGAATGCGGTCTCTGCCCTCATGCTCAACAAGACGACCATCCGCGTCCCAGGTGAAGCGCTCGACGCCCACGCTATCTCTGATGGCGCTCACGCGGCCGGCGCTGTCATACTCGTAGGTTTGACTCTGGCTACCGATATGACGAACCGTGACGCGACCATCGACATCGTATGCGATGCGCTGGGTCACACCGTCCGGATCGACGGTTTCGATGAGATCGCCGAAGCGGTTATATGCGTAGCGCGTGACGCGATCGATGGCGCCGGCACGCCAGCGCGATTCAATGACGCGATCGCGTCCATCCCAACGGTATGACGTTTCGCTGCCATCACGCGCCCTCACCGCGATCAAGCGGCCGGAATCGTCATAGCTCCACTGCGTCTCCCCGCCATCGTCGCGCTGTGCAACAAGACGCCCGTGCTTGTCGTACTGCAACACCAGCAACGAACGGCCGTCGCTTTCGATCCGCGTCAAGTCACCCAAAGGGTTGTAGACGTAGGTCTCGACGGTGCCGTCGGCGCGATCGGCCGAAATGACCCTACCCCGTGAGTCCACCCGCACACGCGCGACCTCTGGCGCGTTCGCTTCCAATCGCCGAACGATCTGATCGCCCACACGTAGCGCGACTAGCCGTCCATCAGCATCACGCTCCCACGCCATCGGCGCACGGCCTGGTCGGACCAGGCGATCGATGATCCCGTCGGCCGCAAGATGAGCGCTGGTACGGCGGCCGAGAGCAGAAACGGCTTCAAACTGCAGGCCACCGTCGCGTTCCGGATGGATTTCAGCACTGCCGCCACCTTCAATTCCGACATTGTATCCGCCACCGGCGAGAGGCTTGACTGTGACCGGTGTCGCCGTCGCGCCGGCAATCGTCACCGCGCGCTGTAGATCGCCGACGGGCGGCGTGAACGTAACGCGCCGTCCGCGCGGCGTAACCAAGGCAGCGACGCGACCGCCTGCGTCATATTCGATTTGCTGGACATTACCGAGATCGTCCTCCGTCGAAACGACGCGATCCGCGGCATCGTAGGAGATGGTAACACGCTGTATGCCACGGATGACGGTGACGAGGCGCCCTGCCCGATCGTAGAGATAGCGAACAGCGGGGCCAACCGCATCGCGGTCTTCGACCAATAATCCACGTGTATCCCAAGCGAATTCGCGCCGGTTGCCTCGCGGATCAACCAACGCCGTCAAGCGATCGGCACCATCATATTCGTAGCGAAGCGTGCGACCATCTCGATCCATCGCCTCCAGCAGCCGGTCGCCAGCATCCCATTTGAACTCTTGTCTTGTACCGTCGGCCCACGCCAAACGCAGCAGGCGGCCGACGACATCGAATTCGGGCACCGCTTTCTCGCCTGACACGACGAGCGCCGTCGGATGGCCGAAACGATCGAGGCCCTCGGTCGTGACGTCCGGACCTGACGGATCGGCTTCCTCACCTGTCTCGGCAGCCTCTGGCAGACCTAATTCGTTAAATCGAATTTGCCGGGGCTCTTCGTCGTCGCGACCTACAACCACACGATCGCGACGCGACTCGACAGATACCGTTGCGCCTGTTCCGTCTGTGATCCGGGCTACAAAACCTTGTGGCTCGCCTTCAGCGTCATCGAGGCGCCGGAACTCAAGCGTCGTCCGATTGCCTTCGGCATCTTCCGTGCTTTGAGTGACGGCGCCTCCTGACGGGGGCGCCTCGTAACTGAAACGGGTCGACAGTTCGCCCGGCCCTACCAAAGCTGACACGCGTCCCGTCGCATCGTAGCGCGCCTCAATGCGCGCACCTTCGACAAGTTCGATGCGGCCAAGCCGATTCCGGTCATAAGAATAACGTGTCGTGCGCCCGAGCGCGTCAGTGACACTGGCCAGCCGCCCGTTCGCGTAGTCGAAGCGGGTGATCCGCGCGAGAGGATCTTCGAACTCGACCAGGTAGCCATCGCGCCAGCGCAACGAATAGTCACGACCGGCAGCGTCTGTGATGCGAGCGGGACGATCCTGCTCCCAATGCACGGTGTGGCCATTGCGCGCACGATCCTCACGCCGCGTGAGCCGACCCAAACGATCGTAAAGTTCCGAAGCCCCGTCAGCGAATATGCGGCGATAGCCGCCGGAAGATTGTGCGGTCAGAATGCTGTCGCGACGTCCGGAAGCCGCGACGAGATACCGATGAGGTGAATTCGAAACATAGTGGGTGTATTCGCCATTTGCTTCTCGAATCGCAGGTGCGGCGGTGCGCGCATCAAACGTCATGCGTGACCCGAAACTCCAACTCCAGCCAGGACCAAGGCCGAAATTCTCGCCGAGATCGCTGCGATACGTCCGCTCCAATACGACCGGCAGACCGGGCGCGGGAATCGAGACATCCACCCAGTGCAGCTTGAGCGTGCCTTCAGGCGCAACGACGGTATGGTGAAATACACGCGGAGCGTTCAGCCCGACGGGTAACGGGCCTGGGTTAGCCCCAGGGACTGCCGGCCCGACAGGCCGCGCGACTTGTGCAAATGAAATTCCGTTAGGCGGCGCGGCGAGCAACGCCACGCTGACCACCAAAGCGACCAGCCGCGTACAACACAGCGACAGATACATTCGGGCGATCCCCGAAAATAATACCACAAGCTTCCAAAATTCCGGCGCGATATGCAATAGCCATCGATGATAAGCCGTACAGGGCTCCCCAATGCCCGGATCGGCTTTCGCAGCAAACCCGGCTTGCGGGCAGCCAACCTTGCACCGTCTCCTCTGGGTCGAAGAAGCCCGTGACAAGCGAGCATTTCGTTATCAGTGTTCACTGACTCCAAAATTGCCCATTCCTTATCAGTATTCATCGTCGAAAAAAGTTGAGCGACACCGCTTGCAGCCGCGCGCAGCGTGATTCATAGTCGAACATATTCACGGTCTTCAACGCGGAATGCCAGGCAAGCAGGCCAAGATACTTTCAAAAAACAACATACAAGGCCTCCACGTCTACGCTTCCCGCACTCGCTACCCAAAACGCAACCGTGTTCTCGTACTGCTGTCGATCAAGGCTGGCCTGCGTGCCGGCGAGATCGCCAATCTCACGTGGGATATGGTGCTCGATGCGTCGGGCGAGGTCGGCAGCATTATTGAACTGCGCGACCATGCCGCAAAAAAGAAGAGCGGCCGCATCATTCCGATTCATCCGGAGCTGCGTCAGGCGCTGCAGCAGTGGCGCCGGCTGACCGGCGACATCGGACCGGTGATTCTGTCTGAGCGCAACGGACCGATGACACCGGCAAGCATTGTTCTTTGGTTCGCTCGCGCCTATCGCGCGGTCGGTCTCGACGGCTGCTCGTCGCACTCTGGCCGGCGCACGTTCATCACGAAGGCGGCACGCCTCGTTCACAGGGCCGGCGGGTCCTTGCGCGACGTACAGTTGCTGGCTGGCCACCGATCGATTCAGACTACTCAACGCTACATCGACGGCGACAGCGATGCGCAACGCAAGCTCGTCTCATTGATCTGAAACGCATGGCAAAACGACCGGCCAGGAACAACCGCCCTCCCCGCTTCCAGCGCCCGTCGCCGGCGGCCATCGAACACGCCGTGCGTGTCATAGAGTGGGTATGCTATCTCGCCGGCTCACCGGCGTTCCTTCAAGATGTACGGCGCGACATCGGCGGCAAGACCATGCAGCTCGCAATCGAGCGGCATGACACGGCCGCGATCTTTGATTGGCTGGCGCACGCCGTCAGCTTTCAAGGGATCTCAGATCGCAGTGCTGAAACGTATCTCGCGCGCCATGGCGGCGTGACCTGGTCTCAGATCGCCCACGGCCTTGAAGGTGCTAGCTGTCCGAAGCTACAGAGCTATTGGCACTTTTATGGCTGCCGCTACCACAAGGGCAACGCGACGTGTGCCGAGCCGCATCACTACGACGGCTGTCCGCTGCCGGAGCACAACTTGCGAAATGGCCGGCTTAACCAGACAGCCTATTCGCTCTACTTTTTCATTCGCGACGTCGCCGGCGGCGACTTGGTTGCCTGGATCGACAGGCAGCTGAAGGCAACTCGGCGGGGCGATCTTCGTGATCGGCCGCGGCGAATGAGCAGCGCGCTCATCGAACCTCTACGAGAGGTCTACGGCGTGTCTGACAAGGTCTTGGCGATGTGTCTGTCGGCGCTGTTGCTCGGTGCGTACAAGCGGCGGCGGCATTGGTTCGCGGCCGGCGCGGCTATGATCGCGATCGATACGCTCGTGCATGCCTTTCTGCATCGTTCTGGAATCTTGCGCACCTTTGGCGCCGAACATGCCTACGGACCGCGATGCTATGGGCCAAATGGCTGCGCCGCACTCATCGGGGCCCTTTCCGAGCGCATCGACGCCGAACGTCACAACGTGCGCTTTCCGAGGCATTTTCCGAGGTTTGTGCAGCATGCGGTTTGGAGCTACTGCGCTGAGGCCGGCCACGACGTTTGTAACGGCAATCGGATCGATGATCGAAAGCGTTGCGGAAATATTAGCTGTTCAATTTACGGCATATGTTTCAGAATAAAGCTGAAATAGCCGTCTCTTTGTGAATATAGTCATAATACGACGAGTTTGAATGCTTTATATATTGTAGTATAATGAGCTTGAGAGCTTGAATCGCGCTCTCGTCAGGGGCGAATTCTATCCCAGGACTTGCCATTGACCTACAGAACCGAAGTATAGATCCAACCGCGCAGGGGCCCCTTTCGGGGCCCCTCTGCATTTCAGGAGGTCGACAATGACAAAGTCAAAGTCCAAAGGCCCGGCTTCAGCGAAGCCCAAGTCAACGGCGAAAACGTCACCGAAAACAGTCGTGTTGTTTGGCGCCGACGAGTTCGGCAAACCACGCGCCGCGCGTTTTGTCGATGCCGATCAGGCGCTGCTGGCAAAGGCTGCAGAAGCACTGCACTTGCGGTTGGTTCCTGTCGCCAACCTCGAGCTCGATGAGATCGCCAGGAAGCTGCCAATCGGCCGGCTTCACGCTAACGGCGAAGGCTTGGTACCGTTTGTCCGTGGCGATCTCTATTGCGAGTTGGTCGGCGTCACCGTCGGTAATCAGCAGGCGCCGAACGATCTGAAATCTTCAAAAGGGCTGCCAACCAATGTCGACGAGCTCGCACCAGGGCACCTGGTCTTGGCACACGAAACGTTGGAATGCGGGTGGTGGGAAGCGGTGGTCGTCGACAGAAAGAATGATCTAGTGACACTGCGCTATCGCGATTTTCCGAACTATCCACCGCTTATTCGCCATCTCTCGGCTGTGGCGTTGATCTGCCCGACCGCGAAATAGTCTAGCACACGCCTCTAGCCGCACAGTCGGCTAAGAGACCTTTCCTCAAGCACTCAACCAGCACAGGCGCACTGCCCGGCTCCGCAATCGCTTGCGGGCACGGCAAACCTGCGCCTGTGCGCCACAAACCACAACAATGGAGCATGCCATGAATCACGACGTTCCACGAATTCGCGCTCTCAACGACGAGCTACGTCAACATCTTCTCGGCGGCAATGCGGTCATCACGCCAGGTGTGGCCGCGCTTGGTCAGGAAGCCGTCGAGCGTATCGTGCAGACCATCGCGATCTTTGATGACTTTTGTCATGCGAACGATCCGCATGAGGAGCACGATTTTGGCTCGTTTGAAGCAGACGGACACACGATCTTCTTCAAGATCGATTATTTCGACAAAGCGCTTTCCATGCACTCGCCTGATCCAAGCGATCCCGCTGTCACAGAACGTGTCATAACGATCATGCTTGCAGAGGAGTACTAGGCCTTTTTCCCTCGTCGTGCCGGCGCCTTTAACAGATCCGCCGGCTCGACCTGCAAAGCTTTCGCCAATCGCGCCACGATTTTCAGGCTCGCGTAGAAGACACCCTTCTCTATTTGGCTGAGGTAGCTACGGCTGACTTTAGCTTCGTACGCGAGATCATCCTGCGACAGCCCCCGCGCGTGCCTCGCACGGCGAAGATTGGCTGCGAAGACCTCCCGGATGTCCATCCGGGCAGGGAAACCGCGTTGCTCAAGATATGCACCTCGATATACTTAACAAAGTGATCGGGGTGCCATTCTATGCACAAGGGGATTTCTCATGGAGACGACTGAGCACATCAACAAGTCTTGGGTTGGACGATTGCCAACCTACGGTTTCGTCATTCTCTGTATCGCTGCCGCTTTTTTTGTACCGTTTGTATTCCTTGTACTTGCAGCAATCGTTCTTGCCATCTTCAACGTAAAGGATCCGGATTTCGTATCGATGGTAGGCCTCATAGTTTATTGGGGTGGCGCCTTGTTGAGCGTTATCTACTTGCGACGATTGCGGCGTCGGCCAGGATCTCTGCCGAAGGTACCGCCTGTCTTGGCTTCTCAAGCCATTCCGAACGAAGGAGCGGGTCAGTCGAACGCGGAGTCCGTGCATCGGACGAACCCTCTCGAAGCCGAGGCCGCGTCAGCACCAATGATGCGAAACAACGTTGGAGCGCAGGATTTGACTGCTCTAGGCAATTCGGGCGCAATTGATCGCGCTCGATCTGCAGGTCAAACACTTTCAACTACTCAGTGGTATGGAGCTGCGGCTGTTTTCGTTCTTCTGATTGTAGGTGCAATCGTCGCGTTTAGCGGACGGGAAGACTCGCTGGGCTTGGAAGTTCGGTTACTGTCAGAACCTGGGATTCCGGCCGAGGCAGTAACAATACAAAATTTCGGTGAGCACCCAGTCCAGATTAGGGACGTCCATGTAAACGACCGGCCTGAATGCAGGACCAACTTCCATCGATTCCCACGAGACCTTCGGGTCGGAGATCGGCTGGTCTACGTCCCTGCCTGCACGGTTGCACGGATTACGATCATGACGGATCGTGGCACTTGGTCATACTCATTTAGTCGACCACGCTAGCGCAAGGATTCGTCGCAAAGGGACGAACATCAACTGAATAGATTTTGTGTGTTTTCTTACAAGTTCGCGTCGCGTGCTACGGAATAGAAGGGGCCTGCTATTCCTCGGCTGATAGCCTCCTCCGAACATCATTTCGATCATCCTGGTGCACAATTGGCCCACTCGAAAGCCTACTCGCCTCCCCTGAAGCTGCCTTAATCGACATAGCTTTTCGGCAATTGCCGCTAGCGCTTGCGTTACGGCGCGAGGCTCGGCCCGTTTTTGTGGGCCTAGGGCCTTGCTATGACCGTTCTCTACATTCAACACACAACGAAATATCGCTACCGAGCGCGCTACGCCCGCGTGAGAGCCGCGGTGTGTTCGTCGTGTCTCCTCCGGGCTCCGAGATAGGCGCCGGTGGCTAAGTGACCAGTTGCGCCCCGCTCGTGTTCACGGCGACGCGTTCTCAAACCGCACACCGACCGGACATTGAGCATTACGCTGCAGACGAGAGCGTCTTGTATTTTGCGCCGAAAAGCTTATATAAGGTCATCGAGTTTCGGCCTGAACGACTTGGCCTCGCCGCGAACAGCGCGCCTGACTGACGACCTCTCCAAAATCTCGAACGAACCGGCAGCGGTAGCGCGCGGCCATCATTACTCATGTCGAAAGAAGACACGATGAATCAAGGAACTGTGAAGTGGTTCAACAGCCAAAAAGGTTTTGGTTTCATTCAGCCGGATGACGGAAGCAAGGATGTTTTCGTTCATATCAGCGCGGTCGAGCGCGCGGGCATGTATCAGCTGAACGAGGGCCAGAAGCTGTCGTACGATGTTGTGGCCGATCGCAAGACCGGCAAGTCGGCAGCGGCAAATCTCGCCGCGGCGTAAGGACTGACTGAGCGCTTTGACCACGGATGTACTGGCAAAGTGCGAATCTAGCCCCGCCCTGGTTCGCTAGGAGCGGGGTTTTTTGTTCTGCTAGGAGCCATCAATGAATACCGACGAGAGCGCTGCTGTTCGTAAGGCCAACTTGCTTTTTCGCAAGGAAACGCAAGCGCGAGAAGGTGCGGAAGCGTGGAATGCTTACCACGAGCAAGCAGAAGCTACGCGCCAACAGACTGCGAAGTTGCGCGCGGAGCGCTTAGTTAGAGAAGCATCTGCTCGCGCCAGTGCGCCCGCCCCCAAGCGGGCAAAGAAGGCTACTTTACGACGGGGCTAGCGCGCTATGCCCGCCCCGGGCAGCCTCAGGGGTAGCCAGTGGTCGCTTTGGAGCCGAGCAAACGGCTGCGACGCGGGAGTAGGTGCTACCAAGGACCAAGCAGATTACGTTCAAGTCCTTCGATGAATGATTGCGGTGGTAGAACGAGGTGGTGGTAGAACGAGGTAAAGGCTTCAAAATGGCTGAAAAGGTCGCGCTCATCGAGGATGGCCCCGGATCCTACAGGTTTACGTTCGTTTCGAGCCGTGGAGAGCTATCGGGTCGTGTAACCGTAGGAATCGAGGGGCCGCCAGACAAGCGCTCGTACGATGATAGAGAACAAGCGGCCAAGAATCAGATTTTGGCCCTATCAAGAGAATTCGCAGAAGCATGCGGCGACTAAGTGCAGCAGAGTCGAATCCTATAAACTGACGTTCGCTCAGCGAGACCGCGGCGTTCAACTAACCCTTCCGGGCTGATAGGTATCGATAGGGTACTTCCCGCAGGAGGTTATCGGGTCGCGCGATGACGAGCTGATCGGAGAATTTCGTTTCCGGGGCCGCGTGCCTACAACGATCTTTGTGCCAGGGCCACCGCACGTGATAACCTCAGTTGAGATGATGATTGACCCGCTCGAGCTTCAGGCCGCATTGGATCGGGATGCCACACGATGACAGACAGACCCGTCATTCTCGACCAGCATCGCGGCATGGCCGCACAGAAGGCGACTGACGTTCGGCGGCTGCTAACAGAGGTAGTTGCGAACGAACAGGCGCTGCGAGAGACGCAAGACCGTTTAGAAGCTCAGTTGATTGCGGCTCCTGCAACGACTTGGGAAGAAGCGGCGGACAAGGCTCGCTATTTACTATCTGTGCTCGGGGCTAGTCCGAGCGGGCAGGACCCGCGTCGGCAGACGTTGATCAAAGCCGTTCTGGACGATTTTAGCAGGCTCTCCCGCGATACGGGGAGATGAGTGCGTCGAATAACCTAAGTTCGGCCGACGACCACAAGCCATATCGCGAGAAAGGTGCGCCTAAAATCCCACTCGATCGAAGCTATCAAAATCCGATCGTTTTCGAGGATCCTAAAGGCATATCCCGACATACAAACGAGAGAGGCTTGGAATACGGGTCGGCAGAATATTATGGATAGGAACTGCCGGCCGCGACCTCACCTGGTAGAGGCCAATGGAAACGAAGCCCTATTCTTTTGCTAGTGATCTTAAGACACTGATCGCCGACGTCAGATGCCATGCGACGCTCGTTCACCAGGTCAGGAATCATGACTGACAATCCAGTGCAGCCACCCAAGAACGGCGAGCGGCCGAGAGCTCCCGCTCAAGATCGAACACTGCTCCGTTCAAGTGTAAGACTGAATTCATGACCATTCTCGATGTACGTCACATCACGATTTATCACTACCGCCACCCAGTACGGCTCGGCGATCACCGACTGATGCTTCGCCCGCGAGACAGTCACGATCTGCGGCTGATTGAAACCAACCTAAGTCTTTCCCCCCATGCATCGATACGTTGGGTTCATGATGTATTCGGCAACTCGGTAGCCTTTGCGACGTTTACTGAACCAACAGCCGAACTACGCATCGAAAGTCACCTTCGGCTGGAAACCTTTGCGGTTGAGCGACCGCCATTTGAAGTCACGCCGGACGCTGTGAGCTATCCATTCGTCTATACCGCGGACGATCGTATCGACTTGGGGCGGTTGCTCGAACGCCAATACCTCGATCCCGCCGATCGGCTGGGCTCATGGGCCGGAGGATTTGTGCGCAGCAATCCGACCGATACCTTAGCGCTCTTAGCCGATTTGAACATCGGGGTCGCTCGGCGGGTTTCGTATCAAAGCCGCGAGGCCGAGGGTACACAAACTCCGCTTGAGACACTCGATCGTGGCTGGGGTTCATGCCGCGACATGGCGATGCTGTTCATCGAAGCCGCCCGTTGTCTGGGCTTTGGGGCGCGCGCCGTGTCCGGCTACTTGTACAATCCCTCGGCGACCACACCGGAGGTCGGGACAACCCATGCCTGGGCCGACGTTTATGTTCCCGGGTCCGGTTGGATCGCGTACGACCCGACGAATGGCACAATTGACTGCGGCAACCTGATTCGCGTCGCCGTCACACGGGACATCAACCAAGCAACCCCTGTTGCCGGCAGTTTTATCGGCGATCCCGGCAGCTCTATCGGGATGACCGTGGGAGTAACGGTATCTCTTGAAACCGTGCGATCGCAACGACATATCCTGCAGAGTCGTCATTAATTGTCGACTGATACTGGAACTTCGAGCATGCCGTGCCTACATCTGAGGAGCATTATTTTTTGACACGCAAAGTACAGCGGGCCGGCCCCGAAAATGGCAGAAACAAGAGTCAACGTAACGGACGCTCTTCGGGGACAACAAGAGCAATTGAAACGGCTGCTTGCCCAAAAGATATGGGTTAGTGAAGCTTCGAAAGCCACATTGTCAGAAATTGCGGCACAGACAATCGAACTGAAGCGTCTTCTCGATCAGCTTGACGCAGAAATCCGAGACCAGCTGGCGCAAAAGCCCTAGAGTTTATTTCGTCAGGAGCTCATGCTGGCGGTACCCCTACGCCGGGGTCTTCTTCCCCGTCTTAGCGTCGAGATGGTGACCCTCAGCGTGCCTTCGAGCCGGTCCAAGACGTTCCGTAAGATGGCAGCCGATGCGCTGCGCGCCAGCCGCAAGGCAGCGCCGGGCAGTGAACGCGAGCGCATCTGAGCGTAGCGGCGGCCTATAAGTCACTAGCGCATGACGACGAATGGATGTGCGGAGAACGCCAGCGTTCGCATAAGCGCACTACTCGATTGAAGAAGCGTCAGAGCGATCAGGCGGTCCACGAAACTTTGGCGGAGATTCAGTCAGACCGCTGACTTGGGCGCATTGGATTGAGCAGCCGAGATGCAGAGTGACGCAACGTGATGATGAAAAATCGGAAACGCTTACCGCCCCCAATCCCCATCCCCTGTGGTCCTCGCTGTTGGGAAACAACGTTAAAAATCAATGCGGTGACGTTTACAATCGCTTGGTGCACAATCATCCCACTGCTGATCCTACTTCGACTGATAGCAAGACATGCAAATGGAGTCAGTTGGACTGATAACAAATGTCAAGAAGTGGGGTCAGTTGTACTGATAAGGATTGGCCTGTTTTGGAGTTGACCTGCCCTGTTTCTTCGGACCACGCTTAAGTTGAGACGACCACCCCGACAGTTGCCTTGGTTTGCCCCTTGCGGGACGGTTGAACGACGGGGTGGAGCGCGGCGGCTCCAAGTACCGCAGCGATCCGCCCCGTCGCTTGAGAGATCGTTGCATCTTGCTTCTGTCGAATAAACTCTGGGTCCGGGTTGCGCCGGCGCGACGCCGTGAGGCTGCAGCACGCGCTACAATTATAAGATATGATGGTTTGAGATGATTGCACGTCTCGATAAGATCAGCGCACCGACGCGCCGGCTGAGTAAGTATATCGCCGGGGCCACGATGCGGCCGCTCCCGCCTGCCGTCGCCGAAAAGGCGCGCCAGCATGTTCTGGATACAGTCGCGGCGATGGTGTCCGGCTCTCAACTGCGACCCGGCCGGATGGCGATCGGCTATGTCGCTTCGCTGGGTGGCGTGCCCGAAGCGTCGGTCGTCGGCACGCAAATTCGCACCTCGGCAGTGAATGCGGCGCTGGCCAACGGCATGCTCGCGCATGCCGACGAGACCGACGACTCGCACGCGCCTTCGCGCACGCATCCCGGATGTGCCGTCATTCCGGCGGCGCTTGCAGTCGCCGAGCGCATGCACGCCACCGGTGAGGCATTTCTGCGCGCGGTCGTGCTCGGCTACGACATGGCAGCGCGCGCCAACTATTCGATTGGCGCCGATGCGTTTGCCGCCGCCTCGCGCAGCACGCACAGCGTGGGCGGCGTGTTCGGCGCCGGTGCCGCGGCCGCTGCGCTGCTTGGTTTCGACGCCGTAGCGGTGCGCCATTTGCTGTCCTACTGCGCCCAGCAGGCGTCGGGAATCGGCTGCAACGTGCGCGATTCCGAGCACATCGAGAAAGCGTTCGATTTCGGCGGCATGCCGGCCCGCAACGGCGTTGCGGCGGCAACCATGGTCGCGCATGGCTTCACGGGAATCGATGACGTATTTGCCGGTGAACGGAATTTCTTCGATGCCTATGCGCCCGAACCCGATCCTTCCCAGCTCGCCGACGCGCTTGGGGAACGTTTTGAGATTTTGTCCACGAATATCAAGAAATGGTCGGTCGGCTCGCCGGCGCAGTCGGCGCTCGATGCACTGACCTGTCTGATGGGGCGCGAGAAGCCCGCGCCGGGTGAGATTGCAGCCATACGGGTTCATCTGCCGACCCGGTCGGCGCGCACGGTCGACAATGCGCCAATGCCAGACGTCAATGTGCAGCATCTCATGGCGTTGCTGCTCGTCGATGGCCGGCTGACATTCCATTCCGTGCATGACCACGACCGCATGACGGATCAGGCTGTGCTCACGGTCAGGAAGAATATCGAGCTGGTCCCCAGCCAGGGGCTGATGGAGGCCCGCCCGCGACGTCAGGCCATCGTTGAGATCGTTTTGCGGGACGGACGCCGACTGTCGCATCGCACGATCGCGGTCCGGGGCACCGCCGACAATCCGATGACGCGCGACGAGGTTGAAGCAAAGGCGCTCGACCTGATGGTGGGCCCGCTCGGGCCAGCGCGTGCCGAAGAGCTCGTGAGTGCATGTCGTGCCGTCGAACGATGTCGCGACATGACCGAGTTTCGTCGGCTTTGGGACGCGCCCGCTCCCGGGCAAGAAGCGGGTCATGCTTGATGCTGTTGCTCTCGAACGACGATATCGAGGCGGTGCTCGATGTGAAAAGTGCCATCGATGTGATGAAGGACGCCTATCGCGAGCTCGGAGAGCAACGCGGCGCCAGTGGTGTCCGTTCGGAGATTCTGACGCCGACGGCGCGTGACGACGGCCTCTATTCACTGCTGACAATGTCAGGCGTTGCGCCGACATTCGGTGTCGGCGCCGTCCGCATCAATTCCGACATCCTCACCTGGCCGCGAACCCCCGCCGAAATCAAGCGTGTGAAGGTCCCGGCCGCCCCTGGCGAGCGTTACGTGGGGCTGGTGCTGCTGTTCAGCGTCGAGACCGGCGAGCCGCTGGCGATCTATCCGGACGGCGTCGTCCAGCGCCTGCGCGTCGCCGCGACCTGCGGGCTCGCTGCACAGTACCTTGCACGCGCGGATGCGCGAGTAGTCGGGCTACTCGGCACTGGCTGGCAGGCGGGAGGGCAGGCTGCCGCAATCGCGGCCGTGCGACCGATCGAGCTGATCCGCTGTTACAGCCACGACCCCGCGCGACGCCAAGCGTTTGCCAGCGAGACCGCCAAGCGGCTCGGCATCGAGGTCGTGGCGGCTGCAAGCGCGCAAGAGGCTGTCAAAGGCGCCGACGTGGTGATGTGCGCAACCAGCAGCATGCAGCCGGTCTTGTCGTCCGAATGCATCAAGCCCGGCATGCACATTTCGAGCCTCAAGCGGCTCGAGCTTGATACTTCTGCCGCCGCTGCGGCCGATGTCGTCGTCACGCATGTCCGCAAGGCCGCTGCGCAGATCGTGCGGACGGCAGGTGCGGACCTAGCGCGGGATACCGAAATGGCGAAAGCGGCGCTCAGCAAAGCCTTGAAGCAGGATGAGCTGCCCGATCTCGCCGATCTGGTGCTGAAGCGGACACCGGGGCGGCGTTCGTCGAAAGACATCACCCTGTTCCTGAACTACATGGGCTTGGGATACCAGTTCGCGGCCACGGGCCACGTCATCTGGCGGCGCGCGCAGGAGCGCGGTCTCGGCCGCCGGCTCGACACTGACTGGTTTACCAGCGCGGTGCCGTCGTGAGCCCGACGCAAGCAAGCGCCACCGTGCATGTGAGGGCGGGAGTCCGGATAACGGTTCTGGGCATACTGCTCGCACTGGGCATTGCGGGTCCGGGGCGCGCGGACGATGAATTCCTGCGTGGCAAGACCGTGACCTTCATCGTCCCGACCGCGCCCGGCGGCGGCTACGACACCTATAGCCGTCTGATCGCCCGGCATATTGGCAGGTTCCTGCCGGCGCAGCCGAATGTCGTGGTGCAGAACATGCCGGGCGCCGCCGGCATTCGCGCCGCCAACTATCTCTATAACGTTGCGCCGAAGGACGGCACCGTCATTGCGATGCTGGATCAGGCCGTCTATCTCGACCACGTCCTTGAGACGCCGGGCCTCGCGGCCGATCCCGCCAAGTTCAATTGGATCGGACGGCTCTTGAGCAACAGTGCCGTGCTCTATGCCTGGCATGCCGCGCGCGTGCAGAAAATCGAAGATGTCTTCTCACACGAGCTGATCGTGTCAACGTCCGGCACCGCGTCGAGGTTGAACTGGACCGTGCTCAACAACGTGGTTGGTACAAAGTTCAAGATCATCACGGGTTACAAGGGAACCACCGACAGCCGCCTGGCCATGATCCGAGGCGAAGTCGAGGCATTGAGCCAGCCCTGGTCGTTGCTTAAGCTGGAAGGCGAACAATTGTTGAAGGAAAAGCGGATCAACCTGCTGCTGCAAAGCGGCGCGCAGAGGAACGCCGACCTGCCGGACGTGCCGCGCATGATCGATCTTGCAAAGAACGACGAGGACCGCACATTGCTGGCTCTGTTTTCCTCGCCGTCGACGATCGGCCGCTCGGTAACGGCGCCGCCCGGCGTTTCGGCAGAGCGGGTGGCGGTGTTTCGACACGCCTTCATGAAGGCAGTGCAAGACCCCGCACTCAAGGACGAGGTTCAGAAGCTGAAGCTCGAGCTCGATCCGCTCGATGGGGCCGCTCTGCAAGCCGGCATTTCCGGGAGGGGCTCGGTCTCGTCCGAATTGATCGCGCGCGCCCGCCGCGTGGCGGAGTATCGATAGCATGCCGACCATGATCTCCGTGCCGGTGAATGAAAGTCAGATGGACATCTATGTCGACGGTCCTGACCGCAATGCGCCCGGGCCGGCCATCGTGCTGCTGTACCATCGAGACGGTTTTGACGACTTTACCAAGCACGTGACCGCCAAGCTTTCGGCGGCCGGCTACCTGGTTGCCGTGCCTGACGTGTCGCACCGGATCGCGCGCGACATTCCGATGGCCGACCGCAAGCAATTCCTCAAGGACTCCGAGGTCGTGGCGGACACGTGTGCCGCTGCCGACTATCTCCGCGGGCGGCCTGACGTGGACAAGAACAAGCTCATCATCATGGGCCACTGCATGGGCGGCCGCATGGCGCTGCTCGCCGCCGGCCGCCTGCCGGGCTTCAGGGCAGCGGTCATCTACTATGGCGGCGGCGTCCATCTGTCGTGGGGCGGCGAGGACGAAACGCCGTTCGACACGTTGCGCAACATTCGTGTTCCGATCATCGGCTTCTTTGGCAAGCTGGATAAAAACCCGTCGCCCGAACAGGTCAACGGCATCGACGCGGAGCTCACGCGCCACGGAATCACACATACCTTCCATCGCTACGACAATGCCGGCCATGGATTTCAGAATCGAACGCCCGGCACAGCGGGGGAACAGGCGGCAGCGGCAGATTCCTGGGAAAAGACGTTTGCCTTTCTGAGCGACACCGTCAGCAACTGAAGCGCGTCAGTTCTCGGCGACCGCCGACTTGCCGGCGAGCCGTCCGAAAACGGCATTGCGGGTCTGCCCGGTAAACGACGGGTAATTGTGAAAGAACAGGCCGACGATGTCTCCCGACGCGAACAATCCCTTGATCGGCTGGTCGATGGTGCTCATCACCTGGGCGTTGCGGTTCACCTCGACGCCGCCGAATGTGAAGGTGATGCCGCAGGTGACCGGATAGGCGCGGAACGGCGGCTCGTCGATGCGGATCGCCCAGTTTGATTTCGGAATAGCGATCCCCTTGGTCGCCTTGCCGTCGGCGCGGCGCGGATCGAATGGGGTGTCGTCCGACGCGGCCCGGTTGAATTCCTCGACCGTGTGCATGAGCACCGCCGGCTCGATGCCGGCCTTCGCGGCCAAGTCACCGATCGTGCCGGCCTCGACGAAGGTCGCTTTGTGGTGTGGATAGCGCAGGCATTTCAGCCCCTTCTGATCGTAGATCTGGAAGGCGCGTGCGCCCGGCTGGCCGAGCACGGCGCGACCGGTCTTGGCATAGGTGTAGGAATGCTGCGCTTCGCCCTCGTCGAAGAACCGCAGGCCGAGCGCATTGACGGTGATCCCGAACGGATAGTCGTAGCGGCTCTGGGTGTTGCCGCGGCCGTCCTCGTGCTGCGGCGTTTCGAAATCCGGCGCGTTGGCGTCGATCGGCGACATATGGCCTGACTGCCACTGGCCCGCCGATCGCACGCCCAGATCGAGCAGCAGACGCAGGACCTCGCCGGTGTCGTACTTCGAGCCGCGCACCTTCATCGAATCGGTATTGCCGGCGAGATAGCGCGCGCGCATTTCGGGATTGGCCTGAAATCCTCCGGCGCAGGCGATCACCGCCTTCGCCATCAGGTGATAGTGGCCATCGAACGCGCTGACGGTGACGCCCTCGACACGGCGCAGGTCGCCGTGCAGAGCGCAGACCGGTGACTCGAAGCGGATCTCGATGCCGAGTTCCTCGGCGATGCGCCGCCATTGCGTGAGTTGGCCGATACCACCGCCGGCGACGTGAATGGCGATGCCGCGTTCGAAATAACGCTTGCCGTCGACCTTGGCGTGTTCCTTCAGCGGCTCCCATTTGATGCCGATGTTGCGCATCCAATGCACGGCCGCATTCGATTGCTCGACTAGCGTGTGCGCCAGCTCGCGATTCATGCGGCCCTGCGTCATGCGGTCGAGGTCGGCCATGAAGTCGGCCGCACTGTAGGGCGGAATGGTCATGGTCGCGAACAGGGCGTCGTCGATATCCGGTACGAACCGGCGGATTTCCGCGGCCCCCGTATGCACGAAGCGAAACCCGGTTCCCGAATAGCGGGCGTTGCCGCCGTATTCCGCCTCGGGTGCTTTTTCCAGCATCACGACGCGAGCGGCGCCAGCCTCACGTGCAGCGATGGCCGCCTCGAATGCGGCGCTGCCGCCGCCGATGACGATGATGTCGCAATGCTCGACGCGCGCCACTAACCTATTCCTTGGCTTCGAGTCCCGTGAACCTCAATCAATTCACAGGTTACTGCAAAATCTAGTTTGGAGTCAGTCGACTGAATGCAAAATATGTCTTTCGTAATCAGTGTTCATCTGCCGCCGTAGCCGAGAAAATCTCGCAGAGCACGATCCGGATGAATCATGCAGCCCTCGTCTTCCGTCTCGGCCAGTTTCCGCGTGGCCCGCTTGATGATCGCTTCGCCTATTGCATCTGGAAGGGCCATGCTTAGGCATTCGCCGTGGCCGACGAAAAAGCCCATGCAGGTCATCATTGCCAGCGCCTCGGCTTCTTCGCTTCTCATATCGATGGTGACGCACGACCCGTCCCAGACCTTTGACACGAATTCGACCGCACTCATTGCAAAATCTTGCTCGCAAGCCGACTCGATTCGCTGCACCTTTCGATAGAAGTCTGGATCCTTACTGCGCACGCGCCGCCAACACGCCTGTGCACGAACGGCGAGCAAAAGCCATTCCCCATAGAAGTGCGCTTGACGGTTTGGGCCCGTGATTGCCACGGCCGAAGCAACGACGTCGAGATTTGTGTTTGTCATTCGAGACTCCATACTTTGATGCGCGCCGACGACGTCAACGCTCTTGCAGAATTGATTTGTTAGATATGCCTGGCGCCCATGCGAGGGCCAGCAAGCTATTTTACAGGTCTAGAATTCGCGGCCGCCCGAGGCCTTTCCCACGGTCAGCACATCGATTGATGCCGCCGCGGCGCCGTATGAACTGCTCTAACGGTTCCGCGATGTCCTTGTGAGCGGCCGCGTAGCGCATCAGACGCGTCCATTTGGCCCGAGTTCGCTTGTCCGACCGCGCAGTTTCGCTCGTGCAGTAGAGAACCGCGCTAAACGGGTCAGCGATGTCTGGAGAGTTTGGACATTTTAGTCGCAGTGCCCGCCGTGCCCTGGTCTCCGCCTTGCCTTCCACGAGCCAACAACTCACGCAATCAAAAACGGCCGCCAAAAACTCGTAGATCGCGTTCCGCTGTCGCTTTTCCTGACAGGTATCCCAGGTCTTCTCCAACCGAAACAGGTCGTGACGGAGAGCATCTGTCGAATATGGCACCGATTGCTCGCGCTCTCCCCGGCGCTTCCTTTGCGACGCGGTCAGATCCGCCAGTGATCGCGCAACCGCCCGAGGCTCAATCATCGTGACGCCAATCGGATTCGGCATCCGCCTCCTGATCTTTCCAATGGTCGAGCATCATCGGGCTGGGCTTCCAGGCTACCCTGCCTTTGTTGTTGAGGTACCTCATGGCTTGGCCATGCCGCTCCCAGGCGCAAAGAACGTCAGCGACGATTCTTCGGCGGGGACGGCGATCTCCTTCGCGACACCGCATATCGCTGTGCACATCAATCCATACCTTGAGGGCAGCATCAATCACCGTCATCACGCGCTCCAGCCATTTTCGACACTGTCGAAATTAGAGTCGCGCCAAATGCTCAGGAGGCAAAAAAGGCACTCAAATCCTCCCCTAGCGGCCAGACCGCCCGAGGCAGCGCCCCCTGGTTGGAAATCTAGAACGCGCACTGAATTAGCGAGCTCTGTTGTCCGGCGATCGGTTTGCGGCCCGCAAGCCGTCCTTCGGAAACGCTAATTTGCTTTGTCGCCTGGCGCTCCATCAGGAAAAGCCAATCGCAGCCGATGAAGCATAAGCGAACTCATCCTCTGCCGGATGTTCAGGAAACCCCCTGCGCATATGTTTGAATATTGTCAATTGACCGGTTCAATGACGGCAGCTGAGGAAACAGATGATCTGATCCAGTGACCAAATGAACAATGGATCCACTGATCAGACACTAATTTGTAGCCGAGTTAGAACTTTCCAACAGCGAGACACCGATATGAATACTCAGGAAGTAGAACAGGTATGGATACAGGGGTGTGCTCAATTGATAAGGGAATACAAGGAGCGGGGTTGGTCGGCTTACTATATAAACTTCATGTTTGAGCCCATACTAGGATCCCCTAGTGCAGTCGTTGAGGATATGAAGAAGGCGATACACAAGGAGTTCTATACGCCTTTCATGATGAGATTCGTCCGCGATCCACACCGACAGCGGGAGCAAGAGCGGATGCCGAGGCTACTTCTGTATCCAGACAAGCCGGTGGCAAAGCGCGTCAAAGCCTCCATACATGAGGTAAGGTTCAACGGAGGAGGCTTGCACTTCAATGGCCTGCTCTTGATACCTCCGGTGTCACGCTTCCGAGAATGTCCGATAGAACATATCGACGAGAACCAGGGGCGCTATACGCGAGGCCACATTGAGCGGATACACATTGAGCCCCTTGATCACCGGCATTATCGAGTAGCCGACTACTCGGCCAAGACCGTGAAGTGGCATAGGGCCGATGAGGCCGACATCTTGATACTTCCCAAGCCGATCAGCGAGGTCAAGCACGGGGCTTTGCTCTCGGATGCCGATCAAAAGGCCATCAAGGATATTCAGTCGGCGCTGAATGTGAGCGAAGAGCTTGCTCGGCAAAAATTACGAGTTTTGGAAACCTACATGCTGGATTGTGTGTCTAGCAACAGGATGCAGTCGGACATCAAACGCTACAATCCAGCGTTCGCAATTGATCAGACACGACCTAGGCAACAGACTCTGGCGAAGGAGTTTCGGGTCAAGATGACCCGAAACCCACTTTGTGCAGGGTACAAACTCGGCAAGCACCTTTAGATGTCGTCGTAGTAAGGGTTCGATTCGGAAGAAGACTCCTTGAGAATTTGGTCTAGATCCTCGTCTTGCGAAACTCGTTCAGCCTCTGCGGGGGCGTTCAGCTCGGAATCAAGAATCATCGACGCTCGACCCGATACATCCTTATCGGGGTTGAGGTATACCCAGGGGCCAGGTCCGTTGCCCGGTTTGCGCCTGCGAGCACCGAGTCCTTGCAGGACACGGCGAATGGCCCGTTTCGGGAATCCCTTTGATCGCGCATATGCATGCAACGTCCTCGCGCGAACCTCGGTGCGCCCACGGAAAACGTCGAGGACGAGATTAATTGCATCGGCCGTGGCTTCACACCGCGCGCGTTCCAACTTGGCGATGAACTCCTTTCTCTCAGCACGGGGTGTATGCCTCCAGACCTTTGGACCTCCCGCGCCCTTCCATAGCTCTTCGACGTCCTCAAACGTCCTATCGGCAGCGCGTTCTCGTTCATCCTCATCTCGGTCTGCGTCTGCGGTTCGTTTAGTCTCGGTCGAGGACTCATCCTCCGGCTCATCGGCATCGCTCTTATGATGCTGTTTGCCCTCCTTCGCTAAATCCGTCTTTAGCCTCTCCTCCATGGACAATTTCAGGCGCTTGACCAGGCTCTTGGCTTTCTTCACCTGGGCGGCCCGTCCACCTGCTTTTGCAATGATCAGCAGGGCGTCTTGGTTATCATCAAGACCGCCATCGACAGCGATTTGCTTGGCTTTGGGACAAATCGCGGCAATCCTCGTCGCGCGCTGAATGACCTGACGGCGAGCATCGAAGGAGCGGCCAAGCGCAGGCATCTGGCGAAGAAATCGCGAGAGCATTCCCAGTGGACGCCCAGGCGTGCTTTTCCGGACAACTTGTCCAGTTTCGAATCCCTGTTTCAGCCGAAGCTGGGCCCATTCGGACAAATCTTCCGCACGCGTGAGGACCGTCCCTTTCCTTCGCAACAAGTCTTCTTCGATCTGAATAATCCGCATCTCAAGGTCGCTGCCTTTAAAGATTCGGCAGCGCACGGTCTCCATACCCGCGAGCATGTGCGCTTCATGCCGATGATCGCCTACAACGATAACCCACTTTTCCGGCTCTCCCTCTTTGACCATTTTTTCCCCCTCACGCAGGGGGCGAACCAAGAGCGGATTAATGAGGCCATTTCGGGCAACCTTGAGCGATTCAGCCAGTGCGCAGACGTGATCATAGTCGAGTTCGTCGGCTGACTTCCGCTTAAGGATGTTTTTGACCGATAGCTCGACATACTGGTCGACCTCGCACGCATTAGCGTCCGAGGTTGTGACTACGTCCTTTGCAGTATTTATGTAATTTTCGTTTGCCCGATCCTCCTCAGTGATCTCGATGTCTCCAAAGCCCCTAGGGGGACCGCGTTTGTCTTCTGCCATTGTTCTCTCTCTAGCTATTCCTCTATCATTCGGCGGCCACCCCTCGATTTCTGATCAATCAACTTGGCTGGAAATCTTCACATTCGAGCAAAGGGACGAAGGACTGTTGCTCGACCGATAAGCCTCACACTCGAAGCAACACGTTCGAAATCCTGCTACGGACTGTCAGCACCATCCCCGAACGCTCGCCACAACATCTCGGCAAGAACTGGGGACCTGCAGCGGTAGATGGTCGCAGCGAGAGTGCCACCGCTGGAATGCGCGCGAGCGGTATCGATCACCCCTCTCCCCTTGATAGCGAATTGACCTTTGCCGCCGAGACTTTCGGCGAGGACAAGATTCGAGATTCTAATTTCCCCCTCGAAGTCACTCAGCCGAGCCCTTGCATCAACGATAAATTTTGCGAAGTCGCTGATTGACGAGTGCGAGTGGAAAGCGTTGAAAACTTCGATGCCATCCAATCGGCCGACTGACCGCAATCGATTGGCTATAGCCAGCAGGCCTGCCCAGCAGTGCTCACTATCCAGTACTAGGGCCGACAGGGCCCCCATCCTGTCTACGATGCTCTGCATTCGTGTTCTAGAAATCCGACATATCTCAGCGTCCCTGAGAATGGAGAGCTGATCGCTTGTTGATTGACGGTCGCTCCAAACCGCGCGAAATAGTTCGCCGGTAAAGATAGCTTCCGCGACAGGGCCGGACATACATTCAAACGCTCGGCCACTGAACCATTCGTCGATATCCGCGCCTTGGCTTCGAGCCGCATCAACGACAGAGGTTAGATCTTTAACCTCAGGTACAGCGTCGAAAGGTTCAACGAGTATATCCTTCAGTACAGCTTCCATTTGCTTGGAAAAGCTCCTGCCACGCACGACCCCCTGTCCGGACAAAAGGATTCGATCGTCTCGACGCCGATTGGCGACTCCCCCAATTTGTACGAATTCAATGACATCGTTAGGTTCATAACCAAGAAGGGGTGCACACAGCATTTTCGCCACAGCGTGCCCCGCTTCGTGTGCTGCTGCGACCTCGCGATTATGGTCGCTACGTTTCCTGTCTATTGCAGCAACCTGGCGACGAGTTTTTCGATTTATCCCCGAGGGGGAGAGTCCAGGGGTTTGGGGCACCCAGCCAGAGGGCGGAATCGAGCTGAAGGGGTTCATGAAACTCCTCCGACATCTGCTTGTCGTGAGGTTGTTTGCCCCGACGACTTGCAGGCAGTCGTTTCAGTTTCAGGCGATGGCGTCCCAACCACCTCAAGCTGAGTCAGAATGCGCTCAAGGTGATTCAACCCCTTCAGCGCGTACTTCAAGAAGCTCTCGCGGGCCAGGACGTCGGCTTCGTCCCACCTTTCGGTCAATTCATCGACGAGCGTTTGCTGGCCCCGAGAGAGGGGAAGCGACGGCATTGTTGGCCTGGATGAGCGATTAGGGCGTCCGCTCCTTTTCGTTGCTGCTGGTGCCCTGCCCAAAATGCTCAGGGCGGCCAGCGACCTGCTTTGCTGCTCTTTCGGCAGCTTCGCGATGCTCACCGCCTTCGCAACCGCAAGCTGCCTGTTGATTACTGCGTCAATCAGTTCCGGCACACCATATTGTCGAACCACCTTTGCGCGCGCGATTGCCCTCTGACTAACCCCAAACAGTTCGGAGCATCTGCCAATTGGCAGACCCTCGCTATGCTGATTATCCCCGACTGCGAGCGTCGCGGCGCCCGCGCCAACCATCGCACGCTGGCTCGTAGTTAGGTGACGCCGCGGGATATTACGGGCGATCACGAACATCAGAGCGTCGCTACCCTTGAAGGGTTCAATCCAGGGTTTGACCTCTAGCCGCTGACAGGCGGCATCACGAATGCGCCCGTCAAGGATTTTTCCCTCGTGAGTGATAATCGGCTCCTGTTGGCCTACCGCCCTAATGCTTTCGGTCATGCTCGCAATCTGGGCCTCCGTCGGAGCCGGGAACAGGTTCGCGAAGCGGTGTGAACCAAGAGAGTCTGAGCTAAGAGATTCTGTCGTTTGCGGTAGCAGCATTGGTAGCTCCTGTGAGGGCCGCTGGGCGCTCGGTTTCAGAAGCTTGGGATGAAAATCGAAGAGGCTGCGGGGAAAAAGGGCCCAATTCTCGCGCAGAGCTAATTGACCAGAGCTCGCGTCGGGGGACGAATCCTAGCACCCGGCTCTTGCAGATAACATTCAGGCGGGCCGCTATGGCGCGAATAGCATAGAGGTCTTGCTGCCACCGACCTGCGCAAGCACGATGCAGCCGTGATGGTGGCGACTGCTGGGTGCCAAGTTAGCTCTAACGTGCTGCGCTCCTGGCAATCGCCCTTTAGCCACGACGGTGTGTTTGAGCGAAGAGTTGGTAGCAGACCTCAGGACCTCGATGATCCTTCTTCCATCAATTTCAAGAATTTTTCACGCAGCACTGCAGCGGCCGTCACTTCCTTCGACGCCCTCGCGAAAACAAGTTGACGCCTGAGTGCCTTTGCGGTGAGAGGCCTATATCGAACGCCCTTCATATCGTTGTATGGCGATTTTTTGATCAGGACATCACAACAGTCTTGGTCGCTTGCTCGCCGGTTTAGTTGTTTCAATCTACGCTTTTCCCGCTCCACATTTTCGATGAGATCCGGCCTCATCTCGCTCGTCCATCTCTTGGGAGCACCACGACCTTCGTGTTCGGAATAGACCGCAAAGGCAAGACACAAAAATAAGATATCCTGGTCGTCTTGGCTTTTCGCATCGAGCTTAGAAGCCTCATAGGCCCGCGCCGCGAAGCGCCAAAGATGCTCGACTAACGAAACCAACTGGCGCTTGGAAGCTGTTGGCGATTGGGCCGCAGATGGACCGCCCGCTGATCCGCTCAAGAGCCATTTCAAGGGTCCGGCAAGCCAGATCACCTTCTTTTGCGGACTGATTCGCTTCGCCATTTGATGCCTCGATGCGCAGGTTTTGAGCCCTTTTGTACCGCAAATTCCTAGTCCATCAACCGAACATGCGCAGGAGTATGCCGTCGCGAACCGAGCTGACCGATAGCACGCCACTAAGGCTTAGCGTGGCTGCAACCATTGCCTTTCCAGACGGTTCGATGTCAGCATCTGGCCTGCGTCGCGAGGCAGCACGTGGCCGCCTCCTGATCGAGCGTATTGCTGGTAAGGACTACACCACGCTTGAGAACATCGAACAGATGAGAAAACTATGCCGCGTCGAAAGAAAGGTGCGCGACTCTGGTGTAGACGCGCACGCAGCGACCGGTCCGGACGTCACGCCGGCGGCTGGGTCATCATCGATGGCACCAAGCACATCGCCACAGGCTGCGCTGCGCATGAAGTTGAGCAAGCGGAAGCCAAGCTAGCTGAGTACATTGCAGCGAAGTATCAGCCCGCTCGCAAGGAACGCGACATCGAGCAGATCGCCATCGCCGACGTGCTGTCGATCTATCACGACGACGTTCGCGATCGGCAGGCGCGACCCGAACAACTTGATGCCCGCCTTGGCCGGCTGAACGAATTCTTCGGCGGCAGACAGCTAGCCGACATCACCGGCGAACTCTGCCGCGCGTATGCCCGAGACCGGGGAAATCCGGGCGGTGCGCGGCGCGACCTCGAAGACTTGCGCGCCGCCATCAACCACCATGCCAAAGAGGGCCTGCATCGCGGCATCGTCAGGGTGGCCCTTCCGCCCAAGGCGGATCCGCGTACTCGGTTTTTAACCCGCGACGAAGCGGCCCGACTGTTGTCGACCTGCTGGCGCACGCGGGAACTGCAGACCGTGCACCGCGGAACGCACAAAGGCCAGCGCATCGAGACCGGCAAGCGGCCACTGCGCCATCTCGCCCGATTTATTCTGATCGGCCTCTATACGGGTACGAGGGCCGCAGCGATTGCGGCTGCCGCCGTCCAACGCGGCATCGGCCGATCATTCGTCGATCTCGACAACGGCGTGTTCTACCGGCTGCCGGAAGGCCAACGGGCTACGAAGAAGCGGCAGCCGCCGGTGCCGATTCCCCCTCGCCTGTTGACGCACATGCGCCGCTGGGTGTCGACCGGAGCGGTGAAGGGGCACTTCGTCGAATGGGCCGGCCAGCCAGTCCGGTCGGTGAAGACTGCATTTAGCAGCGCCGTGCGGCTTGCGGGCCTATCTGCTGACGTCACACCGCATACGCTGCGCCACACCGCAGCAACCTGGCTCATGCAGGCCGGCGTCGACAAATGGGAGGCCGCTGGCTTCCTCGGGATGAGCGTGGAGATGCTCGATCGCGTCTACGGTCATCATCACCCGGATCATTTGCGCACGGCAGCCCACGCGATCGGCTATCGCCCGCGGCGGCAAAAATTGGCCGAACCATTGGCCGGCGATCGGCGCCGTCGCGCCATCAGCTCACAAGTCACTGAGAAAGCTGGTGGGCCCGGGAGGACTCGAACCTCCAACCAGACCGTTATGAGCGGCCGGCTCTAACCATTGAGCTACGGGCCCCCGCGGCGGCAACGCTGCGGTTGTCGGGAGTTCATCCCATACAATGCCGGGCTCGAGGCGACAATGCGATCCCGCGTACGAACTTGCAGGGACGGCGGGAGACTCGCCCCGCGTGCATGGGACTCGCCATGCGTGTGCGGGTTTTGTTCGTCCCAGGCCGGCGACTCAGTTATGCATGACTCCCAAGTCGCTGCCCCCCATCGGGATTCGCCGGACCGGCGCCGGACATTGCCACCGATGGAAGCTGGGCGCGCAGGGGGTGGCTCGCATGATTCCTGACCTCCGGTTCGTCATCGGTGCGGTGATGGCCACGGCCTTGCTTGGCGTCACGCTGTTCGGCCTCGCCGCGGCGATGCACATCTCGCACCAGAGCAAGCTCAGCCCGCTCGAAGCGTCGCGCCTCCTCGCCTACACGCCCGAGAGCTGGCATCGCGTCCTGGACATTCCGCCGCCGCGTTTCGAAAATCCGTTCGTCAACATCCCGGCCGATCCCAACCCGGTGCCGATGCAGCAGCCGCCCGCACCGGCGGAAAAGCCGATGCAGACCGCGGCCGCGGCACAGCCCGCACCGCTGGCACCCGCGCCGGCCGCGCCTGCGGCTGCCGATGCGCACCCGATCCCCGAGACGGAGCCGACCCCGAGCGCGCTGCCGGCAAACCTGCCGCCTGCCTCCGAGGACCCCGACACCGTGGACGAGCGCGCCGTGGTCGATCCACCGTTGCCGCTCGACCCCGATCCGCCGGCAGCGGCAGCGACTACCTCGCCCGTCACGCCGGCGCCCGCCGCCGTTGCGGTGCCGCCAGTCGAGACGACCCCGGCCGCGCCCGCACCGATCGCCGAACAACCGGTCGTGATGCCCACCATCTCGCCTCTGGCGAGCATACCCGCGACCGCGGAAGCCCCTGAAACGCGCGGCGATGCTCCGGCCGCCGCCGACGAGGCTGCCACGCAGGAGCCGGCGAAAGCCAAACGTAAGCGCGCCGCGCGCAAGGCCGCAAAGGCGAAGCGCCCGGCGCGCCGCCCGCAAGCACAGGCACAGGCGCCGACACCGGCGCAGACCAATTCGTTCGGTTACCCGGCGAACAACGTGTCCACGGCCAATCGACCCGCCCAGGGCTTCTGGGGCCCGTTCAATTGATCAGAACCGTTTGCGCCGCTACAGGCGCAGCAGCTTCTTGGCGTTGCCGCTCAACAGCTTGACCTTGTCCTCCTCGCACAGCGGGATGTGCGGAATCCAATCGGTGCCGAGCTTGTTCGGCACGAACGGCCAGTCGATCGCGAACAGGATGCGGTCGATCCCCATCTCCTGCACGCAGCACAGGAGCGCCGGATTGGAGAAGTTGCCGCTGGTCGTGATGTAGAAGTGGTTGCAGAAGATGTCGCGGAAGCTCATCGACTTGCCGCCCGGCCGCGCCAGCGCGTTGTCGACACGCCAGACCAGGAACGGCAGCGTCTCACCGAGGTGGCCGATGACGATCTTCAGGTTCGGATGCTTGTCGAAAACGCCCGACAGCACCATGCGTATCGCCTGCGTTGCGGTCTCGACCGTGAACCCCCAGGCGGCGCGGATCACCATCGGGAAGTCCTTCACGTAGTCCTTGTAGTAGGCGTCCATCACCGCCGGGTGCGGCACCGAGGGATGGAAATAGATCGGAACGTCTAGCTTTTCTGCGCGCTCGTAGATCGGCCAGTATTTCGGGCTATCCAGGAATTCGCCGTTCGACAGGCCGTGGATCATCGCGCCCTTGAAATTCTTCTTGGTGACGGCGCGTTCGAGCTCGTTCGCGGCGGCGACCGGATCGATCGTCGGCAACGCGCAGAATGCGGCGAAACGCTTGGGGTTGGTCGCGCAGAAATCCGCCAGGCGGTCGTTGACGCGGGCGGTGATCTCGGCGGCGTCCGATCCGGTCAACCTTTGCGCCGAGGGCGCACCGTGCGAGATCACCTGCACGTCGACCCCCGCTTCGTCCATTTCCTTGAGCCGCAGCGCGCCCATGTCGAACAGGCGGTCGGTAATGGAGGCGTTACGCTCGACAGTTGCAGCATGCGCGGCGAGTTCTTTGTCCCAGTAGTGTTCTTCTATCGCGACGACCGGACAGTTCGGCTTAAGCGGCATAGTTTCCCCCGATTGGAAATTGCCCCGTTTCCTAGCAATCGCGGTGCGGGCTGTCACGGGAGGTATATGCGGCATAACGGTTCCATAACCGGCAGCGGCGGAGGTGCGCTGCGTCCGCAACCCTGGTTTGTCACATTGTGCTTGGCACACATGCCGACTCGGGCGTTAAATGCCGCTGCGTCCGGGGTTAGTTTCATCCATTGCAAGGTGACAGCGATGGCACACTTGGTTGAGAAAGAGACCCTTCTGCGCGCCAACTCCGCAATGATGCTGACGCTCGTCGGCGGTGGACTCATCGTCTCCGCGCTGGGCGCCGTCGTCTTCGATATCGGGCGGGCCGTCGGGGTCTGGTAACGCAGCGCTGAGCAAGAGCGCCCGACGCGAGCCGCTACGAACGGCTCCGCAGTGTGCGCCGGAGCGCGTCACTCAGATTGTCGAGCGAGAACGGCGCGTAGCGGAAGACCACGCGGTGGTAGCCGGCCGGCACTTCGATGCCGCGGAAGAGCACGTCGGCGCGCAGGATCGGCACGCGCTTGCCGTCGATCTCGGCGATCCAACCCGGATACCAGGTCTCGTGAAGCGCCAGCACGCCGCCGAGCGCAGACTCGACGTCGATCTCGATGCGTGCGGGACGCCATGACGTGATGCGGGCGCTGCCCGCCGACACCGCGCCGGCATAGCTCGCCGATGGCGGGGTGTCGTCATCGATCAGCACGCGGTCGGGCGCGGGGCTTGTCGCGAGCCAGCCAGGGCCGCTCACTGCATCGGCATCCGCCACCTGCACGCGCCGCGTGAAATTCAGGCGCGGCGCCGGATCCTTTAGGCGATACACCCAGACATCCGGTCCCGCGCGCAGCACGTCGGCGACCGGCCGGCTCGCGAGATGGGGCACTTCTTCGATCGGGCGGCCAAGCAGGACGAACTCGAGACCGAGGGTGCGCGCAAGCGCGCAATCGTAGCCGTCGAACGATGCCGGGAAGTCGCGCAGCTCCATGCGCCAAGTAGATTCGCCCGGCGCCACCAACCGGTCATAAATGCCGATACGCAACGGATTATAGCCGTTGACCGCTTCGAGCGACCGCACCATCGCCACGTTTTGCCAGGGACCGCCGAGCCCCATCACCTCGACGCGCGGGCGCTCGCCGCTGTTTCGTCGCTCGCCAATGGAACGCTCGACCAGATCGAGTGCCGCGGCGGCTGCCCCGGACGGCCGTTCGAGCACGGCATAGCCGCGATGTGGCTCGGCGTTGAGCCGGAACGCGGCGTTCCATCCGATCAGTTCGGCGACGGCGATTGCCGTCACCGCAACCGCCGCGACGCTGCGCGCGTACACGCCGTGCGCGATGGTGAGCATCAGGATCACGGCAACAATGATCGGCACGCTCTTTAGCACGGCCATGAACGCGTCGCCGGAATGGCCAGCACGGTCGGAGAAAACGATCCCGGCGGCAACGACGGCGAGGGCCGCAAGGGCGATGCCGAAGCTCGCCCACAAGCGCTGGCGCGGCAGACCTTCGCGGATGTAGTCGGTCAGCAGCGTTCCACAAAGCAGCGCGAGCATCGCAACGAAGACGAAGCTGGCGTCGACCGGACGGCGAAAACGGCTGACGCCTGGCACCCAATCGAACGCCCAGGCGAATGCCGGCGTATAGCGCCCAAGCATGAACAACAGCGCCAGCCCCGCCGTGACGGCGAGCAGCACGCGGCCGCGCCGGAACACGCCGCCACCCGCAAGCCCGAACCAGAGCAGCAGAATCACCGGCACCGCGCCGACGAAGAGGTAGGTGAAGCTGTCGTCGGTGAGCGCGACCAGCGGCTCGCTGTGCGCGGCGGGTCCCCAATAGTCCTCGCGGTGCGAACCGAAGATGTTGGCGACGAGGAGCTGTGAGAGGCCGGCCGGATGCAGCGAGCCAAGCATGGCATGGTCGAGCGTGATCGCAGGACGATTGGAGAGCGCCGCGAACTGCATGGTAAGAAGCATCGGCGCCGCGGTCAGCGCGAGACCGGCCACAACCATCGCCGCCAGCACGGCGGCACGCTCACGCAGATAGCTCAATGGCCGCTCGGCTCCCCACACCTCGGCGATCGCCACCGCCGCCAGCACAAAGCAAAGCAGCATCGCCACCTGGTTGCGGCCGAGTGCGATCGACGCTGCCACGACGGAGAAGGTAACTCCCAGCAGCAGCGAGCGGCGCTCGAGAGCAAGCTGCAACAACAGCAGCGCCAGCGGGAACAGTCCGTAGCTCAGGATGATGCCGGTATGCTGGAGCCGTCCTGCGGCGGCGCCGCCGAACATGAACACCACCGCCGCCAGCACGCAGGCGGCAACCGGCCAGCGGGCGCGTGCGCCGATCGCCGCAATCGACAGGCCGCCGATCAACAGGTGGGCGTGGACGAGCAAGTCGAACGTGCGCATCGACGGCGCCGGATCGAACAGCGCGTAGAGCACCATCAGGGGCGCGAAGATCAGCGATTGCGGGTCGGCGACGCTTGGATGCCCGCCATAGTGATAAGGGTTCCAGAACGGCGAGACGCCGGCTTCAAGCGCCGACGCCAGGAAGCGATAGAACGCGTAGAACTGGTTTTTGGAATCCCAGGGTACGACGCCGTCGGTCAGAACCCAGCGTCCCATGGCGAGGAGCCAGATCGCGCCGATCACCAGAGCGGAAACGACGAGCGTGCGCGCAAACGCGCTCCGCCCGACCGACACCGTGGCCGAACAAACCTGTGCCAGCGGCGCGCTCTTCACGCGCTCCAGAGTTCCTTTCATTCCGGTCATGGTTGGAGACGCCCGTATAAATAACCTATAAACGGCCCAGCATGCCGCGCCGGACGGAGGTTGTCGAGTAAGGTGGCCTGCTATTGGTGCGGCGCAACATGCCGCCCCCCATGATGCGGTTAGGACGCTCGTACGCGCTACCGCCGGCCTAGATGTGCGGTTTGCCGCTGGCGAACCATTCCGTCGGAATGGTGCGGTTGGTTCCTTCGGCGAGCAGCTTCTTGTGCAGGATGGCACCGCAGGCCGCGAACTGCATCGCGAGCCCGGTATTGTTCTTGTAGAACACGATGCCGCCGGGCTCGCGCACAAGCACGGTTTTGCCGGCGACGATGTCGCCGAGCTCGTACACGTTCTCGCGCTTCACCAGGCCCTTGGCGATCGGTCCCGACAGCTCGACCTGACGGTTGGCTTCGACGCTGTCCCAATCGTTGATGATGATCTGGCTCGCGCGCGCGAACGTCGTCTCGTCGACCTCGTGACGCGGATTCATCACGTCCGAATTGCCGATGGTGATGACCATCTGCCCGGGCTCCAGCCATTCGCCGTTGAGCACCGGCACCTTTGAGTTGGTGTTGCAGGCGACGACATGCGCGCCGCGCACGACCTCCCGCGGATCGTCGACCGCGACGGTCTCGAATGCTTCGCCTGCCATCTTCTGAACGAACGCCGCGCGGTGCGCCGGGTTCGGGCTGAATACCTTGACGCGCCTGATCGGCCGCACCGCGCAGATCGCTTTGCACGCCGGCACCGCCTGCATACCGGTGCCGAACACGCCGAGTACGCCCGCATCCTCGCGCGCGGCCAGCGATACCGCGAGCGCCGATGTTGCGCCCACGCGCAGTCCCGACAGGTAGGTCTCGTGCATAAAGGCAAGCGGCTCGCCGGTGCGCAGATCGTAGAGGATGACGATGGTGTAGTTCACGTCGTCGGCGACGTTCACTTTGCGGCCATCCGCCGGCTGCACCGGCACGAACGCCTGGCCCGCGCGCACGCAGGCGACGCCGGCGCTCTCGACCGCGCCGGCATGGATGTTGGCGGTGTAGCGCCGCGTCGGGTCGGGCGTGGTCGAGCTGTAGCGCAGCCGCGGTGGGTTCACCGCTTTGCCTTCGGCGAGATCGCGGAAGGCGACGCGCATCGCCTCGATCGCTTCCGGGATAGAAATAAGCCGCTCGGCATCCGCGTCGGTGATGATGATCGACATGACCTCTCCCGCGCACCGGTTCCAGGTCACATCTTCTCGAGTTGGGGCATCACCTCGGTGCGCATCAGTTCGAGCGAACGCAGCGCCTGCTCGAGCGTCAGGTTGCCGAAGAACAGATAGGTGAGCAGGTAGTTGAGCCCGAGCTTGTCGGCCTGGCGCTCGATCTCGGCGAGCACCGTCTTCGGGCTGCCGGCGATGGCCATGCCGTCCTTCTCCCATTCCTCGAAGGTCATGCCGCGCGGCACGAGCCCCCTCACCTGCGCTTCGTTCTGGGCGTGCTGCTTTCGCAGCCAGTTGAGGCTGCCGACGTGGTAGTCGACGTTGGGCTTGGCGAGCCTGCGCGCCTCCTCGTCGGTTTCCGCGATCACGATGTGACGCAGCGCACCGATCGCGGCGCCGTTCTTGAACTCGGGCTTGGGCTGGGCCGGTCCGCCGCGCTTGGCGAGGGCTTCGCGGTAGGCGTCGATGTTGACCTTGGCGTAGTCGGTCGGGCCGTTGGCGACGAAGTGCATGCCGTGGTCGCCGGACCAGGCCGCCCCCGTCGTGTTCGAGGAGCCATACCAGAACGCCGGCGTCGGCTGCTGCAGCGGCCGTAGTGCCATCGGCACGTCCTTGTAGGAATAGTGCTTGCCCGCATAGCTGAACTTGTCGTTGGTCAGCGCCGCCGACAGGGCGCTGAACGCATCGATGAAGATGTCACGCGATTCCGCGGAATCGACCTTGTGATAGGCGAGCTCATAGGGCGAGACGCCGCGACCGACGCCGACTTCGAGCCGGCCGTTGCTCAGGTGGTCGAGGATGCAGATTTCTTCCGCCAGACGCAGCGGCGAAACCAAGGTGAGCAGATAGACCAGCGGGCCGATTTTCATCCGCTTGGTCGCACGCGCGAGCGCCCCGAGATAGACGCCGGGCACTGGCACCAGGTTGAGCGGGGTCGCATGGTGTTCGGCGACATGCAGACAGTAGACGCCAGCCTCGTCGGCGGCGGCTGCGAATTTGAGGCGCTCGTCGAACGTCTGCGCGATCGGACGATCGGCCGCGCGCTCGACATGGTCGAAGATTCCGACTTTCATTTTTTGGAGCCTGCTTTTTTCTTGGATGTCGTTAGGAGGACGGGACCGCAGATTGCCCGATCCCGGCGGGCTCGGGAAGGTGCGTCCGGCCGCAGCCAGGCCCGAGCATCAGGACGCCGCCGCCCCCAGTGCGCGGCGGCGCTTCAGGAACACAACCACCGAGATGGCAACCGCGATACCCATGCCGCCAAGCGCCAACGCCAGAGCGCCGAGAATGGTCATGACCAGGTCGCCGACGAAGCCACGGTCGATGGCCAACACGGTCTGGGGCTCCTTGCGTCCGCCATCGTAGCTGGCGGAGATCTGGTAGGTGCCCGGCGTGCGTACCTCGAAGTCGAACAGCGACCGGCCGGCGAGGGATCCAACGCGATAGCGCGTGCCAGCTTTGGTCGCGACGAGCGGAATGACCGCACCGCCTGCACGAACGGTAACGATGAGCCCGGAAACGGTAGCGACGTCGTAGACGCGGCCTTCGAATGTGCTCTGGTATTCGTGGAAGATCGTGTAGGTGCCCGGCTCCTTGAGCATGAGGTCGGTTTGTCCCGGCACCAGCACGCGCATCATGCGTCCCGTGGAATCGCCGATCCGCGACACAAGGAGGAGCGCCATCGCCGTCCACCCGGCGAGCGCGATGACCGCGGCGACGACGTACCAACGCCGGCCAGGTACGCGACCGCCCGCAGAAGAGTCGGCGTTTGCCATGGCACGAGCATGCCATCCGCTACGGCGTAGGCAACCCCTCTTTGGCGAAGACGGCAGCCAACGGCCGTGTATATTTGGTAGGGAGGTGACGCCATGCATGTCTTCAATCTCGAGCGCGAGCAGGCCTGGGACCCGAAGCAGCACGTCGAGAAGGTGCTCGGCAAGGTCGAGGACGGCGACGTCACGGTGGCCTGCTGGGAGCCCGGCCAGATCAGCCCCAACCACTGCCATCCGGAGGCGACCGAGATCTATTTCTGCTTCACCGGTGGCGGGGTGATGCGGACCCCGACCCAGACGGTCGACGTGGTGCCGGGGTCGTTCGTGGTACACCCGCCCGGCGAGGTGCATGAATATGAGAACGGCCGCGAGCGCACGATGCTGTTCCGCATCCGCTATGGGAAGGACATGCGCGCCCACCACATCGACTGGCGCGGCCACCCGGGCTGGACCCAGTCCGCGGAGGATCGGGCCTATTATCAGGCCTACCCGATAGGTTAAGGCGACCGGTACCGGCCGTTAAACATTGTAAACATTGCCAACAACAGCCCCATCCCCGATTGCAAATCGGCCGCCCCCCGATTATATCCCCCCGCGTTCGAGATTTTGCCTGACTTGTATCCGCCCCTGATGGGCTTCCCCAAGACAACGCCAAATCCGGATATGCGGCCCGCGGAATGGTTTTGCGGGCCATCGACGCCTTTGAGCGTTTTCTGATGGAGGCCATTCAATGGCAACAGGTACCGTGAAGTTCTTCAACACCACGAAAGGCTACGGCTTTATTCAGCAGGATGCGGGCGGCCCGGATGTGTTCGTGCACATCTCCGCGGTTGAGCGCTCCGGCATGCGCAGCCTGGTCGAGGGTCAGAAGGTCACGTTCGACGTGCAGCCCGATCGTAAGACTGGCAAGTCGGCAGCATCCAATCTGCAGCCGGCCTGAACGACGGCTTGAACGATCCGAAGCCCGGCGCTAAACCCGCCGGGCTTCTTGCTTTTGAGAGGCCATTTCAAGAGGCCCCCCGGCGGCCCACCCGCGTTCGCGCAACCAAAAAGAAGGACCAACAGAAAATGGCCCGCAAACCCGGAACCCGCACCGTCGGCGAATATGTGCTGTTCGACGTCACCTATGAGGACGGAACCCAGCGCTCGAACCGACGGGTACCGGCCGCGTCCTTGGGCGGCCTCGACGGCGACGACCCCGCCAAGGCGATCATCGAGGCCCAGGACCGCGAGATCGCCGAAAAATCGGGCCTGCCGCCGTCGCGCATCAAGAGCTTGCGCCGTACCGGCTCGCCGCCGACCAAGGAAGAGAAGCAGGAGATGAAGAAGGCCGCGCGCGGACGGCGGTGACGCCGCCGCCCCTCGCCGCGCGCACCTTACAGCTTGATTCCCGCACGCTTGATGATATCGCCCCAGCGCTCGCGCTCGGCGATGATGTGCTTGCCGAAATCCTCGGGGCTGCCGAGCGGCAGCACCACGCCGAGCGCTTCGAGCTTGGCGCGGATGCCCGGCTCCGACATCGCCTTCCTGGCTTCGGCGTTCAACCAATCGACGATCGGACGCGGCGTCTTCGCGGGCGCCAGCAGCCCGAACCACGGACCGCCCTCGAGTTCGGGCATGCCCTGCTCCTTCATGGTCGGCACGTCCGGCACCACCGGCAGCCGCTGTGGCGACATCACGCCGAGCGCGCGCACCTTGCCGGCGAGCAGCTGCTCGCGGGCCAACGGCACGATGTCGAACATCATCTGGATGTGCCCGGCGACGAGATCGATCACCGCGGGCCCGGCACCCTTATAGGGGACGTGCACGAGGTCGAGCTTGTTCATGATCTTGAACTGCTCGCCGACCATGTGACCGGACGAGCCGTTGCCCGGCGAGCCGAACGAAATCTTGCCGGGATTGGCGCGCGCGTAGTCGACGAGCTCCTTCGGCGTCTTCGCAGGGACACCGGGATTCACCACCAGCATGTTGGGCGACGAGCCGACCAGGATGATCGGCTCGAAATCCTTGGCCGGATCGTACGGCAGTTTCTGCAGATGTTGCAGGATCGACTGCGTCGGATGGAAGCCCATGTAGATCGTGTAGCCGTCGGGCGGCGCCTTCGCGACGAAATCGGCCGCGATCACGCCGCCGGCGCCGGTGCGTTGCTCGGCGATCACGGTCTTGCCGGTGTTGGCGGAAATGCCCTGCGCGACCGCACGTGCGAGCAGGTCGGCGACGCCGCCGGGCGGTGTCGGCACGATGATGCGGATCGGCTGGTTGGGATAATTCTGCGCCAGGCCAGGCGCGGACATCAGCACAAGCCCCGCGCTGAGCGCCGCGGCCACTCTCGAAAGCTTCGATAACAACATGGCGTTTCCCAGGAAGGTTCGTTGACCCCACAGAACCATAGCTCAGGCCGAAACCCTGCGCCATGGCGCGGATGCCGCGTACCGGATGGTGATACAGCACGCAACGGAACCTTTTGCTGCCGGAAGCGCTGACATGAGGTGGGCTGGCAATCGGGCGGCGCCATTCCCATATGCCGAACTGCGGCCGGTCATTAGCGCCGCGATCACCCACAATCCGGCAAGGACAACAGGCGGGGTTACCGTCATGAGCAGAGCGTTTGTGAAAGAGGCCGACGGCGTCGAGATGGTCGAGAACATCCCGGAGCGGCCGGTCTCGGCCAATCCGAATTTCGTCACCGCGGAAGGGCTCGCGACCATCGAGGCCGAGCTCGAAAAGGCGCATCGCCAGCATACGCAGGCGCAAGCCGCCAACGACCGCGCGGCGCTGGCGCGCACCGCGCGCGACCTGCGCTATTGGACCTCGCGGCGCACCACCGCGCAGGTGATCGCGCCGCCGATCGCCGGCGGCGAGGTGCATTTCGGCTCGACCGTCACCATCGAGCGTGATGACGGCCGCCGCCAGACGTTCCGCATCGTCGGCGAGGACGAAGCCGACCCCGCACAGGGAACGCTGTCGCACGCCGCGCCGCTGGCGCGCGCGCTGTTCGGCAAGTCGGTCGGCGACGTGGTGCAGGCCGGACAGTCCGAGGCGGAGATCGTCGAGGTCGCTTAGTCTCGACTTTCTCGACCGTGAAAAACGCGGAGCACGACCAGTCGCTTGCCATCATAGCGATATTGAAACACATATCGCGCGTTGAGGACTTGCAGCACGACTTGTCTATATTCCTCGCGGCCCAAGATCGGCCGATCAAGCCTGGGATGCTCGGCCAATACTTCCGACTTGGCGATGATCTCCGACGCAACCCGCTTCGCGAGCATTGGGTGCATGTCCCGAAGGAACAGTGCTAAGCGGTTAAGGTCGGAGAGCGCGGCGTCCGACCATTCGATCGTCATTGCGGCCAGGGCTTGAAATCGGGCGAACCCCAGGTTTCAAGCCAGCGTACGACATCAGCGTTCTGAACGGTCTTTCCACCTGCCTCGATCGTGGCCCAGCGGCGGTCGAGTTCGGCGATCTCCGACGGCTCGACGGCAACCGGTCCATGTTGTCGAGCAAGCTCGTTAAGCAATTCAGCGACGCTGATGCCGCGATCCGCCGCCCGTGCTTTCAGCGTCTCGGCAGTATCCTTGTCAACCTCAATAACGTCCATCTTGCGGTTCATGCGACCATGATACTAGCGTTTGTCCGCCTGTCGAGACGATGGATGGCACCCCGCGACATGGCTACATTCCACCCCGTTTCCCTTCCGCCTTCGGCCGCGCTACTCTCCGCCCATCCGGACAAACCGGGCAAAACGGCCAACGAGGCGACGGAGACGGAAATGGCGAAGGCGTATTGGGTATCGTGCTATCGATCGATCAGCAATCCGGAGGCGGTCGCGGAATACGCGAAGCTGGCCGGCCCGGCCATTCTGGCCGCCGGCGGCAAATTCCTCGCGCGCGGCAATGCCGACGTCGCCTATGAGGCCGGGCTCAAGCAGCGCATCGTGATCGTCGAATTTCCGAGTGTCGAGGCGGCGGTCGCCTGCCACGACGGGGCGGGCTATCAGGCCGCGCTCAAGGTGTTCAACAAGGCCGGCGAGCGCGACTTCCGTATCGTCGCGGGACTCGAATAGCGACTTCCAAACCGGCGGAAGCCGGGCTCGGATTTTGAGAGATGAGCAAGATCATCGTCTCGTACCGCCGCTCGGATTCCGCCGCCATTACCGGACGCATCTTCGACCGGCTCGTCGACCGCTACGGAGAGGAGTCGGTGTTCATGGACATCGACCGGATCCCGTTCGGCACCGACTTCCGCCATCACATCCAGGACGCGCTGCGCGACGCCGATGTCCTGCTCGCGGTGATTGGGCCGTCATGGCTGGGAAAGACCGCGGACGGCAAGAGCCGCATCATCGATGAGGCCGATCCGGTCAAGGTCGAGATCGAGGCCGCGCTCAAGCAAGGTCTCTCCGTGATCCCCGTGCTGGTCGATAACGCGACCATGCCTGGCGCCGCCGACCTGCCCGAGAGCATCCGCGACTTCGCCTATATCAACGCGGCGCCGATCGACACCGGCCGCGATTTCCGCCAGCACATGGACCGGTTGACACGTTCGATCGATGGCATCATCGGCACCGACAACGCGGCGATGGAGGTGGTGCTGGCGCGCGGCTATCCGGACGCGCCGAAAACCTCATGGAGCGCGCGGCGGATGGCGGCAGTGGTCGGCTCGCTCGCGGTCGTGCTCGGCGGCGCCATCATCGCGATCAATCTGATGTCGGAGCGGCAGGCGCCGCGGCCGATGGAGCAGGCGAAGCCGCAATCGCCACCGCCGCCGCGGCAGGAAGCCGGCGTGCCGCAGACCTCGCCCGCACCACCGCCGCCGATGGCGCAACCCGTTCCCACCGCGCCGCCGGGCGCAGGCCGACCGCCGGTCATCGCGCAGCCGAAGGCCGTGCCCGCCACGACCTATCGCGTGCTGCCGAACGTCTCCGGCGGTTTTCAAAATCTGCGCCGCGGTCCGGCGGTCAAATACCCGATCGTCGTCCCGATCCCGGCGGGCGCGGGCGGTATCGAGCTCGGCGCATGCCGCCCGGCCGAGGACAACACGAAGCCATGGTGTCAGGCGACATGGCAGGGCATGTCCGGCTGGATCTCGAGCTGCTGCATCGTCGACGAGAAGACCGGCCAGCCGCCCAGAGTGGACTGAGCGCCCGACGACGTGGCCGGCTCACCGCACGATTAGCACCGGGACCTTGCTGGTGGTGACGACTTCGTTCGCCTGACTCCCGAGCAGTAGCCGATTGATGCCACGGCGGCCGTGCGATGCCATGACGATCAGGTCGGCGCCGGCGGTCTTCGAAGCCTCGATGATACCGTCTGCAGGACGCTTGTCCGCAACGTGAACCAGCGTGCAATCGACCCCTTGTGCCTTGGCCATCTCCGCGACCTTGTCGAGAACCCGCTTTGCACCGGTGGCCGCCAGAGCCTCATAGGTCCCGATCGGATCTTTCTTACGCTGATCGAAGTCGTGGGCCATCTCGAAGGGCGACCAGATGTCGGTGACGGCCACCACCGACAACGGCGCGTTGAGCGCCTTGGCAAGTGCAATGCCATGGGCGACGGCCCTGTTTGCCAATTCCGACCCGTCGGTTGCGACCAGTATGCGCTTGTACATCGTCGTCATCCTCCACGTTGCAATCGACTAGACTGAATGTGAACCCTCCGTACGGGCGGCACTTTGTCATGAATCAAACCCGCTCACCCGCCGGCGGGTTGCGTCAAATTTACCATTGAATGCCGTGCGCGGCCCGCATGCCTGCGGACGGGGCGCCGGCCGGGGCCCCTTCAGCCGCCGCCGGCAGCGCCCGGCCCCGCGGCCTGCGCCGCCTTGTCGATGATCGCCTGCGGCCAATTGTAGAGCCGGTCGATCAGCGCGTGGATCTCCTCGCCGGTCATCGGCTGGTTCATGTCGATCTTGCGCTTCTCGGCTTCGGCGATGAGCGCCGGATCGCGCATGGTGGCGTCGAAGGCGCGGCGCAAAATCTCCGTGATGCCGGGCGGCGTGCCCGGCGGCAGCATGAACGGCCGGCCCATCTCCTGGCGCGCGAACACCAGCTCGAGGATCGCGCGCTGCTCCTCGTTCTGCGCAAGATCCGCCGGCAGTGGCACGTCCGGGAATAGCGGATGCTTGCGCAGCGAGAGCTGCAGCAGCACGTTCACCTGCTTCTTGGTCAGCCAGTCCGGATTGCGGCCGATGATCGAGGAGTAGTGGTAGCTCGCGGTGCCTTGCAACTCGCCGCGCTCGATCGCCAGTGCGATGTCGCCGGTGCCTTTGTAACCGCCGACCACCTTGAACTTCGTGCCGACCACCTGGTTGAGCACGGTCGGGAACACGACGTTGCCCGAGGTCGGTCCGCCGCCGCCGACGATGAACTCCTGCTTCATGACGTCCTTGATGGTCTTGAACGGCGTCGTGCCCCAGGACAGCACCAGCCCGACCTCCGAATTCATCGAGCCGATCCAGCCGAAGCGGCGCGCGTCGAAGCGGGCGTTCTTGGCGTCGAGCAGGGAGGCGGTGGCGGTGCCGCCGCCGACCGCGCCGAAATAGGTGCCGTCCTTCGCCGCCACCTCCCAGATGAAATTGGTGGCGCGCAGCGTGCCGGCCCCCGGCATGTTCTGCACGACGAAACGCGGGTTGCCCGCGATGTGGCGCCCCATGTACTGCGCAAGCAGCCGGGAATAGATGTCGTACCCGTCGCCGGAGCCGGCGCCGGCCACGATGGTGATGGTCTTGCCGCGGAAATAGTCCGGCGGAATGGTTTGCGCCGAAGCCGCACCGGCGCAAAGCGCGGCCAGCGTCGCGGCGGTTACCAGGGTTCTGAGCATGCGTTCAATCTCCCGGGCCGCTTATCGCGCGGGCGGTCGGGTCGCGCAAGCGATTGAACTGCGGATGAAGCGGTCCAAGCGCACAGAATTTGATCCGTCATCCTGAGGTGGCCGCCGAAAGGCGGCCCTCGAAGGACGACGGCCCGGGCCGCGCATCCTTCGAGGCTCGCTTACGCTCGCACCTCGGGATGACGGAGATGGATTGAGCGCCTCGGAAGACCTATTCAAGTCGCCGGCGCGCGGAACACGCCGTCCTTGAAGAAGAACCGGAACGGCGTCGTGCCCTTCCCGCCGCCCTCGAAGGCGCGCCACTGGCCGTTGCGGCAGAGGATGCCGCCCTGCTCCGCCACCGCCTCGAACTCGGCGAGGTTGGCGTACACCTGCGGGTTGACGCCGGGCGAAACCGCCATGAAGGTCGTGATGCATTTGTTGCCAATGATCACGGGATCGTAGCCCTTGATCACGTAGCCACCGCCGCCGGTCGAGGCAAAGGTCGAGCGCAACAGCGGCCAGCTCGCATAGTTCTCCTGCATCTCGGCGCGCGCCGGCGACGGCGCTGTCGCGATCGCCAGGAACGCCCAGAGGACGACGGTCAGCGCCGCGGCCGTGAGGAAAACAGCGGCCATTCGCTTGTTCATGGTGGTCTCTCCCAAATCGTGCCGCGCCCAATACGGCGCGCTGTCGGGGGGAGATACGGGGGGATGGCGGGGACGGATGCAGGCCTGCTTACTTCAACGTAATCCCGCCCCGGCTGATCACCTCCCCCCCCACCGCTTCGACTCCATCGCGATATGAGCGGCGAAGGCTTCGGGCGTGCCGAGCGGCAGCGTGAAGCCCTGCGCAGCGAAGCGCTGCTGCACGTCCTTGGCGGTGAAGGCCTTGGCGGCCTCGCGGTTGAGCCAGTCGATGACCGGGCGCGGCGTGCCGGCCGCGACCACCACGCCGAACCAGGGGCTCCCCTGCATCTGCGGCAGGCCCGCCTCCGCCATGGTCGGCACGTCGGGCAGCGATTTCACGCGCGCGTCGGCACCGACCGCGAGCGCGCGGAGCTTCCCGCCCGTCACCTGTTCCTGCGAGAACGCGACGGTGTCGAACATCACCGAGACATGGCCGGCGACGAGATCGCGCACCGCCGGCGCCGCGCCCTTATAGGGGACGTGCACGAGATCGACGCCGGCAAGCTGCTTGAACTGCTCGGCGGCGACATGGCCGGACGAGCCGTTGCCCTGCGACGCGTAGGTGTACTTGCCGGGATTGGCCCCGGCGAGCGCGATCAGCTCCTTCAGCGTCTTCGCCGGCACCGACGGGTTCACCACCACGAGCGTCGGCGTGGTCGCGAGATAGATGACCGGCGCGAACGCCTTCACCGGATCGAACGACAGGTTCTTGGTGAGATGCGGATGGATCGCCTGCGAGCCGTGCGAGGCGATGTAGAGGGTGTAGCCGTCGGCCGGTGAATTGATGACGTGCTCGGCCGCGATCAGCCCGCCGCCGCCGGTGCGGTTCTCGACCACGACCACCGCGCCGGTGTTCTCGGTGAGCTTCTGCGCGAGCGTACGACCGATCTGGTCGATCAGCCCGCCGGGCTGGGTCTGCACGATGATGCGGATGGTGCGGTTCGGGTAATCCTGCGCCGGCGCAGCCGTGGTGCAAACGACGACGGCGGCAGATGTGATCAGCCGCAATGCGCGGACCATGCTTCGCTCCCCTGCTATCGTTGGCGGATCGCAGGATGGGCTGAGCGCAAGCGAAACCCAACGCGACATCGCGGCGCATTCAAAGGATGGGTTTCGCTCGCTCAGCCCATCCGACAACCGACCCTCCCCTACTCCTCCTCCCCCAGCGTCCGCTTCACGCCCCACGCGGCCAGCACCTCCCGGATGTCGTCGCCGACGAAATAGCGGGCGCTGTCCTGGTCGTAGCCCTGCGACAGCAGGTCGTCGTATTCGGTGAGCGTGTGCCGCACATAGGCGACCAGCGACAGCCAGGCCGCGGTCTCCGGCGCCGCGCCGCGCAGCCCGCGGCTGTCGAGCGCGTGATCGACGACCGCGCCGAATTCATGCGGCGGGATACGCGGCGCAAGCCGCCGCAGCGCTTCCTCGATCACGGTCCTTGTCGACATGGAACCCAAAAAATCTCAACGCTGAAAACCTGCACGCTGAATATCTGCCGACGCACGTCCCCGCATATCGCCTTCAGGCTACGACGGCCGTGCTGGTGGAACAATCGCTCAAACCCCGGCGCCCATGTTTATGCTAACCTCGCACGGGCATGGACGAGCCAGCCGCTGAACAACGCTCCGGTATCAGCGCCGCCCCGCGCGCGACCGACAAGCGCACGCACGATGTCCACTTCACGACGTCGGCGCGGGAATCGTTGGTGCACGCCGCCAACCGCGGCGTCACGGTCGCGGATGACCACATCGCCTGGACCTTCGACGGCAAAGGCGACGCTGCGCCGTTCAAGAACATCGTCGAGGTCTGCCAGCAGACCGGCGCGGGCGCGCATCGTTTTCTCCGGATCTGCCAGATCACCTTCGCCGACCGCTACAAGCTCATGATAACGAACGGCAACGAGTTCGCCGTGCCGACCGAAGCGCAGCGCGTCGCCTACCGCGGCTTCATGCACGACCTGCATGCGCGCCTCGCCGCGCACGCCGCCGTGCGCGATCGGCCGCCGATCGAATTCAAGGCGGGATTCACCGCCGAAGTCCATCGCCGGCTGGCAATCCGCGTCGCGCTTTGGATTCTGGTTTTCGCCGGCGCGCCGTTGGCGCTGTTCCTGATGACCGGGGAGACGAAGCCGTTCCTGATTCTTCTCGGCGCTCTCGTCGTCGGCACGATCTTCTGGCGGCTGACCCACGCCAATGCGCCACGCAGCTACGACCCGGCACGATTGCCGAAGGAACTTGTGGAGTAACCTCGTCTAAACCAGCGCGCTTTTTCTTGGCCGAAAGCAATTGCAATTGCCGGCTGGGTGGCCCATATAACCGGCATTCGCGATTGCCTGACCTGGATCGATCTGCCCGCGAGGGCCTTCCCCAAGAACACGCAAACCCGGATATCGGCCCCGCATGAATGGTTTGTGCGGGCGACAACGCCTTTGTGCGTTCATGGAGAGCAATATGGCTCAAGGTACCGTCAAGTTTTTCAACGCCCAAAAGGGCTTCGGCTTCATCGTCCAGGACAACGGCGGCCCCGATGTGTTCGTTCACATCTCGGCGGTCGAGCGCGCCGGCATGAGCAATCTCAACGAGGGCCAGAAGCTTTCGTTCGACATCGAAGCCGACCGCCGCAGCGGCAAGTCGGCCGCGACCAACCTGCAGAGCGCCTAATCAGCGACTGCCACAAGACGCGCGCCTATGGCCGCGATTAAGACGAACCCGGCGCTCCGGCGCCGGGTTTTTTTTGAGTACGTCCCGATAGCGCAACGCTCTACTTCGGCGAGCGCAAGAGCACCGCATGGCCGTCGTGATCGCCGGTCGTCACCTGCGCATCGTTGACGGCATTGTCGAGCGGCACGAAGCCCGCCTCCTTGAACGCAGTATGCGCATCGAGGCCGCGCGCAAGCGCCTCACGCGCCGCGTTGAACGATTCGTAGCGGTGCGCCGGCCAGTGCAGAAGGTTGACGCGCTCGCGACTGAATGCGCCGATGAAGATATAACCGCCGCCGTCGAGCCGATGCGGGCCGAAGATGCGGCCATGGTTATTGCTTTCTTCGAAGATGCGATTTGAGAACGCGTCGTCGCGGCCCTGCGGCAGCTGGCCGTAGAGCGTGCCGCCGATGAAGCCGTGATAACCGGTCGAGTGCCCGAAGCGGATGGGGAAGCCCGCGGCCGCAGCCGCGGCGACGAGCCGCTCCCTGGCGTCGTCAGGACTGGTCGCGCCTTCGTCGATCAGGATCACGTTGATCGGCTCGTGCAGGTGCCTGCCGTCGACGGTTTCGCCCAGCCAATGCGCGATCGAGCCGTCACCCGCGATCATCCAGCGGCCGATCGCGGGGAGCCCCGGCGGATGGGCGACCGCCCCCGCGGCGAGCGTGACCGGCTGTTGCGCTTGGCCTTGCACATCCATAGGCACGGCTCCGGCGACGAAAAGGGCGGCCACAACAATGCGACGAGCGATCGCCATGACAAGATGTCCGTGGGCCACTATGCGCCCAAGATAAATTGACCCGCCAGGGGCGGGCCAATGGATTCGAGGGCGACGATCGATCGGAGTGAACGATCAGTTATCCAGGAAGCTCCGCAGCTTCCGGCTCCGTGACGGATGCTTGAGCTTGCGCAGCGCCTTGGCCTCGATCTGTCGGATGCGCTCGCGGGTCACCGAGAACTGCTGGCCAACCTCTTCCAGCGTGTGGTCGGTGTTCATGTCGGTGAACGCTTCGCTCGCGGGAACCTAACAAGCACTTGCTCCGTTAGGAACAGCCTCATTAAGGTAGTGGGATGCAAATCCTTCCTTTTTGACGTTGCTTGAAAAGCGCCGGCAATTTCCTGAAATCTATAGCCTAAGAAATCTGGATTTGGGCCTTTTTTCAGAGCTTTTTTAACGTAAGGCTCCATGTCCTTCGCCTTAAGTTTGATCTGTACAAAACCAAGAAGAGCCGAATTGAGCCCTGGTTGTTCGAGAGCAATTGCAAACAGTCCCCATTTGGCAATTTGCTCTTTAGGAATTCCTAGTTCGTCATACAGGCCACTCGCAATGACGCCTCTGATATCTACATTTTTCGTCCTAACCATCTTCTCCCACAGCAGGTTCTCTTCGATCCCGCAAGTCCACTCTCTTCCTGTGTCTGCCATTACGCTCTTGCTTGGATTTTTTCTTAGCATGAGAAAATTTCCGTCGGCCGTCACCAGTGTGACTTCGACGTATAATCCGCTTGGGTGCTCCAAGTGCAACAGATTGTCGCTAGGAGCCAATGTCATCTTCAGATACCTGTCTCGAAGATCGAGCAGGACAGTGTCATTTTTTTCTACGACCATACGTCGATTGAATTGATTAACAATCCACCATGTCAGCGGGTTTACGACAACCGTCAACCGTTGCTCTTTCACTGGCAAAGCAACTGCACGGAGACCCACCTTGCATTCGTGATACCTACCAAGGTCGATTGTAGTGCTTACACGTTCCTTCAAATATTGGGCGATTTCACCTGGATATTGATTTGCATGTTGTTCAACACAGGCGATCAGTTCGGACCGTGTAGGCTTATCCCACGTCTTGGTTATCTTCTTGGCTTTCCAATCAGCTGCGACTTCCACACTCACAAAAGAGCTCAATGGATGTGGCAAAAAGAACGCAATACATTCTCCGATCGCGAAGGCCGAGTGATTTCCGGCGCCGTGAAGAATCCGTCGCAGTTCATCTGAGGCAAACTTTGAAGTCTCGGAATGAAGCCATTGCACGGCGATAGGGGAGCCAGTCGGATCCTTTATTTGACTTACATAAGTCGCTGAACTGCGGGAGCTCTTGCTCGCAAAGGCTTCAGCCAGGCAACCAATAAACGAGCTTCGCTCGCTCTCACTCGTGGGTGCTCGGCCGTACCACTTCTTTTTGAAGCTGGCACGGCCATCGCCGGATGAGCCAGCAACTTGATCAATTAATTCGTCGAGCCTGATCCCGAGATCGCGTCGAATCTCCCGAGCGTTCTTCATCCATGCACGCCATGAAACCTCGTACGGCGGCTCACTCTGATCTCGCTGTCTAGTCATGTCTCTTTCTTGTCTCACAGATGGTCGCGGACATGTCTTCTTGTTGTGGTTATTGCTCAATCCGTTCACATGAACTCAGTTCGGCAGAAAGGAGAAGATACCATGTCGAACAAGATCGCGACGATCAAGGAAACGGGCACTGGCGAGGTGTATACCGGCAAAGTGGTCAGTACCGGTCCGAGCAACGGCGACGTTGCGTTGGCTCTCTTCACGGGCGGCTTGTCTGTGCCGTTTACTGACACAAGCAAGGTAACAGTCCGCGTCAATGGTGAAAAACACACCGGGCACCGCGTAAAGTAGAACGACTGAAATTGACGTACTACCCCCCGGCTTGTCTCGGCCGGGGCTTTTTTGCCCCCTTGCGCGAGCAGGCGCAGATTGCCTCTGCTCGGGAGCCGCTCAATCCTAGAGCATTCCCCGGTTGCGATGAATCGATTGTGATCGGGCTGGGGATTCCCGGCTGATTTTGATTGTGAATCCA
>JAIESR010000025.1 GCA_019745775.1 Xanthobacteraceae bacterium | reverse complement strand
AGCGCCGCGCGCGGGGGCGCGCCGAGCGCGAACAGCGCGTTGAGCCGCTGGCCGCCGGCCGCGTCCGCCGCGCGCTTCGCCTCGCCGGAAAACAGCCCCGCCTCGCTCGCCATCTTGAGGTCGAAGATGTCGTCGCCGATCGCGACGCCGCCGCGCGGCTTCTCGCCCGGCTTGCAGTAGATGCCGAACGGCAGGTTCTGGATCGGAAAGTCCGGATGGCCGTTGGCGCTTTCGATAAAGCTCCGGCGTTTGGCGTCATGCGTCGCGTCGATCATCCCGGCCCCCTTGCGTGCAGATCATCCCTTATCACCGTTCGTTGCCAATTCGTAGGATGGGTTGAGCGCGAAGCGCGATACCCATCACCTCTCTCGGCGACGGCGGTTGATGGGTTTCGCTGCGCTCTACCCATCCTACGAGCTGCAACAATGCACCGCAGATGACATAGACCTTCGGGCCGCGCTATGTTTCCGCCGACGCAACATGGGATGGAAACCATGCCGATCGGACGGCGCGAATTCCTGGCCGGCGGCCTCGCCGCCACCGCGCTGCCGTCGGCGGCGCGGGCGCAGGCGTCGTTTCCCGGCAAGGCCATCCACCTGATCGTGCCGACCTCCGCCGGCGGCGTGCATGACGTCATCGGCCGCATCTGGGCCGAGAAAGCGCGGGCAGCGCTCGGCAATATCGTGGTCGAGAACCGCGCCGGCGGCGGCTCCTCGATCGCGCTCAACTACGTGGCGCAGCAGCCCGCCGACGGCCACACCCTGCTGGTCGGCTCGACCAGCACGCTCGTGCTGCGCGAGGGCTCCAACAACAAGGCCTACGATGCGCTCAAGGAGATCGCGGCGATCTCGATCGTCGCCACCACCTCGACTTCGATTGCGGTCAATCCGTCGGTGCCGGCGAAGTCGGTCAAGGAGCTGATCGCGTATCTCAAGGCCAACCCCGGCAAGCTCAGCTACGGCTCCGGCGGCGTCGGCGCCATCACCCACATCACGCCCGAGCTGTTCAAGCAGCGGGCCGGCGGCGTCGAGATGCTGCACGTGCCCTATCGCGGCATCGGGCCGGCGATGAACGACCTGCTCGGCGGCCAGATCCAGGTGATCTTCCCGAACGTCACCTCGGCGGTGGTGACGCTGCACCGGAGCGGCAAGCTCCGCCTGCTCTCGGTCAATGCGCCGGAACGGCTCGAGGTCGCGCCCGATATCCCGACTTCGCACGAGGAAGGGCTGAAGGATTTCGTGTCGCAGATCTTCTTCGGCATCTTCACGCCGATCAAGACGCCGCTGCCGATCCGCGAGCAGATCGACGCCGTGACGCAGAAGGAATGGTCCGACAAGGGCTTCCAGAAGAAGCTCGTCGACTCCGGCTTCGAGCCGATGCTCGGCTACGGTCCGGAGCGCGGCGACCGCTACCTGCGCGAAGAATTCGCCAAGTGGAGCCCGGTGGTGCAGAAGGTGCAGGGACAGTGAGCAAATAAAAACATTTCAGGATGGGTGGAGCTTGCGCCGGCCCGCTTCGCGCGACGGCGGCAAGCGAAACCCATCATCTCTTGCCGAAGCGGGTCAATCCGGTTGTCGTGAAATGATGGGTTTCACGCCAACTCGAGCGCTGGCTTTGAGAAGGCACCCCACGTGAGGCGTTCAGGGACGATAAAGCGGCCGCCGAGCGGGCGTCGGCGCGCAGGTGGATCGCGGGGCGGGACGGGCATGCCAGTTCGAAAGGCCTGAAGTTGATTTAGTGATGTCGGCCCTACGAAGCAAAGCCGGACGTGGTCGCAAAGCTCGCAAAACGGTGCGACCCTTGGCAGACATCATGTGGCTTGGAGCGAAGCCATCCGGTTATCCTAAGTGGTGCTTGGGCCCATCCAGCGCTAATTCAAGCCGTGCTGTTCGGCAATCCTGGGAGAGTCCTGTGGACAATTGGTTCGACCGAATCCTGCTTCACACGCGCACAGTCCCCGAGACTCCGGCCATTGTCATGGAGGACCGCATCGTCACTTACGGGATGCTGGGCACCGCCATCGGGAACTGCGCGCGGCGCATCGCCGATGCCGATATCGATAGGAGCGGTGTTGTTGCCGTGCTGGTGCAAAATCCCATCCGCGCGTTGACGCTGTGCCTGGCGCTGTTTCGCATCGGGGTTCGCTGTATGCCTCTGGAGCCCGGGCAATCGGGTATCGTGAATCTGAACATCGCTGTCGCACTCGCTGACGCCCAATCCAAGCAGCGTCTTAGTCCGGCCGGACGCATCATTGAAGTCACCGATGTATGGTTCACTTCGGAAGCGGTCGGCGTGGGCAGCCTGCCCGCGCCCTTTTCCGATAGCCGGCAGGTATGCTTGGAAGCCTTGACCTCCGGCACAACCGGCGCGCCCAAATCGATTCCGACGACCGTGGACTATATCGCGCGTTATGTCGGGCCGGGCGTCATGGAGCCGGGCGGCAATGTGGTCCTGTGCATGCTCGGCTTGGGCTCCGTGTGGGGCTACACCATTGCTTGCTCGGTGTTGGCGAGCAGGAAGACGCTGTGTTTCGCCATTTCGCCGTTCCAGGCGATCAGAATGGTCGAGCTGTTCTCCGTCGATCTCATCTTCGCCTCGACGGATCAACTCGTCGCGCTCATCAGGGTCGTGCGCAGATCGCGAGCGCAACTGCGGAGCTTGCGCACCGTCGTCACCGGCGGCAGCGTGCCGTCGCGCGCCTTGCTTGAAGCGGCAACGCTGTATCTGCAAGAATGTGCTGTGCCGCTACGGAACGTCGGAGCTTGGTTCGGTGGCGGAAGCGAGCGCTAGCGAAATTTTGGCGCAACCGGCATTGGTCGGACATATTCAGCCCGAATATGAGATGGCTGTTGCGACTCCGGACGGCGCGCCGTGCCCCTCGGGCAAGCTGGGCCTTATCAAGGGCCGCATCAGACGCAACGGCCCGAACGGACCTGAACCCTGGATCGACAATGGCGATCTCGGCTGGATGTCGAGCGATGGCCGGTTGTTCGTCGTCGGCCGTACCGCCGACATCCAAGACCCGTCAGCCATATCGATCGGCAAGATTTCGCCTGAGCAGGAGGTCGAGCACCTCTTGCGCCTCGAATGGGATGCCGCAGACGCGGCGGCGGTTCTAACCGACGACAGGCCGTCCGGCCCGCCGGAGATCTGGGTGGGTGTGGTGGACTGCAGGAATGCCGATGCGGGAAAGCTTGAGGCAATGCTCCGGCAGCGAGGTATTCCGGCGACCGTGCGTTTGTTCGCCCTGTCGGCGATCCCGCGCGGCGCCAACGGCAAGATTCAGCGCGGGCGTTTGAAATCCCTGATAGCCGGTATGACCGCCACCGGACCCTGACCTGAGATTTTTGGTGCTAGCCCGCTGCTGCGCGCAGGAATTGGCGGACTGGCCGCAGTTGCTGTTGCTTGTGGGCACTACCGCCTTTTGTCTTGGTAGTTGCGCGGACGCAATAGACGGGCCCCGGCAGGTGCTGTTATAGGATACCTTAAGGGGTGGGGTCATGAAGAACTACCTGTTTCGCACGGCGGCGTTGCCCGCGCTGCTTGCTGCCGGTCAGGCCATGGGACAGGGCTTGCCCGCCAGTCCGTACAACTGGACTGGATTCTATCTTGGGGCGAACGCCGGCGCCAACTGGGCGCGGTCACATGCGACGACCTCCGCCTCCAGTACCGCCGCGCCCGGATTTGGAGCTTCTTACTTCTTTGCCGGCGACGTCGCCATTATCAATGGCATCGGCTCCGGCTCGATGGCAGGCAGCGGGTTCGCCGGCGGCGCCCAAGCTGGTTACAATTGGCAGGTCAATTCGACGGTCGTTGGGCTGGAAGCCGATTTTGGTGCTTTCCACGGCAAAGCATCGCGAACAGCCACCGGGTCTGTCATTGGTTCGGGGGATACCCCGACCATAACGTCGTCGGTTGACGCGGATTGGCTTTTCACGGCGCGCGGGCGTTTGGGTTGGGCCTTTGGCAATCTGCTGCCGTACGTCACCGGCGGTGTCGCGGTGACGCATCTGAGCGCGACCAATTCTTATTCCGGTGTCGGTGGCTTCTTTGGTGTCCCCGCCGGAACCTGGAGCGCCTCGAAGACAAAGGTTGGATGGGTCATCGGTGGCGGCCTCGAATGGGCCCTCGCTCGGAACTGGTCGGCGCGCGTCGAATATCTGCACGTTGACTTCAGTTCGATTAACGCCTCGGGCGTCGTCAGCTCCAGCTTCGGTTATGGAAGCGCGATCAGCACGTCGACCGATCTGTCTGCCGACGTCGTGCGCGCGGGCCTGAGCTACAGGTTCTAGCCGTCTTCAGCTTTCGCTCTGTCCTACGGCTTCTTTCCGATCACCATTCCGTCGGCGCCGGCGAGCGCTGCTGCACGGACCTCGCGAAATCCCGCTTCCTGCATCCACACGGCGCAGTCGGCGGCGCTGAAATCGGAGCCTGCCGGCGTCCACAGCAGCATATTGAGGCTTGCGAGCAGACCCGCCGCGTGCGCGCGCCGGTCGTCGGGAATAAGCGTTTCGTAGACGATGATAGCGCCGCCCTCGTTCAAGGAATCGAATGCCTTGCGCAGCAGCAGGCGTTTGGCGTCGTCGCCCCAATTGTGCAGGATGCGGCCGAACACAAGGACGTCGGCCGTTGGCAGCGGGTCCTTCAAGAAGTCCCCGGCGAAGAATTGCAAGCGGGCGGAAAGATTGCGCTCCGCTACATACGCTTCGAATGACTCGCGTAGCGCGGGCAGATCAAACCCACCGCCGCGGATGTGCGGATGCGCAAGCGCGACCTCCACGGGGAGGCAACCTTCTGCGGTACCGACGTCGACCAGCGTCTTGTAGTCCCGCCACGGAAACTGCGCCGCGATCGCCTTGGCGGTCAGCAGACTCCCCGCCGTCATGGATTTGACGAATCTCCGGAATTGCCCGGCATCACCGTAAGTGGTGGAAAAGTGGCTTGCAGCCGATGTGCCGATCTGCGGCGATCCGGTTCGCAGCGCTTCCGTCAGCGAATTCCACAGACCGAAGCCGGCCGTGCTGTATTGCTCGAACAGCGCACCAATGTAGGTCGGCTTCTTGCGGTCGAGATAGAGGTCGGCGTCCGCCGCATTGGCGTAACGTCCTTGCGCGTCGCGTACCAGGAAACCGATCGCAACGAGTGAGTCGAAGAAATCCTTGGCGCCACGCTCTGCGATCCCCGCACGTTCGGTGAGGATGGAAAGGCCGAGCGGTTGCTCCGATAAGATTGTAAAGACACCAAGCTCGATCGCGCTGAGCAGAGCTTTACTGGCGCGGAAGCCGGTGCCGATCTCGAAAATGCGGGCGGCTGAAGGTATTTCGTCTGACACGCTGGGCAATCCGGTCTTGCAGCGATGAACTAGGTCGGCAACCAGCATAATTTACTGAAAGCAAACAGCGAACATAGTTTTCATAATCCGAGATCGCACTGGCTAACGTCCGCCGTGACCCAAGCGGTCATGCATATTGTCACGCTACTATTGATCGCTCAACCATGGTGAAAGGTTGATCTCTTCTATGACTCTAACCGGGGAGAACTGCACGCAGTCAGCCCAATCAAATGTGACTTCGAATGCGTCAATTGGCTCATTCGCTGAAGTAATTGCCACCGCCTTATTGGCCTCAACGACGCGCGTCGCCAATGTGCAATGCGGCACCCAGTTACTCGGCCGGTAATGTGCTTCGCATAAAGCCGGATCAATCAGCTTGTGGATTGCAGCATGGACGCGCGACAGCGACTCACAGGGTTCTGGTGCGGCCCAGAAAACAAGGGCTGGCTGTTCAAAGCGGCACAATGCAGTAAACCGCAGCGATATGGCGCTTACATCCTTGAATACCCGGCGTAGAGCGGCGCGCAACTGATCCTCATGGATGCGCTCATAGACTGCCAAAGTCACGTGCGGGGGGTAGGCTAGCGCAGCCATCGACGGCGTCTGCTCAAACCGTGCAAACCTGTCCCAGTAGGCGCGGAGACGTGCACTCGTGCTGCCCAAAGCCTTTACACTGATCGCAAAGCCCATGCGCCAATATAGCTTCGTTCAATGACTTCGTCCGCCCCTGCCGACCCGGACTACGGCAAGGTCCGCTCTTCCGTCGCTCTTGGGGGCAAAGCGGACTGGGCTTCAAGGTTCGGACGTGATCGAAATCGAGCGCCTGAGAAGCAACGTGATAATGAACAATCGGAAGCTCGTACCGCCCCCAATCCCCGTCGGACGAGATCGCTCAGCGCGACATCTCCCGACCGCGAGCCCGAAGCAGACATGAGCGCTGAAACGCGAGCCGAAAACGACTTGGCCGGCCGGCCTCAGTTCACTTGGATGCCCTGGGCCTTGATCACCCTGGCCCATTTGTCGACTTCCTCGGCGATGTGCTTGGCGAACGCGTCGGTCATCAACGGCATCGGATCGACGCCCAGCTGCGCGAGCCGCTCCTGCATCATGGAGTCGGCCATCGCTTCGTTCATGGCGGCGGCGAGTTTCCCGATGATCTCGCGCGGCGTTCTGGACGGCGCGCCCAATCCGTACCAGCCGAACGACTCGTAGCCCTTCACGAATTCATCGACGGCCGGCACGTCGGGCAGCGCCGGCACGCGCTGCCTGGTGGTCACCGCGAGCGCGCGCAGCTTGCCGTCGCGGACCAGCGGGAGCGCCGACGCGATCGGAACCCAGACGACCTGCACCTGACCGGCGATCAGATCGGGTATGAAATCGCCGCGATAGGGCACGTGCTGCATGCTGGTCCCGGTCATGAGTTGGAACAGCGCGCCGGACACATGCTGCACCCCGCCGATCCCGGCCGAGCCCATGTTGACCTTGCCGGGATGGGCTTTGAGATAGGCGATGAACTCCGCCAGCGTCCGGGGCGGGAATGACGCCGGCACGGCGATGACGAAAGTAGTCCTGCCGAAGCCCGCGATGGGCGCGATATCGCGTATGAAATCGAAATTGAGATTGCGGTAGAGCGCGACGTTCACCGTGTTGGTGGAGACCGGCATCAGGATCGTGTAGCCGTCGGGCGCGGCCTTGGCGACGTATTCGGTGCCGATGTTGCTGGCGGCGCCCGGCTTGTTCTCGATCACGAACTGCTGGCCGAGACGCTTCGACAGCTGCGCTCCCGCCAGCCGCGCGACGATGTCGGGACCGCTCCCGGCCGGGAAGGCGACGACCAGATGCACCGGCCGCGCCGGCCAGGATTGCGCGCGGGCGAAGCGCGGCGCGACCGGGAGCACGGCAGCAGCTCCCGCCAGATGCAGAAATCGGCGACGTGGCAGTGTCATGGCGTGCCTCCCTTGGCGTGCCTCCCTTCGCGATCGAGCGGGAGGACGATGTGCACGGCCGTCGGCGCGACCGCTGTGAATCGATCGTTCCGCGGCAGCTTTCTCGATCAGGCTACGTCACGCCCTGCGCGCGGGGAAGTAGGCAGCGGGGAAGCAGGCATGAGCGCTTCGCGGCCGCTCGCGGACCCAACACCGAAGCGCGCTGTGTTCGGCTCGTCATGCCCGCGCCTGTCGCGGGCATCCACGTCTCAAATCGTGAGCCTGAATGTATTCAGGAATTTTGTCCTTGACATTATTCCTAAAGTCTTTACAATCCTGGTGCCTCCGGGGTCAGGCGGCGTGCCCGTGGGCGTCTGGACGCGCAAGCTCTTTATGGGTGGCCCGCCGTTGAACACGGGTGCTGTCCGCAGGCGCCGATCGGTCCATTGCTGCGCGCGTCGCGCGACATAGTGGTAAGAAGTGTAAGTTTGTAAGTTTGGGACCTAAGCATATGATAATCCGACTGAATATCGATCCGATGAATCTTACAGCACGGTTTGCAAGCACCAGACTGCGTAAGATTGCGCCCGTGCCATGAGCCATCATCCCGCTCACGTCCCCCTCGCCCGCCCGGCGCTGCGCGTCGAGGACGCGGCATTGCTGCGCGGCCGCGGACGCTTCGTCGACGACATCGTGCTCCCCGGCCTCCTGCATGCGAGCTTCGTGCGCAGCCCGGTGGCGCATGCGCGGCTGAACGGGATCGACGTCGGCGCCGCGAAGGCCGTGCCCGGCGTGCGCGCCGTCTTCACTTTTCGCGATCTACGGCCTGTGATCGGCAGCGACCGCATTCCGCTGGCGCTGCCGGTGGCGGCGATCCGGCATCACGTCGATCCCTCGTGGCTGGCGGAAAAAGAGATGTGCTACGCCGGCGAGCCGGTGGCCGTGGTCGTCGCCGCAAGCCGCGCGATTGCCGAGGACGCCGCCGGCCTGGTGGTGCTCGACTACCAAGAGCTGCCGGCGGTGACCGATCCGGTCGCCGCGCTTGGGCGCAACGCGCCGAAAGCCCGGCTCGACTGTGCCGACAATCTGCTGGCCCAATGGACGCTCAAGTATGGCGACGCCGAGCGCGCCTTCGCCGGCGCCGCGCACCGCATCGCGCAGCGCTTCCGCATCCACAAGGGCGGCGGCCATGCGATCGAAACCCGCGCCGTGCTCGCCCGCCACGACGGCGCCGAGAACCTGCTCACGGTCTGGGACGGCACGCAGATGCCGCACAAGGCCAAGCGCGTCATCGTCGACACGCTCGGCTTCACGGAAAGCCAGGTGCGCGTGATCGCGCCCCATGTCGGCGGCGGCTTCGGGCCGAAGAACCCGTTCTACCCGGAAGAGCTGGTGGTGCCGGCCGCGGCCTGTCTTCTCGGCGCGCCGGTCAAATGGATCGAGGACCGCCGCGAGAGCTTCACCGCCACCAATCACGAGCGCGAGCAGGACTGGGACCTCGAAGTCGCCGTCGATGCCGACGGCCGGATGCTGGCCGTGCGCGGCAAGGTGCATCACGACCATGGCTCGGGGACGCCCTCCGGTCTCTCGACCGCGCAGAACTCCGCCAGCAATTTCATCGGCCCTTATGTGCTGCCGGCGGTGCATATCGACTTCGCGGTCTGCCTCACCAATTTCGCGCCGGCGACGTCCTCGCGCGGCGCCGGGCGGCCGCAGGGCACCTTCGCCATGGAGCGCCTGCTCGACCGCATCGCCGAACGCCTCTCGCTGTCGCGCGACGAAGTCCGCCGGCGCAACCTGATCAAGCCGGAGCAGATGCCGTACGTCACCGAGGTGGTGACGCGCGACGGGCTGCCGATGACCTACGACAGCGGCGACTATCCGGAATCCCAGCGCCGTGCGCTCGAGGCCGCAGGCTGGCGCGATTTCCCGGCGCGGCAGGCGGCCGCGCGCAAACAGGGCCGCTTCATCGGGCTCGGCCTCGCCAACTATGTCGAAGGCACCGGCCGCGGCCCGTTCGAGAGCGTGAGCGTCCGCATCGGGCCGTCGGGCACGATCACGGTCGCGACCGGCGCCACCGACCAGGGCCAGGGCACCCACACCATGCTGGCGCAGCTCGCCGCCGAGACTTTCGGCGTGTCACCCGACCGCGTGCAGGTGATCGCCGGCGACACCGCCGCGTCGGCGCTCGGCCACGGCGCCTACGCCAGCCGCCAGGCGGTCACCGCGGGCAGCGCGCTGCACATCGCGTCGAAGCTCGTCGCCGACAAGGCCAAGGCGGTGGCATCGGCGACGCTCGAAGTCTCGACGGACGATCTCGAACTCGCCGACGGCGAGGTGCGCGTGCGCGGCGTGCCCGGCCTCAAGAAAAGTCTGGGCGAGATCGCGCATGCGCTGAGCGGCGTCGCCGGCTTCTCGCTGCCGGCCGGCGTCACGCCCGGCCTCGCCGCGTCGAACGATTTCGTCCCGCCGGCAATCACCTACACCAACGGCACGCACGTCTGCGAGGTCGAGGTCGATCCGGAGACCGGGCATGTTCGCCTGCTGCGTTACGTGGTCGTGCACGACTGCGGCCGCATGATCTCGCCGATGATGGTCGAGGGTCAGGTGCACGGCGCGGTGGCGCACGGTGTCGGCTCGACGCTCTACGAATGGATGCGCTACGACGCGTCCGGCCAGCCGCAGACGGTGACCTTCGCCGACTACATGCTGCCGACGTCGGACACCGTCCCGCCGATCGAGATCCATCACATGGAGTCGCCGACGCCGCTCAATCCGCTCGGCGTCAAGGGCGCGGCCGAGAGCGGCACCATCGGTGCGCCGGCGGCGATCGTCTCGGCGATCGACGATGCGCTGACGCCCTTCGGCGTCCGGATCACCGACCTGCCGGTGACTCCGGAACGGCTGCTGAAGCTGATACAGTCCGCTAAGCAATAGAGTGTGGGAGACAAGGCAATGAAAGCCGCAGTCCTGGGTGAGAATGGCGTCGAAGTCCGCGACCTGCCGAAGCCCGATCCGAAGCCGAATGAGATCCTGATCAAGGTGCGGGCGACGAGCCTCAACCGGGCCGACCTCAGCGTGGCGATGGGCCATCAGCACGGCCGCGTCGGCGGCGTCGGCGCCCGCCTCGGGCTCGAATGCGCCGGCGAGGTCGAGGCGGTCGGCTCAGCGGTGAAGGGCTTCAAGGCCGGCGACCGCGTGATGGCGGCGGCGCCCGGCGGCTACGCCCAATACATCGCGGCCGACGCGCAGCGCGCGACGCGCATCCCCGCCAACAACATGACCTACGAGCAGGCCGCCTGTTTCCCGGTCGCGTTGCAGACCATGCACAACGCCATCGTCACCGCCGGACGCTTCAAGGCCGGCGAGACGCTCTTGATCCAGGGCGCGAGCTCCGGCGTAGGGCTGATGGGCATGCAGATCGGCAAGGTCAAGGGCGCGTCGCTGGTGATCGGGACATCGACCCATGCCGGTCGCCGTGCGCGGCTGAACGAATACGGCTGCGACCTCGCGATCGACACCACCGATCCGACCTGGCCGCAGCAGGTGAAGCAGGCGACCGGCGACAAGGGCGTCAACCTGATCGTCGACATGGTCTCCGGGTCGACCGTGCAGGGAAGCTTCGAGGCCGCCGCCCTGCTCGGCCGCATCGTCAATGTCGGCCGGCTCGGCGGGCAGAAGGGCGAGATCAATTTCGACCTGCACGCGCTCAAGCGGCTCGACTATATCGGCGTCACCAACCGCACCCGCACCCAGGACGAGCTGAACGAGGTGACGCGGCTGATGCGCGAGGACCTGTGGGGCGCGGTCGAGGACGGCAAGCTGTCACTGCCGATCGACAAGACCTTCCCGCTCGACAAGGTCGCCGACGCGCTGGCGATGATGAAGGCCAACCAGCACTTCGGGAAAATCGTGCTGGTGATGTGATGCGACCTAAAGTTCCGGGCACGGATGTAGGGTGGGCAAAGGCGCGAAGCAAGAAAGATGACGAAGCCACGCGCAAGCAAGCGCGCCGTGCCCACCATCATCGTTGCGTTCGTCGTCTTGCCTTGGTGGGCACGGCGCTGCAATGTGCTCGGTATGCCGCGCGGGCCTCTGCTCGCGCCTTTGCCCACCCTACGCGCTACGCGCTGCACTGCGTCCGGGACACGATGCCGTCAGAACGCCGAGGCCAGCTCCTTGGCGCCGGGCTGCTGCGACAGCCGGTCCATGATGCCGTTCATCTCGGCGTAGAGCGCGGCGACCGTGCCGGTGCGGCGCGCGATGCCGTTGCGCTCATAGCCGCCGCGCTGGAAGAAATTCGAGGTCGGCACCCGGTCGCGGATGGACTGCGGCATGGTCACGAGATCGATGCCGTTGCCGTCGCCGGTCAGGTTCATCATCTCGAGTTCGGCGGCCGTCAATCGTGCAGAATGCCCCTTGGTCTGCGCGAACTTGACCGAGTTCACAAGCTTCTGCACCTGCAGGAGCGGACCGAAATCGCGGTCGAGCACCGCGGCGTGGATGCCCATGCCGCCGCGCGTCTTTGCGAGCTTGTCGTGCTCGCCCCACTGGTTCGGCACCGTGCGGCTGAACGCGATCATGCGCTTGAGATGCGCGATCTTGCTCTCGGGGACCTCGCGTTGCTGCAACGCCCGCAGGAACTGGTCGCCATAGCCCGCGAGCAGGCTCACGCTGTTGGTGGTCAGAAGCTGGTTGTAGCCGACCGCGGTCGAGATCGCGCGCGCATTCGGGCGGGGATGCGTGAGACCCGACTGCACGTCGTACGTGCCGTTGCCGCCGGTCTCGAACGCATAGATGCGCACGATCTGGTCGCGCGTCAGGCCCGCGGCCTTGGCCTCGCGCGCATAGGCGCGCTTGAAATCGGCGTCGCTGGCGGGCCGTTGCGGCACGAAGCGATAGTGATCGGCGGCGGCTTTCAGGAAATCCGCGACCACCGGGATCGGCGCCCGCGGCGGCTTGGTCGGATCGGGCTCGTCCATATCGGTCGGGCGCGGCGGGCCTTTGTAGACCGGCGGCTGGGTCAGGACATAGTCGTCGAGCACGACCACCTCGCCGTTGCGGCGCTTGGCGAAGCGGTTGCGGCGCTTCTCCGCGATGCTGTCCCAATACGCGCGCGCCTCGGCTTCGTAGGCATTGCGGGCGCGGGTATAGGCTGCGAGCCGCGCTTCATAGCTCGCGCCCGACTGCGCCTGGGTCGCCACGCGCTGCGCATAAGCCGGCCCGGCTGCCAGCAGCAGCGCGGCGGCGAACAGCAATCCCGACAGAGGATAAGCCGAACGATATCGCATCTGGTTGTCCCCGCGGCTCGTTGTCCCCGCGGCGCCTTCCCCGGGCCGCCCCTCAAGAACGGCAGACGGTCGTCAATATCTCCTTAACGAGGAGGTAGGGCAGTAAATCGTGGTCGCAACGTGACGAATGGAACGGCGATCAGGTTTCGGCCGTGATTGCGACGCCGTCGCGAACCAGCGCGTCGATCTCCGCGACAGAATACCCCACCTCCGCGAGCACCTGGCGGGTGTCCGCGCCGAGCGGCTTGGCGGGCGATTCGGACTTCACCGCCTCGCCGCCGAACAGCAGCGTCGGCCGGACGTTCTTGACCGGCCCCTCGGTCGGATGCACGGCCCTCTCCACCAGCTTGACCGCGGCCAGGTGCGGATCGTCGGCGATGTCGGCGAGCGCGTGGCAAGGCATCGCCGGGACGTCGAGCTTGGCAAACACGTCGAGCCAGTGCGCGGTCGTGCCCGACGCGATCGTTTCCTCCCGCAGGCGATACCAGTCGCTGGAATTCTTCACGCGCGCCGCGACCGACGAGAACCGCGGATCGCCGGTCAGGTCGGCGCGGCCGACCGCCGCGAGGAACGCCTTCGCCTGCGCATCGGTGTTGGCGGTGATCGCGATCCACCCATCCTGGGTCGCGATCGGGCGGGCGTTGGGATCGAGCACCCGCCGGTCGCCGGGCGGCCCGAGCGGCGGCTCGAAGGTCGCGGGCCCGAGATGCTCCTGCAGCACGAACGCCGCCATGGTCTCATGCATCGGGATTTCGATGGTCGCGCCCTCGCCGGTGCGGAAGCGCCGCACCAGCGCCGCCGCAATGGCACCGGCAGCGATCTCCGCCACCACGTGATCGGCGGCGAGGAACGGCGCGAAGCTGGGCACACCGTCGCGCTCGATGGTGAGGCCGGCGAGACCCGACGCCGCTTGCAACACGGTGTCGTAGGCCGGGCGGCCGCGGTACGGGCCGCCGGGACCGAAGCCGGTGATGATGCAGTGGATCAGCGCGGGCTTCGCCGCACGGCACATCTCCGCGTCGAGCCCGAGGCGCGCGAGCGAGTCAGGCCGCAGATTGGTGATGAAGACGTCGCATGACCGCATGATCGTCTTCAACGCCTGCAAGCCTTCCGGCGCACGCAGGTTGAGACAGACGAAACGCTTGTCGCGATTGAAGTGGAGAAATTTCCCGGACAGCGTGCCCGACGGCGACGGCCCACCGAGGGTACGCATGAGGTCGCCCTCCGGCGCTTCGATCTTGACAATCTCGGCGCCGAGATCGGCGAGCCGCAGCGTCGCGGCCGGGCCGACGACCACGGAGGTCAGGTCGAGGACTTTGATTCCGGAGAGCGGCATCGCTTAGCCCGCATCTTCCCAGATCGACCGGGCGGTTTCCACCAGCAGCCGCAGCTTGGCCGCCTGCTGGTCGATGGTCATCACCGCGTTGCGCACGTCGCCGGAGAAGCCGCATTGCGGGCTCAGGCACAGGCGATCGAGCGCAACATGCTTCGACGCCTCCATCACGCGCCGGCGCAGCGCATCGCGGTCCTCGAGCTCCGGGCTTTTGGTGGTGATCAACCCGAGCACGGCAGTCTTGCCATCCGGCATCAGCCGCAGCGCGTCGAGCGGCCCGGCGCGGGCGCTGTCGAATTCGAGTAGATAGAATCCGACATTGAGCTTCCTGAAGATCTGCTCGGCCATGAATTCGTAGCCGGTGTCGGCCTGCCAGAAGCCGAGCCGGTTGCCACGGCACACGTGCATGCCGACGTTCAGACCCGCCGGGATTTTGGCCAGGATCGCGTTGAGCACGTCGACATAGGAAGCGGCGAGCGTCCGCCAGCCGTCGCCGCGCGCTTCGAGCACGGCGCGTATCTCGGGATCGCCGAATTTCACCAGCGACGTCTCGTCGATCTGGAGATACCGGCAGCCCGCGGCGTGCAGCGCGCCCAATTCCTTCGAATACACCTCAACGAGGTCGCTCCAGAACTGGTCGAGCGATGTGTACGCGCCCCGCAGCACCGCGTCGTCGCCACCCAGGAAATGCAGGATCAGCGGCGACGGCACGGTGATCTTGGCCGTCTTCTTCGTCACCGACTTCAGGAACGAAAAGTGCTCCGCGAAGATCGGACCCGGCCATGTCGCCTTGGCCTTCACGACCATGCGCTCGGCTGGCAGTTTCTCGCCCTGGTCGTTGGCGGTGATAGAACTGTCCCGGCTCGAAGCCGATGCCGTCGCGACCGAATGCCTTGAAGTAGAAATCGATGATGTAGTTCTGCCGCCGGAATTCGCCGTCGGTTATCGACTTGAGCCCGAGCGACTCCTGCAACGCCACCACTTCGCGGATGGCATCGTCCTCCGCCTTGGCAAGCTCGTCCTTGCCGATCTCCTTCTTGCGGTAGCGCGAGCGCGCATCGACGAGCGCCTGCGGCCGGCGCAGGCTGCCGACATGATCGGCACGGAACGGCGGATTGTGCGGCGACGCCACGTTCGATCTCCTTTTCTTCGGTCGTTTCTTGTGTGGCGATCGATATCAGCCGCCGGGGATCATAGTACGACGCGCATTCCCGTAAACTTCCACTGCGACAATTCCTCCATGGCGTAGCGCACGCCCTCGCGGCCGAAGCCCGACGAGCCGACGCCGCCGAACGGATACATGTCGAGGCGGAATCGGCTGGCGTCGTTGATCCACATCGAGCCGACGCGCAACTGGCGCGACACCTTGAACGCGGTCTCGAGGCTTTTGGTGAAGCAGGCGCCCTGCAGGCCGAATTCCGAGGAATTGGCGAGCGCGATCGCGGCGTCGACATTGTCGACCGGCTGCACCACCACCACCGGACCGAAAGCCTCCTCGCCCATCAGCCGCGCCTCGGGCGGCGCGTCGGCGACGATCGCCGGGCCGAGGATGCAGTCCTTGCGCTCGGGCTTACGCACCAGCTTGGCGCCCTTGGCGACGGCGTCCGCCACCATCGACTCGACGCGATCGGCGGCGTCGCGGCTCACCATCGGGCCGACGTCGACCGTGCCGTCGTCGGGATCGCCGACCTTGAGCTTGTTGGCGGCGGCGACGAACAGCTCCAGGAATTTTTCGTACACCGGACGCTCGACGATCACGCGCTGCGCCGAGATGCACTGCTGCCCGCTCGCCTCGAAGCCGGCGCCGGCGATGCGGGTCGCCGCGTCCGCGAGATCGGCGTCGGCGCAGACGATGTTGGCGGCGTTCGAGCCGAGCTCGCCGACGAATTTCTTGGCGCCGGCGGCGCGGGCGAGCTCGTTGCCCATCTTGGTGGAGCCGGTCGCGGTGACCGCCGCGACCAGCGGATGCGCGACCAGCAGCTGCGCGGTCTCGCGCCCGCCCGGCACCACGTTGAACAGTCCGTCCGGCAGGCCCGCCTTCTTCACCGCGTCGGCGATCAGCAGCGCCACTTCGGTTCCGGGCGGCGACGGCTTCACCACCACCGCATTGCCGACGGCGATGGCGGGCGCGATCTTCTGCACCAGCAGGTTCACCGGTCCGTTGAACGGCGTGATCGCCGCGACCACGCCATACGGGATGCGCGTGGTGAAGCCGAAACGGCCGGCGCCGGTCGGCGCGGTGTCGAGCGGCAGCACCTCGCCGTTGATGTGGGGAAGCTGCGCGGCGCAGGCGCGGATGAAGGCCCCCGCCCGCTTGGCCTCGAAGGTCGCGGCGCGCCGCGGCTTGCCGATGTCGCGGATCAGTGAGCGGACCAACTCGGCCTCGATCTTGTCGATGGCGTCGGCCGCGGCGTTGAGCCATTCGAGCCGCTTCGCGACCGTCGCATCGAGGTGCTTCATATAGGCGCCGTAGGCGTGCTTGACGGCGGCGTCGACGATGGCGGCGTCGGACTCGACGATCTGCGAGGCCGAGGTCTCGTCGATCGGCGAAACCAGCGGCGAGAATTTCGTGTCCGCGGCGACGGCGGCCGCGCCGCCGATCCAGGGCAGATGCCTCACGGGTGCATTCATGGAACTCTCCTTGCTCGGTCGTCGTCTGCTCGTTCGTCGTCGCGGCGGCATGCCCGCCGACGTCGGGCCCTTCTTTAGCGCATCGGCCCGCCGATGTGGACAGCGGCGAAACTCCCCTCTAGACCAAGCTCCGCTCTCACCCTGAGGAGCCTGAGCCATAAGCGCGTTTACGCGCGTCTTCTAGACGCGCTATGGCGAAGGCCTCTCGAAGGACGGCGGCAGATTCGAATTTGCAGCCATGGTTCGAGACGCGTTGCGTCGCAACGCTCCTCACCATGAGGGCCGCAGAGAATTGGGCTGGAGCGCAGAAATGGCCGGAACGGTGATCTGGGAGAAGGCTCTCCCGCGCAATATTGGTTTTGCCTTCGATCTCGAGAAGGGCCAGTCGGTCCGCATCCGCTCGCAGACCATCATCGACTTCGTCTGCTTCAACCGCGACAATCTGCGCGAGCGTTTCGACCAGGCGCGCACCAAGGCGAACCAGCGCAAGGTGTTCATCTCGACCGGCGACATGCTGGTGTCGAAGCTCAACAACACGCTGATGACGATCGTCGAAGATACGTTCAAGGAGGGCCACCACGACCTCCAGGAAGGCATGTGCAGCCGCAAGCGCCACGAGCTCGCGGCCGCGCGCGGCATGTGGGAGAAGACCTACGGCCGGCCGCTGTCGGAGATGCCGCCGCGCGGCTGCACCGAGAACCTGGCGACCATCCTCGCGCCCTACGGCATCGCGCTCGAGGACGTGCCGAGCCCGTTCAACATCTTCCAGCACATGATCATCCATCCCGATGGCGAGCTCGAGCATTCGCATATCCGTCCGAAGCCGCCGGGCGCGCATGTGACCTTGCGCGCGGAGATGAATCTCCTGGCGGCGCTCAGCACCTGCCCGGACGTGTCGGTCGGGGGAACCACGGGCGCGACCGTGACGGTGCTGGAATAGGTTCGTAGCCCGGATTGGGCGAAGCGAAATCCGGGAACGGCTGCCCCGCATTTCGCTGCGCTCAATGCGGGCTGCGGCCCTTCGCCCGGCCAGGACACATCTCATCCTTTCAACACCTTGCCCCATTTGTCGGCGATCGCGCGCGCCTCGTCCTGCGTCAGCGCCGAGGTCGGCGGGTATTTGTCGATCCACGGGAACGGCTTCACCGCCTCGATCACCGCCTTGGAGTGCGAGGTGACGCCGCGGCGCTTGGCCTCCTCCGGGATGCGCGGATCGAGCGCCGACGACCAGGCGTCGCGCACGATGTCGATCTGCTCGGCCGGCTCGCAGCGCGTGGTGATCGCCCACATCACGTCGTTGATGTCGGACGGGTCGACGTCCTCGTCGACCACCACGACCAGCCGGCCCATGTAGCTGTTGGCGGCGGCGATCAGCCCCGCGCGCTTGGCGTGGCCGGCATAGCGCTGCTTGAGCGACACGACCGTCATCAACTGCGCCACATGCTGCCAGACGCCGACCACGTCGGTGACGCCGGCCATCTCCAGGTTGCTCCAGATGCCGGCGGCGCGGAACGGCAGGCCGAAGTGGAAGCGCGGCGGCTTCATCGGCGGCGAGCCGAGCAGGATCGGGGCGTTGCGATGATGGATCGCGTCGACCCGCATCACCGGGCACGGCCGCTTGTCGGCGGCGTAGTAGCCGGTGAACTCGCCGAACGGACCTTCCGGCAGCGTCTCCTGCGCGGGCGGCAGCAACTCGCCTTCGAGGATGATCTCCGCATGCGCCGGCAGCGGAAGCCCGGTCTTCGGCCCCGCGATCACCTCGACCGGCCGGTCCTTGATCGCGCCGGCGAACGCGTATTCCGACTGGCCGGCGGCGAGATATTCGAAGCCGGCGATGAACAGCGCCGGGTCCATGCCGTTGACGATCGCCAGCGGACAGGATTTGCCGGCATCCCAGTATTTCCTGGCGATGATCGCGCCGTGCCGCCCCTGATGGTCGAACTGCACGGTCACCTTGTTCCTGCCGTGCACCTGCACGCGGTAGATTGACGCATTGATCCAGCCTGACTCGGGGTCGCGCATGATCACGACCGAGCCCGAGCCGATATAGGGCCCGCCGTCCTTGGTGTGCCACACCGGCGCCGGGAGCCTGCGCATATCGACGGCGTCGCCGCTGACGCTGTTCTCCAGAAACGCCGCGTTCTTGACGGTCACCGGCTCGTGCAGCTTCAGCGTCTGGCGCTTCGCCATCCAGGCCTTCAGTGCGTCGAGCGGCCGCAGCGTCGGATCGAGCCCGAGCGCGAGCGCGGCGCGCTGCGGACTGGTGGTGGCGTTGGTGAAGATGCGGAAGCCGGCCGGATAGCCCTTGATCCGGTCGAACAGCAGCGCCGGGCATTCCGGCATCCCGGCCGCGACCTCGGTGATGCCGCCAAGCTCGATATGCGGGTCGGCATCCATGACGCGCCGCAACGCGCCGAGCTTCTCGACCTCGGCAATGAATTCGCGCAAATCCGTGTACATCCGCCCTCAGCCTTCCTGCCTCATCCGCGTCCGGGACTGTAGCACGGCGATGATCCGGCCCCATGGTGAGGCGTCTCGAACCATGCAGGTCCGGGCCGCCCTCGCCCTTCGAGACGCCCGCCGTCGCGCTTCGCGCTCCGTTGGGCTCCTCAGGGTGAGGGCGGGGAGAGTTCTTGCGCGGGCGCCCGATCCGACCTCATCCTGAGGAGCGGCCGCAGGCCGCGTCTCGAAGGATAGGTCGGCCGCAAATGACCGAAGGTGCATTTCTCTACATCGTGCGCTGTGCGGACGATAGCTACTACACCGGCACGGCGCGTTCTGGCCTTGACCAGCGCATCGCCGAGCACAACGCGGGCACATATGACGGATATACGGCTAGCCGCCGTCCGGTCACCTTGGTCTTCTCCCAGTGGTTTGATCGGATAACGGATGCCATCGCAGCCGAGCGTCAAGTGAAGGGATGGTCGCGAGCAAAGAAGGAGGCGCTTATCCGGGGAGATTTTGATCGACTTCGGATTCTCGCCCGGCGAGGCAAGCGATGACTTACGGTCCGGGCCGCCCTCGCCCTTCGAGACGCCCGCCGTCGCGCTTCGCGCTCCGTTGGGCTCCTCAGGGTGAGGGCGGGGAAAGCTTCCTGCGCGGTGCGTATGACAATCCGCAGGGTGCCGGGTATAAAGGACCCTAAAATCGGGAGAACCTACAATGACCGCCGGGAGCAACGTCGCCGCCCACATCGCCTATGACGACCTGCGCGAATGGCTGAGCGCGGCCGAGCGGCTGGGCGAGGTGAAGCATCTCAAGGGCGCGACCTGGCAGGAGGACATCGGGCTGGTCGCCGAGGCGATCCTGCGCGCCGAGAACGGCCCCTGCGTGGTGTTCGACGAGGTGCCGGGCTCCCCGAAAGGCTTCCGGCTGCTGCTCAACATGTTCGCCGGCGTCCGCCGCAACATGACGCTCGGCTTTCCCGATCATCTCACCAAGTGGGAGCTGAGCGACGCCTATCGACAAGCCTATCTCGCCGATCCGAAGATCATCAAGCACGAGATCGTCGAGGACGGCCCGGTGTTCGAGAACATCATCACCGGCGACGACATCGACATCACCAAGTTCCCGTCGCCGATCTGGCACGAGCTCGACGGTGGCCGCTACATCGGCACCGGCACCTACAGCGTCACCCGCGATCCGGAGGAGGACTGGCTCAACGCCGGCGCTTATCGCGCGCAGGTCCATGACAAGAAGACCGTCGGCCTGGTGACGGCGAAGGGCCATCACGGCTGGATCCATCGCGAGAAATATTTCGCGCGCGGCGAGAAGATGCCGATCGCGATGGTGCTCGGCGGCGATCCGCTCGCCTTCTTCTACGGCGGCGTGGAGGCGCCCTACGGCACCTTCGAGCTCGACATCGTCGGCGGCATGCGCGGCCGCGCGGTGAAGATGGTGAAGGGCAAGGTGACGGGGCTCCCCTTCCCCGCCAACGCCGAGGTCGTGCTGGAAGGATGGGTCGATCCGAAGGTGCGCCACCCGGAAGGCCCGTTCGGCGAATGGACCGGCCACTACGCCGGCGGCGTGCGCGACCTGCCGGTGATCGACATCCAGGCGGTCTATCACCGCAACGATCCGATCCTGCTCGGCGTACCACCGATGGGCGGCGGCCCCGACGAGATGGCGCGCTACCGCGCGGTGATGCGCTCCGCGATCATCAAGCAGAACATGGTCAATGCCGGCGTGCCGGGCGTCAACCAGGTGTGGTGCCACGAGGTCGGCGGCGCGCGCATGCTGCACGCGGTGTCGATCACGCAGAAGTATCCCGGCCACGCCGTGCAGGCCGCGCACGTCGCCGCGCAATGCGGCGCGTCGGCCTACGCGTCGAAATACATCGTGGTGTGCGACGACGACGTCGACGTCACCAATCTCGACCACATGCTGTGGGCGATGATCACCCGCACCGATCCGGTGGAGTCGATCCAGTTCATCAAGGGCTCGTGGGATTCGAACGCCGATCCCGCGATCCCGCCGGAGCGCAGGAAGGCCGGCAACATCACCCACTCGGTGGCGCTGATCAACGCCTGCAAGCCGTTCCACTGGAAGGACGAGTTCCCGCCGTCGAACACGCCGAGCCCGGAGATCGCGCGCAAGGCGCGCGAGAAATTCGGGTGGTTGTTGAATGGGAAGGAGCCGGGGTGACGGCAGTCACGTAGCCCGGATTGGGCGGCGAATTACGCACTGAACTTTCGGGTTCAACCGACTCTCGCGGCCGCCGTCTTTTCTGCGAAAGCTTTCTTTCCCGGCGTGGCGGACGCCGACGCCTTCAAAACGCTTGACCTTGCACGCGCGCTCGGTTAGTTATAGGAATTTTTTCTTGCATCGGACCGACAAAGGTGGTAAAGCTAGGATTATTTCCTTTCATTCCCACCCCGAGGTATCCCATGCCCCTCCCTACTCACGTCCTCAACGAAATTGCACGGCTGATGCGCGATCCCGACGCGCTGCGTCACGAACGCGAGCGAATGCCGCACTCCGGTCGGCGCGGTCACTACGATCCAAACCAGCCCCGTGTGCCTGCCGGACATTCCGGTGGCGGCCAGTGGACGGACGCCGACGGCGATATTGCTGGTTCCGGACTTGAAGACGGTGAGCGGCCGCAACTCGTGCAATTTTCTCGCGACCGTCCCCCCGTACGCACTCCCGTAAGTCCCCCGGCAGGCCCGGGCCGACTCGGAGCGCTGCTGACATTGTTTGCCTTATGGTCAGCTCGAAATACGCCCGAGCGCCGCGCAATCTTCGAATTTAATGCAAGACAATACTTGGTAGACCCAAGTGGCGAACTCAGCCGAGCAAACGTAGAGCGTCTCAATCGCGACCAGGTCGGTAATGTGTGCAGACGCCTCGGTGAAGTCCAAAGTGACACTGACAAAGCAGCGAATACGGTGATCCGAAACGGAGGATTGCTTTTATCTCCTCAGCAACGCGGGACGGCGATCCACAAGGAACTGGAGAACCTGATCAACGGGCGCAACGAGGCCTTCCTACACGCCGAAGTCTCTCGATTGAAAAGCCGGGAAGTGAACGCAGACTACGGCACGAAGGGGTCCGTCCGTATCGATGTGCTTGAGTACGCGGGAGAAGGAACTACGTGCGTGTATGACATCAAGACGGGGACGGACAGAAGGAGCGGTCTTACTCCGGCCAGAATGAAAGAACTGGCGGAGCACGCAATCAAGGCTTATCCAAATACACGGCGGATTATCGTAACCGAGATCAGGCTGAGTCGATGACGACGATCGCCCAAGTCAAAGAGGCGGTACAACCCCTCCTGCAGCGCAATCCCGATTTGGCGCTCATCGGACGGCTGGTGATCATCAAACCTGTGCATCATATCCTTTGCGGCATCAATATTGGGCGAAGCCTCGATCATCTGAAGTTTGTCCCTGCTTGGTCGGTCCTGTTACTTTCCGAACAACATGAGAATTTCGGATACCTTTGGGGCGCCAAGGTACGCGGCCCACGCGGGAGCTGGCGAATCACCGATCCCGATCTACCTAGAGCCATGTGCGAGGCTATTGAGCACGAAGCATTGACGCCCATGCGAGCGATCAAGACGTTTGACGATTTCGTCAACCTTGCTTGCAAGGAACGTTTTCCAGTCCAACACTTGGACCTCTATCCAGCGACCAAAATCTTGGTTGACATCGCTCGGGGCGACCTCGTGGCCGCGAAAGCAATCTGCAAATACTTGGGAACCAATGAAGGTAGAGCCGAGTACTTTTACATGCCGGAAACGTATGATCGTGTGGTGCAAGAACTCTGCCCACTTGTCGCCGCTAACGATCGCGCCGGGCTCGCAAAGCTCCTCCATAGCTATGAAGCGCAGTCCGTCAAAAATCTGAAGATAGAAAAATTTTGGGAACGCACACCGTTTCCGATAGAAGCGCAATCGTAAGGATTTGGACCCGGCACAGGTTGCTGCGGACTTTGCCAACACCTTTATGCCGGGCGTCGGGAGAATTGACCCGCTCACCCGCCAAGTCAGAACCCTGGATTGGGTCAGGCAACAGGCCTATGAAATGGAACCAGAACATCAGAAGAATTCAGGAACAACTTTGCCGCCCAGCCTAAGCTGGCCGGTGACATCATTTTGTTGGACGCAGGAGCCGAACAGATGCCGCGCTTCTCGACACGGGCTTGCTTGATCATCTTTGCTGCAGCGAGCATCAGTTCGAGTGGCATCGCTCACGCAACGTCGGTGGCAATCTCCCGCATGGGCGAAGGGGTCGTGTGCAACGGCTGGGCGGTCGACCCCGATATCGTCGCCACCGCGGCGCACTGCATAATGCAGCCTGGGCACTACTCAATCTCGACAGGAAACAAGGTCTATCAGGCATTCAGGTCCTGGATTCATCCTGAGTACAGCACCGAGTTGTTCTTCCATTCGTCTCTAGGAAAGCACGAACTCAATCCCGATCTGGCGCTCCTGAGAATATTGCAAAAGGACTTCGCCGCAGGGGATGAAAAGATCGATCGGTCAAACGGCCGAGGACTCGCGTCAGGCTCAATCTTGTATGCGGTCCGCCCTACTATGCCCCATCAGGCGGACTCCGGTCGCCGCAAAATCGAGGAGATTACGTACGACAGCATCCAACACAGAGATCATGGGATCCTTATCTCCAATGCAGGAAAGCCGTATCAGATATGCCCGGGAGATTCGGGGACTCCCCTCTACGCCAGGGTTGGCAACGAACGCACCGTCGTTGGCGTTATCGTGGGAAACGGCACGCAATATAAAATACGCAGTGAAACCTTTTGTGGAAGCGAACTTCACGTGATAACGGCCTCTGTTATCCTGAAATTTGTCGACTTCACACGAGCGCACCGAGAAGGTGATCGACCTTGGATGCCGCGATAACGCGGGGGCGACGATTCGCTACGCTTGTGTCTCGCGCTGCGGAATAATCCACCCATCCCGCACCTCGACCGTCACCGCACTGCCCTGCTCCGGCGGCGGCCCCGCGTGCTCGACCTTCAGCTCCGGCGCGTCCGCCGCGTCGGGCTGCACGGTGACCAGCGTCGCGGCGCCGTGGAAGGCCAGGCCGGTGACGCGGCCGCGGATGCCGTTGCCGTCCGGCGTGATCGCTAAATTCTCCGCGCGCAGGCAGAGCGCGCGCCGCTCGCCGGACGCCCCGGCGCCGCGCACCGGCAGGCGCGTGCCGAAGATGTCGACCACGACGCGCTCGGCATTGCGGCCGATCACCAGCGCCGGCACCACCAGGCCGCGGCCGACGAAGCGCGCGACCATCTCGCTCGCCGGCTCGGCATAGAGCATGCGCGGCGACGCCATCTGCTCGACCTTGCCGGCGTCCATGACGGCGACGCGGTCGGCGAGCGCCAGCGCCTCGGCCTGGTCGTGGGTGACGTAGACGACGGTCGCGCGGATTTCCTTGTGGAAGCGCGCGAACTCCTCCTGCATCGCCTCGCGCAGATGCACGTCGAGATTAGCCAGCGGCTCGTCGAGCAGCACGACGCCGGGGCGCATCGCAAGGCAGCGCGCCAGCGCGACGCGCTGGCGCTGGCCGCCGGAGAGCTCGTGCGGGCGGCGATCCGCCATGCCCTCGAGGCCGACCTTGACGAGCGACTCGTTGACGATGCGCACGCGCTCGGCCTCCGCGAGGCGGCGCACGCGCAATGCAAACCCCACGTTCTCGGCGACCGTCATGTTGGGCCACAGCGCATAGGACTGGAACACCATGCCGATCTTGCGTTTCTCCGGCGGCAGCGCCCAGCCCGGCCTGCCGACCACGGCGTCGCCGAGCTTCACGTTGCCTTCGTCCGGCGTCTCGAAGCCGGCGACGAGGCGCAGCAGCGTGGTCTTGCCGCAGCCGGACGGCCCGAGCAGCGCGAAGAATTCGCCGTCGGCGATCTCGAGGCTCACGCCTTCGACGGCGCGGGTCTCGCCGAAGCTCTTCGACACCGCCTCGAAGCTCACGCCCGCCACGGCACCACTCCTTGCGGCAGGTTGCGCGCCATCAGGCTGGTGAGGATCGCGAGCGCCAGCGTCACCGCGATCGAGATCACCGCGACCGCGGCGGCGGCCGGCGAATTGCCCTCGTAGTGCAGGAAGAATACGGCGACGCCGAGCGTCTCGTGGCCGGTCGACCACAGCAGCACCGACACCGTCAGCTCGTTGAACGCGGTCATGAAGATCAGCAGCGCGCCGGCCGCCGCCGAGGGAGCCACCGCCGGCAGGATCACCGCGCGCAGCCGCCGGATCACGCCGGCGCCGGCGACCTGCGCGGCCTCGTCGAGGTTCTTCGGCACCTGCTCCATGCCGGCGACCGCCGGCCGCAGCGCCAGCGCCAGGAAGCGCGCGAGGTAGGCGACGAGGATGATGCCGAGCGTGCCGTAGAGGCTGACGCCGGTGAACGGGATCGGCGGCAGGAACACGATGATGACCGCGATCGCGAGCACCGTGCCCGGCACCGCATAGGGCGCATCGGCGAGGAGATCGAGCACGCGGGCGCCGGGATTTTTGCGCAGCACCGTGAGATAGGCGAGCGGCACCGCGATCGTCGCGCTGACCGCGGCCGCGGCGAGCGCGAGGACGAAGCTGTTGGCAAAGGCGCGCAGGGTCGATTCCTGCTCGAACAGCGCGAAGCGGTAGTTGGCGAGCGTGGCGGTATCGATCCGCAGCGGCACGCCGAGCGCGGGCGCGAGCGACGACGCCAATAACGCAAGCAGCGGCAGGATCGCGATGCCGGCGAGCGCGATCCACAGCAGCAGCTCGACCACGACGCGGCTACGTCCCAGGCGGAACGGATCGAGCGGCGCGCCTGGTTCGGCGGCGAAGCCGCCGCGGCGCACGATCAGCGCGCGCAGGATGAGCCCGGCCACCGCCAGCACGGTGAGGATCAGCGCCAGCGCGGCGACCTCGCCGAGCACGCGCGGGCCGAAGCCTTGCAGCCGCTGATAGATCAGCGTGGTGAGCACGGTGTAGCGGCCGGGAATGCCGAGCATCGCCGGAATGCCGAAATTGCCGATCGAGGTGACGAAGGCGAGCGCCGCGCCGGCGAGGATCGAAGGCATCGCGAGCGGCATGATCACCGCCGAGGTGACGCGCAGCGGATGCGCGCCGCCGAGCCGCGCGGCCTCGACCAGGTCGCGGGGCACGTTGCGCAGGCCCGCGCGCACGGCGAGGAAGACGAGCGTCGAGCTCTCGATGCCCATCACCAGGACGATCCCCCACACCGAATAAAGCGGATTGGTCGCGCCCGGCGCGGGCGCGAGGCCGAGCGGGGCGAGGATCGGGCTGCCGGCGCCGGTCAGCTCGATCCAGGCGAGCGCGGTGATCTGCGAGGGCACGAGCAGCGGCAGCAGGGCGACAAAAGTCAGCGCCGCCTTGCCGCGGACGTCGGTGAGCGTCAGCGCGAGCGCGGTGGCGGTGCCGATCACGACCGAGACGAGCGTGGCCAACAGGCTCGATTCCAGCGTGTTGAGGAGCGCGCGATGCATCGCGGCGCTGCGCCACTGCCCGAACAGCAGGCCCAGCACCTCGCCGGAGGCGCCGCCCGACAGCGATTCCACGAACAGCCGCCCGAGCGGCCAGAGCCCGAGCACGATGATGTAAACGGCGACCAGCACGAGCAGCGCGGCTTCGCTGGAGAACAGCGAACGCGCCGGCACAGCGATGGCCGAAGAACCAGACACGTCGACCCCACCCCTCACCCCGTGACGCGGGTGATCCCCACACCGCAACACAATCCTAAAGCCGCGCGATCTTGTCCAGAGAGCACGGCGTGCCGGGCGGGAAGCGCACAAACGCTCGTCGTCATGGCCGGGCTCGTCCCGGCCATCCACGCCTTAGCTCACTGCATGAAAGACGTGGATGCCCGCGACAAGCGCGGGCATGACGAACAAAAGACTTTGCGGTCCGGGAATCAGTTCTAACCGCCGAACAGGTCGGTGAACCGCTTCTTGTTCTCCTCGTCCTTGGCGAGGATATCGCGCAGATCGCCGCTCAGGATCTTCAGGGACGACACGGCCGGATAACCCTTCGGCGGCGCGACGCCGTCGAAGATCGGGAAATAGCCTTGGGCGACCGACTGGTGCTGCGCCTGTTCCGAGAGCTGCCAGTCGACGAAGGCGCGGGCGGCGTCGAGATTCTTCGCCGTCTTCAGGATCGCGACCGGCTGGGTGATGGCGGTGACGCCCTCGCGCGGGAACACGAAGCTCACCGGCGAGCCCTTCCACTGCGCGTTGAACGCCATGTATTCGATGATGACGCCGTAGGCCTTCTCGCCGCGCGCCACCGCTTCGATCACCGCGCCATTGCCCTTGGCGGCAATCGCGCCGCCGCGCGCGAGCTTCTCGAAATACGGCCACCCGAAATCCTTGTGCTGCGCGAAGGTGCCGACATGGATCACGGCGGCGCCGGAATAGAGCGGGTGCGCCATGATCGTCTTCGAGGCGAGTTCCGGCGCCAGCAGATCGTTCCACGAAGTCGGCGCGGTGGTCACGAGCCTGGTGTTGACGACGATGCCGGTGGTGATCAGCTTGGTGCCGAAGAATGTCTTGTCGGGATCGATCAGCGCGGCCGGCACCTTGTCGGCCGGCGCCTTGGCGTAGGTGAGCAGGCGCCCGTCATCCTTGGCTGCGTGGTGGCGACCGCGTCGGCGACCAGCACGACATCGGCCTGCGGGCGGCCGGCGGCGAACTCCGCCTGCAGGCGGTTCATCACCTCGGTGGTGCCGGAACGATAGAGCGAGACCTGGACCTTCGGATGCGCCTTGTTGAACGCCTCGACCACCTTGGCGATCTGGGCGCTGGGCTGCGAAGTGTAGACCGTCAGCCGGCCGCTCGGCTGGGCGGTGGCATTCGTCGCGACCGCGCCCACCAGCGCGACTGCCGCACTCAATCTCCAGATGATCGACATCGCCGTTCTCCCTTCGGCCCGCCAAGCCTAACACAGGCGGCGGCCGCGATCGGCGCTAACAATGTCGCATGACAGGCTGGCGACTAGTTCCGCACCGCGTCGGCGGCGCGCTTGACCGTATCCTTGGACTGGCTGAACAGGCGCGCGACCAGGCTCGCCACCGCCTCGCCGGACGCCGGCGCGATGTCGAGCTGCGCCTTGGCGGCGTCGGCGACAAAGCGCTTGTCGTGCATCGCGTCGATGAACGCCTTGCGCAGCGCCGCGAGCCGCTCGGCGGGAACGCCGGGCGGCGCGGCGATCGGGCGGCCGAGCACGCGCCAGCCGAACAGCAGGTCAAGCACCTGGCGCTCGTCGTCGCTCTTGGCGAAATCGTAGACGCTCGGCACGCCCGGCAGCTCGGGATGCGGCTTGGCGGAGTCCTGGATGATCGGCACGAGCTCGCCCGACTTGATCTGGTGGGCAAGACGGCTCTTGAGCACGGCGATGCTGATGCCGCAGACGCCATGGACCTCGCCGCGGTCCATCGCCACCACCACGTCCTGCGCGCCGGGGTAGCCCTTGATCAGCTTGATCCTCGCGCCATAGAGCCGCGTCAGGGCGAGCGCGGCCTGCGTCACGCCGCCGGCCGGGCCGGTGCCGCCGAACAGCACCTCCTTCTCCAGCAGGTCCTCGAACTTGCGCACGCCGGTCGCGGCCTTCACCACGCAGGTGCCGACGCTCTCGTCCATGTTGCCGACCCAGCCGAACTTGCCGGTGTCGAAGCTCGTGGTCGACGTGCCGAACAGTTCGTCGATCAGCGCGCCGACGCTGAAGGTGCCGAGCGCGGTGCCGTCCTTGGGTGCGACCGTGTAGACATAGTTCGCGGCCTTGATGCCGCCGGCGCCCGGCATGTTCTGCACGACCACGTTCGGGCGTCCCGGGATGTGATCGGCCAGATACTTCGCCAGCAGCTGGGCATAGATCGTGTAGCCCGAGGCCGGCGGATAGCCGACGATGATCGAGACGGTCCTGCCCTTGTAGAAATCCGCGACGGCGTCGCCGGCGGCCGGCGATGTAAGACCAAGAGCAATCGCAGCAGCGATGATCGTTCTCGCCAATGTTCTCATCGTAAGCCCCTTGCTCCGCTCATTCCCGCGCAAGCGGGAATCCAGTCTAGATTCAGCCTGGGTCCCCGCTTTCGCGGGGACGAGCGGAGAGACTATGCTGTTTTCCCGTCACGGATGGCGCGCCAGATTTTCTCCGGCGTCAGCGGCATGTCCATGTGGGTGACGCCGTAGTCGCGCAGCGCGTCGACCACCGCATTGACCACCGCGCCGAGCGCCGGCGTGGTGCCGCCCTCGCCGCCGGCGCGCACGCCGAGCGGATTGGTCGGCGACTTGACCTCCATCAGCTCGGTGCGGAACGACGGCAGCCCGTCGGCGCGCGGCATGGCGTAGTCCATGAACGAGCCGGTCATCACCTGCCCGCTGTCGGGATCGACGATGCAGTGCTCCCACAGCGCCTGGCCGACGCCCTGCGCAATGGCGCCGTGGGTCTGGCCGTGCAGGATCATCGGGTTGACCGCGCGGCCGACGTCGTCGACCGCGGAATAGCGAACGATCTCGACCGCACCGGTATTCGGCTCGATCTCCACCTCGCAGACGGCGGCGCCGTAGGGGTAGCCGCCGTCGGTGAAGTGCTGGTCGCTCTCGGCCGCCAGCGGCCCGCGCAGATCGTCCTCGAGGTCGTTGAGGGTCTGCGCGGCGCGCGCGATCTCGAACACGTCGAACGAGCGCTGCGAGCTGGCGCTGCGGAAGCGCCCGTCCTTGAATTCGACCTGGCCGGGATCGGTCTCGAGCATCCGTGCCGCGATGCGTTTCGACCGCGCGACGATCGCATTCGAGCAGGTGCCCATCACGATCGACGCGAAGCGCATGGAGCGGCCGGAATGCGAGCCGCCGCCGACCGGCACGATGTCGGTGTCGCCCTGCACCAGCTTTACCTGCTCGAACGGCACCGCCAGCCACTCGCTGACGCATTGCGCGAAGCTCGTCTCGTGCCCCTGCCCGCTGGAGAGCGTGCCGATCGCGACCTCGACCTCGCCTTCCGGCTTCACCGTGATCTTCGACCACTCGCGCGGATAGCCCATGGTGCATTCGATGTAGTTCGCGAGCCCGATGCCGCGCAGCTTGCCGGCCTTGCGCGATTCGCGGCGGCGCTTGGCGAATTCCTTCCACCCGGAAATGGCAAGCGCCGTGTCCATCGCCTGCTCGTATTCGCCGTTGTCGTATTTGGTGCCGAGCGCGGTGCGGTACGGCAGCGCCTTCGGCGGGATCAGGTTGCGGCGGCGGATCGCGATGCGATCGATGCCGGTCTTGTCGGCGGCGAGATCGCAGAGCCGCTCCATCAGGTAGACGGCCTCGGGGCGCCCGGCGCTGCGATACGGGATCGTGCACATCGTATTGCTGAGCACCGCGAGCGCCTGAAAGTGCGCGACCGGGATGTGGTAGACATTGGTGCAGATCGTCAACCCCTTGCGCAGCGGCACGATCGAGGCGGCATAGCCGCCGATGTTGCTCAGGTGCGAGCCGCGCACCGCCAGGAACTTGCCTCGCTTGTCGACGGCAAGCTCGATCTTGGCGACCAGATCGCGGCCCTGATAGTCGCTCAGAAACGCTTCGCTGCGCTCGCACGTCCATTTGACCGGACGGCCGATGCGCTTCGACGCCCACAGCACCAGCGGGAATTCCGGGAACAGCGAATTCTTGGTGCCGAAATTGCCGCCGATGTCGCGCGCCACCACCTGCACGGTTTCCACCGGCACGCCGAGGATCGCCGCGCACTCGCCTTTCTGGCGCACGACGCCGCCCGAGCCGGCGTGCAGAAAGTAGCGACCGGTCTGCCTGTCGTAGTGGCCGACCGCCGTGCGCGCTTCCATCGGCACGCCGGTGACGCGCTGCACCCAGGTCTCGAGCCGCACCACATGCGCGGCCTTGGCGAACGCCGCCGCGGTCGCGGCCGCATCGCCCACCTCGGCCTCGCAGAACAGATTCGAGCGCGCGTCATCATAGAGCCGCGCCGCGCCGGGCTCGGCGGCGGCCGACGTGTCGGTCACCGCCGGCAACGGCTCGTAGTCGATCCCGACGAGCTCGGCGGCGTCCTTGGCGATCGCGAGCGTCTCGGCAACCACCAGCACCACGCCCTCGCCGACATAGCGGACCTTGTCGACGGCGAGGATGTTGTAGGGCGTCGGCCGGTACGGGCCGTTCTTGTTGACCAGCACCACGTCCGGGAGCTTGCGCTGCGCCTCCACCGGCACGGTGATCGACGCGTCCGGCGGGATCGGCTTGACGCCGTCGGCCTTGAGGTCGGCGCCGGTCAGCACCGCGAGCACGCCCTTCAGCGCCTTGGCGCGCGCCGTATCGATGCCCCTGATGCGGGCATGCGCATGCACCGACCGCAGCACGAAAGCACGCGCCTGCCGTGGCAGATCGACGTCGTCGCTGAAGCAGCCTCCCCCGATCACCAGCCGCGCGTCCTCTTTGCGGCGTACCGGCTGGCCAATTCCCTTCGTCATTCAGGCACTCATCTCGCTTGCGCTCGATCCGTCAAAACTCGATTATCTAGCACGCCATTCATCCTGAACAACCGCCGGATCAGCCATGAACCTGCCCGAGAAGAACCTCGACACGCCGTTCAACATCACCCGGACGAGCCACGTGGTGCTGACGGTCAAGGACCTCGAACAGAGCCGGCTGTTCTATACCGAGGTGGTCGGCCTCGTGGTCACCGAGCAGACCGGCAACACGCTTTACCTGCGCGGCATCGAGGAGGCCTGCCATCACAGCCTGGTGCTCAAGCAGACCAGGGACGCCCCGCGCTGCGAGCGCATCGGCATGCGGGTGCTGCGCGACCGCGACCTCGAACCGCTGAAGGCGTTCTTCGAGGGGAAAGGTCTCAACACCGCCTGGGCGGATGTGCCGCACCAGGGCAAGACGCTGCATGTGACCGACGTCTCCGGCGTGCCGCTGGAATTCTGCTCCTCGATGACGGTGGTGCCGCGCCCGCTGACCCAGTTCCACCTGCACAAGGGCGGCTCGGCGATGCGGATCGACCACTATCAGCTGCTGGTGCCCGACGTGCGCAAGGCCACCGAGTTCTATATGGAGGCCGGCTTCTGGCTCACCGAATACCTGTCGCCGGGCAACAGCGGCGAGCTGGTCGGCGTCTTCCTCGCGCGCAAGGGCAATCCGCACGACATCGTGTTCTTCAAGGAGAAGGGCCCGCGCCTGCACCACGCCGCGTTCGCGGCGCCGGAGACGTTCCACATCATGCGCGCATGCGATTGCGCCGGCGCGCTCGGCTTCGGCAAGGGCGTCGAGCGCGGGCCCGGGCGGCACGGGCCGGGACACGCGCTCTATGTCTATCTGCGCGATCCCGACGGGCATCGGGTGGAGATATTCAATACCCACTACCAGGCGATGGACCTCGAAGTGCCGCCGGTGCGCTGGGATCCGGCCGATCCCTACCGCGTCAATCCGTGGGGTTTGCCGGCGCAGCGGAAGTGGTACCAGGAAGCGACGGAATTCGCCGGCGTCGGCGTCCATGAGCCGGCCGTGCGTCCCAACCCGGTGACGCTCGAGCGGTATCTCGCCGGCGAGGGCCACTAAGGGACGCGCACGACAACGCGCGGCCTCCGTGCCCTCATGTTCACCGCCGGTCGGCCGTCGCGTCGATCGGATTTTCCAAAAGCGTTGGGTTGTTCGTTTGACATTCGCTCAGCCGGCCGAAGCGCGCTCAGATTCGCACGGTGCCGAACTGAGCCGGGAGAGGTGCGGGACTTCCGGATGATTTACGGCGAGCGTCATGCCGTGAAATGTCGATTTGAATTTATCAAACGCCCTACTTGCCAGGAAACTGGAGCAGCCGACGGGAGGATCGTTATGGCTTCCGGGTTCTCTGACTATCTGCGATCCGACGCTTCCGAGCTCGAGCTCAGCGATGTTCTGAAACAGCCGACCACCAAGCTTCTTGCCGTTTCCGCCGATGCGGGAGCGGCACTCCAGGCGATCGGCATAACCACGATCTTCGATCTCGGTGCGGCCTCGCTGTTCGCGACGGCGCGCGCGGCAGCCGCCGCCGGCGGCCCCGGCGGGCTTGCGGGCCGGTTCGACATGGCTCCCGGCGACTGGCTGAAGCCGAACACCAGCTTTGGCACGCTCGACGAGATCGGCGAGCTGCCGTTGGAAGCCTTGCGCGGCATCACGAACGCCGAAGCGACGACGCTAAAGCAGGCGCTCGACGTCTCCACCGTCGCCGAATTCGCCAACTGGCCGCCGCAGCGCGTCGCTCGCGAGATGATCGGCGACACGGTTGGGACCGCCCTCACGCTCGACGAAGCCCAGACCGAGGCGCTGCGTCCGCGCTTCGGCGAATATCCCACGGAGCGGGTCTATTATTCGAGCCTGGTCATGCTCGACAGCGGCCAGGGCGAGGCCAATCTCGTCGACCTCACCGGACCGCTGTCGCTCACGGACGCGATGGGCGCGGCGACGGGCTTCAGCAAGCCCGCCGTTGGCGCACTCGTCACCTTCAGCCAGTCGTGGTACGCGCAGGGCATCACGCTCGGTCAGATGCTCCACTCGCTTGCGCTCGCGCCGGGCGAGGCCACCCGTATTGCGGTCGTCGACTTCGTGCGCCGCGTCACGGCGCAGGCGAGCGAGTCCGTCAGCGAGTCCGAGGCGCTCGCGTCGCAGACGGGACATCAGCGCGCGCTGAGCGAGGTCAGAGCTCCGTTGCCAGGGACATGCAGTCCGGCGGATCGACCAGCCACGTCGAATCGTCCTCTGATTCCGGCGGCATCGGCCTGGGATTGAGCGCGGTCATCCCGGTCGGCGGCGCGCTGCTCGGCAGCGCATTCGGCGCGTCCTACCAGGGCGCCTCGACGACCACCGACGCCAACAGCAGCTCGTGGTCGCTCGGCAAACGATCGGTCACCGCCTCGATGACCCAGAACGTCAATGATCGCACCGAGCAGCATTCCACCAGCGTGCGCAATCGCCGCGCAACCTCGGTTCGTGAAGTCTCGGAGAGCGAGCACCAGCAGGTCAGCACCCGCATTGTCGCCAACTACAACCACATGCACGCGCTGACGGTCCAATATTATGAAGTCGTCCAGATTTATCGCGTCGTGGCCGAAGTGCAGACCGCCGAGCGCGTCCTGTTCCTGCCGATCGCGCTCGCCGATTTCAGCAGCGACGACATGATTGAAGCCTATCGCGGCGCCCTCGCCCGTGCCGCGCTCACGGCCCGCGCCCGCGATCTGCTGCTCGATCCGACCAAAATGATCGAGATTCGCCCGGCCAAGAGCTTTAGTTCGGCACTGCTCGACGCCGCCCTGAACCCCTTGCTGCTCGGCGGCCGCATGGTGCGCATGGCGCGCGCTCCGGCGATGGCCGGACCTGAACCCGCCGCGGCGGCGCCGGCGACCGCGACACCCGCGCCGCTGGCGGAGATCGCTCCGGTTTCCCTCACCGCGTTCCTCGCCAGCGACGAAGCGGTCGTCCGCGGCTCTTCGATCGTCATGCGCCCGATCATCCGGCCGCGGAGCAGCTCGCTCTTCTATCCGGACGAGGTGGAGTTGGTCGCGATCCAGCTCGAAGGCATCGCCGCGTCCGGCGTCACCCTGTCGATGGTCGGCGGCGCCACGCCGAGCCTCACGCTCCAGGCGAGCCAGCCGGTGATCGAACTCACCACGCCGGTCGCCATCGGCGAAATCGCCGATATCGCCGTGCAGAAGCAGGCGGGCGGTGTCGTGCGCGGCCTCGTCCGGCTGCATCTCTCCTTCCGGGGGCGCCGCTTCATCAGCCCGGCCATCGCGGTCTCCATGCCGGACTCGCTCGCCGGGACGAGCTTCTCGGTGGCGCGCTTCACCAGCGACACCGCCGACCGCAAGGCCGAATTGAAAGCGCACCTGGCGGCCAACCGCGCTCACTATTCGGCGCAGGTGTTCCGTTCCCTAAGCTCGGCAGAGGTCGTCGGACTTCTGTCGAAGTATCGCTGGCAGGGTCGTCCGCTCGTCGAGCAGGTCGAGCCCAAGGTGCTCTCGGTCGCGGGCAATTTCATCGTGCTGCGCGCCCCGGTCGAACCCGACGAGGCGAGCGGCCTGATCGACGGTGCCGGTGGCGGCCAGTCCTGGTCGCGCGTGCTCGATGACCGCCAACTCTCGCCGCGTTCGGTGAAGGACCAGCGCATGGTGCCGATACCCACCGACGGCGTCTTCGCCGAAGCGGTGCTCGGCCGCTCGAATTCGGCCGAGAAGCTCGACATCACGCGCTTCTGGAACTGGCAGGATTCGCCGGCGCCGCTCACCCCGCCGGAGCTCGCGCCGGTTTCCGCGGATTCCCGCGCGCGCGGCGAAACGATCGAGCCCGGGCGCCTCGGGCCGGCAACGCTCAATATCGTCAATCCGACCAACCTCCCCGATCCGACCGGTCTGAGCGCGAGCCTGAATGCGCTCGCGGCGATGAATTTCCGCGACATGAGCGGCCTCGCCGGCACCCAGGATCTTGCCGGTACCGCCACGACCGGCACGCTCGCCGCGACCACTGAGGCAGGGAGGAATGCGACTGCGATGGCAGGCGTCGCTGCCGATGTCCTCAAGACCGCGATCAACGCCGGTTACGGCCGCAAGAAGGAAGGCGGCGTATCGGGCGAAGGCGCCCGCATCAACCAGGGCCGCGACATGGACGAGCGGACGGGCGGCTCGGGCGGCGGGGCTTCGGGCGGCTCGCCGGATGGCAGCACGGCCACCGGCGCCGACGGGAGCGATCCCGGGTCATCGGGCGGCAGTCCCGACTCTGGCGGCGGCTCGGGTGGTGGCGAAGGATCGGGTGGTGGCGGCGGCGGTTTCGAAGCGAGCGCATTCAACGATTCCATTGGCAACCCGCTCGGGTCGATTCCGAACGCGCTTGCTTCGGTCTTCGGCGGCAAGACGGATGCAATGGCCGCCCCCGCGAAGCTCAATCGTCTGGACGCCGTCAAGCGCGCCGAGGCGGTCCTCAGGCGCTTTGGCGACTCCAAGCAACCCGGCAAGTGGCACCCGACCCTGGAACGGAAGCCGGTCGCCAATCGCCTGATCGACCTGATCTACGATCCGGACGGGGTCAACCAGGGTGCCAACGGTCTGTGCGGGGAAGCCGCCTTCTTCCACACCTGGCTGACGGAGGATCCATTCGCAGTCACGCAATATGCGACGCAGCTCTACAACGGCGGTGCCGCCGGAATTCGCGGCGAGGATTGGGTGATCCCGCGCGAGTCCCTCAGGCGTCAGAACTTCAGCAACATACGAAATCCCCTCGGTGATCCGAAGTGGGGCGCCGACTGGATGATGATGAGCGCGCTTCGTGACGCCAATAATTGGGTGATCGATTACGACGGAACCGACACGGATGACTGGGGCGAAGGTTCCAGCGATGGGGAGGTGCAGCGCTGGTTGGAGGCCACCGGCCTATACCGCTCGGTTTCTATCGATGGCGACCGCGCCTTCGATAAAGCGACCAAGCTGGATCCGATCAGCGATCTTGTGTGGATCGCGTGCAGTGGGCAGATGTGTGATGGTCAAGCCAGGAGCGGCGGGCCTGCGAACACCCACTGGTTCGTGCTGAAGTCGCCGATCCGACTGAAGAACGACGGTACGGTCGATTTCAGGCTTTGGACCTGGGGAATAAAGGTCGCGGACATCAAGACTCCGCGTGGTGGCAACGCCCTGACCAAAGCCGAATTCGAGAGCACCTACTTCGGATATCTGGTCGCCAAACGCTGATCGGCCGGCGCGTGTTCGTTCGGGCCCGCATGTCAGACGGCAGCTGGTGTTGGCGGTCGCTCGCCGACCCCAAAATCGGCCCCGGCTTGCACTTGCAGCACACTACGGTATGACGGATCATCGCCTTTACAACGGAGCAACGGATGATTTCCGTATCCGCGAAGATCTTCTGCGCGACCGCCCTCGTCGCGCTCGGCACACTTCCTGCCCCTGCGCAAGGCGTCGCCGATTTCTACAAAGGCAAGACCGTCCAGATCGTCGTCGGCTTCGGCGTGGGCGGCGGCTACGATCTCTATGCCCGCGCGCTCAGCCGCTATCTCGGCAAGCACTTGCCGGGCCATCCCAACGTCGTGGTGCAGAACATGGAAGGCGCCGGCAGCGTGCGCGCCGCGAATTTCGTCTATGCGGGATCGCCGCAGGACGGCACGGTCATCGCCGCCGTCAACCAGAACATGCCGATGTACCAGATGCTCGGCGGCGCCGGCGCGAAGTTCGAAGCCGCCGGCATGCAGTGGCTCGGCAGCATGACCAACTCCAACGGCCTCGTTTACACGTGGCACACCAGCGGCATCAAGACGCTGGACGATGCCAAACAGAAGGAAGTGCCGATGGGCGCGGTCGGCGCCGCGTCCGATTCCGTGATCTTCCCGAATCTCATCAACGAGATGATCGGCACCAGGTTCAAGCCGATCTCCGGCTATGCCGGCTCGGCGCAGATCCATCTCGCCATGGAGCGCGGCGAGGTCATGGGCCGCGGCGGCAACAGCTGGGCGAGCGTGCAGACCGCCAATATGAGCTGGATCAAGGAGAACAAGATCAACATCCTGGTGCAGGTCGGCCTCGAGAAAGAGCCCGACCTGCCGCAGGTGCCGCTGTTGCTCGATCTCGTCAACGATGAAGACCGCAAGGGCGTGATCCGCGTCGTGAGCCTGCCGACCGCGCTCGGCTACGGACACTGGGTCGCGCCCGGCGTGCCGAAGGACCGCGTCGCCGCGCTGCGCGCGGCCTATGCGGCCGTGATGAAGCACCCTGAATTCCTGAACGAGACCGAGAAGACCGGCATGGTCGTGCGCGCGCAGCCGGGCGAGACGCTCGACGGGCTGGTGCGGCAGGTCACGACGGCGCCGAAGTCGGTGCTCGACCGCACGGCGCAAATCCTGAAGTGGAAGTGAGGGCGGCTGCTGATTTCCTACAGCACGGCTCTTACTCCGCTCATTCCCGCGTAAGCGGGAATCCAGTCTTTCTTTCTTTGTGGCTCCTGGGTCCCCGCTTGCGCGGGGACGAGCGGGAGAGAGCGAGTAAACAACTGAGAAGGCTAACTTCGCTTGCCGCCGACGGTCACGTTCGACCACTTCTCCATGTGGCGGATGATCTCGGTGAAATCCTGCTCCTGCCCGCCCTGCGCCAGGCCGTATTGCCAGACCTGCTTGACGGCCTGGCCGATCCACATCGGCACGCCCTGCGCTTCCGCCTCGTCGAGGCAGAGCTTCACGTCCTTGGTCATCAGCGCCATCGCGAAGCCGAAGTCGAATGCGCGCGGCAGGATCGCGCGCGGGAACTTGTCTTCGCTTGCGGTGCTGCGGCCGCTGCCGGCATTGATCACGTCGATCATCACATATGGATCGAGCCCGGCCTTGACGCCGAGCACGACGGCTTCCGAGGTCGCCGCGGTCGCGGTGGCGGACAGGAGATTGTTGATGAGCTTCATCATCTGCCCCATGCCCGGCTCGGGGCCGATATAGAAGAACTTGCCGATCGCTTCCAGCGCCGGCCGCAGACCCTCGCACACCTCCCGCGGCCCCGAGGTCATCACCGCCAGCGTGCCCTTGACCGCGCCGGCGACGCCGCCCGACACCGGTGCGTCGATCGCGGTGATGCCGCGCGCCGCGAGCCCCGCCGCGACCGACTTCGCGACGCGTGGCCCGGTGGTGGAGAGATCGACGAACGTCTTCACGCGCGAGCCGGACGACACCCCGTCTTTGCCGAGCACGGCCTCCTCGACCACCGCCGGCATGGGCAGGCTCGCCATCACGATTTCCGCCCGCGAGGCGACGTCGGCGGGCGAAGATGCCGTCGCTGCACCCTTGTTCGCGATCGCCGAGAGCGCCTGGCCCTGAATATCGTAGGCCACGACGGGATGGCCGGCCGCCATCAGCCGCGACGCCATGGGATTACCCATGCGGCCGACGCCGATGAGCCCGATTGTTTGCTTCGCCACCTTGCGCCCTCCCGGTGCTGGCATTCGCCGCTTTTGGGTGTGATGATGGTAGAGGTACGCGGCCCGCCGTGGCTAGCCCGGGAAAGCAACGCAGATGGAATTCGGAATCCTGTTCACCTCCCACGCCAACGAGGACGTCGAGCCGTACCCGCGACGCGACGTGCATGCGCGCGTGACGCGCGAGATCGTGCGCGCCGACCAGCTCGGCTTCGACTATGCGTGGCTCGCCGAGCATCACTTCTCGGACGAGTACGGCATCATGCCGGATGTCTTCGTCTATGCCGGCTATCTCGCGGCGCTGACCAGGCGGATCAAGATCGGCACCGCGGTGGTGACGCTGCCGCTCGCCAATCCGGTGCGGGTGGCCGAGAACACGGCCTTTGTCGACGTCCTGAGCGGCGGGCGCTTCGTGCTGGGCCTGGGTTCCGGCTACCGGAAGTATGAGTTCGACGGCTTCGGGATCGATTTCGAGGCGCGGCGCGACATCCAGGAAGAAGCGATCCCGCTGCTGCTCGACTTGCTCAAGAACAAGCGCGCCGACCACAAGGGCAAGAACTTCCGGGTCACGGTCGACGGCGCCTACGAAATGTTTCCGCACGCGCTGCAGGAGCCGCATCCGCCGATCTTCATGGCGGGCGCGACCGACCGATCGATTTCGGTCGCGGCGCGCATGGGGTTCGGCCTTCTACTCTCCACCTGGACGCCGTTCGACGGCCTCGCCCGGCAGATCGCCCACTATCGCGCCGAGCTCGCGCATACGCCGGCAGAGCTGCGCAAGAACCCGGCCTACGGCCACGTCGACGTCGCGCGCTACGTCTATGTCGCCGAAACCGACGTGCGTGCAAGACAGGAGAGCGAACCGGTGATCTTGCGTCACCTGAAACACTTCTCGTCCGGCCATACCTCCGGCTATCTCGGAACGGTGGCCGCCGGGCGCGGCGACTACGAAGGCCTGCAGCGCGACGTGATCCTGCATGGCGCGCCCGCGCATGTGGTCGGCAAGATCGAGGAGTTGCGTTCGATCGGCGCGAATTCGCTCATGCTGCACTATCCGCCCTGGTACGGCTCCGACCGCGCGATTGCGTCGCTGGAGATGTTCGCCGGGACGGTGATGCCGAAATTCGCCGATGCCGCGCGCGACGGCATTGCCCACAAAGCGCCGGCCCATGTCGCCCGTGCATGACGTCTACGCCACGCATGACCTCCCCGGGCGTCACCTTCCTGGGCGTCGGAGGAAACCGATGCGGCTTGCTCGCAGGCTTCTTGCGTTGGCGGCCTTCGCGGTCGCGCCCGCCGCGGCGCCGGCCGAAACCACGCCGTTCTTCCAGGGCAAGCAGATCACCATCGTGGTCGGCTTCAGCGCCGGCGGGACTTACGATGCAACTGCGCGGCTGTTCGCCCGCCATCTCGGCAAGCACCTCGCCGGCCATCCGGGTGTGATCGTGCGCAACATGCCGGGCTCGGGCAGCCTGGTGGCGGCCTTGCATCTCAACACCGCCGCGCCGCGTGACGGCACCACGCTGGGCGTGGTCGGCGGCGGCATCGTGCTCGAGCCCCTGCTTGGCAATCCGCAGGCGAAATACGACGCACGCCGCTTCAACTGGATCGGCGGGCGCACCAAGGACAACATCGTCTGCGCCACCTGGAACCGGGTGCCGGTGCGCAGCATGGCCGACGTGACCAGGCGCGAGACCGTCGTCGGCGCCACCGGTCCCGGTTCGCGCACCCTTACGCATCCGCGCGCCTTCAACGAACTGCTCGGCACCAAGTTCAAGATCGTCTCCGGCTATCCCGGCGGCAGCGAGATTACGCTCGCGGTCGAACGCGGAGAGCTCGAAGGCTATTGCGGTTGGTCGGTCGGCAGCATCGTGAACCGCGCCTCCAGCTGGCTGCATGACGGCACGCTGACGCTGCTGGCGCAGCTGACCCGCGATCTGCCCAACGTTCCCGTCGCCCGCGACCTGGTGCCGACCGAGACCGGCAAACGCGTGATCGACTTCCTCTCGGCCGACGTGGTTCTTGCCTGGCCGCTGGTCGCTCCGCCGGGCCTGCCGGCCGAGCGCGTGAATGAACTGCGCGCGGCTTTCCTGGCCATGATGAAGGACCCGGAGCTGCGCGCCGAAGCGGCGCGGCAGAAACTCGAGATCGAGCCGGTGCCCGGACCGGAGATGCAGTCCCTGGTCGAGCAGCTCTACAGCGCGCCGCCTGACGTGGTAGAGCTGGTCAAGAAGATCAGCAGCGCGCAATAAGCGGCACCAGAACAAGGATCACGGCGTTGGGCTTGCGAAGCGGATCGGATTATCTCAAGTCGCTGAATGACGGGCGGCAGGTTTTCGTCGACGGCGAGAAGGTCGCCGACGTCACCAAGCATCCTGCGTTCCGCGAGGCGGCGCGCTCGGTGGCGCGGCTCTACGACGTCGCGGCCGCCCCGGAGAACCGCGAACGGATGACCTTCACCTCGCCCACGACCGGCGAGCCGGTGCTGCGCGCCTGGCAGATCCCCAGAACGCATGCCGACCTGCGCGCGCGGCGGCTGTTCTCCGAGATGTGGGCGGAAGCGACCTTCGGCCTCATGGGGCGATCGCCCGACCACGTGGCGGGATTCTTTACGGGCTATGCCGCCGTGCCGGAGGTCTTTGCGGCTGCCGGCCAGAAATTCGCCGACAACGTCGTCTCGTTCTACGAGAGCGCGCGCGACCAACACCTCTACCTCAGCTACGCGATCGTGCCGCCGCAGATCGACCGCAGCAAGCCCGCGCACAAGCAGAGCGATCCGACGCTCCATGCCGGCGTGGTCAAGGAGCGCGACGACGGCATCGTGATCTCGGGCGCCCAGCAGGTCGCGACCGGCGGCGTGTTCTCCGACTACGTTCAGCTGAGCAGCATTCACCCCCTGGTGCCCGGCGACGAGAACTACGCCAATTGCGTCGCGATCCCGATCTGCGCGCCCGGGGTAAAGCTGTTTTCGCGGCGGCCGTTCGCGACGCGCGCCGACAATTCGTTCGACTACCCGCTGTCGAGCCGCTTCGACGAGTCCGACAGCTATGTCGTGTTCGACAATGTGCTCGTGCCTTGGGAGCACGTCTTCATCTATCGCAATATCGAGCTGACGCGCGACCAGTGGTTCAAGACGCCGTCGCACATCTACGGCAACCACCAGGCGCAGGTGCGCTACGTCACCAAGCTCCGCTTCATGATGGGACTGGCGCAGCGCATGATCGAGATGATCGGCACCGCCGCCCTGCCCCCGACCCAGATCGCGATGGGCGAGCTGGCGGCGCTCGCCTCCATCTACGAAGGCATGCTGCTCGCGCATGAGACCAATGCGCCTATCATCAACGGCGTGCTGTGGCCATCCCGCGTGACGCTCTATTCCGCGATGGCGATGCAGGCCGAATTCAACGGCCGCATGCTGGAGATGATCCGCGAGCTCGTCTCCTCGTCGGTTATCTCGCTGCCGTCGTCGGTCGCGGACTTCGACAATCCCGAAATCGCGCCGTTCATCGAGCGCTACATGCGCTCGGGCAGCATGGACGCGCGCGCGCGGACCGCGCTGGTGCGGCTGTTGTGGGATTTCCTGGGCACCGAGTTCGGCAGCCGCCACCAGCAGTACGAGAAGTTCTACGGCGGCTCGTCGTTCGTGGTGAAGCAGAACGTCTATCGCAACTACGACTTCAAGCGCGCGACCGCGATGGTCGACCGCGCGCTGGCGCTGCCACCGGTCGCGGACTGAGCACGATCCCGAAAAAGCCTGCCCGGGAATCGATCCGGGGTGGGCACCGGTTTTCGGCGAGACCATGCTCGAGCGCAAATGAGCCGCACTTGACCTTTGCGGCGCCAGCCGCGACCATCGCGCCGACACGCCACCGGGACTATCGCCATGCCATTCAACAAGCCGCATCTCGAGTTCCAGCGCATCGACATGGGCGAAGGCTGGTTCACACCGCCCGGCTATCCGGCCGGCATCCAGCAGAAGACGCTCGCCAGCGATCTCGACGAGACCCGCAAGATGGGCAGCCGCACGCGGCTCCTGCGCTTCGACCCCGGCGTGTACACGACCGCGCCGTTCGTCCACGACCACTGGGAAGAGGTCTATCTCGTCTCCGGCGATCTGATCGTCGGCAACGACACCAAGGGTCAGGGCGGCGAGAGTTTCGAGGCGCCGACCTATGCCTGCCGGCCGCCGGGCGTCTACCACGGGCCGTTCAAATCGGATCGCGGTTGCCTCCTCTACGAAATCCACTACTACGACGAGACCAAGAAGTAAGAAACGATGAAGCCACACACACGACGTCATGCCCGGCCTTGTGCCGGGCATCCACGTCTTGCTTTGTTCATGAAAAAGGCGTGGATGGCCGGGACAAGCCCGGCCATGACGGGCCGGGGACATATCCCATGAGTGTCGACGGCAAGCGCGTCCTGATCTCGGGCGGCGGGCCCGTCGGCCTGCTCTGCGCATGGCTGTTGGGACGCAAGGGCATCCCGGTCCGGCTGTTCGACGAGAACGACAGCCCGCAGGCCGATCCGCGCGCTGCGACGACGCATCCCGCGACGCTCGATCTCCTCAGCGACGACGGGCTGGCCGACGACATGGCCAGGGTCGGTCTCGTTGCGCCTATATTTCAGTTCTGGGACCGGCCGACCGACTCACTGGTCGCCGAGTTCGACCACGCGATCCTGAAGAACGACACCAGGCACCCGTTCGTCGTGCAGTGTGAGCAGTTCAAGACCGCCAAGCTGCTGCTGGAGCGGGTCAAGAAGCTTGGCAACGTCGACCTGATGTACGGCCATGCCGTGACCGACGTCTCGCAGGATGCGGACTCCGCCACCCTCACCGTGCGCGGGCCGGACGGCGTCAAGACGCACAAGGGGGCCTATGTCATCGGCGCCGACGGCGGCCGCAGCACGGTGCGCAAGCAGTCCGGCATCGCCTTCGACGGCTTCACCTGGCCGGAACGCTTCATCGTGTTCACGACGCCGTTCGATTTCGAGGCCAACCGGGGCTACTGCTACCGCAGCTACTTCGCCGACCCCGGCGCCTGGTGCAATTGCTTCAAGGTGTCGGCCGACGGCCCGCCCGGGCTGTGGCGCACCGTTTTCCCGACCGACTCCACCACCCCCGAGGAGGAACTGACCAGCGAAACCGCGGTGCAGGCACTGATGCAGAAATTCTTCCCCGCCCCGCATGGCTACGAGGTCATCCACCGCAACCTCTATGTGACGCACCAGCGCGTCGCCGCGACTTTCCGCAAGGGCCGCGTCGTGCTGGCGGGCGACAGCGCACACGTCAACAATCCGATCGGCGGCATGGGGCTGAACGGCGGGCTACAGGACGGCGCCAACCTCTCCGACAAGCTCGCGCGAGTCATCCTCGACGGCGCGAGCGACCGCCTGCTCGATATCTACGATCGCCAGCGCCGCACCGTCGCGGTCGAGTTCGTGCAGGAGCAGTCGATCGCCAACAAACGCCGGCTGGAAGCCAGCGATCCGGAGGTGCGCAAGAAGAACCTCGACGATCTGCGCGCCACCGCGGCCGACCCGGCGCGCGCACGGCAATTCCTGCTGCGCACCTCGATGATCGCGAGCCAGCGCCGCGCCGACGCACTGGAGCTCGAGGACGCATGACGATGCTCGCGCCTGAACAGGAGACCCGCCCCGCGGTTCGTCCGTTCCTCGCCATCACCAAACAATTCGCCGCCGGCACCGCCACGCCGCGGGATTTCCTCGACGCCTGCCTCGTCGAATTCGCCAACCGCGAAAAGGACGTCGGTGCCTTCGTCACCTTTGACATCGAGGGCGCGCGTGCCGCCGCCGATGCTTCGACGGCGCGTTGGAAAGCCGGCAAACCCGCCTCGCCGATCGACGGCATGCCGATGGGCATCAAGGACATCATCGAGACCGCCGACATGCCGACCGAGATGGGCTCGCCGTTATTTGCGGGCTGGCGCTCGGAGAAGGACGCCGCCTGCGTCTCGGCATTGCGGCAGGCCGGCGCCGTCATCCTCGGCAAGACCGTCACCACCGAATTCGCCGCCACCCAGCCGCGCGGCACCCGCAATCCCCACAATCTCGAACACACGCCGGGCGGCTCGTCGAGCGGTTCGGCCGCGGCGGTCGGCTGCGGCATGGCGAGCGCCGCGCTCGGCACGCAGGTGATCGCCTCGACCATCCGTCCGGCGAGCTATTGCGGCTGTTATGGCTATAAGCCGTCGGTCAACGCGCTGAACCGGGAGGGCTGTCACGACTACCAGAGCCAGAGCTGCACCGGCGTCATCGCCGCCACGCTCGAAGACACCTGGCAGGTCGCGTTCGAAATCGTGACGCGGGTCGGCGGCGACGCCGGAACGCCGGGGCTGATCGGCCCGGCCACGTGCCCTGCTCCGACAAGGCCCAAACGCCTGGCTTTCCTCGAAACCGCCGGATGGGCGATCGCGGAGCCGGCGGCAAAGGCGTTGATGCAGGAAACCTTGCAGCGGCTAAAGCAGAACGGCGTCGCCGTTTCGACCCGGCATGACGACGCCGCGATCGACGCAGTCGAGACCGCCATCGCCGACGCGCATCCCCTGTCGAACAGGATCAATGGTTTCGAGACGCGCTGGTTCCTGCGCGGCGCCTACCAGCGCGATCCGGAAAAGCTCAGCAGCTTCATGCGCGAACGCCTCGTCGAAAGCGAAGCGCTGACGTTGGCAGACTATCGCGCGACGCTGGCCGAGCGCGCGCGCATTCGCGCGCTCTACGGCAACCTCGCCGGCGGCTTCGACGGCTGCCTCGCGCTGGCGGCCGGCGGACCTGCGCCACGAGGAATCGCATCGAGCGGCAACGCGCCGTCTGCGGTGCCGAGCTCGTTGCTTGGCGTGCCGGCATTGTCGCTGCCGTTGTTCGAGATCGACGGCATGCCGCTCGGCCTGCAGATCATCGGTTTTTTCAATGAAGACGCCCGTGCGTTCGCACTGGCAGGATGGCTGCGCGACCATCTCGGCCGCGCCGGACATTGATGAACGACCGGACCCGCCAGAAAATCCCCGCCGCGCTCGATCGCTATCGGGACGGCACGCCGGCGAACGCGCGCAGCTATCCGGACCTGCACGAGCACGTGCTGGCGTTGGCGCGCGACAACCTCTTGGTCGTGGTCGACGAGCCGATCAACAAAGACACCGAGATGCACCCGCTGGTGCGCTGGCAGTATCGCGGCGGCATTCCCGAGCCCGACCGCAAGGCGTTTCTGTTCACGCAGCCGACCGACTCGAAGGGACGTCGCTATGACGGCGCCGTGCTGGTGGCGGGCCTCGCCGCCAACCGCGCGGTCTACCGCACCGGCTTCGGCAAGCCGCTGGAAGACATCGGCGCCGCCTGGGTCAACGCCATCGCCAACCCGGTCCCGCCGCGCGTGGTCGAGACCGCGCCGTGCCAGGAGATCGTGATCACCGGCAAGGACCTCGACAAGGACGGCCAGTCGCTCGACGGGCTGCCGGTGCCGATCTCGACGCCAGGCTGGGACAACGCGCCTTATCTTTCGGCCGGCCACTACATCACCAAGGACCCAGACTCGGGCGTGCAGAACGTCGGCAACTATCGCGGCCAGCTCAAGGCGCCCAGGCGCCTCGGGATGAACCCGTCGGTCGAGCTGCGCGCCGGTATCTACGCGCACTGGGAGAAATACAAGGCGCGCGGCGAGCCGCTCCCTTGCGCGGTGGTGGTCGGCTGCCCGCCGGTCGTGTCCTACGCATCGGTGCAGAAACTCGCCAACGATCTCGACGAGCTCGCGGTCGCGGGCGCGATCGCCGGCGGACCGATCAATGTCGTGCGGTGCAAGACCGTCGACCTCATGGTGCCGGCGGAAGCCGAGATCGTGATCGAGGGCCTGATCAACACCGAGACGCTGGAGCCCGAAGCGCCGTTCGGCGAATCCCACGGCTACGTCAACCTCCAGGAATACAACGCCTTCATGGACGTCACCGCGATCACGCGGCGGCGCCACCCGATCCTGACCTCCTTCATCAGCCAGGTCACGCCGAGCGAGTCGAGCGTGATCCGCCGCGTGGCGATGGAGCCGGTGTTCCAGCACTATCTCAAGTCCGTGCTGTCGATCCGCGGCGTCAAGCGGGTGGCGATGCACGAGCCGCTCACCAGCCTCTATGCCGTGATCGCGATCCAGTTCGCGCGCGGCGCGCCGGAATCGGAGATCTGGCGCGCGCTGCATGGCGCGGCGTCGCTGCATCGCTTCGCCGGCAAATGGATCATCGCGGTCGACGAGGACATCGAGCCGGAGAACGCCGACGCGCTGTTGTGGGCGATGTCCTATCGCTGCCAGCCGCAATACGATCTCAAGCTCATGCCGCACAAGGATCCCGGGCACGGCCCGCGCGGCCCGCATGACGGCGGCGAGACCGCCGCGGTGCTGATCAACGCGACGCTCAAAGGCACGTTCGCGCCGGTCGCGTTGCCGAAGCGCGAATTCATGGAGAACGCGCGGGCCATCTGGGAGCGCCTCGGCCTGCCGCCGCTCACGCCGCAACCGCCGTGGCACGGCTACGATCTCGGCCACTGGCCAAAGGAGCTCGCGCGCCAAGCCAGGATGGCGACCGACAGCGACTACTTCTCGCTCGGACAGGCCATGAGCAACGAGCGCCGCAGCGACGTGGCCATGAACGAGCCGGTGAAGCGCGAGGACGACCAGCCAGATTAACCCATCCGCCCCTGCCCCCAGAGCACCCGCCAACTGCTCAAAATAACGGCAGTTCCGACGCTGGCGCACCGATGCTCGGCGGCCAATTCCCGAAATTGTATACAATTTAAGGGCTTGGCCCTGCGACCACGGCCGCGGCCGCGGCTGGCACGAGCTTTGCGACTCCGGTTCCCAGATGCCCTTTTTCCAGCACCGGGAGCCTTCCATGAAACGTCGGGACTTCTTGAAATCCGCGGGCGCGGTCGTCGCCTCAAGCGCCGTGACCGCGCCGGCGATCTGGTCGCCGGCGAAGGCGCAGGCCCGGCAGGAGACGCTGCTGATCGTCTCCGAGAGCGGCCCCAACAACATCGACATCCACGGCGTCGGCACCAACGTCCCGGGCTACGAGGTGTCGTGGAATTGCTACGACCGCCTTATCAGCCACGAGATGAAGACGGTCAACGGCACGCCCTACTACGACCGCGACCGCTTCAAGATGGAGCTGGCCGACGACATGAACGTCGGCGACATGTCGGTCACCTTCAAGCTCAAGAAGAATGCGACCTTCCACGACGGCTCGCCGGTGACCGCGAACGACGTGAAGTGGTCGCTCGATCGCGCGGTGTCGGTCGGCGGCTTCCCGACCTTCCAGATGGGCGCGGGCTCGCTCACCAAGACCGAGCAGTTCGTCGTCGTCGACAACAACACCGTCCGCGTCGACTTCCTCAAGAAGGACCGGCTGACCATCCCCGACCTCGCGGTGATCGTCCCCTGCATCGTCAATTCCGGCCTGGTGAAGAAGCACGCGACCGAGAAGGACCCCTGGGGCCTCGAATACACCAAGCAGAACACCGCCGGCAGCGGTGCCTACCGGGTGGTGAGCTGGACCCCCGGCACCGAGGTGGTGATGGAGCGCTTCGACAAATGGGCGGGCGGTGCGCAACCGAAGGTGCGCCGCGTCGTGTGGCGCATCGTACCCTCCGCCGGCAACCGGCGCGCGCTGCTGGAGCGCGGCGACGCCGACATCTCCTACGATCTGCCGAACAAGGATTTTTCCGAGCTCAGAAACAACCAGAAGCTCAGCATCATCTCGACGCCATACTCGAACGGCATCCAGTACCTCGGCATGAACGTCACCAAGCCGCCGTTCGACAATCCGAAGGTGCGCCACGCAGTCGCCTACGCCATTCCCTACCAGAAAATCATGGACGCAGTGCTGTTCGGCCTCTCGAAGCCGATGTTCGGCGCGCCGGCCGGCACCAAGACCGAGGTCGCCTGGCCGCAGCCGCACAAGTTCACCACCGATATCGCCAAGGCCAGGCAGCTGATGGCGGAAGCCGGTTATCCGAACGGCTTCGAGACCACGCTGTCGTTCGACCTCGGCTTCGCCGGCGTCAACGAGCCGCTCTGCGTGCTCACCCAGGAGAGCCTCGCGCAGATCGGCATCAAATGCACCATCAACAAGATCCCGGGCGCGACCTGGCGCACCGAGCTGAACAAGAAGGTGCTGCCGCTCTACACCAACGTGTTCTCCGGCTGGCTCGACTATCCGGAATACTTCTTCATCTGGTGCTACCACGGCAAGAATTCGATCTTCAACACGATGAGCTACCAGTCGCCGAAGCTCGACTCGATGATCGACGCCGCGGTCGATGCCGCCGCGATCAACGACACCGCCAAGTACGAGACCAATGTGAAGGGCTTCGTCGACCTCGCCTTCGCCGACATGCCGCGCATCCCGCTGTTCCAGCCTTACGTCAACGTCGCGATGCAGAAGAACGTGTCCGGCTACCAGTACTGGTTCCACCGGCGTCTCGATTACCGGTCGTTCGTGAAGGGGTGATGCGTGGTCGTGCAGCGAGTCCGGTCTGCTCCCTCTCCCCTTTGGGGAGAGGGAGTCCGACCGAATTCGCGGCACCATTAAGACACAGGCGGGACCTTTGATGCTCCGGATGATCTTGAAGCGATCGCTGATCGCGGTGCCGAGCCTGATCGGCGTGATCATCGTCACGTTCCTGCTCACACGTGCGCTGCCGGGCGATCCGGCGGCGTATTTCGCCGGACCCGCCGCCACCAAGGAAGCGATCGAGCAGGTGCGGGTGAAGCTCGGGCTCGACAAGCCGCTGATCGTGCAGTTCGGCAACTACGTGGCCGACCTCGCGCGCGGCGACCTCGGGACATCGCTCACGACAGGCCAGCCGGTCGCGACCGATATCCGCAACCGCCTGCCCGCCTCCGCCGAGCTGACGCTGCTCGGGCTCATCGTCTCCATGCTGATCGCGGTGCCGCTGGGCATACTGGCCGCAACCAAACCCGGATCGCTCGCTGACCATCTCTGCCGCGTGATCTCGACCGCCGGCGTCTCGCTGCCGGTGTTCTTCACCGGCCTGATCCTGGTCTACGTTTTCTACTACCTGCTCGGGATCGCACCGGCGCCGCTCGGACGTCTCGACACCTTCCTCAGCGCGCCACCACGGATTACCGGCTTCTACCTGATCGACAGCGCGATCGCCGGCAACGGCGAAGTGTTTGTTTCCAGCCTGAAACAGCTCGTCCTGCCGGCCATGACGCTTGCGATCTTCTCGCTGGCGCCGATCGCGCGCATGACCCGCGCCTCGATGCTGGCGGTGCTGGCGTCCGATTTCGTCCGCACCGCCCGCGCCAGCGGCCTGTCGCCGGCCACCGTCATCGTCACCTACGCCTTCCGCAACGCCATGATCCCGGTCGTCACCACGCTCGGCATGGTGTTCTCGTTCCTGCTTGGCGCCAATGTGCTGGTCGAGAAGGTGTTCGCCTGGCCGGGCATCGGCTCCTACGCGGTCGAAGCGCTGGTGGCGTCGGACTTCGCGCCGCTGCAGGGCTTCGTGCTCACCATGGCGGTCATGTATGTCCTGCTCAACCTGCTGATCGACATCCTCTACGGCGTCATCGATCCGCGCGTGAGGATCGAAGCATGACCGAGATCGCCGCCAACACCCCCGCCCTGCCCTCCCCCGCAGGCGGCGGAGGGTCGGGGATGAGGCCCGCCTCCGGCCTCATCGCGCTGCTGCGCCACACCCGCTACGTGCTGAGCGAGAACCCGGTCACCGCCTTCGCCGCCGGCCTGTTCCTGCTGATCGTGATCGCGGCGGCGTTCGGTCCCTTCATCGTTCCCTACGATCCTTACGCCTCCAACACCGCGATGGCACTGAAGCCGCCTTCGGCGGCGCACTGGTTCGGCACCGACCAGCTCGGCCGCGACGTGTTCAGCCGCGTGATCGTTGCGACCCAGCTCGACTTCTTCATCGCGATCGCCTCGGTCGCACTGGTGTTCCTGATGGGCGGGCTCGCGGGCGTCGCCGCCGGCTTCTACGGCGGCTGGACCGACCGCATCGTCGGCCGCATCGCCGACACCATCATGGCGTTCCCGCTGTTCGTGCTGGCGATGGGCATCGTCGCCGCGCTCGGCAACACGGTTCAGAACATCATCCTCGCCACCGCGATCGTGAACTTCCCGCTCTATGCGCGCATCGCCCGCGCCGAAGCCAATGTGCGGCGCGAGGCCGGCTTCGTGATGGCGGCGCGGCTGTCGGGCAACAGCGACGCCCGAATCGTGCTCGCGCAAGTGCTGCCCAACATCATGCCGATCATGGTGGTGCAGATGTCGCTCACCATGGGCTACGCCATCCTCAACGCCGCCGGCCTCTCGTTCATCGGGCTGGGCGTACGGCCGCCGACGGCGGAATGGGGGATCATGGTCGCCGAAGGCGCGGCCTTCATGGTCTCCGGCGAATGGTGGATCGCGTTCTTTCCGGGCGCCGCGCTGATGGTCGCCGTATTCTGCTTCAACCTTCTGGGCGACGGGCTGCGCGACATCGTCGACCCGCAGCGGCGGACCTGATCATGACGGCGCTTCCGCTCCTCGACGTCCGCGACCTCACGGTTGAATTCACGACCCGGCGCGGGATCGTGAAGGCGGTCCAGCACGTCGACGTCACCGTCGCCAAGGGCGAGACCGTCGCCATCGTCGGCGAATCCGGCTCCGGCAAATCGGTGACGTCCTACGCGGTGATGCGCATCCTTGACCGGGCCGGCCGTATCGCCGAAGGCTCGATCACCTTCTCCGGCCTCGACCTCCGCGCCGCCGACGAAACCGAGATGCGCAACCTGCGCGGCCGGGAAATGTCGATGATCTTCCAGAACCCGCGGGCCGCGCTTAATCCGATACGCAAGGTCGGCCGCCAGATCGAGGACGTGCTCATGCAGCACGCCCAGGCCGGCTCGCAGGACGCCACTGCCAAGGCGATCAACCTGCTCGAGCAGGTGCGCATCGCCCGGCCGCGCGAGCGCTATCACGCCTATCCCTTCGAACTGTCGGGCGGCATGTGCCAGCGCATCGTCATCGCGCTAGCGCTCGCCTGCCGGCCGCAGCTCCTGATCGCCGACGAGCCGACCACCGGCCTCGATGTGACCACCCAAAAGACCGTGATGGACCTTATGGTCGAGCTGACCAGGCAGCGCGGGATGTCGACGATCCTGATCACCCATGATCTCGGGCTGGCGGCGACCTATTGCGACCGCGTCACCGTGATGGAGAAAGGCCACGTGGTCGAGACCGCGACCGCGCGCGCGATCTTCACCGCGCCCGAGCACGCCTATACCCGGCGGCTGATGCGGGCGACGCCGCGTCCCGGCGTGTCGCTGCGCGACCTGCTGCCGGAGGACGCCGCGCGGCCGACCGCGCAAGTTCTCCCCATCAGCACCGACAAGACGCCGCTGCTCGCGGTCGAGAAGCTCGTGAAGGAATATCCCCGCCAGGGCGCGGCCAAGTCGCTGAAAAACTTGTTCCGGAGCGGCCCCTCGCCCGAGCCGGAAACCTTCCGCGCCGTCGACGGCATCAGCTTCACGGTCGGCCGCGGCGAGAGCGTCGGCCTGGTGGGTGAATCCGGCTGCGGCAAATCCACGACCTCGACCATAGTCATGCGGCTGATCGATGCCACCGACGGCCTGATCCAGTTCGACGGGGAGGATATCGGCGCGATCCCGGCGAAGAAATTCGCGACCCTGCCGATCCGCAAACGGATCCAGATGGTGTTCCAGGACCCGACCGACAGCCTCAACCCGCGCTTCACCGCGGCGCGCGCGATCGCCGACCCGATCCTGCGGCTCGGCGACGTCAGGGGCCGCGACGCGGTGCGGACACGTTGCGAGGAACTGGCGCAGCAGGTCGGCCTGCCCGTCGATCTGCTCGACCGCTTTCCACACCAGCTCTCCGGCGGACAGAAAGCGCGCGTCGGCATCGCCCGCGCCATCGCGCTACGTCCGGAGCTCGTGATCCTCGACGAGCCGACTGCGGCGCTTGACGTGTCGGTTCAGGCGGTGGTCCTTAACCTCCTCCAGGAATTGAAGGAATCGCTCGGGATGAGCTACCTGTTCGTGTCGCACGATCTCAACGTGGTGCGGCTCCTGTGCGACCGCGTGCTGGTCATGCGCGGCGGGCGGATCGTCGAGCAGGGTCCGACCGAGAAGGTGCTGTTCGCACCGGAAGCGGACTATACTCGCGAGCTGTTGGCCGCCATCCCGCATCCTACCTTCGAACAGGACAAGCCGCTCGACCATGTCCGATCCGCTTGACGATTTGATCGACGCCGCCGCCCGCACGCTCGACCTTCCGATCGAGCCCGCTTGTAAGGCGGCGGTGAAAACCAATCTCAAGGTCACCTTGGACCACGGCGCCCATGTCGCCGCGTTCAAGCTTCCCGACCACGCCGAGCCGGCGCCGGTGTTCGTCGCCTGACGCCATGACGAATCTAACGTGGCCGATCTCACATGACTGATCTGACCTGGACGTCCGCCAATGCGATCGCCTACGCCGTGCATGACGGACAGGTGAGCGCGCACGACGTGGTCGCGGGGTCGCTCGCGCGCATCGCCGGACAGAACAAGGTGCTCAACGCCTTCACCGCCGTCACCGAGGAGCGCGCGCTCAAGCGCGCGGCCGCGATCGACGCCGCCCGCAAGAACGGCGAACGGCTCGGCCCACTCGCCGGCGTGCCGTTCGCGGTCAAGAACCTGTTCGACGTCGCGAGACTGGCGACGAGGGCCGGCTCGAAGATCAACCGCGACAACCCACCGGCGACGCAGGACTCGCCGCTGATCACGCGCTTGGAGGCCTCCGGCGCCGTGCTCGTGGGCGCTCTCAATATGGGCGAGTACGCCTATGATTTCACCGGCGAAAACGTCCACGACGGGCCGGCCCGCAATCCCCACGACACGGCGCGGATGACCGGCGGCTCGTCGAGCGGCTCGGCCGGCGCCGTGGCGGGCGGCCTGGTGCCGCTGTCGCTCGGCTCCGACACCAACGGCTCGATCCGGGTGCCCGCCTCGTTCTGCGGCATCTTCGGCTTGAAGCCGACCTACGGCCGGCTGACGCGGGCAAGGAGCTTCCCGTTTGTCGGAAGCCTCGACCATCTCGGGCCGTTCGCACGCTCGGTCTACGACCTCGCCCTCGCCTATGACGCGATGCAGGGCTACGACCCCGAGGATCCGGTCTGCGTCAACCGGGCAGCGGAGCCGACCGCCTCGCTCATTGGCAACGGCCCGGACGGCCTCACGATCGCGGTCGCCGGAGGCTATTTCCGCAAGGGCGCCTTTCCTGAAGCCCTGACCGCGGTTGAGCGCGTCGTGACGGCGCTCGGCGTCACCCGCGAGATTGAAATTCCGGAAGCTGAGCGAGCGCGCTCCGCGGCCTATGTCATCACCGCCACCGAAGGCGCGGCGCTGCACCTCGAACGCCTGCGCACGCGCGCCGACGATTTCGATCCCGCGGTGCGCGATCGCCTGATCGCCGGCGCCATGGTGCCCGCGACGCTGGTGGATCAGGCGCAGAAATTCCGCCGCTGGTACCGCGCGCACATGCTCGAACTTTTCAAGCACGTCGACGCAATCATCGCGCCGTCAACGCCTTGCACCGCGCCGTTGATCGGGCAACAGAACTTCGTACTCGACGGCGTCGAGATGCCGGTCCGCCCGAACATGGGCCTCTATACCCAGCCGATCTCGTTCATCGGCCTGCCGGTCGCCGCGGTGCCGATCCCGCTGCCGCCGCTGCCGATCGGCGTGCAGATCATCGCCGCACCCTGGCGCGAGGACGTCGCGCTGCGGATCGCGCATGCGCTCGAACGCAGCGGCGTTGCCGCAGCGCCAAGACCAAGAGAATCAGCTTGAACAAGAACTGGTGTGTTGACGCAGTCTGTCCTCCGCTCGTCCCCGCGAAAGCGGGGACCCAGTCTATGTCAAGAGTGGATTCCCGCTTGCGCGGGAATGAGCGGTGGAGAGAGCCAGCGAAGTCCGAAAGATTGTAGGGAGCGCGTGGATGGAGATCGACCGGCCGGAGGTCGTCGCCGAAGTGACCGCTGCATTCAACCGCTACGAGCAGGCGCTGGTGTCGAACGACGTCGCGACGCTCGACGCGATCTTCCGCAACGATCCGCGCACCATCCGCTATGGCGGCGGTGAGAACCTCTATGGTTACCAGGAGATCGAGGCGTTCCGCGCCGCGCGCTCGCCGGTCGGCCTCGCGCGCACGATTTCGAGGACAGTGATCACGGCCTACGGCCGCGACATGGCGGTGGCGTCGACCTTGTTCCACCGCCCCTCCTCGCCCGGCAAGGTCGGACGGCAGCAGCAGACCTGGGTGCGCTTCCCGGACGGCTGGTTCGTCGTCGCCGCCCATGTGAGCATGATCGACGAGCCGAAGGGCTGATTGCTCAAGCTTGCGCGGAATGAGCGGAGTATACGGCTCTATTTCCTGCCCGCCACGAAAGCGCGCCAACCGCCAAAACTCGAAATGTCGCGCGCGCCATCGACCGCCGCCGCTTCCACCAGGAATCCCTTGGCGAAGCGGCCGCCGGCAAGGCGCACGCTTCCAATCGACAGGGGCGGCGGAACGCAGGCGACGAACTGGCCGAAGGCTTCCTCGGTCAGCGCCCAGACTTCGACCGCGATCGCCTCACCCTCGCCGTCGCCGACGCGCAGCATGCCCGGCTTCGGCACGTCGCCGCCGGCGAGCGCATAAAGCCGATAATCGGCGGTGGTCTTCGTCTCCTCGATAAGGCGGGCGTTGCGCATCCTGAGCTCGCCGTTGAGCGGCATCCCGGAGAGATGCGCGCCGACCACCACGAGCGGAACCTCGCCGCCGCGCAGCTCGTTCGACGCGACCGCCAGTGGCGGATGCGCGCGCTTCGTGGCGCCAAGCGGAAGCCCGGTGTCGACATGGAACGCGCGCCCGATGGTGGCCAGCACCGCGTCGCGTCCGGCCGCGGCCAGCAACGTGATGCCGCACGGCGCGCCGTCGGCGCGCACCGACGCCGGGACCGCGAGCCCGCACAGATCGAGCAGGTTGACGAAATTGGTGTAGGTGCCAAGCCGGCTGTTCAGCTCGATCGGATTCGCGAGCACCTGATCGACCGTATAGACCGTCGGCATGGTCGGTAGCGCCAGCGCGTCGATGTCGTTGAAGATGCGCCTGCGCACCAGCCGCAGCTCCTCGAGCCGGTAGAACGCGACAAAGGCGTCGGCGGCGGTCGGCCGCGCGCCCTCCTGGATGATCGCGCGCGTCACCGGATGGATTTCGTCTGGCGACGACGCCAGCAGCGATCGCAACGCGAGGTAGCGCTCCGCGAGCCACGGGCCTTCATAGAGCAGCCGCGCGGTTTCGTAGAGCGGCTCGACGTCGACCTCCGCGATGGTGGCGCCGAGCTTCATGCAGCGCGCCAGCGCATCGTCATAGGCGCGCGCCGCCTCGCGGTCGCCGAAGAAGATGCGCTGGCCGGGAAGCGGCACGCCGATCCGCATGCCGGGCGGCATCGGCTCGACGACACCGACGGCATAGGATCTCGAATAGGGGTCGGCATTGTCCGGTCCGGCGATGGCGCCGAGCGCCAGCATGGCGTCGTCGACCGTGAGCGCGAACACCGACACGCAGTCGAGCGTGCGGCAGGCCGGGACCACGCCGGCGGTCGAGACCATGCCGAGGGTCGGCTTGAGGCCGACGATATTGTTGAGCGCCGCGGGCACGCGGCCCGATCCGGCGGTGTCGGTGCCGAGCGCGAGCGGCACCAGGCCCGCCGCCACCGCCACCGCGGAGCCCGAGCTCGAGCCGCCGGGGATGAGCCTGGCGTCGAACGGATTGCGCGGCACCCCGTAAGGCGAGCGCACGCCGACCAGCCCGGTCGCGAACTGGTCGAGATTGGTCTTGCCGATGACGATGGCGCCGGCCTGCCGCAGGCCCATGACCGCCGATGCATCGATGCCGGGATGGTAGGAGAAGGCCGGGCACGCGGCCGTCGTCGGCAGACCTTTGACGTCGATGTTGTCCTTGATTGCCACCGGCACGCCGAGCAGCGGGAAGCGCTCGGCATTCGGGTGGCGGCTGAGGCGCTTTGCTTCCGCGATCGCATCCGCCTCATCACGCAACGAGATGAAGATCGCCGGATCGGCATGGGCGCGGATGCGCGCATAGCACTGCGCGATCGTATCCTCGGGGTTGGCCGCCCCGGCCCGATGCTCGGCCACGATCTCCGCAGCAGTCTTCGTCACGTTCCAGGCCCCTCCGTTGCCGCCATACAGACGGGAACGGCCGCAAAATCAATCCATCAAATTTCGTGCCATTGTTATGCCGCTTCAGCAGCCAAGGGGCCTAATCCGCAACCTTGCGGGCCGGCGTTTCCGGCTTGAGCCCCGTGCGCTGGCGGGCAAGCGTCTCCCGGCCGGTTTCCTCCCACTGACCCTTGACCGCGCGCGCGGCCCAGGCGTCCCAGCGCTCGATCCAGTCGCCGAGCTCATAGCCGTGCCACGGCTGCTTGAGCGTGATCGGCGGCAGGCCGAGCGTCGCCCACAGCGCCTGCGCCCGCTCCATGAACTCCTTCTTGGGGAGCGCGAGCGGCGCCATCGGGCCCTTCATCGTGGCATCGATCAGCAGCTTCGAGCCGAGCCCGCGGTTACTGTACTGCGAGCCCTGCACGCCGCCGTGGTAGGGCGGGATGTGCACGTCCTCGACCGGATTGCAGCGATAGGCGATCGACCACATCACCGCGTCGAGATTGTCGGGGTCGATGTCCTCGCTCACCGCGATGATGATCTTGCCGGCAATGGCGTTGAGGCTCGCGGCGCCGTTCATGCCGCGCCACACTTCCGAACGCGGCGTACCGGCGGCGTATTGCACGAAGATCACGGGACGCAGGTTGGTGAGCGGCTCATGCATCACCACGCGTTTTACGCCGCGGATGCCCAGCGCATCGCGCAGATGCGCGAGATAGAGCGGCTCGTAGGCGACCTTCTTGACCAGGCTCGACTCGCTCGGCGTCACCTGGCTGATGATCGAGGCGAACACCGCGTTCTTGCGATGGGTGATGGCGGTGACCTGCATGGGCATGTTGTAGGCTTCGAGCGCGACATAGCCGTTGCTCTCGCCGAATGGCGCCTCCGGCTCGAGCTTCTCCGGATCGATCAGCCCTTCGATGACGATCTCCGCATCGGCCGGAACGTCGAGGTCGACGGTCTTGCACTTCACCACCGGCACCGGCCGGCCGGCGAGCCCGCCGGAGACCCCGAGCTCGTCGAGATCGACGTCGAGCTTCTGCGCGCCGGTGAACAAGACGACCGGCGCGGCGCCGACCACGATCGCGATCGGCATCGGCTGTTTGCGCTTGTTGTATTTTTCCCAGTGCAGGTAGCCGCCCGCTCCGCCGGCACGCGCCACCATGCGCACCACCATCCGATCGGTGGCCTTGAGGGCAGCGCGATAAGTGCCGCCATTCTGGATGCCGGACTCCGGGTCCTTGGTGATGCAGAAGGTGGCGCTGAGATACGGCGCGGAGTCGAAGCCCGGCGTCGAGATCGGCACCGGCAGAACCTTGAGTCCGCCGTTGGGCTTGCGCAGATCGTCGCCGGTGATGACGACCTCCTGGCAGCGCGCGGCGTTGGTCTTGATCGGCGGGATCGGATGCGCGATCGCCTCCATCCAGCGCCTGCCGATGTCCTCGACCGCGGCGCGCATGCCGAGCGAATAGATTTCCGGCGACGCGGCGATCGCGCCAACCACCACCGGCATGTCGTATCTGCGGCCGGTCGCGTCGACGACATGGGTGAACAGGAAGGCGCGGCGCTCGCTCTCCGGAATACCGCCGATGAATTGCAGCCGCACCAGCGGGTGCAGCTCGGTGTCCTTGTCGACCGGATGATCGATCCGCGTCAGCAGCCCCCTCGCCTCGAGGTCCGCGAGATGCTCCTGCAAATCGAGCCGCGGCTGCGTCGTCTCGCTGCCCCGCACCTTTGCCGTCACGTCATCCATCTGCGCTCAATTCCGCTTTACGGTCTGTCCGCCGCTCATTCCCGCGAAAGCGGGAATCCAGAATCTCTCCGTTTAGCACTGGGTTCCCTAAGTTCACAAACGAAGTGCAACACCTTCTTAGAGAGGTGTTGCCATGGGTCGCAAGTACGAACAGCTGTCA